>NZ_JBSGIP010000014.1:0-150010 GCF_053605105.1 Nocardia sp. NPDC003963
AGCGGCCGCACGATCGGCGGCATACGTCGCCACGTGCCTTCCTGCACGTCGCCGACTGCCAGCCCGTGCGCCCGGATCAGCTCGAGGGTGGCTCGGTTGCAGTGGCAACCCTCCGCGAACCGCTGCCAGGGGCCGGCGAGGCGGTCCTGCCACGCGGCGAGCCGCGGCGACCGCGAACGTACGTGCTCGAGGAACAGCAGCCGGCCGCCGGGGCGTAATACGCGCTCGACCTCCCGTAACACGGGGCCGGGGTCGTCGACGGTGCACAATACGAGCGTCGACACGACCGTATCCACGGATTCGTCCGGGAACGGCAGTCGTTCCGCCGGGGCGTCGAGAACACGCGCCCCGCGCCCGTTACCGCGCAGCCGTCGCGCCAACCGCACCCGCATCGCGGCCTCCGGTTCGGTCAGGGTCAAGTCGTCGACGCTGTCGGGGTAGTACTGCAGGTTGAGGCCGGTACCGCTGCCGAGTTCGACAGTGCGCCCCCGCGCCCGCCCGAGCAGATCCCGCCGACGCGCACCCATACCCGACTTCTCGCCCAGCCACAGCAGCGGGTCGTACAGCACGGCGAACACCCGGGCCCACCGGCCCGAGCCCTCCACCGCTGCCGCCGGCACGGCGTCCCTGCTCACAAACTCGACGGTACGCCGACGGCTTCCGTCGCGCAGCTGCCGTGCCCACGGCGCGGGTCGACTCGCAGGTTCGTGCGCCTCACCGCGGCGGTTCAGCGCAGCGCGGTGCGGTAGTCCTGCCCGCCGACGAGGAAGGTGTGCCCGCTGGTCGCGGGGGTGTCGATCGCGGTGACGATGGCGGCGGCGAAATCGTCGATGGTGGGGAGTGGCCCGTGCGTTCGGCGGGCGGCGACCGCGTCGGGATCCCGGCGTTCCAGCAGCCGGATGATGATCGTCCCGTCGATCATATCGCCGGAGACCACGACGAACCCGACTCCGCGGTTGGTGAATTCGGGGATGAGGGCGCGCAGGGCGTCCTCGCCGGCGCGTTTGCTCGCGGCGATCGGCTCGTACCCGTCGGGCAGCGGACCGCCGCCGAGGTGGAAGTGCGCCTGGTGGCTGGTGACGAATACGATCCGCCCGCCGGGCGGTATGAGCGGCAGGGCGAGGGTGGCGAGCCGGACCTGGGCGTCGCGGTTCAGGCGAAGGGCGTAACCGGGGTCGGCGCCGCGTTCGAGTCCCCCCGAGGCGTTGAGTACGAGTGCGTCGAGTCGGCCGTACCGGTCGCGGATGTGGTCGATCATCTCGGTGACCGCGGTGTCGTCGGACAGGTCCGCGCCGACCGCCGACGCGCTGCCGCCGGCACCGTTGATCGCGTCGACCACCGTCTGCGCTCGTTTGATCTTCTCGCGGTAGTTCACCAGGACATGGGTGTCCGGGGCGGCCAATTGCTGGGCGGTGGTGGCTCCGATACCGCGTGAGGCGCCTGTTACCAGCACGATTCTTCGGGTCGACGTGTCCGCTCGGTCCATCGGGTGTTCCCCTCGCTCGGCCGTGATGCTTCTGATCGAGAAGCAACTATGGTGCTTCGAAATGAGAAGCGCAACTGATCGCGGGCCGGCCGACGAGTCCGGTAACGCACCGATCCTGGCGGCCGTCGACCTGCTGGGGCAGCGGTGGATGCTGCGAGTGGTGTGGGAGCTCGAACCCGGCCCGCTGGGGTTCCTGGAACTACGTCGGCGGATGGGCAACTGCTCGTCGAGCATGCTGTCCAACCGGCTCCAGCAGCTCCAGGCGGCCGGGCTGCTGGAAAAGCACGGCCCGAAAGGCTCGTACGAGTTGACCATCGCCGGAGTTCGCCTCGGGGAAGCCCTGCAACCGCTGTGGAACTGGTCGGAAATCTGGACCGATCGGCCCCACGAGTTCCGTTGGCCCTGAACCACTTCGCGAGCTCGGTTGCCGGGACAACCACAACGGTGACCCGCAGCGTCCGGGGGGCCGATTGCCGCGCGGGTTCGGCGGATTCGCTCCCCGCCGGTCGGATCACGGTGTTCGTTCGCGCGGCTTCCGCCTCGGGCCGGGGTTAGACTGCGACGGCCGAAGGTGGGCACTTCGAGGCGCTGGGGAGGGGAAGCGTTGTGTGGAAGATTCTTTTTCGATTCGCGTGTGTTCTGGTCGTACTGGTATCCGTGCCGATGGGTGTCGTCGCCCGAGCCGAACCGGATTCGCCGCCGCCGGGTTCGGTGCTCCTGACCCTGCCGGAGCCGGCCGGCGCCGAAGCGGTCGGCGTGGTGGATCTGCACCTGGTCGATACCGCGCGGCCCGATCCGTACAGCCCGGCCGATCCGCGTGAGCTGATGGTCAGTGTCTGGTATCCCGCCACCGATACGGCGGATGTTCCGGTGCGGCCGTGGCTCTCGCCCGGCGTCGCCCGGATATATGACGCCGGCCTGGTCGAGATCGGTGCCTCGCCGGAGAAGCGATGGACGTGGGCGCCCGGTCACGGGCATATCGGTGCGGCCGCGGAGGTGTCCCGCGGGCGCCGCCCGGTCGTGGTGTTCTCACCGGGGCTGGGCATGCCGCGTGAAATCAGCACCGCGCAGGCCGAAGATCTCGCCGGCCACGGTTTCGTCGTCGTCACCATGAGCCATACGTACGAAGCAGCCGCGACGGAATTCCCCGGCGGCCGGATCGAACAGAGCGTGCTGCCGCCGGCAGCCGACCCCGCCGCGGCCGAGGCCCAGATCATCACCGCGTTGACGACGCGGGTGGCCGACACCCGGTTCGTGCTCGACAAGGTCGCCGATATCGCCGCGGGGAACAACCCGGCCGTCGGCGGGCCCCCGCTGCCCGTGGACCTCCCCGGGATACTCGATATGTCGAAGGTCGTGATGTTCGGACATTCCCTGGGCGGCGCTACCGCGGCCCAGGCAATGCACGACGACCCCCGGATCGCGGCCGCAGCCGATCTCGACGGCCACCTGTGGGGTTCGGCCGTAGCGGACGGGTTGGACCGCCCGTTCATGCTGATCAGCGGTGACGGCGGAAACCGAGACGATGTACCGAGTTGGCAACAGCTCTGGGCCACCGGGCGCGGACCGAAGGTCCATTTTCGGCTCGAAGGCGCGCAGCATCATTCGTTCTGCGACAACCAACTCATCGCCGCGCCACTGGTGGCCGCACATCTCCTCCCCGCCGATATCGCGTCCCAGGTGGTCGGCACCATCGATCCGAATCTCTCCCTCGGCCTGCAGAACGCCTACCTACGCGGCTTCTTCGACACGGCCCTGGGTCGATACGACCAGCTCATCCAGGAACCGGGCACCTTGCTGCATCCGGAAATGGTTCCGGTTCCATAACCGTCCGGAGCGGCCCCCGGCTACCCGGACCGTCTGTTACCACCAGCGGCCACATGCACGTCAGGAGGCTTTGCCGCGGACCCAGGTCACCTCGCGAACGGTCCCGAAATGCATCGACTCGTACAACGGCCGTCCGGCCGCGGTGGCGAGCAAGGTCGCCGGACTGTCCGGGTACGCCGCCAACGCCGTGCTCATGAGTCCGCGGGCAATGCCTTTGAACCGTTGCTCGCGAAGAGTCGCCACCCAGTAGGCACCGAGGACTTTGCCGTCATAGTAGATGCAGGCCGCTCCGACCGGCTCGCGATCGATGCGTGCCAGCCATATTCGCCAGGCCGGCAACTGCACCAGCGACGGAGGTAACTTCTGTCCGCGCTGGTACGGCTGGAAAGAGGGTTGCGGCCCACATCGCCGCTGTGTTGTTTCCGTACACGTCGGAATCGCTCTGCCTTGTTCTGGAACGGATATCGAGAAGGCCGCCCGTCCATGGGCCGTCCTCTCGGTGGTCGATCTGTCCTGCCGCGGATCGCTCGCTGTCGCTGTGGCGACGCTCCGCCCTCCGGAGGGTGCTCGCGGTGGTGCGCTCGGGAAGAGATGGGGATCTCCCGAGACCCAGGAAGTCTCTTGCCAGCGTGTCACGGATCCTCGACATCAGTCTGCTGAGGCCTTGTGCCCGCATATCGACCTCAGGAGATCTTGCGGCGATAGATGGCCGTGGCGAAGAGGTAGGCGAGGAGGAGGGCAGCGACACACCAGCCGGTGGCGATCCAGATATCGCGGCCGACCGGCTGCCCGCTGAGCAGGTTACGGATGGCGTCGATGATGGAGGTCACCGGCTGGTTCTCGGCGAAGGCGCGGAGGGGTCCCGGCATGGTTTCGGTGGGTACGAAAGCCGAGCTGAGAAACGGCAGGAAGATCAGTGGATAGGAGAATGCGCTCGCGCCGTCGGGGGTCTTCGCGGTCAAACCGGGGATGACCGCGATCCAGGTCAGCGTGAGGGTGAACAGGACCAGGAGGCCGGCGACCGCGAGCCAGGCCAGTACTCCGGCGCCTGACCTGAAACCCATGAGCACGGCGACGAGTACTACGACCACCAGCGAAATCAGGTTGGCGGCCAGCGAAGTCAGCACGTGGGCCCACAGGAGGGACGATCGTGCGATGGGCATGGACTGGAACCGCTCGAAGATGCCGCTTTTCATATCCTGAAACAGCCGGAACGCGGTGTAGGCGATGCCCGAAGCGACAGTGATGAGCAGAATGCCTGGTAACAGATACTGCACGTACGGCTCCGATCCCGACTCGATCGCGCCGCCGAAGACGTAGACGAACAGCAGCATGAAAGCGATCGGCATGATCGTCGTGGTGATGATGGTGTCGGCGCTGCGCGTGATGTGGCGCAGGGATCGCCCCAGAAGCAGCACGGTATCGGCGAAGAAACGCGTGGTCATATCGATTCCCTACTTCGTCTCCGCCGCGCGGCGGTCGTTACCGGGGGCGCCCTCGATATCTCCGTCGCCGACGAGGGCGAAGTAGACGTCTTCGAGGCTCGGCTGCTTCTCGACGTATCGGACCTCGACGGGCGGAAGGAGTTGTGTGAGCTCGGCGAGAGTGCCGTCGACGATGACGCGACCCCGGTGCAGGATCGCTATCCGGTCGGCGAGTTGTTCGGCCTCGTCCAGGTATTGGGTGGTGAGTAGTACTGTGGTGCCGCTCTCCGCGAGCTCCCGGACCGCCTGCCACACCTCGACGCGTGCCCGGGGGTCGAGCCCGGTGGTGGGCTCGTCCAGGAAGATGACCGGTGGGTCGCCGATGAGGCTCATGGCGATGTCGAGGCGGCGGCGCATGCCTCCGGAGTATGTCGCCACCTTCCGCGAAGCCGCCTCGGTGAGCGAGAAACGTTCGAGCAGATCGCCGGCGACCGTGTCCGCGCCGGACACGTGTCGCAATTTCGCGATCAGTACGAGATTCTCGCGGCCGGTGAGGATTTCGTCGACGGCGGCGAATTGCCCGGTGAGACTGATGGATTTGCGCACATCGCCCGGTCGGGTGGCGACGTCGAACCCGTTCACTGCGGCTGTGCCCGCATCGGCTCTGAGCAATGTGGACAGGATTCGCACGATCGTGGTCTTGCCGGCGCCGTTCGAGCCGAGCAAGGCGAAAATGCTGCCTCGCTCGACCTCGAAGTCCACGCCACGCAGCACTTCCAACTTGTTGTAGGCCTTCTCCAGGCCCTGTACCCGGATCGCCGGCGCGTGCCGTCCGGTCATCGAACGGTCCTCTGTTCCTGCTCCGGTGGCGCGCTGGACGGCGTTGCCGGTCGCCGACAGATCTCGGCGAGTGTCCGGAAGGAGCGCTTCGGGGCGAGGGTGCCGTCGGGCATGACCTTGCATACGCCGAAAGAGGCCAGGTCGAGGTCGAGATGCGGGTCCGGGTGATGGGGAAGGTCGAAGCCGGCGAAGGTGTACCAGAACGCAGAGTCCACCGATTCTTCTTCGAAGAGTCGGAACAGGTCGCGCATATAGCGGGCCGGTTCGTCTTCGTCGCGGACGTAGTCACCGTCGATGTGGGGTGGATCGGCGTCGTGGTCGACGATCGCCCAGCCCATTCCGCCGCGTTCGGCCGCACCCTGGTAGGTGCAGCAGCCGACCTCGGTCACGGCGATCGGTTTGCCCTGTTCGCGCAGTGTTCGTAGGCCCGCCCGGTAGGCGGGGTCCGCGGGGTCGCCGTAGGCGTCCACGCCGATGATGTCGAAAGGGGACCAGTCGATATCTTCCCAGGTGCCGGCGGCGTAGGTGAGTTCGCCGCTGAAACGCTCGCGCACCGTGGACGCGGTCTCGGCCAGCGCGGCGTTGATCCGGATGTTCGCCTCGGCGAGGGCAGTCAGGGCCGCCGGTTCACCGCTGGTGAAGGACTCGATCCGGGCGAAGGTGTCGAGCCCCGGCAGGAAGCCCGCAGCGAACAGGCTCCATTCGCAGCCGGCGACGAAGACCTCGGCTCCTACCGATCGGGCCCGATCCGCGCAGTCGGCGAAATACGGCAGCAGCTGCGCGGCGGACAGTTCACAGGGGAAGGGGGAGAACCAGACCTCCAACCCGGCGTCGGCGGCGTGCCGTGCCGCGACGCTCAGGCGTTCGGGGTCATCGCCGGTGATCCGGACCGCGTCGCAGTGCAGCTCATCGGCGATGACGCGTAGCTCCCGCCGCGCCGCGCCGGGATCGAAAGCCGGCCGGGTACTCCGCCCGCCGGGAGAGAAACCTGTGTCATAGGTGATACCTCGTGCTCGCACGGCTGCGTTCCTCACTTGTCTGCCGAACGCGGTGTCCGGCACTTCGAAATTAAGCAGAAGGAAAAACAGAAACCAGCCACAGCACGGGCGATTGATAATATCTACGCTGCTCAATGCCCTGTTGAGAGTTGCAATGACCATGCCGATTAATGCCGTACGAACCGATCGGTGTTGCAACTACTCAGGCTCCCGCGCATACTCGCGTGGACCACCGGGACAAGAGGGCGGGCAATGCCGGGACGCAGACTGACCGGAACAGACCGGCAGCAGATCGCCGCCGGGTTGATACGGGGACTGGATCACGCCGAAATCGCCCGGCGACTCGGCCGCCCCACCTCCACGATCAGCCGCGAAGTCGCGCGCAACGGCGGTCCGGGCCGCTATCGCGCGGACCTGGCACAGCTGGCCACGACCCACCGTGCGCGGCGCCGGCCGAGTACCGGCGCGTCGCAACCGAACAGTGGGCGCGCCGGACCCGACCCCGAAACGACGACCGCAGTCGCCGACGACCTGGCTGCCGCCCTGGTCCAGACGGGCGTACCACGCACCGCCGCCGCCGTCATGGCCTGCCTGTACACCTCGGAGACCGGTAGCCGCACCGCCGCTGAACTGGCACAGCACCTTCGAATCAGTGCCGCCACGGTGTCGCACGCTGTCAAACTCTTGGAAGAGCAAGGCCTGCTCCAGCGCGGCCGCGACGCCACCAGCAGACGCCAGCGCTATTTCATAGACGACGACGCGGGATACCGCACCGTCCTGGCCAGCGCCCACGCCAACCAGCGTCTCGCCGCCACCGCGCTCCGTGGCGCGAACGCGCTCGGCACCGACACCCCTGCCGGAAACCGCCTCGCGGCAGCAGCCCGGTTTCTCGAGCACATCGGCACCGACATCATCCGGTCCGCGCAACACTGGCGCACCGCGCCCGGCGCATACCCGGAATGACTCGCCGACTCCTGGACGCAGGCAACCGGGATCGCGCGTGGTTGCTTGTTACGCAATCGAATCGGAGTGCGACGCGCACCGCGATCTGCTACGAAGAACTGGTCATCGACGGAGTAGGTCGCGGGGGTCGGGATGAACCTGACGAAGAAGCTGCGCGGCGTGTGCCTGGCGACCGGCGTGGCTCTGTGTACCACCGGATGCGTGGTCCCGGCATCGGAGCTCGAGCCGGCCGAGCCGCCGACCCCTACCAGCACAATCATCCCGGAACCCGCGTGGCTTCCCTGCGCCCTGTCCGATGCCGCGCTCTCCGGCACCGATCTGAATTCGAAGACCGGAGACCACTTTCTCGACTACGAGGATATTCAGGCATGCTCATGGGAATCGGACCCACCGGGGTACCGCGTCGTCGTCATATCCACCGGCTACACCTATGACGACACGTACTCGAGACGCTCCGAGGCGGGTCCGGTCACCCCGCTGTCCATCTGCACCCGCCGCGCTTTCGAGCAACCGGGCACCCGCGGTGGCTGCGACACCATTGTCGAGATATCCGCTGGGAGCGCGACTACGTTCAAGCCCATCCTGCGTTCACCGATCGACCCGGCCGAGGGATGTGCGCGGATCCGCCGCCATGCCGCGGATCTGGAGAAGTATTTCCCGAGCAGCTGAACCGATCTCCTTCAGCGCGCGAATCCGGAGACGGAAGCGAACTGGCGCGCAGCAGAGTCATACGGAGCGCCGGCGACGTCGCCGAGTATCTCGACGGGAGCTGGTCCGGCCTCGTTCGACTCCGCAGTGAGTCGTTCGGGCGTGAAGAACTGGACCCGATCGAAATACCGCTTCGTCTCCGCCTCCTCGACGATCTCGTACTTGTCCGCAGCCGGCCTTCGCCGAACGCCGCCCGGTTTGCGGCTCAGGACTCTGCGCGGAGTCCGGTGAGGATGAGGTCGATGACGCGGTCGGCGACGTCGGGGGTGTGGCTCTGCACGGCTTGGCAGCCGACAGTGATCGCTTTGACCTCCCGGACCGTGAGGTCGGGTCGGGCGGTGCCGGCCTGTTGTGCGGCGGTGAGGAGTTCGCCGAGCAGGGTCAGGAATTGGGCTTCGGCGTCGGGGGCGAGTTCGTCGAGGTCGATACCGTCGCCTGCGATGACCTGGGTCAGGCCTTGATCGGCGGCACCCCAGTCCAGGGCCATGGCCCGGATGAACCCGAACAGGGCTTGCGCGGGTTCGCCGGCGTCGAGCAGAGTGCGGCCCGCGGTGACGATTTGCTGAAGGCGGTGTTCGATCACCGCGGCGAACAGGGCGGTCTTGGTGGGGAAGTGCCGGTAGATGGTGCCCGCACCGAGACCGGCCCGGCGGGCGATCTCGTCGATGGGGACCGACAGCCCTTCGGCGGCGAAGGTCGCGTACGCGGTTTCGAGCACCAGTTCCCGATTGCGGGCCGCGTCGGCGCGTAGCGGTTTGGCGGGGTCGCCCATCGAAGTCACCTCCTGTGCGCCACCCCACCGGCAAACGGGGCGCGCGTTCCGTATAGTCGAACATAAGCGGGGCGCTCGCCCCGGTTCGATTCTATCGAGGAGCGGTCATGGGTAAATGGAGCACCATCGATATCCCCGACCAAACCGGTCGCACCGCGATCGTGACCGGCGCGAACTCCGGGCTCGGCTTCGAAACGGCTTCCGCGCTGGCGGCCGAGGGCGCCCGTGTGGTGCTGGCCGTGCGCAACCTCGACAAGGGCAAGGCCGCGGTGGACCGGATCGCCGCGGCGATCCCGGGCGCACACCTCGAACTGCAACAGCTGGACCTGGGATCGTTGGCCGGGGTCCGCACTGCGGCAGCGGAGCTGAAGGCCGTGTATCCGCGTATCGATCTGCTGATCAACAACGCCGGGGTGATGTATCCGCCGAAGGAGAAGACCAGCGACGGTTTCGAGCTGCAGTTCGGTACCAACCACCTCGGGCATTTCGCCCTGACCGGCCTGCTGCTCGACCGGCTGACGGCCGTGGCCGGGTCGCGGGTGGTCACCGTCAGCAGTATCGGGCACCGTATCCGGGCCGCGATCCACTTCGACGATCTGAACTGGGACAACGGATACAGCCGCGTCGGCGCCTACGGCCAATCCAAGCTCGCGAATCTACTGTTCACCTATGAACTGCAGCGCCGCCTGACCGCCGCCGGGCGGGATACGCTCGCCGTCGCCGCCCACCCGGGCGGGGCGAACACCGAGCTGGGCCGCCACCTGCCCGCCGTGCTGCGGGTGCCGGCCATCAAACTGATATCGCAGTCCGCGCGCATGGGCGCCCTGGCCACGCTGCGCGCCGCGACGGACCCCGAGGTGCGGGGCGGGCAGTACTACGGGCCGAGTGGCTCCGGTGGTATCCAGGGCCATCCCATCCGCGTCGAATCGAGCAAGCAGTCCCACGACACCGATCTGGCTCGGCGGCTGTGGCAGGTCTCCGAAGAACTGACCGGCGTCACCTACTCCATCGACTGACCTCGGCGCCACGAACTACACGACCCCACGAGCAAGAGGAACACAGTGCGCATCATCATCTTCGGCGCCACCGGCATGGTGGGCCAAGGAGTCCTGGAAGCATGCCTGCGCGAGGACGCGGTCACCGAAGTCCTCGCCATCGGCCGCACACCGACCGGCCGCACCCATCCGAAACTGCACGAGATCGATCACCAGGACTTCACCGATTTCACCGCCCTGCAGACCCGGCTCACCGGCTACGACGCCTGCTTTTTCTGTCTGGGCACCTCGGCGCTGGGCATGAGCGAAACCGACTACCGCACTATCACCTACGACTTCACCCTCGCCGCCGCTCGCACGCTACTGGCCGCCGATCCCGACCTCGCCTTCTGCTACGTCTCCGGTGCCGGCACCGACGGTACGGGCACCTCGCGCATGATGTGGGCCCGGATCAAAGGAGAAGTCGAGAACGCCCTGCTCGACCTCACCTCCCGGGCATACATGTTCCGGCCGGCGTTCATTCTGCCGCTTCCCGGCACCACGGCGAAAACCAAGCCATACGTGCTGCTCTACCGGATCGTCACACCGCTGGCCCCGCTGCTCCGGCGAGTAGCGCCACGATATGTCACCTCCAGCCTGCGCATCGGCGAAGCCATGCTCGAGGTCACCCGCGCCGGCGCACACCGGCGAGTCCTGGAAACCGCCGATATCAACGAAATCGCCGCCGAACCGAACCTGCCCGCCTGACTTCGGAACCCGCCGCGCCCCAGCGGAAACCGGGTGCGGGCATCCCCACTCGGCTTGTTCGGTTCGGCGTGGCCGCTCGCGACCGCGGCCGGATCGACGGTCCGGACGTTGCATCATTACGACCACATCGAGTTGGTGCGCTACACCGAAGCCGATGTCCAGCGCCTGTATCGAATTCTGGCATTGCCGTTCGGGACATCCTTCACGCTTGACTACTCTTCGATGATCGCCGAACAGACCTGCTGGGGCATCTGGATCAGTTCGACCTCGTCGAACCCGACGGTCATGGCGTGCCGGCGAGTTCGTAGCACGCCGCCTGCCCGATGAGCGGGCCCCTCGTAGAAGGCCGGGCGGAGCTCCGAATCCGGGCGTCGACTTCGCGCACGACGCCGCACAGGCCCGAGAACGGGCCGCCCGGGAAAGGACGACATCACCAGGCTCGTAGTCGGTAGTCACCACGCCGACACTCTGGACGGCCCTGAGCTCCAGCACTCTTCGTCAATTGACGCATTCTCGGACATCCGGCGTCGCGATCATCGCTGTTCAGCGATGGGTAGTCCGGCCGTTGATGCCCTGTGCGCTACTATGTAATGAACATTTGTTCATTACATAGATGGGGAGACGTGGCACGCACCGCTGAGCAGAGTGCGGCCCTGACCGCGGCGACACGGAGCGCGGTGCAGACCGCGGCCGTGCGGGTCTTCGCCCGGCGCGGGTACGCCGCATCGGCCATCCGCGATATCGCGGTCGAAGCCGGCGTCGGTATCGGCACGATCTACCGCCACTATCCGACCAAAGAGGCGCTGTACGCCGACCTGCTCGACCAGGCGCTGACCGGTCTCGTCGCCCTGACCCAGGAGCTGTCCGGCCCAGCCGGACCGGTCGAGACGATCCGGCAATTCACCGTCCGGTACCTGTCCGGTCTCAGTGCCGACGACGGCGCCGCGGAATTCATGATCGTCATCAACCAAGGCGTCACCGCCGGTACCCCGGCCGCATCGATTGCTCGACTCCACGCCGCCCACCGCTCGATGTGGCGCGCTTTCGAAGATCTGATCCGTCGAGGCCAAGCGGCCGGCGAGTTCGGTCGCGGTGATCCGGCTCAACTCACGACCTGCTACTTCGCGATGCTCGGCGGCCTCACCTCGATTCGGATCGCCCTCGGTGCAGGGTTCACAGCCCCGGATGCCGGCGTCGTACTCAAACTGCTGACAGAAGGACGAACTGGATGATCGAGATCGAACACGGTGACACGCTGGGCGAGAGCTACCGCCGCCGGATCACCGAGGTGCTGGTGCGGGGATTCGCCGAAGACTTCGCCTTCTTCTCCTCCGACCCGGAGAAATTGGCCGCGGCGTTCGAGCACATGCTCCTGCTGGAGCGATTCGTCGTCGCTTCGGTCGACGGTGAACCCGCTGCCGTCGCCTCGGTCACCACCGGTGATCAAGAGTGCTTCGCACCCCGACCGCGAGAGTTCCGCCGCCACCTCGGGCTCCTTCACGGAACCATCAGCTATCCGATCGTGCGCTCGCAATTCCTCGGCGCACCCGATGAGGCGCGGGAGGGACTGGCCGAGATCGCCTTCGTCACCACCGTCCCGGCCCACCAGGGACGTGGGGTGGGTACCGCACTGATACGGCACATCATCGCCCTTCCCGGCTACGACGAGTTCATCCTGCGCGAGATCAAAGACACCAATGCGCCCGCGCTCAGCCTCTACCGCAAGTTCGGCTTCGCCGAATACCAGCGACGACCCGTCCGCTTCGCGCGCCGTGCGGGCTTCGGCCATTACGTCTCACTCCACCTGGAGAAGGCCTAGTTTCGCGCGCGGCGCGAGGTCCGGCCGACCGCGCGCCCGCAACCGAGCGAAGCACCTTCCGCTCGCGCTGTTCACAAATTGATCTCGAGCTCAACCGGTCACTGCACCGCCGCGCGGATGAACATGTCGGCGTGGATGGTTCGGTGCGGGACGACGGGTTGTCACCTGTTGGGCGAGACGAGTTGTGGAGACTGCGGTCGAGTGGGTGATTCACACCACTTACTCCGGATTCGCGTCTTTCTGAGCTTGTTCCGAACCTCGGGGTAAGTAACCGAATCTCGAAGTGTGGTGTTGCCCGATGTTGTCCGCGGCGGCAGGCATCGGGTTCGGCGCCGAGCCGATCCCCAACCCCACTTTGAGGACACACATTCATGTCTCTAGCAGCCCGTTCGGTAACGGTCATCGTCTGGGCCCGATGGCGCAGGCGATGGTCGAGCGGTTGCGTGCTTCGGACCCCGTGGTCACCGTCTGGAACCGCAGCCCGGAAAAGGTCATCGCCATGGAGGAATTCGGCGCTGCCCGTGGGGGCGTGGGTTCGCTGCTTGCGCCCGCTCGGCCGACCCGAGTACCTGGGCGGGGATGTGCGGATTGCGCAGCTGTATTACCAGGCCGTCCTCTCCGTGTTCCTCTCCGGGCTGCTCGCGTTCGAGCAAGCACTGGCGATGATCGATCGCTCGGGCGAACCGATCGAACGGTTCCTGCCATACGCGCAGCATTCGGATTTGTACGGGGCGGTGGCGGCCATGGCCACCGCCACCGGCGGTCGGCGAGTCCTACGAGCAAGCTGCCGCCCGCGAATTGGCCGAGGAGCTCACGATCACCGGCCGGCCGCGGTTCCTGTTCAAATTCCGGTGCCGGGGCGCGATCGCGCCCTATTGGCTGGGGCTGCACGAAATCGTCATCGGCGGCGACATCACCCCGGATCCCTCCGAGATCGCCTGGCACGATTGGGTACCGGACACGCGGTTGCCCGATCTGATCCGCCGGCACCGGTTCGTACCGGACAGCATCGAAGCGTTCGGCCGGTACACACACCGAGGTCCGATACCGATCGCCCACCCGTGAGCCCTGGCACCGTGACTGCCGGACAGGCCTCGATACCGCGGCGGGGCCGGCCCCGATACGCCCGATGAGCAGCGTGTTTCGCCGCACCCGGGCCGGCACCGTCACTGCTGGTGGCTGCCCGTCGGCGCCGACGCCGACCAGATAGATCGGCGAGAAACCTGTCGGCGCGCTGCTCGAGGCGAGTTCGTGGCCGCCGTCGGGATCATCACGGTGGCATCCGCAGCGGGTGCAGCCGGGCCCGAAGCTGTTGACCGGCAGGTTGCGCCCGATCGGGTGCGGTCATCCGAGCCCGATCGCTGCCGGCCCGGCCGCCGTTTGTCCCGGTCTGGATCACCCATTGACTTGCCTCTCCCTTCGGCCTCGCGAAGGAGTGTATCCGGAACTGTCGTTTTCTTTTATGGAGAGTGTTATTCTCGCTGATGTGGTTCCGCGTATGCGGGACTACAGACATTGATAGTCCGTGGATGCGGGTCGATATCGTGTTGATTGCCGCACATTCGGGATTCCGGATGGAACGGGGTCCCGGGCGACGCCGCGCGAGCGCGAGGAGCGATGAACGATGTCGGTGCAGAAAGTGTTGGACGAGATCAGGGAGCGCCCCGGGACCGGTGAGGTGATCCCGATCATCGATCCCGTCACCGAGCAGCAGATCACCGAGTTCACCGACTGCGGACCCGAAGCCGTCGACGCCGCGGTCGCCCGGGCCAAGGAAGCGACCGCCTCCGAGGTGTGGAAGGGCCTGGCCGGTTACCAGCGTGCCAAGGTGCTGTGGAAGGTCGCCGATCTCATCGACGAGAACGCGGGCCTGCTCGCCGAACTCGAATCACTCAACGCAGGCATCCCCGAGGCCCAGGCGCAGATCATCGTCGGTGTGGGCTCGGAGTGGTTCCGCTATTACGCCGGCTGGTGCACCAAGATCGACGGAATCGCCCATGACGTGAACACCGGCGGTCTCACCGGCGTGCCCTCCCATATGCACGCCTACAGCATCAAAGAACCCTATGACGTGGTCGGGCTGATCTTCCCGTGGAACGGGCCGGTGTTCAATTTCTGCGCCAAACTCGCCCCTGCCCTGGCCGCGGGCTGCAGCAGCGTGGTCAAACCGGCCGAAGAGACCCCGCTGTCCGCGCTGGTGCTGGATCGGATCCTCACCGAGGCCGGCGTTCCGGATGGAGTGGTGAACCTGCTCACCGGCTACGGGCACACCACCGGCGCGGCCATCACCGCCCACCCCGACGTGGACAAGGTCGCCTTCACCGGATCCACCGAGGTGGGGCGGGAGATCGTGAAGGCCTCGGCATTGAGCAATCTCAACAAGGTCACCCTCGAACTCGGCGGCAAATCACCGGTGGTCATCTTCGACGACGCCGATCTCGACATGGCCGTCACCATGGCCGGATTCGGCACCTTCATCCACTCCGGACAGGCCTGCGTCTGTGGTTCGCGGATCTTCGCCCAGCGCGCGGTCTACGAACGCGTCGTCGAGGGAATCGCCCAGCTCGGCAACAATCTCGAACTGGGCGGGCCCAAGGAAGCCGGCAGCATGATCGGCCCGCTGATCAGCGCCAAACAACTCAACCGGGTACTGGGCTACATCGACCAGGGCAAAGCCGACGGCGTCGAGTACGTCACCGGCGGCCAACGCGTCGACCGGACCGGATACTTCGTCCACCCGACCGTCGCCACCAACGTGAACCCCGATACCAGCCGGCTGTTCCAGGAAGAGATCTTCGGCCCCGTCGTGACGATCCTGCCGTTCGACACCGAAGAGGAAGCCGTCGCGCTGGCCAACAACAGCACCTACGGCCTGGCCGCCACCGTGTGGACCAAGGACCTCGGCCGCGCGCACCGGCTCGCCAAAAAGCTCCAGGCCGGAACAGTCTCGTTGAACTGCCAGATGGTGTTCGACCACTCGGTGCCGTTCGGGGGATACAAGCAGTCCGGGTGGGGCCACGAATCCGGTCGCGCCGGCATCGAAACCTACCTGCAGAACAAGTACGTCTGGGCTCAGATGTAGACCCATCCGCCCAGGCGACCGGACCGCGGCCCGGCTCACACACGAGTCGGGTCGCGGCGCGTGCTCAGCACCGGAGCACCCGAACTCCCGCGGTTCCGGGCCGGCTTCGGTTTGCGCACTCGCCTGTTTCCCGGATGGAGGGCAGCCGCCTGCCGGATGGTCGACGACCTGCGGGCGGCGTCGCGATGGATCGTGTTCTTCGGGTTCACCGACTGAGCTCGGCTCCGCGAACGCGCGGCGGCACTACTGATCGTGCCGCTCGTCTCCTGGGTCTGCCTCGGATTCGGCGGCGGACCGGCGCCGTCCCGCATCGCCTCGCGGCCCATCCCGGGATTTGTTGCGCGAGTGCCGATCTGATACACCCGATCGGCGCCGGGACCCGTACTCTGGTCCGGCAAGCACGGGTTGGTGTGGGAGGAATCCATTGGGTCGCAGAGAGTCGCGGGAAGAACGAGACGTTTCGCCGGAGAACCGCGAGGCCGTCCGTAGCAATATCGAGAAAGAACTCGGGATCCCCCGCTCCTTGGACGGTGCCCCGCCGGACGACCTCGCGGCGTGGCTGTCCCGGGTCGAGAACATGATGGAGATCATTCCGCGGCAGAACCGCCGACCTTTCGACATCACCGACAGCAACGGCGTCACCGATGTGGTCGGGGAGACCTATATGCTGCGCCGGCTCGCGGATATCCGCAAGGAACTGCGCGCGAGGCTCCGGAACGCGACGGCGCGGCGTGAACTCGACCGGATCCAGCACGTGGCCGATTCCGCGATCCACGACCCGGTCGCGAGGCAGATGGTCGCGGATCAGATCCAGCGGGCGGGCGATGTGGTGACGAAGGCTTCGGTGGCCGAGGATGCGCGGGATGCCGCGCTCGAGGTCGAGTTGCGGAAGGTGGTCCAGGATCTGAAAGAGCGCCGCTCGAATATGTGGTCAGTGCTCCAGCGTGAATCGATGGCAGTGCTCATCGGCGCGTTCCTGCTCATCGGGTTCAGCGCGGTGATGGTGGTGGCGATGTTCACCGATACAGAGGTCCCGGCGGTGGTGCTGAATATGATCCTGCTGATCCTCGGGTTCTTCTTCGGGCAGTCGACGGTGGGCGGCCGGGGCGGTGGCCGGGGGGAGAGTTGAATCCCGGCCGGCTGCGAGCGCACGGATATCGCCGGCGGGCCCGATCGAATCCGGGATCGGCGAGTCCGCGCGTCCGGACCGAGCCGGTCCCACCGGAAATTTCAGGTGCGGAGCCCGGCTACGCTGCCGGCACGTGGGGCCCGGCTCGTGATGGGCAATGACGATCAGTGAGGCAGTTCCGCTCTGGCGTAGACGAGGGCATAGACGATCAGTGCGGCGCCGAGCGCGGCGAACAGGATCCGGACGGTGACCGGGCCGAAGCGGGCCAGGGTTCGCACCACCCACCGGTATGTCCGCTGCGCCCGGGAGGTGCGACGCAATGCCAGCGCGAGTACGACCAGTGGCGGGACCAGGGCGAGTGCGCAGTAGACGACCACGATGATCGGCCAGCCCGAGGGCGGTGGCCGGTGTGACGACAGCATCGCGAGCGCGGTGAGGTAGGGGATGGCGGTCGGGGCCTGGGCGAAGCCGATCGCCATTCCGGCCAGCGCGAGCATGGCGGGCCGCCGGCGCAGGGTGATCGTCCACTCCGGTGGGGCGGCTGTTCCGGTGGTGCGTACACAGGCCAGGGCGAGCAGCACTGTGCCGGCGGCGAGTTCACCCCAGAAGCGGAGAGTAGGGGTCAGCTGGAAGTCCAGGAGTTCGGTGAGCCAGTTCAGCCCCAGTACCGTCGCCAGGCCGAAGGCAGTGGTGAGGACGAAGACGCCACCGAGGAAAGCCAGTCCGCCCGGCAGCGGCGAGCGGCGGGCCAGCCGACTGTCGATGATGACCGCGGTGGTGACTCCGATCAGCAGCACGTCGAGCGAGTCGAGGAACGCCAGCCCCGCCATTGCCAGCAATAGAGTCATCATGTCCAGACCGAACATACGGCATCACATCGCGGCTACGGACTCCGCGAACCGGTGGCCCGAGGTTCCGGCGCGGCCGGGGAGCTGTCGGATGTGGCGCTCGGCCATGACGATCAGCCCGGGTCCGCTGTGTTCGTCCGCCGGCAGCCGAAGTTCGGCGACCGGGCGCAGGCCGGCCTGCTCGATCAGGCCCAGGAGCTGTTCCGGTTGCCATCGGTGGGTCATCCAGTGAACGGGCACACCGCCGTACGCCTCGGTGCGGACCACCTCTCCGTCACCGACGTGGGTAGCGGTGATGAAATGCCCACCCGGCTTCAGGGCCCGCGCGAATACAGCGAGGACCTGGGGCAGGATATCGCGCGGGAGGTTGAACAACGACCACCATCCGAGCACGCCGCCGAGCGACGCCTCGCCGAGGTCGAGCTCGGTGGCAGAGCCGACGCTGAAGCGGCACTGTGGATGGAGCCGGCGCGCGTTTTCGATCATCCGGGGTGAGAGATCGACTCCGGTTACGTCGAGTCCGAGTTCGGTGAGATAGGCGGTCACTGTGCCGGGGCCGCAGCCGATGTCGAGCACGGGCCCGATTCGCGCACCTTGTCGGCGAAGACACCGATGGACGCCTCGTGCCACGGATAGCTGCGAATATCGCCGATTCCCGTCGTCACCACCATCTCGGCGTAGTTGTCGGCGACCTTGTCATAGGACTCACGGACGGTGTCGAGATCGGCCGGGCGATCGATAGGGCGTGCGCGCATCGGGCAACGATACGACGGTGCCGGGCGGGCTGTCCGGCACGATTCCCGAGGCGATGTGGCGACCCCTCCGATGCGCTACGGGCGCGGGGTCCCCGAACGGCTCCACGAACCCGCACACGGCTGCGGTGCTTGTGATGGTGGCCGGGTCGGTCCGGAACGGCGGGCCGCCGCGCCGATCGGTGTCGGCGCGGCGGCGGAGCGGGTGGTCAGGACGCGGGTTGCAGCGGACCGATATAGGTGCCCGGATGAGTGGCGGCGTCCTGGCGCTGCACGCTCACCCCCGCCGGCCACGGGGCCTGCAGCTGGGTGGTGGTATCCGGCGGGGTGATGACGATCGTCGCCGGGACCCAGCCGTCCGGGCCCGCCGGCAGGTAGGTGAGCACGCTGCTCACCGCGGAGCCGGGCTCCACCACCACCGGTGCGAAATCGACCTCTTGGCGGGGCAACGAGTAGGTCGGGCCGAAGGTCGGATCGTCCGGGCCCGCCAGATCGACGCCCGGGAAGCCCTGCACCGCGCAGGCCTGCGTGGAAGTGTTGGTCAGCACGATCTCCAGCGTGCTCTGACCGGGCGAATCGGACGGCCGCTCGCGGGTGCTCGGGTTCAGCGTCTCCGCGGTGCACAAGACCGGCGCGGCCGAACTGGTCGCCGCCGGGATCATGACCGCGGCCAGCGATGCCAGCACCGCGCCGGCCGCTCCCGCGGCCCGCCACTTCATCGACGTCATGGTTCCTTTCGAGATTCGATACATCACCGAGCCATTGGAACAGATATCGCGCCGGGGCGGGCGGGAAGTACCGCCGGGGCCGTGTGTCGGGCCGCGTCAGATCCGGATCAGCAATTTCGTGCCCGCACCGGTACGGAGCCGATGGAACGCATCGACGACATCGTCCATATCGCTGTCCTCGACCCAGCCCGCCGTACTGTACCCACCGGTCGACATGGTGGCGATGACCTCGTCGAAGTCGCTCGGTAGATAGGCCAGCACTCCGGTGATGGATTGCTCACCGAAGACGAGCCGGGTGGAATCGAGATCGAAACTCGTCTGGTGGACCGCGACCACGACCAGACGGCCGCCCGGTGCCAGGGCGGCCAGTGCCTGCGTCGCCGCGCTCCCGACTCCCGCGGCGTCGAATGCCACCTGCGCACCGGCACCGCCGGTCAGGTCCGCGCATACGGCGGCGATATCGGCGTGGGCCGGGTCGAGGACATGCGGGACGCCCAGTTGCGCGGCGACGAGCCGGCGCTCCGGATTGGGATCGGACAGGACGACCTGCTCGACGCCGCGGGCCCGCAGCGCGAACCACAGGCCGATACCGATGGGTCCCGCACCCGCGATCAGGGCGGTCTGTCCCGGCTGTACTCCGCCGGCGCCGACGGCATGCCAGGCGACGGCCATCGGCTCCACCAGTGCCCCGAGTCGCAGGTCCACCGATTCCGGCAGGCGGTGAGCCATCGACCGGGGCACGGTCGTGTACTCGGCCAGACCGCCACCGTGACTGGTGAGCCCGTGGAATCCGATGTACCGGCACACGTTCACCATCCCGGCCCGGCACGCCGCGCAGGAACCACAGCTGTAGACCGGACAGACCGCCACCCGGTCGCCGACCGCGATATCATCGACCCCTTCGCCGAGTTCGACCACTGTTCCGGAGAATTCGTGCCCGAGTACCTGGGGCGGCCGGGCCCCGGTGATCGGATGCGGTGTCGAGAAATCCAGTCCCGACCGGTCCGGATCGAAGTACACGTGCAGATCCGAACCGCAGATGCCGGCATAGGCGTTGCGGATCTTGATTTCACCGGGTGCGGGGACCGGATCGTCGATATCTTCGATGCGCACATCGCATCGGCCGTGGAAACGTGCTGCTTTCATTGTCGGATTCTTTCTGCTGGAGCGACGGATACGACGGCCACCGGTTCAACCGGTTGCGGCGATATCCCGGTACTGCTCGCGGAGTTCGCGTTTCAGGATCTTGCCGCTCGGATTCTTGGGCAGCCGCGGTGTGACGACGACGTATTTGGGGACCTTGTAACCGGCCAGCCGGTTCCGGCAGTGCGCGAGTACCTGCGCCTCGTCGACCGAGGTACCGGGCCGGGCGACGAGGACGGCGACCACCGCTTCGATCCACCGCGGATGTGGTACCCCCACCACCGCGGCTTCTTCGACGGCATCGATCTCGAACAGCACCTCCTCGACCTCCCGCCCGGCCACGTTCTCGCCACCGGTCTTGATCATGTCCTTGGCGCGGTCCACCACCCACAGATAACCATCTTCGTCCAGGAACCCCAGGTCACCCGAGTGGAACCAGCCGCCGCGGAAGGCTTCGGCGGTCTGGTCCGGCCGGTTGAGATACCCGATCGTGGCCTGCGGACTGCGGTGCACGATCTCACCGACCGCTCCGGCCGGAAGCGACCGGCCCTCGTCGTCGACGATCCGGGTGAGCACGTTCAGCGCCGCCCGCCCCGCGGACCCCGGCCGGGCGGCCTGATCCTCCGGGGGGAGCGCGGTCGCCAGCGAGGCCATCTCGGTCTGACCGTAGAAGTTCCACAATCGCAGGTCCGGCAATTGGGTGGTGATTTCGCGCAACACCTCGGTGGGCAGCGCGGACGCTCCGTAGTAGCCCTTGCGCAAACTGCTCATATCCCGGGCCGAGAATTCCGGATGGCTCAGCAGCGAGATCCAGACTGTCGGTGGACAGAACAGTTTGGTCGCCCGTGCGGCGGCGACGGCGCGGAGAATGGCGCCGGGTTCGGGACGGTCGAGCACAATGCTGGTGGCGCCCAGCAGGATATCGGTGTGCAGGAAATTGTCGAGCTGGGCGCAGTGATACAGCGGTAGCGAGTGGACTTCGATATCGTCACCGGACATTCCGCCGGTCACAGCGCAACTCGTGTACTGCCACATCAGCGTTCTGCTGGTGTGCATCGCGCCTTTCGGGCGTGATTCGGTCCCCGAGGTGTACATGATGCGTAGGACGTCGTCGTCCTCGACCCGGATCGGGGGCGGCGACGGATGGCCGGAGTCGGTCCACTCGGTGATCGACGGCCAGCCGGCCCTGTCGAGGCCGTTCAGCGGTATCGAGGCCCGTACGGAGACGGTCGCCGAGATCTGTTCCAGGGCCGCCTCCGCGGTACCGACGAGATCGTCTTCGACCACCAGGGCATCGGCGTCGCAGTCGTCCAGGATGTAGGCCACCTCGCGGGCGGTCAGCATGAAGTTGACCGGGACGAATACGACCCCGATACGTGCCGTCGCGAAGGAGAGCACCGGGTACTGCCAGCAGTTGTGCGAAAGGATGGCGAGCGTATCGCCTTTACGCAGGCCACCGCGGTACAGCGCGCCCGCCACCCGGTCGACCATATCCGCGAGTTCCCGGAAGGTCAGCCGGGTGTCACGGTGGACGATCGCGACCTTTTCCGGGTCACGGGCGGCCGATCGGCGCGGGATGTCTCCGAGCGCCTGCGAGCGCGCGATACCGATATCGGCGGCCGAAGACGGAATTGTCACGAGATACCTTTCGGAGATCGGTGGATCGTGCGCGGTGGTGGCGCGGCGCCGTCGCTCGCACGTACTATTCGATTGCTAGAGGGTGGCCGGTGCACCGCAGGGTGACGTATTGTCTCGCCACCGACAAGGTGGTGATCGTGTCCGCACAGACTTGGCAGCAGGCGCTGTCTCGTAAACAGCTGCTCGGCGTACTCTCCGTGCTCGACTCCTGTACGGACTCCGGGGGCGGAGCCGGGTTCAAACAAACCCTCACCGAGGCGATATCCCGGCATTTCGGCGTCCGGGACGTGACGTTCTTCCACGGCCGGACCTACCCCGAGATCTTCGCGGACCCCGAACCGCTGCTCGGCGGCGCGACCTCGCGGCTGCTCCCGGTCTATCGCGAGAGCTGGCGGGACAAGGACATCTTCACGCTCCCGCAGGCCCGGCGGCTGGTCACCGACAACGGTTTCGTCACCATGGACGAACTCGCGCGCCTGCCGCGTCCGCAACGGTCGTATGTGGTCGACTATCTCGCGCCCAACGATATGCACTCCGCCACGGCCATGCATCTGCGGCTCGCGGACGGGGAGGCCCTGGTCGGTATGTTCGACCGCATCAGGCCGTGGGACGAGACCGATCTGCTCGCGATAAGGCTGCTTGCTCATCAGTTGCGCGTCCGGACGGTCACGATCAGCGCCGCCGAGCCGGGGCCCGCCGCCGATCCGCTGGCCGGACTCTCGCCCCGCCAGATCGAGGTCGCCGAGCTGGTCAGCGACGGACTGAGCAATCAGGAGATCGCCACGGCGCTGTGCCTCTCGGAGCTGTCGGTCAAGAAATACGTCAGTCGGATCTTCGATATCACCGGCCACCGCAACCGGGCCGAACTGGCCACCGCCGTCCTCTGGCGCGGCCGGCCGGGCGGGCCCGGTCATCGCGGCAACGGAGTGTAGGCGATCACGGTCAGGCCCGAGGGCGCGCCGAGCACAGCACGGATCTCGTGACCGCCGGCGACCGGCGGCGCGGCGCTCCAGCCGAACTCGATCGCCCGCGCGATCAGCCGATCCAGATCGGGAGTGCGGGCGAGCAGGCACCACGCGGGCAGATCGCTTTCGTCGCCGAGGCTCACCGATGCGAATGCCGCCCAGGACCGGTCGTCGGTGAACGACGGCGACCCGCATACGGCGGCCATATCGCGATACCGGGCCGACCAGTTCGAGCTGTTGTGCAGGACCGTGACCCGTTCGATCAGTTCACCGAATCCGGCCGGGCGGGTGTTGTCGGTCATCGCGCCACCATCCGCATCGTCGCGACCGCGGTATCAGCCAAGCGGTGCCCCATCCGGGTCCGCTTCGCCGTCAGATAGGCGCTGTTCTCGGGTGTGAGCTCAGTTTCCAGCCCGACCGTCTGGCGCACCCGGATACCCGCCGCGGACAGTGCGGCGACCTTGTCCGGGTTGTTGGTCAACAGCCGGGCCTCCCCGATATCCAGATCGGCCAGGATCGCCGCCGCTGTGCGGTAGTCACGCGCATCCGCGGGAAGACCCAACCGCAGATTCGCGTCGACGGTGTCCAGCCCCTCGGTGTCCTGCAACCGGTAGGCGGCGATCTTGGCCGCCAGTCCGATACCGCGTCCCTCGTGGCCGCCGAGGTAGATGATCGCACCGGCGTCCGCGGCCGTCACCTCGCGCATGGCCGTCCGCAACTGGGCGCCGCAATCACAGCGCCGGGAACCGAAGGTGTCACCGGTCAGGCATTCACTGTGGATCCGCACCAGCGGTACGGTGGCGCCGGGATCACCCTTGATCAGTGCCGCGTGCTCGGTACCGTCGTATGCCGACTCGTAGACGACGATATCGAAAATGCCGTATTCCGTGGGCAATCGGGCCTGCGATCGTCGTATCACCGCCGCATTGCCGATATCTCGGCGGTACGCCACGAGATCATCGATGGTCGCCACCGCGAGCCGATGGTGTACGGCGAACTCGCGGGCTTCGTCACGTGACATCATCGTCCGGCGGTCGCCGCTGATCAGTTCGCAGAGCAGGCCCGCGGGCCGCAGACCCGCGGCACGGCACAGATCCACCGCGGCCTCGGTATGTCCGCGCCGTTCGAGAACTCCACCGGACCGTGCGCGCAGCGGCATCATATGCCCGGGCCGGGTGAGATCCGCCGGCCCGGTCGCGGGCGCGGCCAGTAGTCGCGTCGTCCGGGCCCGGTCGGCCGCGCTGATACCCGTGCCGACCCCGTCGGCCGCGTCGACGCTCACTGTGAACGCGGTGCGCAACGGGTCGGTGGGGTCGGGCACCATCTGCGGCAGATCGAGTTCGGCGAGCCGGGATTCGTCCATCGCCACGCAGAGGAATCCGGAGGTGTATTCGAGGAAGAACGCGACGGAGTCGACGGTGGCGTGTTCGGCGGCGAGGATTAGATCGGCTTCGTTCTCGCGGGTTTCGTCATCGATGACGACCACCGGCCGGCCCGCCCGCAGCTCCTCGAGACACCGTCGAACGGTATCGCCGGGCCCTGCTGTGCTGTCGAGAGTCATGAGTGAACCTTCAAACTGCGGAATATCGAGCGATGGAAGACGAGCGGATCGCTGCTCTCCGTCACGGCGAGCGCCTCGACCGCACCGACCACCAGATCGTGATCGCCGATCGGCCGGCGCATCGTGATCGAACATTCGATCCACGCATGTGCTCCGGCGATACGCGGCACTCCCGAATCACCTGGGGTCCAGCTGATTCCCGCGAATTTATCGGTACCGCTCGCCGCGAAGCCGCGGGCGATCCGATCCTGATCGTCGGCGAGAACGTTTACGCAGAACCGGCCGTGGCCGGCGATATGCGGGAGGGTGGTGGACGTCCGGCCCGCGTAGAAGCCGACCAGCGGTGGATCGAGTGAGATGGACGTGAACGAGCCCACGGTCATCCCGACCGGAAGCGCGGATTCGTCGCGTGCGGTGATGACGACGACCCCGGAGCAGAAGTGCGCCAGCACTTCACGGAACGAATCCCGCACACCGGCGGAGTTCGCGACTGTCATGGACCGGAGGGCCGGTCCGGCGTTATCGGACACTGTGGCTCCTGTTCTCCTCTGACTGTTCGGATCGACCGGGAACGGTGCCGGCACATCGGTGCGCGACACCGGCTCCGCGGTCGGGGTGCGATCAGGAGCGGGCCAGCAGGCCGGCGAGCTCGGCCAGCGCCCCGGTGTAGATCGATTCGATGGCCGTGGCGAGTGCCGATTCGACCGCCTCGGTCTCCGCGGAGAACTCTGCCCACCAGCGGATCTCGGACGTTCCGTCGGCGGACTCGGCTACCTCGATGGTCGACTCGTAGAAGTCGAGTGCCAGGGGTCCGTCGATGTACCGGTAGGTGTAGCGACGGTCGGCGTCCCGGTGCTCGACGATACGTTCGCGCGCCGGATTTCCGTCGGTGAACACCACATGCCGGATATCCCCGTCCATCCGTGATTCGCTGATCGCGGGTATCCAGTCCGCGACGGCGCCGGGATCTCCTACCCGGGCCCAGAGCTGCGCGGCCGATACGGGGAACTGCTGTACTACGTCGATCTCGGCCATCTCGTCACGCCCTGCCCAGTTCGGCTTCGTACTTCTTCGTCATATGTTCGACCGCGCGGCTGTGTTCGGCGGCCTGGCCGTCACGGACCGCTTCGGCGCGGGCGGCCGCGTCGAGCATCGGCTGGGCCTGGCCCTGGAACCACGGCATGACGTCCTGCGCGAACAGTTCGTAGGAGCGTTTGGTGGCGGCCGGATTCGCCCAGTCGTGTCCCTGGACGAGGAGGGTGCCGAAACCGCCCGATTGGTCGACCAGACGCTGCACCTGGGCACGCGCCTCGTCCGCTGTACCGATCACACCGATACCGGAGGTGTTGATGAAATCGATCATCTCGCGCTTGTTCTCGCCCCGCACATCCATCTGCGGGAACGCGGCCACATGCTGGAGATAGTCGAACCAGTATTCGATACCGTGCTCGACATCGCGGTAGGCCTGCTCCTTGGTCTCCGCGATATGGAACGGACCGACCAGACGCCAGGTGGAACGATCCACCTCGGCCGAACGCCCCGCCTGCTCCGCGAACTGCTCGAGCATGCCCCAGTGATGTTGCAGCGCACTGAAACCGTCGGCGGTGAGTGTCGCCGCGATCGATAGGAGACCGAGCCCGTGTTTGCCCGCGAGTCGGGCACCCGTCGGTGAGGCGATCGCCGCGACCACCACATCGAAGAGCGGATCCGAATACGGTGCCATCTGGATCTTCGCGTCGATCAGGGTATGGGTGCGGGTCCGGGCCGAAACCGTCTCACCACGCAGCAACCGCATGATGATCTCGGTGTTCTCCGCGAGCAGTTCCCGCGTATCGATCTGGGACAGCCCCAGCATCGCGGCATCGGTCGGCAGCGACCCCGGCCCCAGTCCGAACAGCACCCGGCCGTGGGTCAGATGATCCAGCATGACCATGCGTTCGGCCGCCCACAACGGATTGTGATAGGAAACCGAGGTCACCCCGGTGCCCAGCGCGATCCGGCTCGTCCGCGCCCCGGCCGCGGCGATCATGATCTCCGGCGATGCGTAGATCTCGGCGCCGGCGGAATGGTGCTCCCCGAACCAGGCTTCGTCGTAACCGAGCTGCTCCAGGTGCTCGACCAGTTCGAGATCTCGTTGCAACAAGAGCGTCGGGTTCTGGCCGGGCCGGTGAATCGGCGCCAGGAAAGTGCCGAATTTCAGGCGGCTCATCAAACCACTCCTTTGTGTGATGGAGGAAACAACGGCCGTAACGTTATGAGCCGGATCACTGTCGCCGACAGTCCGCGAAAGTAGACAGTCGGCCGGGGACGGGCCGGGGTGGCCGCGATGGAGAACCGGCGGCAATGTCCACTTTGGTGGACTGTGGTGATCGGGGATCGTGCCCTACCGTCGATGGATCAGGGGGCCGGAGCGCGGAGGAGATGCCATCGTGGGCGGATTGCTGCAGGACAAGGTCGCGGTGATCACCGGTGCGGCCAGTGGGATCGGGTTGGCCACGGCCCGGCGATATATCGCCGAGGGCGCGTCGGTGGTGCTCGGCGATATCCAGGACGAGCAGGGTCGGGAGGCGGCGGCCGCACTGGGTGCGCGTGCCGCGTACCAGCGCGCCGATGTGACCGACGAGGAGGCGCTCGAGGGGCTCGCCCGGCTCGCCACGGAACGCTTCGGCCGGTTGGACGTATTCGTGAACAACGCGGGGGCGCAGGGTGATCCGGCGCCGATCACCGAATTGTCCGCCGACGGATTCGACCGGACGTTCCGGTTGCTCGCCCGTTCCGCGGTGCTCGGCCACAAGGTCGCCGCCAATACCTTCCGGGCCCAGGGTGGTCCGGGTGCGATCGTGACCACCGCCAGCCTCGCCGCGCTGGAGGGCGGTTGGAGCACCGCCGGCTACACCATTGCCAAACACGCGGTGGTGGGGCTGGTACGCCAAGCCGTCGCCGAACTCGGTCCCTGGGGGATCCGGTCCAATGCCATCGCACCGGGAATCATCATGACCCCGCTGATGGCGAAAACCTTCGGCGTACCCGCCGAACAGTCCGATGCCTTCGTCGCCCATCTCGAGCAGCGACTCGGGGCCGGTCAGCCACTGCGCCGGTTGGGGACGGCCGAGGATATCGCGGACGCGGCGACCTTCCTGGCCAGCGATATGGCGCGTTACATCACCGGTGCGGTTCTCCCGGTGGACGGCGGCGCTTCGGCGGTCACTCTCGGGACCTTCGCCACCGATGTCGTCACCGCGGCCGCCGAGTTCACGGCGAAGTAGCGCCCGTGACCTGCCACCTCGATATCCCGGCCGGTGTTCCGCGCGCGGGGAGCGGCGTCAGGCGCTGATGCCCGCGGTCAGGATCGAGGCCAGTTCACGATAGGCGCCCGCGTCGTCCAGGCCGGTATCCCTACGGACGCCGCCCTGCTGGATCCGCACCATCATGGTCGCCGCGAGGTCGGCGGCGAACGCGGCGTGGACGCCGCGGAATTCTCCGGCGGCCACGCCCTCGGTGATCAGTGCGTGGACCCGGCGGGCGGCGATCCGGGTATTGCGTTCGTAGACCTCGCGGGCGGGTGCGAATGCGTCCAGGTCGGCCATGAACCCGGCCGAGGCGGCGGCCAGCGCCCGCCCGACCGCGCTCAGATAGGCGGCGATGCGTTCGCGTGGACCGGTGGCCTCGGCGACCTGAGCCTCGACATCCGCGGTGGCGCGTTTGAAGAAGTGCACCGTGGCGGCGGTGACCAGCTGTTCCTTGCTTCCGGCCAGGGTGTAGAGGGTGGATTTGGAGCATTTGAGCCGGGCCGCGATGGCGTCGAGGGTCAGCTGTGCGAAACCTTCGGCGAGGAAGAGGTCGACCAGGGCGTCGAACAGTTCGCTGCGGCGGGCGGTCGCGAAGGCCGAGGGTTGCTCCATACGTGAGATAGTACTGCAGGACTTATTGCAGTACTGTCATAGGTGTCGTTGTTGCGAATGGCATGACCAACGCCGGTACTGTGCGCGACTACCGAGTACTGGTGACCGTACGATCCGAGGAGGACCCGTGGCCGTCGACCGACTTCTGCCCACCGAGGAGGCCCGGGACCTCATCCAGCTCACCCGCGATCTCGCCGATAAGGTGCTGGCTCCGATCGTCGACGAACACGAGAAGGCCGAGACATATCCCGAGGGTGTCTTCGCCACGCTCGGAGCGGCGGGGTTGCTGAGCCTGCCGTATCCGGAGGAGTGGGGCGGCGGTGGCCAGCCCTACGAGGTGTATCTGCAGGTGTTGGAGGAGATCGCCGCCCGCTGGGCGGCGGTGGCCGTCGCGGTCAGCGTGCACAGCCTCGCCTGTCATCCGCTGCTGGCCTTCGGTACCGAAGAACAGAAGCAGCAGTGGTTACCGGAAATGCTGGGCGGCGACACCATCGGTGCCTACAGCCTGTCCGAGCCGCAGGCGGGTTCCGACGCCGCCGCCCTCGTCTGCCGGGCGAATGCCGCCGACGGCGGATACCGGATCAACGGAGCCAAGGCCTGGATCACCCACGGCGGGATCGCCGACTTCTACAATCTTTTCGCGCGCACCGGTGAAGGCTCGAAGGGTATCTCCTGCTTCCTGGTGCCGGGCGGCACCGAGGGGCTGACCTTCGGAAAACCTGAGGAGAAGATGGGCCTGCACGCCGTCCCGACGACCTCGGCCCACTACGACGACGCCTTCGTCGCGACGGAGCGGCGTATCGGGGCCGAGGGGCAGGGACTGCAGATCGCCTTCAGTGCACTGGATTCGGGCCGGCTCGGCATCGCCGCTGTCGCGGTCGGGCTCGCGCAGGCCGCGCTCGACGAGGCCACCGCCTACGCCCGGGAGCGGACAGCCTTCGGTCGCCGGATCATCGATCATCAGGGGCTCGGGTTCCTGCTCGCCGATATGGCCGCGGCCGTGGACTCCGCTCGCGCCACCTATCTCGACGCGGCACGCCGTCGTGACGCCGGGTTGCCCTATTCGCGTAATGCGTCGGTGGCCAAACTGGTCGCCACCGATGCCGCGATGAAGGTCACCACCGACGCCGTCCAGGTGCTCGGTGGTTACGGCTACACCCGTGATTTCCGGGTCGAACGCTATATGCGCGAAGCCAAGATCACCCAGATCTTCGAGGGCACCAACCAGATCCAGCGCCTGGTCATCAGCCGCGATCTCGCCGGCTGAGTAAGCGTCGGCCCGGTGCGGGGTCGGATATGCGTTCCGCGGGCCGGATGACAACTCGTCCCCGAACCGGGCCGCCTGTGGACAGTAGGGCGGTGGTGGCCGAGCGGCGCCGCCCCGAGGGACGTCGCCGCTGATCCGGGATCCGGTTACGTCGGCGACACCAGCGCGGCGCGCAGACCGGCTCGCGCCGAGACGTATTCGCCGGACAGCCGCTCGACGAGGGCCGCGGTGGGTGTGACGGCCCGGACCGGGCCGATACCCTGACCCGCACCCCAGATATCCCGCCAGGGCTTGGCGGTGTCGCCGGCGGACCCGTCGCCGGTACCGAAACTCATGGCCGACGGATCGGAGGTGGCCAGATCGTCCGGGTCCATTCCGGCGGCGATGATGCTGCCGCGGAGATAGTTGCCGTGCACGCCGGTGAACAGGTTCGAGTACACGATGTCCTCGGCGCCGGAGTCCACGATCATCTGCTTGTAGGCGTCGGCGGCGCCGGCCTCCCGGGTGGCGATGAACGCGGAGCCGATATAGGCGAGATCGGCTCCGGCGACCTGCGCGGCGAAGATCGACCGCCCGTGGGCGATCGCTCCCGACAGCAGCAGCGGTCCGTCGAACCACTCGCGGATCTCCTGCACCAGCGCGAACGGGGACTGTGTGCCCGCATGACCGCCGGCACCGGCCGCGACGGCGACGAGACCGTCGGCGCCCTTGTCGACCGCCTTGCGCGCGAACCGGTTGTTCACGACGTCGTGCAGGACGATTCCCCCGTAGGCGTGGACGGCGTCGTTGACGTCCGCACGGGCGCCCAGCGAGGTGATGACGATCGGCACCTCGAATTCGGCGATCGTGGCGAGGTCTTGTTCGAGGCGGTCATTGGACTTGTGCACGATCAGGTTCACCGCGAAGGGCGCGGCCGGAGCGTCCGGGTGGTGGGCATCGTATTCGGCCAGCTGCCCGGTGATCACGGTCAGCCATTCCCGCAACTGCGACTGGGGGCGCGCGTTGAGACTGGGGAAGGATCCGACGACTCCGGCAGTGCACTGCGCGACGACCAGGTCCGGGTTCGACACGATGAACATCGGCGAGGCCACCACGGGGAGGCGGAGCCGGTCGTGCAAAATCGATGGCAGGGCCATACGTACTCCTCGAGATCGCGGATTGCGCCGGTCGGTCCGCTCACCGCACCGGCGGGGACGGTCGAGCGGACCGTTCGCTCGGCTCCGTTGTTCCGCCGCTCCACGAATCGGGGCGGCGGCGCGGGATCAGAACAGTGGTTCGCGATAGAGCTCGCTCTTCGCGATCGCCGCGAGGTGTACCTCGTCGGGGCCGTCGAAGAGGCGCATCGCTCGATGCCAGCCGTACATCGTGGCCAGCGGAGTGGTGTCGGTGACGCCGGCGCCGCCGTGGACCTGGATCGCCCGATCGATGACGTTCAGCGCGGCCCGGGGGACGGCGACTTTCGCCATGGCCACCAGATCTTTCGCCGCTTTGTTGCCCTCGGTGTCGATGACGTGGGCGGCCCGATGGCACAGCAGTCGCGCCTGCTCGATCTCGATACGTGATTCGGCGATCTGCTGCCGTACGACACCCTGGTCGGCGAGCGGTTTGCCGAAGGCCGTACGCGCCTGCGCCCGTGCCACCAGCAATGACAGTGCCCGTTCCGCGGCGCCGAGGGCGCGCATACAGTGGTGGATCCGGCCGGGGCCGAGCCGGGCCTGCGCGGCGGCGAATCCGCCGCCCTCCGTACCGATGACATTGGTACGCGGAACGCGTACGTCGGTGAACCGCACCTCGGCGTGGCCGTGCTGGTCGTGGTGGCCGAAGACCGGATAGTCGCGCACCACCTCGATACCCGGGGTGTCCTGCGGCACCAGCACCATCGTCTGTTGCCGGTGCACCGCGGCGGTGGGGTCGGTCTTGCCCATGACGACGAAGAAAGCGCAGCGCGGATCCATGGCTCCGCTGGTCCACCATTTGCGCCCGTCGATGACGAAATCGTCGCCGTCGCGCTCTATGCGGGTGGCGATATTCGTCGCGTCACTGCTGGCGACGTCGGGTTCGGTCATGGCGAAGGCAGACCGGATCTCGCCCGCGAGCAATGGTTCCAGCCAGTCGCGCCGCTGCTGTTCGGTGCCCAGTAGATGGAGCAGTTCCATATTGCCGCTGTCGGGTGCCTGCCCGTTGATCGCTTCCGGCGCGATCTCGATACTCCAGCCGGACAGTTCGGCGATCGGCGCGTATTCGAGCTGGGTCAGTCCCGATTCGGCGGGCAGGAACAGGTTCCAGAGTCCTTCGGCCCGCGCGTACCGCTTCAGCTCCGCCACGACCGGCGGGAGGGCGTGGTCGTCGGGTCCGGCCGCGCGGCGGTGCGCGAGGTACTCCGCCTCGGCCGGGAACACCCGGTCGCGCATGAACCGGGCCATTCGCTCGTGCAGCTCGAGCGCCCGCGGTGTGGGAGCGGGGACCTCGTACCCGGCCATGAACACCTCCTGAACAGAACCGATCGATTGATCAGTGGCGAACTATAGGCGGGTTCCGGGCGCGGCGTCAACGGCGGCCGGGGCGTCCCAGGCGTCAGCGGGGAACGCGGACGATGTCGAGGGCGAAGTCGATGTACTGCCGGGCGATCGCGTCGGGGGAGAGTCCGCCGGTGGGGGACCACCACTGCGGTAGTGCGGTGCACAGCGTCGCCACGGCCCGGGCCGCTTCGCGGGGCAGCGGCGTCCGCATCGCGCCGCGCCGGCACCCTTCGACGACTTCGTCCTCGATCATGCGCTGCACGTCGCGCCTGGCCGCCACGATCCTGGTGCGATGGGGTTCGTCCAGGCTGCGCATTTCGCTCGCGCCGATGAAACCCAGTTCGCGCCGATGGGTGTGGAACAGGGCCAGGCATTCGACCAACCGCTCGAGCCGTTCGACCGGGCCGTCCCCCTCCACGCGCGCCGCGCGGCAACGCTGCTGGAGATCGTCCATCGTCAGGTCCAGGAGTGCGACGAGCAGATGCTGCTTGGTCGGCCAGTGGTGGTAGACGCCCGCGACCGAGAGTCCGGCCCGGTCGGCGATATCGCGGATCGACGACCCGTGGTAGCCGAGTTCGACGAAGGCGTTCAACGCGCCGGCGATCGGTGGGGCGAGCCGCAGTGGCGGGAAGTCCCGCCACTGCGGCTCGGTTCCGGGCTCGGCCGGTGGTGCCGCGCGGAGGGTCTCGGAATCGGTGCCGAACAGCTGTGCCGCGATCGCGAGCCGATCATCGCTGATACGCGCGAGTCCGTTCTCGATCGCGCTCCAGGTGCCGACGCTGACGCCGATCTCGGGTATGACCGCGCGGATCGTGAGTCCGCTGCGCCGGCGCGCCGCGCGCAGGCGCCGGCCCAGGGCCTCGCGCTCGGCGAGCTGAGGGTCGTTCTGCTGTCCGGACAATCCGTGTACTCCTTCCGCGGTGCGATGAGCGTAGTCGCCGTTGACAGTGCCGCGCGGTGTGGACTAGCTTCCGTCTTGTTCAAAGTTACCGTTCGATCGCTCGGTTCAGGAGATTGATCATGTCCGATTCGACTCCGCCGGGGGTTTCGGTTCCGCCGCTCGAGACATTTCTGCGCGCCGAGGTACCCGGATTGCTCGACGGTCCGTTGCGTGTCGAACTGCTCTCCGGCGGCCGGTCCAACCTGACCTATCTGCTCACCGACGGGACCCATCGATGGGTGCTGCGCCGGCCACCGCTCGGTCACGTGCTCGCCACTGCGCACGATATGGACCGTGAATACCGGGTGCTGCGGGCGTTGCATCCCACGGCGGTACCGGTACCGGAGCCGATCGTCAGCGCGGGGCCCGAGGTCATCGGCGCGCCTTTCTACGTCATGGAGTTCACGCGCGGGGTCGTGCTCCGCGAACGCGAACAACTGGAGGGTTTCGGCGGCGCGGCCGATCAGCTCGCCGCGGAGTTGGTGGCGACGCTGGGCCGCCTGCACGAACTCGACCCCGACGCGGTGGGCCTCGGCGGGCTGGGGCGCCCGGCCGGATATCTCGAACGGCAGTTACGCCGTTGGGCCGCCCAGCTGGACGCGTCCCGCAGCCGTGATCTGCCGGAGCTCGGCGGGCTGGGGGAGCGGCTGGGGAATGCCCTGCCCGCGGGGCAGGCACCGGCGCTCGTCCACGGGGACTACCGCCTGGACAACGTGGTGGTGGATCCGGCGGACGGCCGGGTCGCCGGTGTACTGGACTGGGAGATGGCCACGGTCGGTGACCCGCTGACCGATCTCGCGTCGATGGTCGTCTGGTGGGACGGTATCCGCGGGTTGGCGAGTCCCGTCGCGGCGGTTCCCGGTGACGTTCCGGGATTCCCCGGCGGCGACACCCTGGTCGAACAGTATGCCGCGACCACCGGGCGCGATCTGGCGGAATTCGGCTGGTATCTGGGGTTCGCCTACTACAAGATCGCGGCGATTTTCGAGGGTATCCACTATCGGGCGCAGCAGGGGCTCACCGTGGGAGAAGGTTTCGACCGTCTCGGCGCGATGGTCCCCGCACTGGTGGAACGCGGTCACGCGGCCCTCACCGAATACGCCCGCGGCTGAGGAGCTCCGCGGGCCCGTTTCGCCGACGCGCGGCGGTGTCGGCGCGGCCGGGGAACCGGCCGGACGAAGGGGGCTTCGGAGCCGGGGGCTTTCGGTGAGGGCGGGAAAGGTGGTGTATCGGCCGGTCGGAGGTATACCAGCTGCCATCGGTGTCGGACCCCGGTGCCAGACTCACCCCGTGCGGTGGGCGGTGGCGGAGTCGGGTGACGGGGGCGCGTATCTGTGTCCGCTCGATCCGGACGGCCGGCCCGGAGCAGTGGTCCGCGAACCGTCGCTCGTCGAGGCGGTCCGCTCGCGCCCCGAGGTCGAGCGGTGGGTGTGGCGGTCCACCACCGATATCTACCGGCTCCTGCTGGCCGCGGGCGTGCGGGTCGAGCGCTGCTACGATGTAGAGGCCGCGGAGGCTCTGCTGATCGGGTACGAACAGGGGCAGTCGGGCCAGCCCCGTTCACTGGCGGCCGCGTGGGCTCGCCTGCACAACCTGCCGGTTCCCTCGGATGCCCCCGCGCGGGCCGCCGAGACCCAGCCGTCCTTGTTCGAATCGGGCCCGGTGCCGCTGCCGCCCGGCACCGACGAATTCACCGCCCTGCTGGAGGTGTACGCGGATCAGGTCGCCCGGACGGCGGCCACCGCGCATCCGGAACGGATGCGGCTGCTGCTCGCCGCGGAATCGGCGGGGATGCTCGTCGCCGCGGAGATGTCGCGGTCCGGTATCCCGTGGCGTGCCGATATCCACCGCGAACTACTGGATACGTTGCTGGGCGGCCGTTTTCCGGGTGCGTCGGAGCCGCGCCGGATGGCGGAGCTGGCCGATGAGGTGTCCCGGGCTTTCGGAGACGGGGTGCGGGTCCGTCCCGATCTGCCCAACGACATCGTCAAGGCATTCGCCCGGGCCGGGATCGAGCTGTCCTCCACGCGGAAATGGGAGCTGCAACGAATCGACCATCCCGCGGTCGCGCCGCTACTGGCCTACAAATCGCTCTACCGCCTGCATACCGCCCACGGCTGGTCCTGGCTCGAACAATGGGTGCACGGGGGCCGATTCCGTCCCGAATATCTGCCCGGCGGTACGGTGTCCGGTCGCTGGACCACCAATGGTGGTGGTGCCCTGCAGATTCCGAAGGTGATCCGCCGCGCGATCCGTGCCGATCCCGGCTGGTCGCTGGTGGTCGCCGATGCCGACCAGCTGGAGCCGCGGATACTCGCCGCCGTCTCCCGCGATCGGGGATTGATGGAGGCGGCCGGGCGGGGCGTGGACCTGTACGCGGATCTGGCGGCTCGTGGCTTCGGCGGCGATCGCGCGCAGGCCAAACTCGCGCTACTGGGCGCCATCTACGGTCAGACCTCCGGTGATGCCCTGACACACCTGGCCGGTCTCCGCCGGCGTTATCCGGCCGCGGTGGCCTATGTCGACGATGCGGCGCGGGCCGGTGAGGAGGGCCGTCTGGTACGCACCTGGCTGGGGCGGACCTGCCCGCCGGTATCGGTCGCGGCGCCGGATCCGGAGGGCCCGCCACCGGAGGATTCCGGTGCCTACGGCAGCGCTTCGGCGGTGCGTGCCCGTGGCCGCTTCACCCGTAACTTCGTGGTGCAGGGTAGCGCCGCGGACTGGGCCCTGCTGGTTCTCGCGGGCCTGCGGCAGACGATGGCCCGGGCCGGGCTCCGCGGCGAGTTGGTCTTCTTCCAGCACGACGAGGTGATCGTGCACTGCCCTTCCGCGGAGGCGGCGACGGTCGCCGAGATGATCGACACTGCGGCCGATGCGGCGGGCCGGCTGGTTTTCGGGCCGACACCGGTGCGATTCCCCTTCACGACGGCGGTGGTGGACTGCTACGGGGACGCGAAGTAGCCGGGTGGCGGCTAGTCCAGAATGCGCCGGGCGACGTTGGTGGTGACCAGGTCGAGCAGTTCGTCGGCACGCCCGGCGAGGATGGTACGGATGGCGTAGAGGCTGAAGCCCTTGGCCTGTTCGGCTGTGATGGCCGGCGGAATCGACAGTTCCTGCCGGGCCACGGTGACATCGACGAGTGCGGGCCCGTCGTGCGCCAGGGCTTCCGCGATGGCCGGCTCCAGGTCGGCGGGCTGCTCTACGCGCCGCCCCCACATACCCATCGCCCGCGCGACGGCACCGAAATCGGGGTTCGCCAGATCGGTGCCGAAGTTGACCACCCCGGCTGCCTTCATCTCCAGCTCGACGAAGTTCAGCGACGAGTTGTCGAATACGATCACCTTCACCGGTAGGTCGTTCTGCAGCAGTGTGATCAGCTCGCCGAACAGCATCGTCAATCCGCCGTCCCCGGCGAGCGCGATGACCTGGCGTCCCCGGTGCGCGGTCTGCGCGCCGATCGCGTGGGGCACGGCGCAGGCCATCGTGCCGTGGGTGAAGGAGCCGGTCAGCTGTCGCCGGCCGTTCATCGTCAGGTAGCGCGCCGCCCAGATCGTCGGTGATCCGACGTCGAAGGTGAACACCGCGTCGTCGGCGGCCAATCGATTCACTACGCCGGCCACGTATTCCGGCCGGATCGGGGTGCGGTCGCGGTCGTTGGCGGCCAGCGCGTCCAGTGATCTACGGGTGCGCTGATAATGCCTGCGCGACCTGTCCAGATGCGTGCTGTCGGTTTTCCGTGACAGTAGCGGCCGCAGCGCGTCGATCGTGTCCCGCACATCGCCGACCATGCCCACATCGATCGGGGTGCGCCGCCCGAGGTGGCTACCGCGGATATCGACCTGGACGATCGCGGCGTCCTCGGGATAGAACTGCGTATACGGAAAGTCGGTGCCCAGCATCAGCAGCACATCGGCCTCTTTGATCGCCTTGTATCCCGAGGCGTACCCGAGCAGTCCCGTCATTCCCACGTCGTACGGGTTGTCGTACTCCAGATGTTCCTTGCCGCGGAACGCGTGCACGATCGGAGATTGCAGGGTGGCGGCCAGATTCACGACCTCGGTGTGGGCACCGGCGGTGCCGGCCCCGCCGAGAATCGTCACCTTCGAGCCGGCGTTCAGGATATCCGCTGCCCGGCGCAGCGTGGAGTCGTCGGGTCGCAGCACCGATCGGGAGGGCAGCACCGCCCGGCTGCTCCAGCGGTCCTCGGACAGCCGGCTCTGGAACACCTCACCGGGGACGACCACGACGGCGACGCCGTTTTCCTCGACCGCGGCCCGCATCGCCATCTCCACGACACGGGGGGCCGACTCCGGGCTGCTGATGAGCTCGCAGTACACACTGCACTCGCGGAACAGGTTCTCGGGGTGCGTCTCCTGGAAATATCCGGAGCCGATCTCGCCGATCGGGATATGCGCCGCGACGGCCAGCACCGGAACCCTCGTCCGCTGCGCGTCGTAGAGTCCGTTGACGAGATGGAGGTTACCGGGCCCGCAGCTGCCGGCGCATACGGCGAGCCGGCCCGTCAGCGCGGCGTCCGCGGTCGCGGCGAAGGCCGCGGCCTCCTCGTGCCGGACATGCTCCCAGGTGATGCCGTCCGATCGCCGTATCGCGTCGGTGAATCCGTTCAGACTGTCACCGGGTAACCCGTACACACGGCTGACCCCGCTGACCTGCAACGCAGAAATCATGTGTTGAGCAACAGTCGCCATGGCGCGACCCTACGCGCGGCCGGGTCGATCCACGGTGAGGCCGGTCGACCGGCCCGGCGTGCTCCTGCGCTGGTCCCGGGGCCGGCGGAACCAGGCGTTCGGTGCGTGGCGGTGCCCCGTGCTGTCGCGTACTACAGCACCCCACGGGCGGCCAGGCTGCGGAACAGGTCGGCTGTCCCGAACTGCCAGGGTTCGCAGTTGTCGCTGGTCCGCACCCGGTTGATCAGGCTGCCCAGGGCGGGCGTTTCGATGGCGACCAGGTCGTCGAGGCGGTGGGTGAAGCCTAGTCCGGGTTCGGTGCGGTCCTGAACCGGGGCGAACATGGTGCCGAGGAACAGCACCACGCCGTCGGGGTACTGGTGGTGGCGCCCCATGAGCTGACGGATGAGGTCTTCGGGATCGCGGCTGATCTCGGCCATCGACGATTCGGCGCGGAGGGTGAAATCGTCGCTGCCCTGGACCCGCAGTGTCACGGTCAGCGCACGGACCGTATCGAGATCGAAAGCGCTGTCGAAGAGCCGGATGAACGGGCCGACGGCCGCCGAGGCGTTGTTGTCCTTGGCGGCGGTGAGCAGTAGCGCCGATCTGCCCTCGAAGTCCCGCAGATTCACATCGTTGCCGAGACAGGCGCCGACGGCCCGGCCGGCCGACGAGATCAGCAGCACCACTTCGGGTTCCGGATTGTTCCAGGTGGAGCGCGGGTGCACGCCGATATCGGTAGCGGTCCCCACACTGGCCATCGGCGCGGATTTGGTGAAGATCTCGGCATCCGGGCCCAGCCCGACCTCGAGATACTGGCTCCACCAGCCCTGGGCCACCAGCAGCTCTTTGAGCCGCGCGGTTTCGGGCGAACCCGGTTCCAGCACAGACAGATCGGCGCCGACATGTTCGGTGATCTGTTCGCGCACCCGGTCCGCGAGCGAGGCATCGCCGCGGCAGCGTTCCTCGATAACGCGTTCCATGAGGGAGACCACGAAAGTGACACCCGCCGCCTTGACCGGTTGCAGGTCGATCGGGCTGAGCAGCCGCGGGACACCGGGTCGGCGGAATTCCGCCGGGGTATGCGAAACCGCCTGTGCGACCGATCCGAGGTCCGGGCCGTCGCAGGCGCGGACGAACGCCGCGGGATCGTCGTGCTCGCCCAGATCGCGGACGGTCGCGACGCGTGCGGTGATATCGATCAGACGGTTCTCGCGCACCGTGACCACGCTGGGTCCGTCGGCGCCCATCACCCGCCCGACCAGAACGGCGCGGTCGTGATCGGCCGGGAGCAGGCTCGCGGCGGACGGTGGCCAGGAGATGGTCACGATAGGGTCCTCGAGGTCGTGGCGGGCCGGAGCCCGATTTCGAAGCTGTCGTTCACTTCGCGGGTGAGCCGGCCGATATCGCGATGGCCGAACAGACAGGCACGCACCGCCGCGGCGCCCGCGTTCTGGAAGGCGATGGCGCCGGCGTGCCGGGGCCGGATCCAGGCGTCCTCGATGGTTGCCCGGGTCGTGCGGTAGAAATCGTGCGCATCGGCGTTGACGGTGTCGTCGTCCCAGGCTGCGGCCAGGCCGGGTTGTCCTTGTTCGGCCGTGATGAAACGGCGCTGGGTGCCGGCGGACATGAGCCAGCGCATGTGGTCGAGCAGCGCGGTATCCGGGACGCAGCGGCTGCTGAACGCGATACCGGTGCCGCCGAGAACCGATCCACGCCGACCCGCCCGCCCGCGCGGCGCATTCCCGAACAGCAGCGGGCGCGATCCACGGCTGTAGTTCACGTAACCGTAGACGTGGGGACAGTAGTCCGGTCCCGCACCGGCGGTCATCCGTTCCAGCAGGGCGATCGGGTTGTCGTTACCGTCGGCAGGCCGGTCGGGAACGAAATGCCGGAGTGTTTCGACGGCCGCGCCGATCTCGGCTTCACCGAGAAAGGCCGCGCCCGTACCGGGGGATGCGCCGTCGGCCACCGCTATCGCGCACAGGGTGAGGAAGAGGTGCGGCCCGGAGGTCGGTAGGGCCGCGGTGACCTCGCCGGACAGTTCGACGGCCTGCTCCCAGGTGTCCGGGACCGGCATACCGTGGTCGCGGCGCACGCAGACCTGAGTGGCGGCATCCAGTGGAACGGCCCAGAGGTGATCGGCCATCTCGTAGGACCGCAACGACGGGCCGATACTCCCGGCCCGCCAGGACGCCAGCTCGGTGGGGGCGAACAGCCCGTCGAGCGGTTGCAGCGCCGCGGCCTCGATCGCCTCGCCGATATGCGGATGGTCCAGTACCACCAGGTCGTAGCGTTGCGCGGTTTCGGCGATCGGCGCGGATTCGAAACCTTCGAGCGACTGGACGTCCCAGCGGATATCACAGGCCGGAGCGTGTGGGTGCCGGACAGCCGCGCGCAGGGCCCGGTAGCCGCGTGGATGGTCCCAGGTCAGGCCCGACCACGTCGTCATCGGCGCAACTCCTCGGGAAGCGCTGCGGCGGGCAGGTTCTGGTAGGCGACCGGGCGCGCGAAACGTAGCGCGGCCGCGGTGCCGACCGAAGTGGAAACAGGTGCCGTGGTGGCGGGCCAGGGACCGCCGTGCTGCTGGGCATCGCTGACCGTGACCCCGGTGGGCCACTGGTTCCAGATGATCCGGCCCGTCCGCTCGGCCAGGATGTCGATGGCTTCGACGGCCTGCTCATCGGGTTCCGCGGCGCCCTGCACGGTCGCGGTCAGGGTGCCTTCCATCAGTTCCAGTACGTCCAGCGCCTGCTGTGGATCGTCGTACTGCACCAGTACCGAGGCGGGCCCGAAGATCTCGGTGTTCACGATCGCCGGATCGGCCAGTACTGCGCGAGCGGTGCTGTTCAGGATGCATGCGCTGGGTGCGTCCGGGGCGGCCGGACCGGTGACCGCCGCCTCGACGTCCGGGTGATTCGAGACCAGCTCGAGCGCGCGCCGGTAGCCGTCCGCGATGCGCTGGTTGAGCATGGGCCCGACGGCGGGCAGAGTGAGCCGGTCCAGGAAACCGGCGAGGTCCGGGACCAGCACCACCCCCGGCTGGGTGCAGAACTGCCCCGATCCCAGTGTGCTGGACTCGCTGAATCCGGTGACGATATCGGCAGCGCGGTGTTTCCATCCGGCCTCGGTCACCAGGACCGGGTTGGTGCTACCGAGTTCCCCGTAGAACGGAATCGGGTCGGGCCGGGATACCGCCAGGTCGAAGAGGGCGCGCCCACCGGTGGCTGAACCGGTGAAGCCGACCGCGCGGATACGCGTATCGCGCACCGCGGTGATACCCGCGTCCTGTCCTTCGATCAGGCCGAATATCCCCTCCGGCGCACCGGCCTCGCGCAGGCTCTCGGTGACGATCCGCGCGGTGGCGCGGGACAGCTCGGGATGCCCCTCGTGCGCCTTCACCACCACCGGGCAGCCCGCCGCCAATGCGCTCACACTGTCACCGCCGGCGACGGAGAAGGCGAACGGGAAATTACTGGCCGCGAAGACCAGCACGGGGCCGATCGCCAGATGAGTACGCCGGATATCCGGGCGCGGGCCCATCGGCCAGTCGGGATCGGCTGGGTCGACACGGGTCTCGAACAGTGTGCCCTGTACCAGCCGGTCGGCGAACAGGCGCGCCTGGAAGGTGGTACGTACCAGTTCGTTACGTAACCGGGGTAGTGGCAGGGCCGTCTCCCGGTGGGCGATCTCGACCAGTTCACCGGCGGCGGTATCGAGGCCCGCGGCGAGCGCGCGCAACCATTCCGCGCGGGCGGCCGCCGACGCGCGCCGCGCCGGACGGCGGGCCAGATGAGCTGCGGTGAGAACGGTTTCGACGGCGGCGGTCTCGGTCACTTGTTCGGCTCCTCGAGTTGCGGTGCGCGGTCCACGGCGAGCACGTGCTTGCATACGAGCACGGTGTCGCCGCGCTGGTTGATCCCGGTGTACTGCTTGGTGACCAGGCCGATTCGCGGATTGCGGTGTTCGGTCAGGTCGACGACTTCGGAGGTGGCGCGGATGGTGTCGCCGGGAAGAACCGGACGCGGGAATCGGATCCGGTCGTAGCCGTAGGCGACGGCGCGGCCGTTGTATTCGACGGTGAGTCCGACGACCACTCCGAAGGTGAGTACACCGTGCGCGATCACATCGCCGAATTTCGGCTCGGCGTAGCCGCGATCGGTATGGGCGGGGTGGTGGTCGCCGGTGAGGTCGGCGAACCGGGCGATATCGGCGGCATCCAGGACCCGGACCCCGCCGGTCCCGGTTTCGCCCAGCGTGTAGTCGTCGTACCAGCGGTCGTGGAATTCGGGTGCGTCCGTCATCACTGCGCTCCTGCCGGCACCGCGCCGCTCGGGCGATCGGTCACATGGTTGAAATGGTCGTCGCTGCTCTGATCGGCGTCGCTGCGGTAGCGCGCGGAGAGGTGGACCGAGATGAAGGCGACAGTCGCCATGACCACCATCCACACCGCGACCGGCCACCAGTGCCCGAAACCGGCGAACATCGCGGTGGCGATGAGCGGGGTGGTGCCACCCAGTAGGGCACCGCTCACTTCGCGGGCGAAGGCGACACCGGAATACCGCATCGCGGGCGGGAACATCTCGGCCAGGAACGCGGCCTGGGCCGCGTAGCAGGTGGCCACCGCACCGACGAAGCAGACCACGAGCGCGAGGATGATCAGGGCGGGTACACGGGTGTCGATGAGGGCGAACATCGGGAAGGCCCAGACGATGCCGAAAGCGGAGCCGAACAGGAACAGCCGGCGGCGGCCGAACCGGTCACCGATCCTGCCGAAAATCGGCATGAACGCCGCACCCGCGACCAGAACCACGGCATTGATACCGAGCCCGGCCATGGCAGCGAGACCGATATCGTTGGTCAGATAGCTCAGCGCCCAGACCTGCGGGATGTAGGAGAACCCGGAGAGCATGAAATTCGATCCCAGGCTGACCGCGAGCCGGCCCTTGGCCGTCCGGAACAGCTCGAAGAGCGGAATCTTCGTCTCCTCGGTCGCGGCCTGTTCGAAGCTCTCGGTTTCGGCGACCCGGCGCCGGATGTACAGGCTGATGGTCAGCATGACCAGACTGAGCAGGAACGGAACACGCCAGCCCCATTGGTCGAAATTGTCTCCGGTCAGCCAGAGCACGACCTGGAAGGTGCCCAGTCCCAGCGCCGAACCCAGCCAGACACCCGCGCCCGACCACGAGGCGTAGAAGCCGCGATGCCCCCGTGGTGCCGCCTCCGAGGACAGGACGACGGCCCCGGCGTATTCCGCGCCGGCCCCGAGACCCTGGATGATGCGGAGCAGGACCAGCAGGATCGGGGCGGCCATCCCGATCGTGTGATAGCTGGGCAGCAGGCCGATGAGCGCCGTCGATACACCCATGATGCCGAGCGTGACGATCATGACCGGTTTACGGCCGATCTTGTCGCCGAGATGCCCGAACACCACGCCGCCGAAGGGCCGGGCGAAGTATCCGACCGCGAAGGTGGCGAACGAGGCGAGCAGGCCGGTGGTGGGGCTGGCGTCGACGAAGAAATAGGTGTTGAACACCAGCGCCGCGGCCGCGCCGTAGAGCGCGAAGTCGTACCACTCGACGAGGCTGCCGACCGCGGAGGCGGCGGCCGCGCGGCGTGCCTGCTGAACCGGTGGGGCGGTTGTAGTCATGGAGAAATCTTTCGGTGAAGCGTGATCAGGAGATACGGGATACAGCGGGGGAGCGGTAGCGGTGGACGGTGCCGGCGGATTCGAGTTCGTCGATCCGGTCGGGGCTCAGACCGAGCTCACCCAGGACTTCGTCGGTGTGCTCACCGTTCAGGGGTGCCGGTCGGTAGACCTCTTGGGTCTGTTTGCTCAGCCGGAACGCGAATCCGGGGGTCACCACGGTGCCCTCGGTCGGGTGGTCGTATTCGACGAAGGATCGATTGTGGCGGACCTGCGGGTCCGCTTGTAGCTGGGTGTAGTCGTAGACCGGGCCCACCCAGACGCCCGCGGTACCGAGCGCGTCCAGCCAGTGCGCGGTGCTGTTCTTCGCCAGGTTCTCGGTGACGAGTCCGGAGATCTCGTCCCGATGGGTGAACCCGTCGCGTTCGGCGTCGTACCGCAGGAACCGGTCGTCGCCGAACACCTCTGCCAGGGCGTCCATTTCGGCGAAGGAGAGCGCGATATGACCGTCCGAGGTGGGGAAGATTCCGTACGGCGCGCGGATGTAGGAGTGCGCGTGGATCTGTTCGGAGGGTTCCTGCCGGATTCCGCCGACCGTCGCGACGCTGATCTCCTGCATCTGCGCGGCGATGATCGAGTCCAGCATATTGATCTCCACCAGCTGGCCCTCACCGGTGCGTTCCCGGTGGAACAGTGCCGCCATGGCCCCTTCGAACGCGGAGTAGGCGGTGATGGCGTCCGCCAGGAAGAAGGGCGCCGGCCGCGGCGCCTCACCGCGGCGTCGGGCACTGGCCAGGCCGCCGCTCATCGCCTGTAGCAGGACATCCTGACCGGGGCGGTCGGAGTAGGGGCCGGTGGTGCCGTAGCCCGACATCGAGACGTAGACCAGATCCGGTTTGATCGCGTGGAGGGTCTCGTAGTCCACGCCGAGCCGACCCGCCACGCCCGGCCGGTAGTTCTGCAGGAAGACGTCCGCGCCGCGCACCAGTTCGTACAGCAGTTCGCGCGCTTCCGGGTCCTTGAGATTCATCGATAGCGAACGTTTGTTGCGGTTGAGCGAGAGGAACGACGCGTTCACCTCGTTGCCGCGGGCGCCGCCCGCCGAGACGTGCCGCTGCCATTCACCGCCCACCGGCTCGACTTTGATCACATCGGCGCCGAGATCGGCCAGCTTCTGCGCGGCGAACGGACCGGCCATGGCGATCGATAGATCCAGCACCCGTATACCGTCCAGCACGTTCATCCTGCTACTCCCTGTCCCGGACCACTGTACGAGTAGTCACATAGTGTTCTGCGCCACGAATGTTAGCGGTAACGTTAGCGGTAACGCAATGGTTTCTCGTATTCGGAGACGAGCCGGCAATGATGTGGCGAATACTCCGTCCAGGGAGTGGGGAGACCCGGCCGGTATGCTCGCCACACAGCGACAGCGGGTTTCGGGAGGTGGCGTGGCCGAAGTGGAGCGGCGGCGGCGCGTACGCGCCAAGTCGTCCACGAAATCGGTCACGATGCAGGACGTCGGGCGTGCGGCCGGTGTCTCGGCGCAGACCGTCTCGCGTGCGCTGAGCTTCCCGGATCAGGTGTCGGAGGAAACGCGGCGCCGGGTCGAACGCGCCATCGCCGATACCGGGTACCTGCCGAACCTGGCCGCCAGCAGCCTGGCATCCAATCGCAGCCGCACGATCGCCGCGATCCTGCCGGTCATCTCCACGTCCATCTTCTCCGATACGCTGCGCGCCGCCGCCACCCGCCTGACGCCGGCCGGATACCAGCTGATCGTCGGCTACACCGACTACCACCCGGAACGCGAAGAAGACCTGGTACGCGGCTTCATCCAGCGTCGGCCCGACGGGTTCTTCATCGTCGGTACGCTGCACACTCCGGAAACGCTGCGCCTGCTACGCGCCTACGGTGCGCCCGTCGTCGAAACCTGGGACTGGATCGACGACCCCATGGATACGCTGGTCGGTTTCTCCAACGAATCGGCCACAGGTGATCTGGTCCGCCATCTCGTATCGCGGGGTCATCGGAAACTCGTCTTCGCCGGCACCCTCGACCCCGGTGACGCCCGCGCGATCCGGCGCCGCAACGGATTCACCCGCGCCGTCGGCGAACTGCTGCCCGGCGAACCGGTCCGCATCGTCGATCTGCCCGATCGCGATATCTCCATGGATACCGGTGTCGCCCTGCTCGATACCGCACTGGAGCGGTTTCCCGAAGCGACTGCCATCGTGTTCGCCACCGATGTCCTGGCCGTCGCCGCCGTGCTCGCCGCCGGCCGTCGCGGTATCGCGGTCCCGGATCGGTTGGCCATCACCGGTTTCGGCGATTTCGAGATGTCCCGGCATATCAACCCCGCGCTGACCACGGTGAGCGTGGATATCGATGCCATCGGCACCACAGCGGCGGATCTGCTGCTGGCCCGGCTGGCCGGGACCGCGATCGAATCGGCCACCGTGAACGTGGGCTACCGGATCGTCACCCGCGAAAGCGCCTGATTTCAAAGGGAAATGGATCGTGCGCCGGTGGCGGGGCCGATTTCGCGATCGGCCACATCCGGCCGGGCGTCCGTAACACCTGGCGACAACGATTCCGGAGCCGCGGCGGCCCGCGGCGCGGCCGGTACGACGACCGCGCCCCGCGATTCAGGAGAAGTCGAGCACCAACCGGCCGCGCAGACCGCCGGCCTCGAGCAATCGGTGGGCTTCGGCGGCCTTGTCGGCGGGCAGTACCTCGGCGACGTGCAGTGTCAGGATGCCGTCCTCGGCCCCGCGCCGTAGCGCGTCGAGTCGTTCGGTATCGGTGATGCCGTCCGTCACCATCACCGGGATCACGCGGATACCGCGTTCGGCCGGTCCGGTCCAGCCGCGCAATTCGGCCAGGGTCCCACCGTCGGCGACGGCGGGCACTGTTTCGGAGGTCTGCATCGAGCCGTCCACGAGGCCGGTGACGCCGCCGGGTACCGACCGCCGGATACGCGCGGCGATATCGGGACCGCGTTCGACGATGTGATCGGCCCCGAACCCGCGCACCCGGTCGATATCGTGCGCCGCGGCGTCCGCGACGACAGTCAGCCCGTCGGCCTTGGCCAGCTGGACCGCGTAGCCGCCGACAGCGCCGGCCGCGCCCGTCACCGCGACGGTGCCGCCCCGCGGCACGGCCAGCGCGTCCAGGGCCAGACGTGCGGTCATGGCATTCATCAGCAGCGTGGACGCGGCCGGGAAATCCACTCCCGCGGGTGCCGGGACCACCGAGGCGGCCGGTACCACGACGTGCTCGGCATAGGCTCCGCCCGACGGAGCGGTGAACAGCACCATGGCCACCACGCGTTGCCCCACCGCGAGCCGGTCGCCGGTACCGGCGCCGACTTGATCGATCACACCGGCGGCATCCATGCCGGGTACGAACGGTGGGCGGCGGCCGGGCATCCGGGACGCGTGGCCGCCGGTACGCAGCAGCACATCGGTCGGATTCACCGCGGCAGCGTGCACCCTGATACGGACCTCACCGGGGCCGGCCTGTGGTTCGGGCAGGTCGAGGACCCGCAGCACATCCGGGCCACCGAATTCATGGATACCGACAGCTTTCATACTTCGCCGCAACCAGCCCGGCACGGCTGTGTATTCCCGGCGGCGCGGCGGGCGCCCGCTCCGCGTTCGGGCGGCCGGTTGTGCTGCCGTTCAACACTTCCGACGCCCGGGCTCGATCGATCACCGATATTCAGTGGCTGTCTCGTCCTGATCCGCGCCCGGATCTCCGTCGTCCCGGCAGTGATCTGTGGACTCGTCCGGGCAGTGTTGTGGGCCTGCCTCGCGGGCTCGGCGTTCGTCCGCCGGCATCGATGCCGGCCGAGTCCACCGCTCTTCGGCTTCGCCGTCGCGGCGCCGGGGCCGGAACGCTCGGTGACACCGCCCTCACCGTCGTGATGATTGCACCCGCGGCTCCGGTCCGCACCGGGCTCCGCGTCGTGGGCCGGTTGTCACGCGGCCGGTGCACGGCCGGGGCGGAGCCGGTGGAATGCGGCCAGTCGCTGCCGGTGGTATTCGAGAGCGTCCTCGTCGTGTACGACGCCGCGGGCGACAGCTCTGCCGAAATAGACGGCTTCGCGGCGTAACCGGTGCCGCATCAGCTGAGCGAGGGCGGTGTCGTCGAGTTCTCCCGCGGTACCGCCCGCGGCGCGATAAGCGTCGACGAAGCTCCGGACGGCTGCCGGATCGCGACCGAATTCGTCGGCGAACTCCAGTGCGGCCGAAGCCACTTCGAGTTCCGGCGGGCCGACCAATGCCTCGTCCCAATCGATCACCGCCACGACGTGTCCGTCGCGGGACAGCACATTGCCCTCGTAGTAGTCCCCGTGCAGCGGTTGCGCGCGGGCCGTCGCGGTGAAGGCGGCGAGCCAGCGGTCCAGTCCGGGGTCGGGTAGTACGTCCGAGGGCGTGCCGTCCAGGCCGATCTCCAGAAAAGCGGGATGCGGTCGTGGTGGGGGCCGGTGCCCGGCCAGGGCCCGATGGACCCGGGCGAGCAGGCCCGCTGCCTCGGTGCGCTGCACCGGATCCGTACTGTCGGTCCACTGCCCGTCGATCAGTGGCCAGACGGTGACGGGACGTCCGGCCACCATCTCCACCGTTGTCCCGTCGGCGCGCGGCAAGGGTGCCACGACCTCCGGGACGGCCCGGGCCGCGGCGGCGATGGTGTGACACCATTCCGTTTCGCGCGGGTCGCGCTGCCGGGACCCGATCCGGACGACCACCTCGCCGATCCGGTACGCGGCCGATTCCTCGCCGCCGAAGAGTCGTTCGCTGTCACCTCGGTATCCCCACGATGCCGCGACCGCGTCCCGGATGTCTCCGGTCAGCGGGATATCGATATAGACCACGCGTTCCCTTCTACCGGACCGGATGGCACCGGCTGTAATCCCGCACCGCGAGCCGGTTCCCGGCACCTCGCGGTCGCGAGGTGCCGGGAACCCGTGTCACGACTCGAACCGTGGCGCCGCGATCCAGTGAGCTGTCACGCCCTCGCTGCCCAGGCGCGGATGTGGACAAGCAGGCGTCGTCGCCACTCGGGTCGCCGGTCTCCCGCACTGGTTCGAGCCGTATGCGCCCGACACGGCATCTGTGGGTTGGGACACATCCTCGCGAATCGGGTATGAATGTGTCCGGTCTAGACTGCTCCGGATCAGCTGGTGAGATTCCTGGAATTCTCGAAGTCGGTACGAACGGCGGTGGCCGACGCGGTCGGGACCAAGGGTGAGTCGATGAATGACGGCAGGACATTGCGGGACTGGTGGAACGATCCGGTCGACTACCGCTGGCTGGTGCGCACACTGGCGGCGCGATCGGCGCTGGGGCCGCTGAAAGTGCTGATCGGCGTCGCCGGTGCGGCGATCGCGGTAATGGGCGCGGTGATCGCGGGGACTCCGGTGGGGCCGGTCGGCAATCCCGGTATCCCCTCGACGATCGGGGTGCTGACCGGGACGCTGTGGGCCTTGCGCTGGTGGCTGCTGCCGTGGCCGAGCCGGACCGAATCGCTGGTACTGATCGGCTGCGCAGATGTGCTCTTCACACTGGAGTTCCTCCAGCTGCCGGACCGGCTGTTCGGGGCGATGGGCGCGGTGCTGCTCGTGGTCACCGGTAGTTACCTGGGCTTTTTCCACAGCGCGCGGGCTCTCGCGGCGCATTCGGTGTGGTCGCTGCTCTCGGTGATCGTTTTCTCGGCGCGGATCGCCACCGGCGGTGGTGATATCCGGTTGGCCGTCGCGGTCGGACTGCTGCTGTTCGTATCCGTGGTCAGCGCGCTACCCGCATTGCAGCTGCTCTACTGGCTGCTGCGCACCGAATCGCTGTCGGACCCGCTGACCGAACTACTGAACCGGCGGGGCCTGGAGATCCGGCTGCCGCTGCTGATCGACCGGTATCCCGCGATCTGCGTCATGACTTTCGATCTCGACCGGTTCAAGAGCGTCAACGACACCTGGGGGCACCGCGTCGGCGATACCGTCCTGGTGCGGACCGCCCGGCGGCTGCACGACGCCGCGGGGCCGGAGGCGGTGGTGGCGCGTACGGGCGGGGAGGAGTTCGTGGTGGCCGCGCCGCTGGACACCGCTGCCGCGCGCACCGAAGGCGAATACCTGCGCCGTGCGGTCGCCGACCCGCCGGAGACTTCGGTGGAGGTCACCGCGAGCGTCGGCGTCGCGGTCTTCGACGCGACGGTCTGTCCCCGGTGCCCGCAGCCGACCCCGGAACGGTTGCTGCAATCCGCTGATGCCGCCATGTACCGGGCCAAACAGTCCGGCGGGAACATGGTGGAGATCGACGACCTCTCGCCGCCGCGCGATCACCGCCACCCGGTTCCCGGCTGATACGGATACGGGTCGGCTCCGGGCGCCAGAGCTGCCAGCCGACCGGCCGGTGAGCAGCAGGGCGGCCTGTGCACCGGGTTTCCCTGTTCGGCGACTTTCCGGTTCGGCGTCGAAGTCGTCGCGGGTGACGACTTCGACGGCGGAACCGTCGAGCAGCAGCAGGATCCACTCGGCGCGCACGTCGAGGTGGATGGATCGGCATCGTGCGGCGTTGCCGATCGCCGGGCCCGGGATTTCCGCCCGGCCCGCTCGAGTAGGGTCGCGGACGGGCCCGCCGGGTGCGGACCGGAACAGGAGTGTCCGCTGTGTCGCTGTTCGGACGAGATACCGAGCGCAAGGATCTGGACACACTCCTGTTCGATCCGCAGGACCGCACGGGCGTGCTGATCGAGGGTGAGACAGGGATCGGGAAATCGGCGCTGGTGGGGGAGATGGTCGCCGCGGCGACCGGCGCGGCCGTGCGGGTGCTGCGTACCGCGGGGACCGAAGCCGAACAGCATTTCGGCTACGCCGGGCTGCACCGGCTGCTCTATCCCTTACGCGCGGGGTTCGCGCAGCTGCCGGTCCGTCAGTACGACGCGCTCGCGGCCGCGTTCGGACTGTCCGATACCGAGGGCGAACCGAGTGTGCACCTGGTCGGGTTGGCCGCGCTCACCCTGCTGTCCGATACCGCCGCGGAGCAGACCCTGCTCGTCGTCGCCGAGGATGTGCACTGGCTCGACCCGGCCAGCGCCGAAGTTCTCGCCTTCCTGGCACGCCGCGTCCATGCCGAACCGATCACGGTGCTGGCGACCCTGCGCGAAGGTGCCGCCTCCCCGCTCACCGACGCCGGGCTGACCCCGATGCGCCTCACCGCACTGTCCACGGCCCACGCGGCGGCGCTGCTGAGGGTGGCCGCACCGGAGCTGGCCGCGCCCGTGCGTGAACGGATACTCGCCGAAGCGGACGGTAATCCGCTCGCCCTGACCGAACTCGCCACGCGGGTCGCCGGTCTCGACGAACTCCCGGCGACGCTGCCGATGACCGAACGGCTGCGCCGCGCCTTCGCCGCCCGGGCACAGGCATTGCCCGCAGCCACCGCGACCGCTCTGCTGGTCGCGGCGCTGGACGACGGCGGTGACCGCTCCGAGATCCACGCCGCCACCGGCCTCCTGCTGGGCGGCGAACCCGCACCCGGCCTGCTCGACCCGGCGGTCGAGGCGCGGCTGATCGACAGCGGTTCCGGCACGGTGGCGTTCCGGCATCCGCTGATCCGGTCCGCGCTGATCGCCTCCGCCACTGCCGAAGAACGCGGTCGCGCGCACCGGGCGCTCGCCGAGATCCTGCGCGACGCCCCGGACCGTCGCGCCTGGCAGCGGGCGGCGGGTGTAGCAGGTCTGGACGAAGAGGTCGCCGGCGAGCTGGAAGAGGTCGCGGGCCGCGCCCGGCACCGGGGTGCGGCGGCCGCGGCGCTGGAACGCGCGGCCGTCGTCGGTGCCACCGCGCGCCGCGCCGACCGGCTCCTGCGCGCCGCCGAACTATCGGTGGACTCCGGCCGCAGGGATACCGCCGAACGTCTGGTGCGTACCGCGCGCGCCCTCGATCTGACGCCCGGCCAGGACGTCACCGCGCATCGGCTGCTCAGCGGATTCGAGGACGGCGTGCGTGAAGACCCTGCGCGCATCGGCGAACTGGCGGCGTTGGCGGCGCGGGTCGCCGCCGGCGGGCACGACGACGCGGCGCTGCGCATCCTGTGGGGCGCGGCCATGCGGTGCTTCTGGTCCGAGCCGGGCCCGGAAGTCCGCAGCACCCTGCTCGCCGTGACACGTGATCTGCCGGTGGCCGCGGACGATCCGCGCCGGGTCGCGATCACCGCCTACGTCGCGCCCGTCGAATGCGGGACCGCCGTCCTCGGGCAGCTGCGCGAACTGGTGGCGGATACCGGGCGCGACCCCGAGGTCGACCGGTTCCTCGGCAGTGCCGCCCTCCAGGTGGGTGCCTTCGATCTGGCCGCTCGGTTCGCCGCCGCGGCCGCCCCCGGGCTGCGCGCCGCGGGGCAGCTGGGGTTGCTGCCCCGCGCGCTCGCGGTCCAGGCCTGGTGCCTGACCCGGCTCGGCGATGTCAGTACCGCGGAACCGGTCGCGGCCGAGGCCGCGGCGCTCGCCGCCGAGACCGGCCAACCGTTCATGGGTGGGCTGGCTGTCGCCGTGCAGGCCGAGATCGCCGCCTTGCGCGGGGACTGTCCGCGGGCCGCGGCGCTGGCCGCGGACGCGGAGCGGATCGGGCTGGCGTCCGGAGCTCGGCCGGTGCTGGCGACGGTCGCGCTGGCCCGCGGTCTCGTGGCGCTCGGCGAGGGCCGTGCCGATGACGCCTACACCGACCTCGCCCGGATGCACGATCCCGGCGATCCGGCCCACACTCCGGCGTTGCGCGCGTACTTCCTGGCCGATCTCGCCGACGCGGCCGTCCGCTCCGGCCGCGGCGATGCCCTGCGGGACCTGCTGGACGCATTGGCACCCGCCGCGGCGCGCACCGATTCGCCCGCCCTGCACATCGGTCTGCGCTACGCCCGTGCGCTGCTCGCCACCGAGACCGCCGCGGACCGGTTCGCCGAAATGCTGACCGCCGATCTCACCGGGTGGCCGGCCGAACGCGCGCGGGCGCAGCTGGCCTATGGCGAATGGCTGCGCAGGCAGCGCCGCATGGTCGACTCCCGGGCCCCGTTGCGCGCCGCCCGGGAAACCTTCGACGCGCTCGGTTTCACCGCCTGGAGCGAACGGGCCCGGCTGGAATTGCGCGGTGCGGGCGAGGCGAGTCCGGAGCGCGGCCGGGCCACCGGCGAACAGCTCACCCCGCACGAACTCGCTATCGCGCGGCTGGCCGCACAGGGGCTGACCAATCGCGAGATCGGGCAGCGGCTCTACCTCTCGCACCGCACCGTCAGCACCCATCTGCACCGGATCTTCCCCAAACTGGGTGTCAGCGCCCGCACCGAACTCGCCGCGGTGCTGCCGACCGCACCCGATACCGCCGGGTGAGCCCGCTCGGCGGACAGTCGTAGCCGCGAGCACCGTCACCGATTACGTCATCCGACGGACGCGGAACACACCCTCGTCTCCCTAGCGTCGTCGAGGTGGCCGGATGCGGTCACGAACCGATAGTTCGACGAGGGAGCCGCGATGACCATCAACAGACGACGCCTGTTCGGCGGAGCCCTCGCGGTGGGCGCCGCGGGAGTCGCGGTGACCTCGCTCGGCGCCTGCGCGGCCGAACAGGCCGTGCCACCGGCCACCGTGCCGGGGGCCGCGCTGCGGGTGGGGTCGGGTGCACACACCGCGCTGCCCCCGGTCCAGCAGATCCGGGCCGGACTGCTGAATATCGGCTACGTCGAATACGGCCCGGCCACCGGTGCTCCCGTGCTGCTGCTGCACGGCTGGCCCTACGATCCGTACAGCTATGCCGATGTGGGCCCGCTACTGGCCACGGCCGGATACCGGGTGATCGTGCCCTACCTGCGTGGATACGGGCCGACCCGGTTCCTGTCCGACCGCACGGTCCGTAACGCCCAGCAGTCCGCGATCGCCCGCGACGTCGTCGATCTCATGGACGCGCTGCGGATCGACGCGGCGATCCTCGGCGGTTTCGACTGGGGCTCCCGCACCGCCGCCATCGTCGCCGCACTGTGGCCGCACCGCTGCCGGGCACTGGTATCGGTGAGCGGATACCTGGTCACCTCGCTCACCGCCAATCAGCAACCGCTCCCGCCGCAGGCCGAACTCGGCTGGTGGTACCAGTACTACTTCGCCACCGAGCGGGGCCGGCTCGGATACGACCGTAACCGGCACGATTTCAACAAGCTGATCTGGCGTACCGCGTCCCCGCAGTGGGATTTCGACGATGCCACCTACGACCGCAGCGCCGCCGCGTTCGACAATCCCGACCACGTCGACCTCGTCGTCCACAACTACCGCTGGCGGCTGGGCCTGGCGTCCGGCGAGCCGCAGTACGACGACTACGAGCGGCAGCTCGCGGCCGCGCCCGCCATCACCGTGCCCGCCATCACCGTGGCCAGCGATTTCGACGGCCCGGCCAGGAACGGGGCCGCGTATCGTGCCCGGTTCACCGGTCGGTACGAGCACCGGGTACTCGACGGGATCGGGCACAACGTGCCGCAGGAGGCCCCGCAGCCCTTCGCCCGGGCCGTTATCGACGCCGCCCACCTGTGAGCGCCCGGCCGGGCAACCGGAATACGTCACCGCAGCGTCATCCGACGGATTCGCGCGACCACCCCACCCGGCGATGCTCGACAGGCAGCCGGAACCGCCGCCGGAGCCGGACGCACCACCCACGGACCTGCCCGGTCCGTCCATCAGCATCGAGGAGTTCCACCATGACCACCGTCCGTTTCGATCTGCAGTCCGCGCTGACCCCCGCCGAGGTCGTCCGGGTGCTCACCGATTTCGGGCCCACCCGCCCCGAGCTGTGGCCGACCATCGACGCCGAGCATTTCGTGGTGCACGAACGCGGTGAGACCTGGGCCGAGGTCACCGAAGGTACCGCGGCGGCCTGGGAGCGGGCCCGCTACGACTGGGCACCGGCCGGCGATACCGTCACCGTCCGCACGCTGGACTCCAAGCTCTTCGGCGCGGGCGGCGGCTGGACTTTCCGTGCCGTTCCCGCGGGCGCGGGTTCCCGTGTCGAGGTCGAACTGGTCCGCACCCCGAGCACGGTGAAAGGCCGGCTCCTGGCCGCGCTGCTGTCCCTCCTCGGTGCTTCCTCGCTACGCAAGTCCTTCGCGGGCCCGCTGCGCGCCGCGTGAGGTCCGTGAGACGCCCGGACCACCGCCACACGAATCCCGAACGGAAACTCCCATGACCCGAACAGATGTCGAATTCATCAGCGCCGGAATCACTCTCGCCGGCCATCTCTATTCACCGGATACCGCGGAGACAGCACTGCCCGCGATCGTGGTCGGCCACCCCGGTACCGCCGTCAAGGAGCAGTCGGCCGGGCTGTACGCCGCCCGGCTCGCCGACCGCGGCTTCGTCACACTCGCGTTCGACGCCGCCTGTCAGGGGGAGAGCGGTGGCGAGCCACGGGGCCTGGAGGATCCGGCGCAGCGCGTCGAGGACATCAAGGCGGCCGTCTCCTACCTGACCACCCGTCCAGAGGTGGACAGTGACCGTATCGGTGTGCTCGGTATCTGCGCTTCCGGTGGGTACGCCCTCAGCGCCACGGCGGGCGACCACCGGGTCAAGGCGGTCGCCACCGTCAGCGGCGTGGATATCGCCCGCCAGTTCCGGCTGGGCGCCGACGGTGCTCAGGACCCGGCCGTTTTCCAGGGCATGCTCGACGCTGCGGCGCATGCCCGGACGGTGGCCGCGGCGGGCGATACGCCCGAACCGCTGTATCTGTTCGCCGAATCCGCCGAACAGGCCTACGCGATCGGCGGCGAGCACGGCGCGGAGGGCTACGACTATTACCGCACCCCGCGCGGCGAGCATCCCCGAGCCGCCCGTTTCTTCGACTGGACCAGTGTGGACCGGATGGCGTCGTTCGACGCGTTCGCCGCGGTGCCGCTGATCGGTAAGCGACCGCTGTTGCTGGTCGTCGGCCGCCGTGCGATCACGGCGTGGATGGCAGTCGAAGCGTTCGGTAAAGCGGTGGGCCCCAAACGTATCCACTGGGTGGAGGGTGCGAGTCATGTCGATCTCTACGACGACGAGCGCTATATCGGGCCGGTCGTCGGCGAACTCGCCGATTTCTTCGGCGACGGTCTGCGTCGGTCCGGCCCGGGGCGGACGAAGTGACCGCCCGGTATCCGGCGACCATCTCCGTCGCGCCGGGGTCGTTCGCCGCCTTCGCCGGCCCGGACGGCAACGGTTTGTTCCTGCAGGAAGTGGTCCAGCGGCTCCCCGGCCGCTGACCACCGGTCCGGCAGACCCGTCATATTCGAGACTTCCTGGAAACGAGACCACGATGACAGCCGACAGCTCCGCGATCTACGACGTCGTGGTTCTCGGCGCCGGCCCGGCCGGTGAGAACGTCGCCGACCGCACCAGCGCCGCCGGACTGCGCACGGTGATCGTCGAATCCGAACTGGCCGGCGGCGAATGCTCCTACTGGGCCTGCGAACCCAGTAAGGCCCTGCTACGACCTGCCCTGCTCTACGCCGAGGCCGCCCGGATGCCGGGCGTCGGTGCGGCGCTCACCGGCCCGATCGACGCCGCGGCCGTACTTGCACACCGGGACCGGATGTCGGCCGACTGGGACGACCGGGACCAGGTGGCCTGGTTGGAATCGGCGGGTATCACGCTGATCCGCGGGCACGGCCGGATCACCGGTACCCGGCGCGTCGAGGTGCAGACACCCGACGGGCCGGTCGTGCACCTCACCGCCCGGCACGCGGTGGCCGTGTGCACGGGCAGCCGGGCAGCGCTGCCACCGCTGTCCGGGCTGGACTCGGTGCGTGCCTGGACGAGCCGGGAGGCCACCAGTGCCCGCGCGGTGCCGGCTCGGCTGGCCGTGGTCGGGGCGGGGGTGGTCGCCGCCGAGATGGCCACGGCCTGGCAAGCGCTCGGATCGCGGGTCACCTTGATCGCGCGGGAGAGCCGGCTGCTACCGGGCACCGAGCCGTTCGCCGCGGAGCTGGTCACCGAGCAGCTGCGCCGGGCGGGCGCCGAGCTCCGGTTCGGTACCACTGTCACCCACGCCGAACGCGCGGGCGGGCCGGACGATACGGTGCACCTCACGCTCTCCGACGGCAGTCGCGTCGTCGCCGACGAACTACTGCTGGCGACCGGGCGCGCACCGCGTACCGACGATATCGGGTTGGCGACGGTGGGCCTGGCCCCCGGCCAGTGGCTCGACACCGACGACACCTACACCGTGCCGGCGGCTCCCGGGGAGTGGCTGTACGCGGTCGGCGATGTCAACCGCCGCGCACTGCTCACCCATCAGGGCAAATACCAGGCGCGTATCGCGGGTACCGTCATCGCCGACCGGACCCGCGGAGCACTGGTGGGCACCGAGCCGTGGAGCAGGCATACGGGCACAGCCGACCTGGTGGCGGTCCCGCAGGTGGTGTTCACCGATCCGGAGATCGCCACGGTCGGCCTCACGACCGCGGCCGCGCAACAGGCCGGGCGGCCGGTCGACGTGGTCGACTACGACATCGGCCGGGTCGCGGGCGCGTTACAGCACCTCCCGGACTATCGCGGTCACGCCCGGGTCCTCGTCGATCCGGGCCGTCACGTGATCGTCGGTGCCACCTTCGCCGGACCGGGCGTGGCCGAACTCCTGTATTCGGCCACCCTCGCCGTCACCGCGGAGATTCCGATCGATCGACTCTGGCACGCGGTACCGCCGTTCCCGACCATCAGCGAGATATGGCTGCGCCTGCTCGAGGCCTATCGTGATCAGCACCGGTGACCGTGTTCCCGGAATCCACCGGCCGCGTATCCGCCCGGATCAGTACCGGCATCCGATATCGGAGCCACCGTGGTCTCCCTCTCGTCCGATGCCTCGAAGATCAGCGGCGCCGTTCGGCGGCGAACGGCGCCGGCAAACGCATTCTCACCGAAAGGAGTACACGATGTCGGACACTTCGAAGGTCTGGTTCGTCACCGGCAGTTCCCGGGGGTTCGGCGCGGAACTGGTCCGCGCGGTGCTGGCGCACGGGGACCGGGTCGTCGCGACAGCGCGGCACCCGGAACAACTTCAGGCGGTGGTCGACAACAGTGACGGCCGGGCCCGGGCCTTCCCGCTCGACGTCACCGATCCGGCCGCGGCTGTGGCCGCCGTCGAATTCGCGGTAGCCGAGTTCGGCCGTATCGACGTAGTCGTCAACAATGCCGGCTACGCGAACAGCGCCGCTATCGAGGAAATGGATCTCGCCGATTTCCGCGCCCAGATCGAAGCCAACCTGTTCGGGGTCGTCAATGTCACCCGCGCCGCCCTGCCGGTATTGCGTGCGCAGCGCTCGGGCACTTTCGTCCAGTTCTCGTCCGTCGGAGGACGCGTGGGCGGTACCCCGGGCATGGGCGCGTATCAGACGGCGAAGTTCGCGGTCGAGGGTTTCTCCGAGGTCCTGGCCGGTGAAGTGCGGCCGTTCGGGGTGCAGGTGGTCATTGTGGAGCCCGGTGCCTTCCGGACCGATTGGCAGGGTTCATCGATGCGGATGCGCGAACCGGGCCCGGACTATCGTGAATCCGTCGGCCGCGTCCACGAGATGCGCCGCGCCACCGACGGGAAGCAACCCGGCGACCCGGCTCGGGCCGCGGCGATCATTGTCGATGTCGTCGGCGCGCCCGAGCCACCTCGGCGGCTGCTGCTGGGTCGCGGCGCGGTCGAACAAGCGCTGGCCGCCGGCGCCGAGCGCGATGCGGAAACCAGGCGCTGGACCGCGGTGAGCCGGAGCGCCGACTTCCCCCGGCCGATCCCCGCGGGTACGGACTAGAACGTTCGTCGACCTGCTGAAACGCCGCGGCGATATAGTGAGTACAGGTAAGAGGTGAGCCCATGGTTCCTATGGCTTCGCGTGACGCTCATCGAAGGCGTATCGGGCGATGAGTGCCGACGGTGGACTGCGTACACAACACGAGACAGCGGTATTCCGCACGGAATTGGCCGCGGCCGGCTATCCGGATGCCGTGGAGATCGGGCGGGGTGGCTTCGGTGTGGTCTACCGGTGTACCCAGCCCGCTCTGGACCGGACCGTAGCCGTCAAGGTCCTGACCGCGGAATTGGACGCGGACAACAAGGCCCGATTCCTTCGTGAGCAGCAGGCGATGGGCCGCTCCACCGGTCACCCGAATATCGTCACCGTGCTGCAGGCCGGCACCCTCGCCGACGGGCGCCCGTATCTGGTGATGCCCTATCACCCCGCGGGCTCCCTCGATACCTGGATCGGCCGGCACGGTCCGCTCTCCGCGGAGAACGCGCTGCGGATCGGGTCGAAGATCGCCGGTGCGCTCGCGGCGGCCCATCTGCTCGGGATCGTGCACCGGGATGTGAAACCGGGAAATATCCTGCTGACCGATTTCGGTGAACCGGCGCTGACCGATTTCGGTATCGCGCATATCGGGGGCGGGTTCGAAACCGCCGCGGGGACGGTGACCGGGTCGCCCGCGTTCACCGCACCCGAGGTGCTGGAGGGCCGGTCCTCGACCCCGGAGGCGGATGTCTACGGGCTCGGGGCCACTCTGTTCTGCGCGCTGACCGGCCATGCCGCTTTCGAACGCCGTAGTGGCGAGAGCATGCTGACACAGTTCCTGCGGATCACTACCCAGCCCGCACCGGACCTGCGGGAGCGCGGTATCCCCGATGATGTGGCGGCGTTGGTCGAGGCGGCGATGAGCCGGGACGCCCGCGCCCGTCCCTCCGCGGCCGAGCTGGGCGAAGCCATTCGGCGGGCGCAGCGGCGGCGCGGTGTCTCCACGGGTGAGCTGGCCCTGCTGACCCATCCCGGGCCCGAACACGATATCTCTGAGCCGCCGGGGCGGGGACGACGGAAATCCGCGGCGCTCGGTGGGAGCGCCGGGGGCAATCTGCCGTTGGAAATGACCGGTCTCGTCGGCCGGCGTACCGAGCTGACCGAGGTCAAGAACCATCTGTCGAGATCGCGTTCGGTAACACTCGTCGGTCTCGGTGGGGTGGGCAAGTCCCGGGTGGCGCTGAAGGTCGCCGCCCAGGTCCAGCGTGATTTCGCCGATGGGGTGTGGCTGGTCGATCTGGCCGAGGTATCCGACGGCGGACTGCTCGTCGATACCGTGGCGGCGACTCTGGGGGTACGTGACGATTCGACGCGGCCACTGTTCGAGGTTCTGGTGCACTGTCTGGGTTCGCGCGACATGCTGCTCGTGCTGGACAACTGCGAGCAGATCGTGGAGGCCGTCGCGGAACTGACCGAAACGCTGCTGGTCTCCTGCCCGGGAATGCGGACCATAGTCACCGCCCGCGAACCGCTGAATATCGCGGGCGAGGCGATTGTGCGGGTGATGCCCTTGGCGATCCCGGATCCGGACCACCAACCGTCCTTGCAGGCGTTGCCCCGCTTCGACGCGGTGACGCTGTTCGCCGAGCGGGCCGCGGCGGCGGTCCCGGGATTCGTGCTCGACGAGGACAACAAAGCCGCGGTGACCAGCATCTGTGCCCGATTGGACGGATTGCCGCTGGCCATCGAACTCGCCGCGGCGCGGACGCGCACGATGTCGCCGCAGCAGATCCTGCACCGGCTGACGGATCGGTACGAGCTGCTCACCAGTGCCTACCGTAACGCGCCGGCCCGGCAACAATCGCTGAAGCTGTGCCTCGACTGGAGCTACGACCTGTGTTCGCCGGCCGAACAGCGGGCGTGGGCGCACCTGTCGGTGTTCGCGGGGAGCTGCGGACTGGATGCGGTGGAACAGATCTGCAATGTCGACTCGGCGCCGGCCGAGATCGTCGACGTGTTGGCCGGCCTGGTGGACAAGTCGATCTTGATCCGGGAGCAGTCGGGCGCCGTCGTACGGTTCCGGATGCTGGAGATCCTGCGGGACTACGGCCGGGCCGAGCTACGGGAATCCGGCGAGTACGAAGAGATACACCGGCGGCACCGGGCCTGGTATCGACGGCTCGCGCTGGACGCGGAGGCCGGCTGGATCAGCGGCCGGCAGCCCGGTTGGATCGCCCGGCTGGAGCGCGAACAGCCCAATCTGCGGGAGGCGCTCGACGATGCGCTTTCCCGGAGTACCGAGGAAGCGGCCGCGACCGCTCTGCAGACCGCTTCCGCGCTATGGGAATTCTGGGTGTTCCGTGGTCTGTACGGCGAGGCGCGATCCTGGATCGAACGTGCGCTCAGGGGGCCCGCCCGAGCGGTATCCGATCGGGTGAAAGCGCTCCGGGTCGCTGTCCAGTTGGCGACGACGCAGGGCGATTTCGAGTCCGCGGAGCGACTACTGCGGGAAGGCCGGGCGCTGGTCGGACACGAGACGGCGCCGATATTGCAGGCGCAGATGGACCATGCCGCGGGTGCTCTGGCCCTGGCCGGCGGCGAACCTTCGCAGGCTGCCCGGCTGCTCGAGTCCGCCATCGGTGTCTACGCCTCGGACCGAACAGGGCATCTCCATATCCATGCGCTGAATCTGCTCGGCTGGACGTATGAACTGCGGGGCGATTTCGCGAAAGCCATTCCCGTCCAGGAAGAATTGATCGCCATCACCGAACAGTGCGGCGAGGTGTTCTATCGTTCGCTGGCCCTGCGGGGCAGAGGTATCGCCGCGTGGCGTCGGGGCGAAACAGATCGTGCGCAGGAACTCGTCGAACAGGCCCTGCGGGTCGATCGGCCACTCGGTAGTTCGATAGTCCTGGCATTCGGTCTGGAAGCGATGGCCTGGATCGCCTGTACCCGCGGCGAAGCCGAGCGGGTGGCCGTTCTCATGGGGGCCGCTCGTCAGCTCTGGCCGGCCAGAAGCAGTCTCAGTAGTGTCTTCGACAACCTGTCGCGTTTCCACGAGCAATGCGAGCAATCCGCGCGGACGACGCTCGGTCCCGCCGGATTCGAGGCGGCATTCGAGCATGGCCGGAAGATGGATGCCGCCGAGGCGAGAACCTACGCACTCGGCGAACAGCCCTCCGGCTCGGCATCCGCCGCGGGTACGACCGCCGCGCTGACCAGACGTGAACGCGAGGTCGCCGCCCTGGTGGCCCGGGGACTCAGCAACAAACAGATCGCCACCGAACTGGTGGTCTCACCCCGTACCGCGCAGGGTCATGTCGAAAATATCCTGACCAAACTGGGTTTCACCTCCCGTGCCCAGATAGCGGCTTGGATAGTGGACGAAACGAACCAGGGCTGACCGTGTCGTCGCGCTTCGCGGAGCACTCGGAGTTCGCGCGGGACAGCCCGAAGCGTGTTCATCCGGGCGTTGCCGGGTGGCGGGCCAGGAATACGAGGACGACCTCCTGCGCCGCGTGGACCGTAGCCGCGAAGTCGGCCGGGTCCCGGCCGACGCGTTCGGCGCCCGCGCGCATGGCACCGGACAGCAGTTCCACCGCGAGGTGCACATCGCCGATATCGCGGAACTCCCCGCGTGCGATACCGTCCCGGACGACGTTCTCCACTTCGACCACGATCGCGTGGAACGGGCTGTCCGGCCCCTTCGGCAACTCGTCGACCAGCGGGCCGGATCCCGGCCGGAACATCAGCTGCATGGCCTGGTCCGTGGACGCCTCCAGGACCGCCGCGACGATCTCACGGATACGTGCCGCGGCCGGGTCGGCGGACCGCGCGGCGATCGCGGCCACCCGCTCGACCGCGGGCCGGCTCGCCCGCCGGGTGAGTGCCAGGACCAGCGTGCTCTTATCGCGGGCGTAGTTGTAGAGCGTGTTGCGCGCGAGTCCGGCCCGAGCCGCGATATGGCCCATCGTGATCGAATCGTAGGAGCGTTCGAGCAGGAGTTGCCGCATCGCCTCGGCGAGATCGGCCCACACCATCTCGTGGTGCTCCTCGATGCTGGCTCCCCGGATCCGCGGCATCCGATCATCCTCCCTCCACCGCGGCCGTGTTCCTGTCGCGGGTGCCCCCACGCTCCGTGGCCTGGGCGCTTCCCCGGTTCGGCTGTTGCGCGGAGCAGGGGTCGCCGGTGTCCTGGATCGAGGGTCTTCGCCACCGCGCCGAGCGGGTCGGGAATCGTGTGTGGCGGCTCGGGCCGGTGCCGCTAGCGTGCCTGGCGGGCGCCCAGCGCGGCGCCCGCCAGTTCGGGGTTCTCCTGGTGGCTCGCGGTGAGCTTCACCCGGGTGAGGCGCCAGCCGTCCGCGGTGCGGACCGCCTCGTTGTCGTAGAAGCCGGCCACCAGCCAGCGGTCGGGCCCGCCGCCGGTGAGCTCTTCCGGAAGCCAGTGTTCGGCCCGGACGTGCGCGCGGATCGTCGCGTTGTCGCCGTCGATATGGACGATATGGCCGGTGACGGCGTGGTGGGTGGCCGTGTACGGCGCGAAGGAGGCGCGCAGGATCTCGCGGTAATCGGCGAGCGGTGTGGTCGTCGGCGGGATACCGGCTACGGATTCGAAGTCGAGCGTGAGCGGATCGGTGAAGACGAGGCCGGGCAGCTCGGTGAAATCCTTCGTATCCGCGATATCGGCGTAGCGGCTCATCAGTTCGATGAGTTCGGCGCGATCGATGAGCGCATTCATATGTCTGTCCGTTCACTGTGGCGGCATCGGAACGTGCGTCTGCCGCGGTGGAGGTCGTTCGTGGTCGCTGCGAGCTGTTTATGCGACACTCTGTCGGGAAGATTACGACAGAGTGTCGCTAAAAATCAACCAGTGGGGCGATAGCCGCTGCCCGGGAGATGCCAGTAGTCGACTACTCGTGATCGGCACAGGTTTCGCGCCCAGGCTGAGGGCACCAGCAGACACTCTCCGGGCGAGGTGACCCATGGATATCGCGAGTGACGGACGCACCGCCGCATGGCACGAACAGGTGAACGCCGCGGCGCGGCGCTTCGCCGAGACCACCGCACAACGTGACGCGGTGACTCGCCGCCGGGAAGCGACCGAGTCCGATGTCGTCGATTCGACAGAACAGATCCTCGCCCGCGCCGATCGCCTGCTCGTCACCGGCGAGGTACCCGCCCGGGCGGTGATCGCACTGGGCCGACAGGATCCGATCGCCAGCATCCGCTCGCTCGAGCGGGTCATCGGTTTCGCCAACGAACTCCAGGCCGTCAACTTCCTGACCCGCGGTACTCGCGCCGCGGGAGCGGTCGCTCGTATCACGCTGGCCGACAACAGCCGTCGCGTGCCGATGGGCACCGGTTCACTGGTCTCGCCGCAACTGCTGCTCACCAACAACCATGTGCTACCCACACCCGACGCGGCAGCCCGCGTCGAGGCCGAGTTCTCGGCCGAGGTCGGTATCGACAATGTGCCGAATACGCCCGTACCGTGCCGGCTGGCGCCGGGCGACTTCTTCGTCACCGACGAACATCTCGACTACACCCTGGTACGGGTGGCGCCGGTTCCAGGCGCCGCCGCCCCCGGTATGACATTCGGCTGGAACCGGCTGATCGCCGACCCGGGCAAGATCGTGATCGGCGAGGCGATGAATGTGATCGGCCATCCCTCGGGACGGTGCAAGGAGATCTCGATCCGCGACAACCGGCTCGATCTGCAACTCGACGAGTTCCTGCACTACAGCTCCGATACCGAGCCCGGAAACTCCGGCTCGCCGGTCTTCAACGACCAGTGGGAGATCGTCGCACTGCACCACGCCGGGGTTCCGAAGAAGGATGACCAGGGCCGGGTCCTGCGCAAGGACGGCGCACTGTGGCAGTCCGGCGACGGCGACGACGCGATCGACTGGATCGCCAACGAAGGCGTGCGGGTGAGTGTGCTGCTGCGCGATCTGGGATCGCGACAGCTCGATCCGGCGCAGCGCGCGCTACTCGACGAGCTCGGCCCGGCGGCGAAACTCACCGCCGCCGATACCGGCGGCGCCGGGATGACAGCACCGGCGCCGCCGGGTGTCCCGGCGACCGAGAGCCTAGTACGCGGTCTGCGCGGTAGACCGACCGCGTTCGGTGGTCGCCGCAGCATGGTGTTCCTGCACGGCCGCGGGCAGCAGAACCGGGTTCCCGGGGAGTTGCGCCGTCTCTGGACGGCCGGCCTGAACAAAGGACTCACCCTCGCCGGCCTGGGCACGATCGACCCCGGTGATGTGTATTTCCCCTTCTACGGCAACCAGCTCGTCGCGAGTATGGATACACGCGAAGCCGTCGATACGGGCTCGGCGGGCTACCAGAATCTGGTCGCCGAGGCGGCACACCGCGCCGGGATGCCCGGTGCCGGCGAACTGCCCGCCGATCCGGAGGCAGACGAGCTCTTCGGCGGAATCGGTGCGGTCGTACTGGGCCGGCTCCACGATCAGCTCAGCTGGATCGCCGCCCGCAGCGGACTCGACTCGGCGCTCATCGGAGCGATATTCAAGGATGTCGCCGCCTACCTCGACGACGAACGGGTCCGCAAGGACGTGCTGGACACTGTCCTCACCGATATGCCCACCGGTGGTGAGCTGATCCTCGTCAGCCACAGCCTCGGCACCGTGGTCGCGATGGATCTGCTCACCCAGTTGCCGCGTGAAGTGACGGTGAGCCTGCTGGTGACCGCGGGCAGCCCGCTCGGTCTGGACGGGGTGTACAGCAAACTGTTGAGCGGTGGCGCGAACCGGCCCGAACGCGTCGGTGCATGGCTCAACACCTGGTACGCCGGTGACCCGATCGCCATCGGCTGCCCGCTGCGCCGGGCCTGGGGGCCAGACCTGCGCGAGCTGCCGGTCGAGAACCCCGGGGAGCGGGCGCACGATATCGCCGAATACCTCGCCCACGCAGCGGTGGCCGCCGCTATCGGGCAGAAATTGTCCACCTGAGTGACGAGCACAGGTGAACTACCGCGGATCTTCTCTCGCACAAGGTCTCCGGCGCCGGTGTCCTCCCGACCAGCACCCGGCACCGGACGGGACGAGGGCGCGGGGTACGGCCCGCCATACCCCGCACCCTCGGGCCCGGTGGCGTGCACAGGCGCTGATCGAACAGAAGACGCGGTCGTGGCCTGGGCAGGGTGCTGTTCGACTTCGTCATCGTGAATCGAGGTCCCCTGCCCGGCCGGGGCAGTGCCGCGGGTACACCGAGTGCCCGGTGCGGACCGACAACGTGGTCGATCCGCACCGGCCGCCCCGCGGCAGTCGCAGCGCCGGTCCTCGTCGACAACGTGGTCGATCCGGACCGGCCGGCGGCCGATTCGCCGACAGTGCATGGGCTTTCGAAGCCGGTCGGGCACTCGGGCACGATCCTGACCGAGCGCGCGCCGGCCGATCCGGAATGCGCCGCGATTCCGCAGAAATTCGATCACCGGACCGATACGGCGACGGCTCCGGCGGGACCGGAGGCCGACGGGGGGAATCGGGGCGGCTGCCGGGCGGCGCGATCTCGGGTACCGATGGTGGGTCCGGCGAACCGCCCACCACAGCGGGATAGCCGCTGAATCGGGATGGCCGGATTTCCGCCTACTCGGTATCCCCCGAGTGTGTCTCCGTCAACGCGATGAGTACCCGCTCGGTCTTGGTTCTGCCGGTCGCGGGTGCCAGGCCGAGCGCACGCAGGGCGTTGTGCAGTGCGCGTTGCGTATCGAGGGCGCCCCGCTCCGGATCGGTGGTCGGCCCATCGGGTCGGGGAGTGATCCGCAGGGAGAATTCGAGCAGGTCGAGGCCGGCGACGGTCCAGCGCTCGATGTCGGCGTGTACTTCTCCCACCGCGACCCCGACCCACCGCGCCGCGGCGACCGGGCCCAGTGCGCGCAGATGATCGACCGCGACGCCGGGCGGAGTGCAGTTCACCAGGAACTGCCGCTGGGCCGAGTCCAGCACGGCGGTGATATCTCCGCCGGCGGCTACGGCCTTACGGAGGGAACCGGGAGGACGCCTGCTGATCGCCGAAGCCGACAGCATCCGCCGCCCCGCGCACCACTCTTCCTCGATCCGGTAGTGCAGCGCGGGGTCGGTGAAGGGCGCGGCCCAGCGTCCCACCAGCCGGGCGCGCTCACACGGTCGCAATTCGACGGTCACATCGTCCGCGGTGCCGCTGCGCAGCCGGATGACGATATGACCCGACAACAGGGCGGGGGCTCGCGGAGAACCCGGGGATAAAGGCTCGGCGAACCAGATATCGCGCCGGAGCGGCGCGATATCGTCGCAACCGAGCCGGTGCAGCGCGGCCGCGACATCCCTGTCGAGGTTCACCTTGATCTGGATCGGCGTACTCACCCGGGGGCCTTTCGATCGTCGTCACGGCGCGTCCCACGGTGCGCGGGACGCCCTGTAGTCAGGCTCGCGCAAACCCGCCCGCGCTGCGTGCGTAGTGCGCTACGCGATCCGATCGCATCTCCGGAGTGCGGTACGACTTGCGCCGTAAGCCGGCGGCCCATCGGACATCCGGGTCCCTGGAGTAGTCGACTACTCGTGACCGGCCCGCCCCGGTGCCGGAAACTGAACCCGATCCGGTCCGGTACGTGCCGAGGTGAGCGCCAACCCGTGGAGGTTCTCGATGGTCGACGCACCGCAGAAAACGCTGGTCGAACGGGTACTGATCGCGGCAGCCGAAGCGCTGGACCGGCGCGTCGGCTGGTTCCGGCTGCCCAGGCCGCTGGGGCTGGCCGTACTGGTCGGACTGCGCGGCAGACTGCGCGCGGAGAACCTCTTCGACACCGGTGCGCATCCCGCCGGACCGCTGCCCCCCGACGTGACCGGCGCACACCGGTACGCACGCACCGTGGACGGCACCTACAACAGCCCCGACGATCCGAGAACCGGTTCGATCGGGTGCCGATTCGGGCGCAATATCCCGCTCGACCGCACCTATCCCGAAGACGCCGCGCGAATCCTGCGGCCCGACCCCCGCACGATCAGCAGACAACTGCTCACCCGCGAGCGTTTCGTACCGGCGACGACCCTCAATCTGCTGGCCGCGGCGTGGATCCAATTCGAGGTCCACGACTGGTTCAGCCATAACGCGGCCGAGACGGAACCCTTCACGCTGACGCTGGACGATACAGATCCGTGGCCGCGCCGGCCGATGACGATTCCTCGAACAGCGACGGTCCCCGCGCCCGATCCGGCTGCCCCGCCGACCTACCCGACCGCGGAGACCCACTGGTGGGACGCGTCCCAGATCTACGGCAGTACACCGGAATTCGCCGCATCGCTGCGATCCCGCAAACAGGGCCGGCTCGTGATCGACGAGCTGGGGCTCCCACCGCTGGACGCGGAACGGCTGCTGGCGCTCTCGGAGCCGGCGGCCAATGCCTGGGTGGGTCTCGCACTGTTGCATTCGCTGTTCCTGCGCGAACACAACGCGATCTGCGTGCGGCTGGCCAGGCGTTACCCCGACCTGGACGATCAACAGCTCTACGACACCGCGCGACTGGTCAATTCCGCACTGATCGCGAAGATCCATACCGTCGACTGGACACCGGCCGTCATCGCGCATCCCACGACCGTCGCCGCCATGCGGGCCAACTGGTTCGGGGTGCTGGGGGAGCGGGTGGCGCGCCGGTTCGGCAGGTTCGGCGACAGCGAAGTACTCTGCGGCATACCGGGTTCCGCCCGCGACGACAGCGGGGTGCCGTACTCGCTGACCGAGGAGTTCGTCTCCGTGTACCGGATGCACCCGCTGATCCCGGACGAACTGGTCGTCCGCGGTATCGCCGACGATACGGTCCTGGCCGAGCATCCTTTCCCGGAACTCGGTGTCGCCCATATCCGTGAACGCCTCGCCGAGACGCCGATGGACACCCTGCTCTACTCGTTCGGCCGCACCCATCCCGGTGCGCTGACGCTGCACAACTACCCGGTACATCTGCAGAACCTCGTCCGGCCCGGTCGCCCGCTGCTCGATCTCGCGACCGTGGATATCCTGCGGGTCCGCGAACGCGGGGTACCGCGCTACAACGAGTTCCGGCGACAGCTACGTCTCCCGCCCGTCAGCTCGTTCGACGAACTCACCGGCAATCCGCGGTGGGCGCGCGAACTCGAACAGGTCTACGGCGATGTGGAGGAGGTCGATCTGATGATCGGCCTCTACGCCGAACCGAAACCACCCGGTTTCGGTTTCAGCGATACCGCCTTCCGGGTATTCGTGCTCATGGCGTCGCGCCGACTGTCCGCCGACCGCTTCCTCACCACCGATTTCCGGCCCGAGATCTACACCGAATCGGGGATGGCCTGGATACGCGACAACTCCATGCGCAGCGTGCTGCTGCGCCATTTCCCGACGCTGGCGCCCGCGCTCGACGGTGTCGCGAATCCGTTCGCTCCGTGGCGGAGTCGGCGATGAGCTATCTGCGCTACCGCGACGATCTGGAAGAGCCGCGCGCCGACGAAGAACAGATAATCGACAAGATCATCGCGGTCTTGCGCGACAACAACGAACGCTCCCTCGGCAGGTACAAGCACGGATTACGCGATGCCCACGCGAAGAGCCACGGCATCCTGCGCGGCGAACTGACCGTACCTGCCGGCCTGCCGCCGGAACTGGCCCAGGGTATGTTCGCCACCCCGGCCACCTATCCCGTGATCGCCCGGTTGTCGAGTACCTCCGGGGTGATCCGCAGCGATCAGCTGCGCGGTGTACGCGGACTCGGGATCAAAGTGCTCGGTGTATCCGGGCGGCGGGCGCTGGCCGACGACGAGGCCACCACGCAGGACTTCATCATGGTCACCCATCGCGAGTTCCTCTTCGCCGACGCGTACGCCTACCTCACGAAAGGTATGCCCACGGCCTGGGCGCTGGCCCGCCTGCCCGATGCCGCCCTACGTCTCGGCAGCGCCGGGGTCGCCGCGGTGAACGAGCACGTGCTGCGCCGGATCGGCCGCAGCGTGCCACCGAACCTGGGCGTCTTCATCGCGCCCAATACTCATATCCTGGGCGATACCTTCTACACTTCGGCGCCCCTGCGCCACGGCGACTACATCGCCAAACTGCTCTACGCACCGGTATCCGCGGAAGTCGTCGCCCTGCACGGGCAACCGGTCGGCGCGGACGGCGGCGTGAACGTCCACCAGAATCTGATCGTCGATTTCTTCGCCACACACGGCGCCACCTACGAGCTGCGTGCCCAACTGTGCACCGGGACCGAGACCATGCCCATCGAAGACGCGACCGTGTCGTGGCCCGAGGACGAGTCGCCGCACCGCACAGTGGCGACCGTCCGTTTCGATCCGCAGGACCCCTACACTCCGCAACGCCGCGCCTACGGTGACGATGTGCTCTCGTTCAACTCCTGGCGCGGCCTGGACGCGCACCGCCCGCTGGGATCGATCAACCGGTTGAAGCGGAGGGTGTACGAAGCGTCGAGCAACTATCGCCACGACGTCAACAACGCGCCCCGTATCGAACCGCGTGATGCCACCGAGCTACCGCCTTGACCGCCGCGTCACCAGCGCGTATGTGCCGCGTCACCGGTCCCCGGCAGCTGTTGTGGGCGGGTTTCGACTCGTTGTGACGGCGCCGGACGAGAACTACAATTTCCCTACATGGGCGGACTCTGGCAGCTGCTCGATCGCCCCGCCGAATACGACATCGTCCATGGGGCTTTGACCGACGGCGATACCGGCGGTGTGGTGTTGGTCGGCGCTGCGGGTGTCGGCAAGACCACATTGGCGCGCCTGGTCACCGCGGACCTGTCCGATCCGGTGCGCTGGGCGGCCTGCACCGCCTCGTCCCAGTCCATTCCGCTGGGTGCGTTCGCACCGTGGATCGCCGCTTCGGCATCGCGCGACCCGCTCGCACTGCTGCACTCCGCCCGGGAGAATCTGCTCGCCCGGCCCGGTACGGTGCTCGGCGTCGACGACGCGCATCTGCTGGACAAACTCTCCGCGACGCTTGTGCATCAGATCGCCGTCGACCGCAGCGCTCGCATCGTGACCACTGTCCGCGCCGGGGAAACCGTGCCCGACGCGGTCACCTCACTGTGGAAAGACGGCTACCTCGAACGTATCGAGCTGGCACCGTTCACCGAACAGCAGTGCACGCAGCTCGTCGAGGCCGTGCTGGGCGGAGCGCTGGAGGGGCTCAGCGCCGACGTGATGTGGGAGTCCTCCGGCGGCAACCCGCTGTTCCTGCGCAACCTGGTCGAAGGCGCCGTCGAGGCGGGGACCCTGACCGCTGTCGACGGTGTCTGGCAACTGCGCGGGCCCACCGCGGTGCCCGCGGGCCTGGTCTCCCTCCTCGACGAGCGGTTGATCAGGTCGGGCGGCGCGGCACTGGAGGTGCTCGAAACGCTGGCCGTGTACGAACCCCTCGATATCGATGTGCTCAGCGAACTGGTCGGTGTGGGCGCCGTGGACGCGGCCGAGGCGACCGGCCTGATCCGGATCACCCGGCACAACGGCGCTGTCGATGTCCGGTTCGGTCATTCACTGCTCGGTGAGGTGATCCGCCGCCGGGTCGGCACCGCCGCCGCCCGCCACCGGCGCGGACGCCTCGTCGATACATTGCAGAACCGGGATCTGAGCACCCCGGCGCACCGGATCCGGCTGGCACAGCTGTGCGTCGACAGCGATCGGCCGATCGATACCGCCCTGCTGATCGATGCCGCCAAAGACGCTGTGTTCCTGTCCAACCTGCCGTTGGGTGAACAGCTCGCGCGGGCCGCGTACGAGCGCGGCGGTGGACTGCGCGCGGCCGAACTGCTCTCCCGCGCGCTGCTGTGGCAGGGCAGACCCCAGCAGGCCGACGAGATCCTGGCCCGCTTCGACCCCGACGGCCTCGACCCGCTGCAACTCGTTCAGTGGGGTGTGGTGCGGGCCAGCCTGCAATTCTGGTCGCTGGGCGATGTGGCGCATGCCCACGAACTGGTCGAGGTACTCCGCACCCGGGTCCAATATCCCGCCCTGCGGCTGACGGTCGACGCCGCCGCGGCGGCCATGGCGGTGCACGAGAACCACATCGCCGCCGGTATCGAGGCCGCCGAGCGGGTACTCGCCGATCCGAATTCACCACGCCAGGCCATCGATTTCGCCGCCTTCGCACTCGGCCTGGCCATGCCGGTCGCCGGACGCGGCGCCGATTTCGCGCCGATCGCCGCCCGCAGCCGGGCCCAGCGCAAATCCACCGACGGCATCATCCGGGTGATGGTCGGCTACGGCGATGTACTCGCCCTGACCACCCTCGGCGACTTCGGTCCCGCCGAGCGGCGCGCGGCCGAATACCGGGATTTCTCCTCGGCCGGGCAGTTCGTCGGCTGGGCGATCGCCCATATCGCGCTCGGCGTCGTGGCCACCTACCGCGGCCGGTTCCCCGCGGCGATCACCGATTTCGAGCAGGCGCTGGCAGCACTGAACGCCGATACCTCGCTGCCGTGGAAACTGCCCGCGCGGCTGCTGCTGGCCCGGGCCTACGCGGCACTGGGCGAAGTCGAGCACGCCGAACGCGTCCTCGCCGATGCCGACGAACACCGCGGTCCCTATATGGCCCTGCACGAACCACAGCGCATGATCGCGCGCGCCTGGCTCGCCGCCGCCGAACACAATCCGCACGCGGCGGTGGATATGGCGCGCAGTGCCGCCGATACGGCGCACCGTGCGGGCCAGTTCGCGCTGGAAGCCGAAGCGCTCCACCACGCGACCCGGTTCGGCGATCGCACCCTCGCCGCCCGGCTGGCGGCGGTCGCCGCTCGCGTCCAGGGCACGGTCGCCGCGAGCTACGCCCGCCACGCCGCCGCTCTCGCGCATGCCGACCCCTCCGCCCTCGCCGCGGTCAGCCGGGAATTCGAATCCGCCGGTCTGCTCTTGTCGGCCGCCGACGCGGTGGCACAGACGGTTCCGATCTACGACCACGCCGGACAACGCCGGCCCAGCGCCCGCGCCGCCGCCCGCGCCACGGCGCTGGCCGCGCAGTGCGGCGGCGCGACCACTCCCGCCCTGACCGCCGCCGCCCACCCCTTGCCGATCACCGAACGAGAACGTGAGATCGCGGCCCTCATCGCCCGGGGACTGTCCAATCGCGCGATCGCCGAGCGCCTCTGCGTCTCGATCCGCACGGTCGAAGGTCATATCTACCGCGCCTGTATCAAACTCGACGCCACCGATCGTGACCAGCTCGCCGAACTCATCTGAGCCCTCCACGGCCGTCGGAGACCTGATCGGGAAGCCATCGTCGGGCGCCACTCTTCTCGGCGGAGAAGACGGAACTCGGCGCATCGCGGGGAACACGGTGACCCCACTCGACGGCCGGCTGTCCGCGGTGTGCGATCACCCTCACTGCGGGAAAAGGGTGAGAACTTCCGACATCACCTGCCGCGCGACGTCATCGGTGGCCGAGGTGACCTCGACAACGGGAATGCGGGGGACGAAAGCAGTACTACCGGAGGGCAATTCGGGTCCGACGACAGCGTTGTAGATCGGGATGCTGGGGTCGTACAGCGATGTCGAGCGTAAGACGGCACGGTCGCCGATCTTCTCCTCGGTGCTGCGGGCCCGCAGCTGTTCCGGAACGCGGTACTCGTAGCCCACTGTGACGGTTTCGTTCCGGTACCCGAACAGGCATTGGGTCAACCGGCGCTGATCGGTATCGGCGGTCCCGGTCAGTTTCGCGCGTACCGCGCACGGGTCGGCGCCGAGCAGCACAGTGATGACGGTATCGGGTGATGTGCCCTGGCCGGGCGATTGCCGCCAGCGATCGATCATCCCCGGTAGCAAACCATCGGCAACTGCGCACGAATCGCGGTCCGGGACCGAGATGCCGAGGTAGAACGCGGCGCCGGCCGGGAAACGGGCGGTGGCGCCACAGGCGCGCGGATCGCCGTCGCGGCCGGGGATCAGCGCGATGTTCACATCGCCCAGCTGTTTGCTGATCCCCCGGCTCGGGGTGAGAGTGGGCAGCAGGGTCGTATGCCAGGTGAGTGTGGCGGGGTCGGCCGCGGCGCCGAGGGCGGCCCGGCAGGTGTCCAGGCCGACCGTTACGTCCCGGATATCGCCGAGGCCGAGGTCGTCGAGGGTTTCGCGGGGCAGCAGCGCGCAGACATCGATCTCGCGGGTCGCCTGGGCCACGGCCGCGTGCTGCTGCGGGGTGTCGGCGACCACCGACCAGAATTCCGGCGGTGGGCCGGGGGCGGCGGCCGGTGATCGTGTGCCGTCGGTAGCCGTGCCGGTATCGTCACCGCAGCCCACCGCGGCGAGCAACACGGCTGCGACGAGCGCGAGCGTGCGATACATCATCACCTCTGACCTCTCGGTGGCGTGCTGAGCCGGATCGTTGCCCGGCATCGAGTCTGCGCGTACGGGCAACCACAGCGCAATTATCCCGATGGTGTCGGCCGGTCGGGCGGTAACGGACACCGGGGAACCGATCATCCGGGTGCGCGGGCGGGCCCGCGGCGACGATCGACGGGGATCGATCGGCGGGATGCGCGACTCGCGAGCGGCCCGAGGCGGAACGTTCCCGTGCGGTGCCGGTCGAGGAGCGGGGTCGGCTGATCAGCGGGGCGGGTTCGTCCGGGCGTTGCGGGCCGTGCCGCGGTGGGCCGGCACCGTGGTGGGGTCCTCCGGCCAGGCATGTTTGGGGTAGCGGCCGCGGAGATCGGCGCGGACCTGCGGCCAGCCGGTCCGCCAGAAGGACGGGAGGTCCGCGGTGACCGCTACCGGGCGGCCGGCGGGGGAGAGCAGGTGCAGCACGATCGGGACGCGACCGTCTGCCAGTCGCGGCGTATCCGTCCAGCCGAAGACCTCCTGCACCTTGACCGCGAGTACCGGCGGGTCGGCCGAATAGTCGAGCTGGGGCCGGCTGCCGGAGGGGACCGTGGTGCGTTCCGGTGCCAGTTCGTCCAAACGGGCGGCCTCGGGCCAGGGCAGCAGGCGGCGCAGTGCCTGTCCGGCGTCGATGCGTTCGAGATCGGCGCGCCGGCGGGCGGTGGCGAGTTCGGGACCGAGCCAGGTGTCGGCGGCGGTGAGGAGCGACTCGTCGTCGACCGGCGGCCACGGGGCGCCGAGGGTACGGTGCAGGAAATCGAGACGCCGGCGTAGGGCGATCGCGCCGGGGCTCCAGGACAGGACGCCGAGACCGGCCGACCTCAATCCGCGGCGCAGCGCGGCACCGAGCATACGGCGCTCGGGGTCGGAAATCGGTTTCTCCGACAGTGTGATCGCGCCCAGTCGTTCGATCCGCCGAGCGACCACATCACCGTCGATCCACTCGATTTCTTCGGCGGTGGTCAGCAGATTCGACGCAGTGCGGCGGGCCAGCTGTTCATCGGCGACCGCGGCCAGCCGGATGTATCCGTCGGAACGACCCGGATCGCGGGTCGCTACGCCTACTGCCAGCCATTCCGGATCACCCGTCCCGGCACCGGGCGGCAGCGTCACCGCGGTGCCGCCGACCATGAGATAGCTCATCGAACCCGGACCGCGGCGCCGGGCCAATCGTTCCGGATGGGCGAGCGCGACAACGAGAGCCGGATCATCGGTCGCCTCGCCGGGGCCCTCGACCGTGCGAGCCAGCCGCACCACCTCCCGTTCCCAGCGCGCCGGACGCTCGCGGCGCAGCGCCCGCAGGCCGGCGGTGAGATCTACGCCTGAGATATAGGTGTCGTCGTCGAGGACGGCGACGACCTCCGCGGCCGTGCGCGCGCCGACCACTGCCGCTCCGTCGAGAAGCGCGCGGGCCAGTCGCGGGTGCAGCCCGATCCGCGCGATGCGCCGGCCACGGTCGGTTACCGCGCCTTCTCCGTCCACGGCGCCCAGTACGCGCAGTACCTCCCGCCCGGCGGCCAGCCCGCCGGCCGGCGGAGCATCCCACCAGCGGAGCGCCCGGCCATCGGCGGTGCCCCAGCACGCCAGTTCCAATGCCAGCCGGGTCAGGTCCGCGGTCCGGATCTCCGGCTCCGGATAGGCGGGCAGCGTGCTGTGCTCGTATTCGGGCCAGCACCGCCACACCCGACCGGGGGCCTCCCGCCCGGCTCGCCCGGCCCGCTGCTCGGCCACCGCCGCGGAGACCCGGACAGTGGCGAGACCGGACAGCCCCCGTGCCCGGTCGATCCGGGGGACACGGGCGAGCCCCGAATCCACCACCGCCCGTACGCCGGGCACCGTCAGGCTCGACTCCGCCACCGCCGTGGACAGCACCACGCGCCGGCGGGGGCCGGGCCGCAACGCGGTGTCCTGGTGTGCGGCGGAGAGTCTGCCGTGCAACGGGACGATATCCACGTCCGCCGGATCCGACAGCAGCGCGGTCGTCCGCCGGATCTCGGCCGCGCCGGGGAGGAAGACCAGTACATCGCCCTCGGTTCCGGCGAGGGCGGTGCGGACGGCGCGGGCGACCTGCGCTTCGGTCCGCTCCCGTGGCAGCGGCGGGACATATGCGGTGTCCACGGGATAGGTCCGGCCCTCGACCTGCACGATCGGTGCCGGGTGCGCCCCGCCCAGGAGCGCCGAGAGACGTTCGGCGGCGACGGTGGCCGAGGTGGCGAGCACCCGCAGATCCGGCCGCAATCCGGCCCGCGCGTCGAGCAGCAACGCCAGCAGCAGATCCGCGTCCAGATGCCGTTCGTGGCATTCGTCGAGCAGGACCGTATCGACCCCCGCCAGCTCGGGATCCTCCTGTAACCGCCGGACCAGCAGTCCCGATGTGACGATCTCGATCCGGGTCGCCCGGCCCACCCGTCGATCTCCCCGGACCGAGTAGCCGACGGTTCCGCCCACCTGCTCGCCCAGTAGTGCGGCCATGCGTGCGGCCGCGGCCCGCGCCGCCAGCCGCCGGGGCTCGGCTACGACGACCCGCCCGGCGACCGATTCCGCCAGGGCCAAGGGCACCAGGGTCGTTTTGCCGGTACCCGGCGGCGCGATCAGGACGGCAGCCCCGTGCTCGGCGAGCGTCTCGACGATATGGCCGAGAGCGCCGCGGATCGGCAGGTCGGGAAGTTCGGGCGTTTTCATCACCGAACAGTCTGCGGCCTCGGCCGCGAGCCGCGATATCCGCCGTAGCGACTGCGCCGGGGAATCCCGGGTGCCCGGCGTAGCGGGGAGGTATCCGGCGACCGGCGCGACCCCGCGGTCCCGGGTTCTCCACCGGCTACGATTTACTTGTTTAGCAGAAGCAACTATTCTACCGGCGTAAACCAACCAACCCTTGTGATCGAATTCGAAGGACGGGGCGTGATGGAGGCGATACCGGCCACCGACGCGTCCGGTACCTCCGACGAGGTAGCGACCCTCTATCACCTACTCACCCGAATCAACCGGACGCTGCGCACCCGCGATCAGCGCCGGAATCTCAGCGCGGGTGTCGCCTCGGCGCTGTGGACCATCGTCAACCACGCCCCGATCCGGCTGTCCGCCCTGGCCGAACGGGAATCCGTCTCCGCGCCGACGATGTCGCGGATCGTGGCCGTGCTCGCGGACCGGGGGTACATCGAACGCACCCCGGACCCCGACGACGGCCGCGCCCGCCTGCTGAATCCGACACCGGCCGGAATCGACCTGATCGCCGACGCCCGGACCAGGCGAGCGCAGTTGCTCGCCGAGGCCATCGACGGTCTCGACGCGGCCGATCGCGTGACGGTCGGCCGCGGGATCACGATCCTGGCCGCGGCGCTCGGAATGAACTAGCCCGTCCGAACCGGGCCGGCGATACCACGCGGCCGCCGGCTCCGCTCCGGACCATCGCGCAGAGGACCTGTCCATGACCACCACACGAGCATCCACCGCGGTATCGGCAGATCCCGGTCCGCACTACAAGTGGATCGCGCTCTCCAACACCACCCTCGGCATGCTGATCGCCACGATCAACTCCTCCATCGTGCTGATCGCCCTGCCCGATATCTTCAAAGGTATCGGCCTCGATCCCCTGGAGTCCGGGAACACCAGCTACCTGCTGTGGATGATGATGGGATTCCTGGTCGTCACCGCCGTACTCGTGGTCAGTTTCGGCCGCCTCGGTGATATGTTCGGCCGGGCCCGGATGTACAACCTGGGCTTCGCCGTCTTCACGGTCTCCTCGATCTTCCTGGCGGTCACCTGGTTCGACGGCGCCCCGGCGGCGATCTGGCTGATCGCCTGGCGGATCGTCCAGGGGGTCGGCGGTGCCTTCCTCATGGCCAACAGCTCCGCCATTCTCACCGACGCGTTCCCGGCCGACCAGCGCGGACTCGCCATGGGTATCAACGGTGTGGCCGCTATCGCCGGTTCGTTCCTGGGCCTGCTCGTCGGCGGTGTACTGGCGCCCATCCAGTGGCACTACATATTTCTCGTATCCGTCCCGTTCGGGGTCGTCGGCACCGTCTGGGCCTATCTGAAACTACGCGACACCGGGGTTCGTACACGGGCGACGATGGACTGGTGGGGCAATGCGACCTTCGCCGTGGGTCTCATCGCGATCCTGGTCGGTATCACCTACGGCATCCAGCCCTACGGCGACTCCGATATGGGCTGGGCGAACCCCTGGGTGCTGACGGCGATCATCGGTGGTGCCGTCGTCCTGGGGGCGTTCGTGTACATCGAGACGAAGGTCGAGAGCCCGCTCTTCGAACTCTCGCTGTTCCGGAACCGGTCGTTCGCGTTCGGTAACGCGGCCAACCTGATGGGATCGATCGGTCGCGGTGGCCTGCAGTTCACCCTGATCATCTGGTTACAGGGCATCTGGTTGCCGCAGCACGGCTTCGACTACTCCCGCACTCCGCTGTGGGCCGGTATCTACATGCTGCCCATGACGATCGGGTTCCTGCTCAGCGCCCCGCTCTCCGGCGCGCTGTCGGACCGGTTCGGTGCCAAGGGGTTCACGACCACCGGAATGTTCATCACCGCGGGGACCTTCGGCGCCCTCATCGCCACACCCGTCGACTTCGACTACTGGGTTTTCGCGCTGATCCTGCTGATCAACGGTATCGGTATGGGTCTGTTCTCCTCACCGAACCGCGCCCAGGTGATGAACTCGCTGCCCGTCACCTCTCGCGGTTCGGGCGCCGGCATGATGACGACATTCCAGAACGCGGCGATGGTGCTGTCGATCGGCCTTTTCTTCTCGCTGATGATCGCCGGCCTGAGCGCGCATCTGCCGGGTGCGATGTTCGCCGGCCTGACCGGGGGCGGAATGGCGGAAGCGCCCGCCCAGGGCATCGCGCAGCTGCCGACGGTCGCCATCCTCTTCGCGGCCTTCCTCGGCTACAACCCGATCCAGCAGGTCGGTGGCGATGCCCTGCACGGGCTGTCGCAGGCCGGTATCGACCATCTGACCGGGCTGGAGTTCTTCCCGCACCTGATCAGCGACCCGTTCGCCGACGGTCTCAGCGCCGCCTTCACTTTCGCGCTCGTCTGCTGCGTTCTCGGTGCGATCTTCTCACTCTTCACGGATGGACACGGGAAGGCGAAGCCGGCCGACGAGGCGGTCCACGAGTCGGTCGGCGAAGAGCTGGCCGCGGTGGCCGCTTTCGCTTCGGGGGAGGCTCCGTCCGAGCTGATCGACCAACCGGTCCGCGGCTGAGAACGGGAACCGGGCACGGTCACTCGTTCCCGGGTGGCGCTGCCGGCGCATCCGGTGCCGGATGCGCGGCCGGGGTCCGTGTTCCCACGATGTCGTGAACGCGAGTGTCCTTCGCGGATTTCGTCTCGGTCCGCGACCGTCTCCCCGGGCGGCCGCGGCCGGAGGGCCTCCCGGGTACTCGCGTCGTACTCGATTCCGATCGGGAACCGTGCCGGTCACGGTCCGCGGAAGTAGTTGACGATCATGCGGGTGACGTTGGTGAGGAAGACATCCCGGTCCATGGCCGGTTGGTCCAGTATGTAGCGGACGGTCAGGTGTTCGGCGGTGCGCACGAGCATCCACGCGGCCGCCGGGATCTCGGTGTCGGTGTAGCCACGCAGGGTCAGTGCCGCGCGGGTGAGTTCGCCGATCTGCTCCTCGAAGCCGGCCACCGTATGTCCGATGCCGATCCGCGGTGTCTGCTCGATCACCGCACGCAGCAGTTCCGGATGGTTTCCCAGCGCGTCGAGCAGAGCCGACAGCGACTGCCGCAGCGCGATCTCCGGAGGCTCCCGCATACTCTCCAGGACCCGGGCCCGGACCTGGTCGGCGACCTGGGTGTTGTACCGGTCGATCGCGGCCCCGAGCACCGCGTCCTTGTCGGGGAAGTACTGATAGAGCGAGCCCGGGCTTATCCCGGCGGCCGCCGCGATGCGGTTCGTCGAAGCTCCCTCGTAGCCGTGGGAGATGAGAACCGCCTGGCCGGCGTCGATGATCCGCCGCACCATCTCGCGGGACCGTTGCTGGCGTGGTGTCCGGCGCAGGGTGACACGTGGAGTGGCGGGCACGGTCAGAATGCGAATTGAACGCGAGCAAACAGTCGTGTCAGCATTCGCCCATGCTGCCACAGGAACGACCGAACGGGCGATGCGGAACCGGCACCCGCAGCGCCCGTCCGGCATCCGTACGACCACTGCCGCGGCCGGCGAACTCCGCGGTGGAGGGGATGACGATGGTCGGCCACACGGTGGCCACGACCGGGGATCAGCACGACGATTCGGCCAGCGGCGGGTCGACCCGCCGTCAGCGGTGAGGTGGAGGCGTGGCCGGGCGCGCGCCGGTGCGGAGCGCGTGCTCGTGGTCGAACTCCGTCGCTCCGGGGCCGAGTTCACCGTGCCACCCGGCTCGACGGTCCTCGAGGCGCTGGAGCGCCGCGGTTTCGAGCTGCCCTCGCTGTGCCGGACCGGCATATGCGGAGTCTGCGAGCACCGTGCCCTGACCGTCGAACCCGCCCCGGGCGCCGCCCCTCGGGGAGCCGGTGCCGGTGCCGAGCCGGTCCGGTTGTGCGTCACCGGCGCGGGTACCGTCGCGCGACTCGTCCTCGACCTGTAGCCGCACGTACGCGGCCCGGAGAACCGTTCGTGGAGAACGGATATCACGCCGGGCGCGGTTGGAGATAGTCACGAAGCTGCGGATGAACTCTTCCCCGCGGCGTTGTTTCCGATTCGAATCGGGCTACGGATCCCCGGTTTCCGGGCCGGGTTCCGCCGTGCCCCGGCGACCGGGCGAAGCCGCGTCGCGGCTCGTGCGCTTCGCGCCGCGATTCCGGAAGCGAGTTCGATCCGACAGGAGCGGAATATGAGTATCGAAGAATCGAATCGTCCCACCGTCGCCGTCATCGGCGCCGGGTTCAGCGGTATCGGCTTGGCGATCCGGCTCGTCGAAGCCGGGTTCACCGATCTCACGATCTACGAACGGGCCGCCGATCTCGGTGGGGTCTGGCGCGACAACACCTATCCCGGGGCGGCGTGCGACGCGCCGTCGCATCTGTATTCGTACTCCTTCGCCCCGAACCCCGACTGGTCCCGGCGCTTCGCTCCGCAACCCGAAATCCTCGACTATCTGCGCCGCGTGGCCGTCGAATACGGAATCCTCGAGCGGATCCGCACCTCCAGTGAGGTCGTCGCCGCGGTATTCGACGACCGGCGCGCCCGCTGGCAGCTCGAGCTCGCCTCCGGTGCCACCGCCTACGCGGATGTGCTCGTCGCGGCCTGCGGGCAACTGAGCCGGCCGGCGTATCCGCCTATTCCGGGGCTGGCGGATTTCGCGGGTGCCGAGTTCCACTCCGCCCGCTGGGACCACGACTATGATCCCCGCGACCGCGATATCGCGGTGATCGGCAACGGCGCCAGCGCGATACAGTTCGTCCCGCATCTGGTGGGCGCGGCGCGCAGTGTCACCGTCTTCCAACGGCAGGCACACTGGATCAGTCCCAAACCGGACGGCGAGTATTCGGCACTGCGCCGGCGGGCGAACAGCTGGCTGCCACCGCTGCAGAAACTGGCCCGCCTGGCGGTTTTCGTCTGGTTCGAATGCGTGCTCAACCCGCTGCTGGTCTCGCCTCGGGGGCGCCGTGTCATGGCGGCTCCGATCCGGCTGTGGTGCCGCTGGAATCTACGCCGGGTCGGCGATCGCGCGCTGCGCCGGACACTGCTGCCCGACTACGAACTGGGCTGCAATCGCATTCTCACCTCCAACGAGTACTACACGGCGCTCGACCACGAGCGCACGCGGGTGGTGGCCCGGCCGATCCGATCGGTGGAGCCCACTGCCGTCGTCACCGAGGACGGTCGCCGCTTCGAGGTGGACACGATCATCTACGCCACCGGATTCCGGTCCCACGATTTCGTCGCGCCGATGCGGGTCACCGGGCTCGCCGGCCGCGATCTCGCCGCCGCCTGGAAGGACGGGCCGCGCGCGTATCTCGGGCTCACGGTCCCGGGCTTCCCGAATTTCTTCCTCATGTACGGTCCCAACACCAATGTCGGCTCCGGCTCGATCGTCCACATGCTGGAAAGCCAGATGAACTACATCGTGGCCGCCGTCGACGAGATCGCCCGGGTTCGCTGTGTCGATATCCGCCCGGAGGCACTGGACCGGTTCGACACCGCTACCCGGGAACGGCTCGCGGGCACGGTGTGGAATACCGGCGGCTGCCACAGCTGGTATGTGGCCGATACCGCCGCGGGACCGCTCAATACGAACAATTGGCCGGGGTCGATGCTCGGGTATCGACGGCGCACCAGACGATTCGACGCCGAGAACTACCGGGTGGTATCCCGTGCGGTAGCGGTTGTCCGGGACCGATCCCGATGAATCCGGCTGCCACGCCGGCCGAACACCGCATTCTGGCGGCCACGGATCGGCTGCCGGCCGCCGGAGAAGGTTCACCCGACTGCCGGTGCGCCGGATCGCAGCGGCGGCCGGGGTGGCGCGGTCGACCGTGTACCGCCATTTCCCGCGGAAGAACGATCTGCTGATCCGGTTGGTGGACAACGGTGCCGAGCGCCGGATCGCCGTCGCCGAGCAGTGGTGGACCGGGCCCGCCGCTGGACCAGGCGCGGATCGCGCACGCGCTGCATCGGGCGATCGCCCTGATCCGGGCCGGTCTGTGATCGAGGTGCCGGTGGCAACGGTGCGGCCCCTATCACCGAATGGGCGATAGGGGCCGGTTTCTGCCGTCGTCCCGATTCGCTCGGGGCGGGCACTGCCTACTCGGCGGGCTGCTCCTCGGCGTCCGGTTCGGTCACCGGATGGGTGGCGCACGCGAGGATCTTCACGCCTTTGTCCTGGGCGACCTGCCCGGCCTCCTCTTCGCTGGGCAGTACCTCGACCGAGGCATCGTCGAACATGCAGGCCACCTGGCCCTCCAGCCCGGTCGGGGGAGTGCCCTCCGCGGGGCTTCCGGGCGGCGTGGTCTGCTCGCCCTCGGCCGGCGGTGCCGTATCGGTATCGTCGGCCGGCGGCGCGGGTTCGGTACTCGGCGGCGTCGTCTCTTCCTCGGCCGGCGGCGTCTGCTCCTCGTCCGTGGGTGGTGCCGGGTCGGTGGTCGGCGCGATCTCCGATTCCTCTGTGGGATTCGCGGGTTCGACCGGTGTCGTCGGATCCTCGCTTCCGGTGGCCGGGCCGGGTTCGACCGGCGCCTGGGTGGTCGGTACGGGTGCCGGAGTGGACTCGGCCGGGGGTTCGGCCGAGGCGAAGGGAGCCACCAGACCGGCGGCCGCGACCGCGATCGTGAACGAGGCGAGCCTGCGGAAGGTTATCGGCATCATGAATCCTTGCTGTTGTGCTACGGAGAATAAGAGATCTCGATGACCGATCGGTACTCGCAGTGTATGTCCGGAAAAGTTCGCCGTGTCGGTTCCCGGTCTATCGACATATTTCTCGGTGAACCGGCTGGGCCCCTGCACAATCCGATGAATTCGACGACCGGTCGCGGCGGGTTTCGAGTTTCCCCGGCGCGGCGGAATTTCCGCGAATGATACGGATGACCGGATCGTCCCTCGGCGATATCACAATTCGCGCGGCCGGATCCGGAGACCGAGGATACAAGCCCCGGATCACGCGCCCGCCGTGCGCTACGCGGGCCCGGTGAGCAGCGTCAGGAAACGTTCCTGCTGCCGGCGGCCCCGGGCGGCCGCCCGGGGCCGCCCGGCTGCGCCGAGGCGGGCGCTGCCGCTGCGGACCATGTTCACCGGGAACCGCAGGATCGGATACCAGGGCGGCATATACGGCCACAGGCCCAGGCGGTGGAGTGACCGGGGCCCCAGGAAGGCAGCGGCGATCGACAGGTGCTGGGCGCGGGCGAACTGCCCACGCAGTCCGGGCAGATTCGGATATGCCCAGGTGAGCGGATCCCGAGCCAGCGGAATCGCGAGCCGGCGGCTCGTATCGTCCGGGTTGGTGATCGCGGTCAGGCAGTGGTACAGGATCCGGACGCCGTCGCGGAATCCGGTGGGCAGCCAGCGATCTTCCACACCGATGAGCCAGCCGACATAGCGGGTGAGGTGTGCGGCGGCTTCGAGATCGGCCCGGGTGGGCAGCATGCCCATGGCCATACCACCGACGAAGGGTGCCAGGAGTGCCCCTACCAGGGTGGCCGCCATATCGGTTTGATTGATGGGCAGCCCCCAGTCCTCGGTGCGCCAATCCGGACGGGCGAGCAGATGTCTGCGGACCATGGCGTGTACCAGTCGTACGCGCACGGTCGAGCGGTATCCGGGTCCGAAACGGGTCATGGCGTCCGTGCCGGATACATCCATGGCCCAGCGTAGTGTTTCGGCGAACCGGGCGGCCGGTCCCTTCTCCAGTGCGCCGGTGCGCAGCAGTGTCCGGTTGAACCCCGAAGCGAGGTATCCGCCTAGGAAGGAGACATCGCGTGCGAGGTAGAGCCCGTCCGCACCGCCCATGCGATAGATCTGCGCACCACGGCGCAGGGTCTCCTCGTCGACCCAGCCCGGGGGTGTTTCGATATGGGCGAAGAACGTGCGCAGCGGTTCCGGGGCATCGGGTACCGCCGCGATACCCGATTCCAGCGCCTGCTCGAACAGCATCCGCCCGACGGAATTGCCCGGGGCGCACATCCACTCGGCGAGCGCGTCCATGGCGGGGTCGGCGCGAAGTAGCGATTCGCCGAGATCCCGCCATCGCGCGGTATCCGGTTTCCGGATACCCAGCAGGAGGGCGAACGGTCGTAGCCCGGGTACGCCACCGGGTGCCGCGGGATGGCGGGAGGGAATACGGAGCCCGGCATTCATGAAACGAACATACGAATCACGTTACATGTGGTCAATAAGTTTGTAGAAAGACACTGTGCCGTATGAATCATGCCGGATTGCCGTTACTTTGCCCGTTCGGCATTTCGGCTGCCCGGCGCCGGGCGGTGTGCGGTATCCTTCGTTCGGGGTATCGAGTGTGATTGTGGCGGAGCACAAATCGAACCTCGTCCGCGCGGCCGGATCTACCAGCGGTTGATATCGACTGTGCAACGGTGTGCCCGAGCGGGCCGGATTGTATCGCCTCTCGATCTGTTTCCGTTGGTAGATTGAAATCATGGTGAGGCAGGGTGACGCGGTCGACGAGAAGATCATGGATGCTGCGCTGGTGCGTTTGCTGCAGGTCGGTATCCGGCGGGCCAGCCTCGACGATATCGCCCGGCGCTCCGGGCTGAACCGGATCACCATCTATCGCCGCTTCGCGGGCAAGGACAATCTGATCGAGGCGGTGATCATGCGTGAGATCCAGCGCATGCTGGCCGAAGTGGGCCGGATCGCCGCCGAAGGTGCCGATGTCGACGATCAGATCGAACGCACCGCGCTGTACGTGCTCCGCCAGGCGCGTTCGCATCCGCTGCTCACCCAGTTGATCGAGGTCTCGCCGGAGGAGGCCATGGAGTTCTACACGGTCCGCGGCGCGGAGATGGTGAGCTCGGCGATCGGATATATCGTGACGATCCTGGAGCGGGCGCAGGCCACGGGCGCGATCGAGGAGTACGACCCCCGCCCGGTCGCCGAACTCCTGGCCCGGCTGGCGCATTCACTACTGCTGACCCCGCTCGGCGGTGTCGACTTCCGGGACGGGGAGCAGGCTGCCGCCTTCGTGCGAATGGCCGTTGTCCCGCTGGTGAAATACGGTGCGACGGCCGGGATCCGGCCGGGCGGGGACACATCCGCCACGGAGCGGACCTACACCCGCTGATTCCGGGCGCCGGTCTTCGGCGGCGCGGCTTTCAGCGGCCCGGTGGGCGCAGCGCCGCGCTCGCGCGGATGAACATTCTGCGATCCAGGCAGCGACCGTCCAATTCCACTCGGGCCCCGGCCGTCTCGTCGACCGACACCAGCCGTCCCGATATCTCCACCGGTTGGAACGCGCGACCGGCGCGCATCTCGAAATGGGTGAACTCCGCTTCGTAGCGGTATACCGCGGCGGGGTCGCCGAGAACGGATGAGAGGTACCCGGCGGCGAGGGCGAGCCGCATCATCCCGGTGGGCGGGCCCATGGAGCCGCCCGGATCGGGGCCGAGCGGTGCGCGCGGTGGGTGTCCGAGGGCGGCGAAATCCGCCATCGCGGTCCGCTCCACCCGGAACAGGCGCCGCGGCAGTGCCAGACCCCGGCCCGTGCTGTCCGGTGTCGTGATCCGGGCACGGGGTGGGGTGGGCCCGGTATCGTCGCGGCCACTGTCGCGACGTGCCCAGGGCAGGTTCGCGACGGCGGCGGAGGTACAGATGTGCAGGGAGCTGGAACCGGACTGCACGATCTCCCCCGCGCGGTCGGTGAGTATCAGATGTGCTTCGACACAGGCGTAGTCGGTGGTCGTACGTACCGAATCGATGCGGATATCGGTGGTCACGATATCGCCCGCGACCAGCAGGCGGCGGATATCCAAGGTCTGCCGCGTATGCAGGAGCGGACAGTGGCGGATGCTCGGGGCGAGAATGCGCACGGCGTCCTGCTGGGCCCGGATCATGATCAGCGCGGCGAAGGTGGGCGGCGCGGCGAGCGCCGGATACCCGTAATCGCGCGCCGCGGCATCGCGCCGGTGGATCGGATGGTCGTTGTGGGTGAGGCCGGCGAAGGTCCGGATACGTTCCCGCGTGACGAAATAGGGACTGTCGGCGCGGACCCGGCAGTGGTCGGCCGGCCGTGCCGCGTCACGAAGTCGCGGTAGCGAGTCGGCCCGCGGGATCGACCGCGCCGACCGGTGCCAGTCGTCGACGAACTGCGTCATATTTCCTCCGTGGTCCACTCGGGCCGCTGCCGGACCGCACGGCTCGTGATCCCGGGTGGGACCGGCCGCCGTCGTTGGTCAAACGGCCTTCCGGCCGGTGGTCCCGGCGGTCCGGGCGAGCGACCCGGTCACCGGCAGCGATGCCGCCGGCCCCGGGTAACGGCCGTCGGTGTACGCGCCGACCACCAGCGCGGCCTGTAATTTCGAGAGCCCCGATACCGAGGCCGGGTCGTACCCGGTGACCTGGTGGATGCGCCGGAAGCGGTAGTCGACCGTGTTCGGATGTACGTGCAGCATGCGGGCGGTGCTCTTCCGGCTACCGCGGCACCGGATGTAGAGCACGAGGGCGTCGATCAGATCCGGGTGACCGTCCAGTGCCGCCGCGATCCTGGCGAGACTCTCCCGCGCCGGCCCCGGCCGCGTCACCTGGTACTCCAGTGCGATCTGTTCGAACGGGTAGATCCCGTGCGGATAGCCCAGTCGCCGCACCACATCCAGCATCTCGTGCGCTTCGTCGACCGACTCCTCGATCCGGCTCGCCGGGCGGCGCAGCACGGTTGCGCTGATATCGGCGCGCAGCGCCCGGCTCAGCGACGAGACGATCCGCGCCACCGTGCTGTCGATATCGGTGGCGGTGCCGATCGCGAGGGTGCCGCCGTGCTCGGTGAGCGGGGATATCGCCCGCGCGTCCGATTCGCGGGTGAGACACGTTTCGATCGGTACACCGGGTAGCCGGCGCATCGATGTCTCGGAAGTGCCGGGCGCGCGGCAGAATGCGAGCGCGACGACGGCGACGATCTCCTGATCGGCCGCGTCGGCCCGGCCGTGCCCCGGGTCCGCGGGCAGCTGTTCCGCCCGGCGGGCGGCGCGGCGGTACGCGCTGGTCGCGGTGGTGGCGATGAACTCGTGGATTCGGCCGAGACGGCGTGCGTAGGAGGCGATCTGCGGTGCGGATATTCCGGCGCCGCGCAGTTCCGCCACGGTCGCCTCAATCGCCCCGCGTACCGCGCCACCCACCTCGTCGGCCGTTTCGTCCCGCGTGACCGCTACTTCCACGGCCCGGTGCAGGTCGGCGATGAGCTCCTCGGATCTGTCGCCCGCGCCCGTGCCGGGGGTGAGCAGGTGCAGCAGTAGGGCGATCACCGGTCTGTGTACCGGATGGATGCCGGCAGAACCGGACGGACCGCGGTGGAGCCGGTCGTCGCGATACGGCGGCCGTACCTCCCGGGCCGGGGCCGGGATGTTCTGCGTGTTCCGCGGGACCGGGGTGTCGACCAGGTAATGGGCTGCGGCGGTCATGATCACATCTGCTCCGGTGTACTGAGGCCGGACGGCCTTCGGATAATGCCTCGGTAGCTTGATGTAACAATGTATCAGCATTCGGTTCATTGTTAGACGTAATTGTCATAATGCCGATACAGAACCGTCGATTCAGTGGTCTCCGTATGGTCGCGCGGCGGCGAGACGGTATTTGCGGACCATGAGTGCGGAGCGCAGCAGCCAGCTGTCCTCCGGCAAGCTCGGATCGAGTCCGATGAGCTGATGGGTGCGTTCGAGACGATGGCGCACGGTGAGCACGTGCAGACCCAGCCGCCGGGCCGTGCGCCGGGCCTGGAAGCCCGTATCCAGATGGTGTCCGAGGGTGTCGAGCAGATGCGGGTGGGACGCGAGTGGATCGAGCAGTGTGGACAGCCGGTCGAAGGCGGGCCCGGGGCGGGTGAGGTGATACTGCAGCGCCAGATCCTCCCATCGGTACGCGCCCGGGGGGAAGTTCAGGCGGACCGCGACTTCCAGCAGTTCGTGGGCCAGATCCGCGGCCGGGGGCACCTGCCCTGGTGCGGCGGAAACCACGGTGGCGGTCAGTGCGCGGTCCGCGGCATCGGAGAGTTGGGACAGCAGTTCGTCCGGGTATCGGCTGTGGCGGCCGATTCCGGGTACGAGGATCGTGGCATGGTCCGGCCCCCATTGTGCCGGGAGCGCGCCGGGGCCGCCGAACAGCAGTTCGGCGCGGATCCGGTCGGCGACGAGCGCGTCGTCCGTGGCCGGATGCGGTGACCTCGGATCGGGTACGGCCAGAGCCACGATCCCGTACCGGTCGATACCGGCGTATCCGGCGAGCCGCTCTGCCGCGGCCGATCGGGGTGGCGCGAGCAGGGACCGGGCCACCTCCGCGCCGATATCCTGTTGGCGGGTACGGCGCAGATGGTCGCGGGTGGCGGCGGAATCGTGGCGCGTCGGTCCGGTCATTCGGGCTCCGATCTTCGGCGGGTGACAGCGATCCGGACCGTGCCGGTCGCGGGATCCAGGGGTTTCGGCTCACCCGGGGGTCACGAGGTTGGCCGGTGGCCCCGCGTCGTCCGGCATTCGGGTCTCCGCGGTTTTCGTGAGATCGATCGCCGGCGTGGGGAAGTCGAACGATCCGAAATTTCCCGGGTCGATCTTCTCGGCGTTCTGGCCGGCCAGGAACGCGGTGACCTCGTCGGGTACCAGCGGTTCGCCGTCCAGTAGATGGCAGGTGACCAGTGCGCGCGGATCGATGGTGCGCAGCCGGCGTAATTCGGCCAGGGGTGCCCGGAGGTCGTCGAACTCCGGGCCGAATTCCCGCTTCAGTTCCGCGGCCGTGCCGGTGGCGTGGTCCCGGGCCCGGCGCAGGGTCGTCGCCGTCCAGCGCGCGGCTTCGGGGAGCCGTTCGGGGCCGAGAACGACGAGCGCCGCGACGAGGAGGATCAGTATTTCGCCCCATCCGATACTGCTGAACACAGGCCGAGAATATCGGCGGTTCCGCGAGTGGGATTACAAAGTAACGGATGTTTGTTCACTGTCACAGCTACGTATATATCAATGGCCGTGCGGTACGCGGAACGAATGGGAACGGCGTTCCGGCAACACAATTTGGATAGTCGAACGAGTGGGGTGCCGCGACCTCCTGGAGTTGATCACAGAATCCGTACGGCTCGCGCCCCGCGCCCGGATTCGTGTCGTTAACTCGTGAACGGGTTCGCCGGCGACGCGATGTCACCGGCGGCCCCGGCGTCCGCGACGCCGACCCGGCGGCCGGTCAGGTCGCCGATTCCCGGACCGGCCGGACGCCGACGTGTCGCCGGTCCCAGTCGCCACGAATCGAGGCAACGGTGGTCAATTACGGCTTCTTCGAAGATTGGGATCCCGCAGGAGGCCAGCTCACCACCTGGACCGCGTCCCCGAGATCGCGCGCGGCGGCCGCATCCGCGCCGGCGCATCCCACGCCGCCGTCGTATCAGCAGGAGGTCTATCTGCGCGCCGCGCATCGGGACGGCGGCAGTGGATTCCGGGCCGCGCGCCTGTGCATGATCGCCTTCGACCTGCCCGGCACGCCCGACCACGACGCGATGACCAGAACGGTGCGCACCTTCCTGCGCCGGCACGATACCTTCGCCAGTGCCTTCGTCCGCGAGCCGGACGGTACCTTCACCCGCCACCGCACCGATCCCCGGACCATCGAGTTCCGCCCGGTCCGGCACGGCGAGATCACCGACAGCGCGGCGGTGCGGGAGCTGGTGCAGGCACAGACTCCCGGGCCTTTCCACTGGAACTGCTTCACCTTCGGAACCATCGAGCGCGCGGGTTCTTTCACCATCTACGCCGCTGTCGACCATCTGCACACCGACGGGGTGGCGCAGGCGCTCACCTTCGTGGACCTGCTGACGATCTATTCCGCGGAATGCGCCGACCACACTCCCGAACTCCCACCGGTGACCGGCCATATCGCGTACTGCGCCCGCGACCGGGCCGCCAACCGAGCGCTCACCCCGGGCTCGCCGGGAGTGCGCGAATGGCGGAACATCCTCTACCGGCACGGTGGCGATATTCCGGCATTCCCACTCGATATCGGTATCGCACGCGGCGGCTACACCCGTGGCGCGCAGACGACCGCGATACTCATGACCGAGCCGCGGGCCGCGGATTTCGACGAATTGTGCGCCGCCCAGGGCGGACGGTTCCTGGCCGGGATCTTCGCGGTGGCGGCCTGCGCCGATGCCGAACTCGGCGGCCGGCGACGGTATCTGGCCCTGACACCGGTGAACACACGGCGTGACGCCGGTGAAGCGGCATCGGTGGGCTGGTACACCAATCTGATCCCGGTATCGTTCCCGGTCGGGGCGGCCGACGGTTTCCGTTCCCTCGTCACCGCCGCGCAGCGGGCCGCGGACAGCGGCCGGGAACTGACCGATATCTCGCTGCACCGGGTGCTCGAACTCGCTGCCGACGATCCCGTGATCACCGCCGAACCGGGGTGTTCGACACCGATGCTGTCCTATCTGGATATCCGGCGTATTCCGGGTGCCGCCATGTTCACCGCCGTGAACGGGGGGATCTACGCCAATCCGCTGAGCCCCAGCGATGTCTATATCTGGGTGAACCGTTTCGCCGACGCCACCCGGATCACCCTGCTGTTCCCGGATACCGGACACGCCCGCGCGGCCGCGGACCGCTACCTGGCCACCCTGCGCCGGATCGTCGATACCGTCTGCGCCACCGGCGATTACCGGCTCGCCGTGGAAGCCGTACCGTGAACGCGCCCGCCGTACCGGTCGCCGCGCCGGCGCCGCACCGATTGCGCGAGACGTTCCGGGGTCCGGTGCTCGCCTGCCTGTGCGCGGTGGCGGTCCTCATGCTCGATACGAGCATGCTGACCGCGGCGCTCCCGGCGATCACCCGTGACCTGCGGTTGCCGGCGATCCAGCAGGCGTTCGTGCTCTCCGGCTACAGCCTGTTTCTGGGCTGTTCGCTGCTCGCCGCCGCGTACCTGGGTGACAGGTTCGGCCGGGGGCGGGTGTATCTCGCGGGGATGTCGGGATCGGTCGTGTTCGCGCTGGCCGGCGCGGCAGCCGGAAACGGGATCGAGTTGCTCGTCGCGCGCGGCGCGCAAGGGTTGTGCGCGGCGCTGGTCGCGGCGCAGTCGCTGGCGATCATCGACACCGCCACCGGGCCGCGCGGGCGTGCGACGGCGTTCGCGGCCCACAGCGCCACCGGAGCGATCGCCGCCACGGTGGGTCCCGTGCTCGGTGGGTTCGTGGTGGACGCCGGCTCGGCAGGCGGTGCGTGGCGGCCGGTGTTCCTGGTGGAGGCATTCGCCGGTGCGGTCGCCGTCGTGGTGATCCTGCGGGTGCTCCCGCCGGCCCGGCCGGCGACGCGGCCGCCCTCGGATATCCCCGGCGTCGCGCTGTGCGCGCTGGCGGTCGGTGCGCTGCTGGGCTGTTCGCTACCGCCGGTGTGGTCGCGGTATCCGGTCGCCGCGGTGGTCGCGGGGTCGTGCGTATCGGTGCTGGCGGTAGCGGTCCTACTTCGCCGCCGGCGCCGCGCACGCACGGTGTCGGTACTCCCGGTGGGTCTGCTCGGCCGCCCCGGTTTCGCGGTGGGCGCGCTGTCGGTGCTGGGCTGTGCCGCGATCATCACCGCGGTTCCGCTCACCGTTTCCACCACAGTGCAACTCGGCCTCGGATATACGGCGGTGCAGGCCGGCGCGCTGCTGATGCCGAGCGCGGTGGGCGCCGTGCTGGGCGCGATCACCGCGCCGATGCTGTTGCGGCGCTGGGGTAATGCGTCCCTCACCGCCGGAGCGAGTGCGTTCGCGATATCGTTGGCACTCGCGGCCCTGCTCATCGATCCGGGGTCGGGGCGGCTGGAGCCGGTCGCCCTCGTGGTTCCGCTGGCGGCCGCGGGAATCGGTTTCGGCTGGTTCGTGGCGCCGCTGCCCGCGTTGCTCATGGCCGGTGCCGGGAGCGCCGAAACCGGTGCGGCCTCGGGCCTGGTGCCGACTCTCCAGCAATTGGGCGGTGCGCTGGGGCCGATGGTGCTGCTCGGGCTGCTCGGCGGTGCGGCCGCGCGTGGGGAACAGGCCGCGGCTCCGGAACACCTCGCGGCCTGCGTCACCACACTGTGGACCGTCGTCGGTGCGGCCGCCGTGCTGGCCGCCGCGACGCTCGTACTGCCGCGGGGACGGTGATGCGCGCCGTGCCGCCGATCACCCCGGCCGATTCCACTTCCGTGCCGTGCGCCGACCGGGTTCCGCCCGCGGCGGTGGTCCCGGTATCGCTGCTGATGTTCACGGCCGGGCTGATTCTGCTGCTGCGCGCCGATCGATACGAATATTTCGGCGACGAACTGTATTTCCTCGCCGCCGGCCGGCATCTCGGCCCGGGATATGTCGATCAGGGCCCGGTCGTCGCGCTGCTCGCGCGCGCGGCCGATATGCTCGCGCCCGGCTCGGTGCTGGTACTGCGCTTTCCGGCAGTTGTGGCGGCCGTCGTGGCCATCGCGTTGACCGCGGCGGTGGCGCGCGAGTTCGGTGGTGGCGCCTATGCTCAACTGCTCGCGGCCGTGGCCTACGCGACCACACCGTTCGCCGTATCGCAGGCGGCCTCGCTGTCCACCTTCGCGCTGGAAAGCACCTGCTCGGCGGCAGTCATCTGGTTGCTGGTGCGCTGGGTCCGGACCCACGACGACCGTCTGTTACCCGTGGCGGCCGGTGTGGCGGCGGTGGGCCTGCAGATCAAATGGCTCGCGGCTCTTGTCCTGCTCGGTATGGTGGCGGGTTTCCTGCTGGCCGGCCCCCGCGGACTCTTCGGGAACCGGGCGCTGCGGCCGGCCGCGGTCGCGGCGGTGGCGACGGTGGTGCCCGGTCTGGTCTGGCAGGCGGGACACGGCTGGCCGCAGTGGTCGATGGGTGCGGTGATACGGGCCGAGCAGCAACTGGCCACCGGGGGACCGGCCGGACTGCTGGGTCAGCAGGTGCTGCAGGCGGGTGTACTCGGCACCGTTCTGCTCGGTGCGGGAATCTGGGCCTTCCTGCGTGCGGAGGAGTTCCGCCGCTACCGCTTCGTGGCGGTGGCGGCCTTGGTCGCGATCGTTTTCGTCCTGCTCACCGGGACCCGCCCCTACTACACGGCCGCGCTACTGCCGGCGCTGTTCGCGGCCGGGGCGGTGGCTTTCGCGTCCCGCTCGCACCGGTCCGCTCGCCGGGTACTGCTCGGGCTCGCCGCGGTATCGACGGCCGCCGCGATGGCGCTGGTGCTGATGCTCCCGCTCGCTTCGGCGCCCCGGCAACCCAGCGACTCGGCCGGCCAGATGTATGCCCGGATGCGGGTGTACGGGACCAGCGGCTGGCCGAATCTGGTCGCGGTGGTGACCCGGGCCTACCGCGATCTACCGCCCGCTGTCCGTGACCGGACTGTCGTGGTCGCCGATTCGTACTGGCAGGCAGCCGCGCTCGAGTATTTCGCCGCCGCGGATCTGCCACCGGTCTACAGCCCGAATCGCGGCTACGCCTACTTCGGCACACCACCGGAATCCGCGCGCAACGTCCTCTATATCGGCCCGCCGCAGCGGACGACCGGACTGCGCGGGCATTTCCGCGCCGTCGTCCCGGTGGCGGCCGCCGACGATCCGCTGGGCTTTCCGGGTATCGACCGGTTCGTCGTCGTCGCGCGATGCGACGACCCGGTACGGCCCTGGCCCGAAACCTGGTCGCGGCTGCGATCACTGGCTCTCGACATGGGTATCGCGTGACCGCGCGATACCGGCGTGCCCGTCCCGAAGGAGTGACAATGACCCGGTACGCACCGGATACCACGGACCATCTGCTACGTCGGCCACTCGCCGAACTACTCGAACTCAAACAGGGACGCACCGTTTCGGTGGTGATACCCGCGCTGAACGAAGAGGCCACCGTCGCGACGGTGGTGTCGTCGATTCGCCGGCTGCTCGGCGGCCTGGTGGACGAACTCGTCGTCCTGGATTCCGGTTCCACCGATGCCACCGCGAGCAGGGCCCGTACCGCGGGCGCGACCGTCTGCAGTGCGGCGGAGGCACTGCCCGCGGTGCCCTGCCGTTCGGGCAAGGGCGAGGCACTGTGGCGTTCGCTGCTGGTGACCCGGGGCGATCTGGTGGTCTTCGTCGACGCGGATCTGGTCGACCCGCATCCGGATATCGTTCCCTCGCTGCTCGAGCCGCTACTGCTCGATCCGGAACTCCGGCTGGTGAAGGGTTATTACCGGCGGCCGCTGCGGGCCGCCGGCGGTGACGAAGGCGGGCGGGTGACCCAGCTGGTCGCACGTCCGCTGCTGGCCGCGCTGGTGCCGTCGCTCTCGGACCTGGCACAGCCGCTGGCCGGAGAGTACGCGGCGACCCGGGAGCTGCTGACCGCTATACCGTTCGCGCCCGGCTACGGGGTGGATATCGGCATCCTGCTGGACACCTGGTCGCGATTCGGGCCGTCGGCGATCGGTCAGGTGGATCTCGGGACGCGGATCCACCGCAATCGCCGGACCCGGGAACTGGCGGTGATGAGCCGGCAGGTCATCGCGACCATGTTCGACCGGTTGGGAATCGCGGATTCCGGACTCGGCCTGGTCCAGTTCGTACCCGGCGATACCGGCTGGCAACGGGTGACCAGCGGTGTCTCGGTGGCGGATCGACCGGCGTTGACGCAGTCCTTCGGCCCGGCCCGGCCGGCCCACGGTACGACGGGGCAGCGCGGGTGAGCGCCCGGACCCACCCGGCACACCCTCCGGTACGGCGCCGCCGCACAGGATGGAGCCGGGTCGCCACCGCGGTGTTGTCCGCGATCACCTGGTGCACGGCGGTGGCCGGGCCCGTGGCGGCGGTACCGGCGGACGACACGCCCGGTGCGGGACCCGCTCGAATCATCGGAATCGACGACGGTACCGACGGGTTGCGCACGGTCCACGTGTACTCGGCGGCGATGGATACCGTGCTCTCGGTCGCGGTGATCCCGGCCCGGGATGTCACCGTGGCGGCACCGACTCTGTATCTGCTCAACGGTGCGGCCGGCGGGAGTGGGAACAGCAGCTGGCATCAGCGGACCGGAATCGCCGGGTTCTTCGCGGGCGAACAGGTCACCGTGGTCATTCCGCTGGGCGGTTCGGGTAGTTATTTCACCGATTGGCGGTTCGACGATCCGGTGCTCGGCCGGCAACGGTGGACGACCTTCCTGACCCGCGAACTGCCACCATTGATCGACCGTGCGTTCAACGGGACGGGGCTCAGCGCTGTCGCGGGAATTTCCATGGCGGCCACCTCGGTGTTCCAGCTCGCGCTGGCCGATCCGCGGCGCTATGTGGCGATCGGTTCCTACAGCGGCTGTATCCGCACCTCGGATCCGGTCGGCCGGGTCATGGTCGGTGCGGTGGTCGGACGCTGGGGCGGCGACGCGAACAATATGTGGGGTCCGCCGCCGGATCCGGCATGGGCGTCCAACGATCCCTATCTGCGCGCCGAGGAACTGCGGGGGACCACGATGTACGTCGCGACCGGCACCGGTCTACCGGGACCGTTCGATACACCGAACGGCCCGGGAATCGGCGGTGATATCGGCAAACTCGTGGACCAGACGGTGGTGGGCGGCCTGCTCGAGGCCGTGACGAACCAGTGCGCGTACGCCCTCCGGGATCGATTGAACGAGCTGCGGATTCCGGCTGTTTTCGATCTGCGGCCGACCGGTACGCACTCCTGGGGTTACTGGGAGCAGGACCTGTACCGATCGTGGCCGCTGTTCCGGGACGCGCTCGCCGGCGGCCGGTGACCGCCCGCGGCCGATGCCTTTCGGTGTGCGCCGTCGCCACCGATATCTCATCCGACCGATCGAAGGAGTTTCTGTATGGCCGTGACCGTTCCTGTCCGTCACCCCGATCTACCGCGCCGGGTTCCGGCGATCCGTGCCCTCGCCGCCCTTCTCGGCGTCTCCGCGCCCACCTCCGGGCAGTGGCGCGAACTCGGCGCAGCTCTCACACTCGGGGATCCGCTCATGGACGCCGTGGTGGACTGGATGTACCACGACGGACTGGAGACCACCAGGCCCGTCTTCGAGTCGGCGCTCCGCGACGGGATAGCCGAGCTGCGCGGCGCACCCCGCGCGCTCCGCGACTTCTTCGTCCATGTGGAGACCCCGCCCGCCTGGCTCGATCACGACCTGCTGCGCCGCGGTGCCCGCGTGTACCGCCTGGGCGGGGTGGACGGGCTCTACGTGGCACGTGACGTCTCCTTCCTCGGCGGCTATCTGGCCTCGGGGTTCAACAAGACCCTGCTGCGCACCGGTGCGCTGGAGAAGGGACCGGCCAAACGTTTCGCCGAGACGATGCAGTGGGCGTTGCATGTCACCGAGGAGAACGGGATGCGGCCCGGGGGGCCGGGGTTTCGGTCCACTGTCCAGGTCCGGCTCATCCACGCACTGGTCCGGCGGCAGGTGGCGGCGATGCCGGATTGGCGCGGCGCCGAGTGGGGTCTGCCGATCAATCAGACCGATATGGCCGCCACGCTGGTCGGGGCGCTGATCGCGCCACTTGTCGGTGCGGTGCCGATGGGGATCGTCCCGCCACGCCGGGATCTGGACGCGGCCGCTCATCTCGTCCGCTACGTCGGCTGGCTCATCGGCGTGCAGGACAGTTTCCTGCCCGCCGACTTCGCCGGCGCGGTACGGGTGCTCTACCACACGCTGGCGGCTATCACCGATCCGGACGAGACCACGCCGCAGTTGGCCGTGCCCATGGCCGACGATCCGCTGAACTGGCACTTCCAGAATTTCCCGTGGTTGCGCGGGCGGATCGCCCGGGCTCGCCACCTCTCGGTCGCCAGTGCGTTCCTGGGCCCGAAGGCCATGCGCAAACTCGGCCTTCCTCCCTATATGCCGCCGTGGTATCCACTGGCCCGGCTGCCGGTGAACCTCCTGCGTTCGGCCTCGATCCGGCTACCCGGCGGCGCCGATCGCGCGGCGGTACGCGGCCGCCGGGCCCAGCGGCGTTTCATGTGGACACTCACCGGTTCGGAGTCGGCGGTGATCGGTGGTGCGGTCGAGGGGTTCGGATGAGCGTGCCCGGCCCTGCGGCACAGCGGGATATCCGCTACCGGCGACCTGCCCGTCCGGGCACCGCGCGGCCGGAGTGCCCCACACCGCATCGGACCGGTGATGGGTAGGCATCGCCGTCGGCGCCGGCGGGCGCTGCCGCGGATCTCGGTGGTCACGCTGACCAGCCTGGTTCCTACCGGGGTCTTCGCGGTCGCTCAGCCGCCGGACCGGGCGGCGGGCGGTATCGACCGGCCCGTCGCCCGGGAGATGTTCGGGCAGCAGCGGAATCCGGCCCGCACTCCGCTCGTACCGCCGGCCCCGCCGCCGCCACTGGAGCCGCTCCGCGAGGCGAGACAGGCGCCGCCGCCGGACCCGCCACCTGTTGTTCCGGACACCACGGAATCGCCGGGTATTCCGGCCGTCGCGGTCGCCGCCTACCGGAACGCCGAACAGGTACTCGCCACCGAGGTTCCCGGCTGCGGCCTGCCGTGGACCCTACTGGCCGGGATCGGCCGGATCGAATCCGGGCACGCCTTCGGCGCTTTCGCGGATGCGGCCGGCAATCCGGTCCGGCCGATCTACGGACCGGTGCTGGACGGCAGCGTGGCGGGTAACGAGGTCGTCACCGATACCGACGGCGGAATCGTCGACGGAACGGTGTCCCATGATCGGGCCGTGGGGCCGATGCAATTCATCCCGCAGACCTGGGGAAATTACGCCTCGGATGGTAATGGGGACGGTGTCGTGGATCCACAGAACATCTTCGATGCCACCGTGGCCGCGGGACGGTATCTCTGCGACGGCGGCTCCGATCTGACACAGCGGGAACAGCGTGAACGTGCGATTCTCCGCTACAACAACTCGGTTGCCTATGTCGTCTCGGTGATGGCATGGGAAACGACGTACCGGGAAAGTCCCGGCCCCACCGAAGGGGCCTGACGGGAAGGCCCCACCGATGATTCGGACGTGACGACAGCCGGTGAACGATTGCCGGTGCGGCGAGATGTGCACCGCGCGGCGGCGGTTCGGGAAGCAGGCTTCCCGAACCGCCGCTTTCGTATTCCGTCGCCGCCGCCCCCGGCTACGGCGGCGTGCCGAGTCGGCGACCTTTTGTGAACCCGCCGCAATGAACGGCTTCCCCGGCAGGTGAATATCCGGGCGGCGGCGCACAGTATTCGCGAATCGCCGCGAAATCGGTACCGTTCGAACCGGGCACCGCACGCGCGGCCGGTGCCTTTCTCGCCCGGCGGTTTCGAACGAATGGAACAGGCACCGACCGGGGCCGCCGGGCGGGAGTCCCTTTTCTTTCCGACGCGATCCGCGGATGCGGGATACCGAATTCTCTGCTTTTTCTTCTGCGCCCGAGGGGATTACGGGGATCGGTCGAGAAAAACTGTGACATCACACCGCTGCCCGATCGGCGGCGCTGCGCGAGGACAGCTGATCGACCGGCCGCGGCCGGCCCAGCGCTAGTCCGCATCGCCGGCCGCGTAGCCGCTGGCCACCAGCGCCGAGCGTAGATACCACAGGCCCGGTGCCTCGTTGGCGTCGAATCCGGTCAGCGTGCCGATCCGCTTGAGCCGGTAGTCCACCGTATTGGGGTGGATGTGCAGTGCCCGCGCGGTGCGCTGGCGATTCAGATTGTTGGCGATATGGGTTCGCAGGGTGTGCACCAGTTCCGGATGTGCGACGAGCGGATCGAGCAGGGTCACCAGCTGGTCCCGGGCCGGTCCGGGACGGGTGAGCTGATACTCCAGGGCCAGATCGTCGGAGTGGTAGAAACCGGGTGGCAGACCCAGCCGCCGCACGATCGTGAGCAACTCCCGGGAATGCGCCGCGACTTCCGGGATATCGGCCGGAGGCGCTACCGCGACCAGTACGCTCGGGCGCGCGCCGAGTGTCCGGCCCAGGCACTCGATCGCGGTATCCAATTCGCCACGGGTGACGGTATCCGCCGGGGCCAGGATCGTCGGCCCGGTCGTATCGATATGCGCCAGCGCCGGTCCCGGGAGGACAGCGGCGAAAGTATCGGCGAGTGCCCGGGCGTCGACCGGTGCGAGGCGGGCCGCCGGGTCGCCGTCGTGCCGGGTTTCCAGCGTCAGCACATGATAGGAATCCGCGATATCCGTCCCGGACGCGCGGGCGATCGCCGCGACTCCGCGGCCCGCCAGCAGCGCGGCCGCCAGGGTCCTCGGCCCGGCCCGCCCGGCGTCCGGTACCGGTCCGGCGGCTCCGGTCGGCTCGGTCGTGCCGGGACGGCGGCTCGGCGCGGGCGTGTTGTCGTCGACGGGCATCGAGGGTCACCTGCTCTGTTCGGACTCCGATCCGGCGGCGCTGTCGCAGCCGGCCGGACACCTCGATTCGACGCGGTTGCCCGGACACTGTCCGGTGGCGCCGGATTCGTAGCTGTGGGCGATGAGGCCCGACTGCAGATACCACAGGCCCGTCTGCTGGACCGGATCGCAACCGGTCAGCTCCTGGATCCGCCGCAGGCGATAGTCGACGGTATTGCGATGTAGTTCGAGGATATGGGCGGTGGCCTGCCGCCGCAGCCGGGTCCGGATATAGAGCCGCAGGGTGTCGAGCAACTCCGGATGGTCGTAGAGCGGTGCGACGAGGGCCGCCAGCTCAGCGCGGGCCGCGCCGGGCCGGGTCAGCTGGTACTCCAGCGCCAGATCGCGGAATCGATAGATCCCGGGGGCGTACCGCAACCGCCGGACCAGGTCGAGTAGTTCGTGCGCGATATCGGCGGCTGTCACGATGGCGGTCCGGGGGGCTTCGAGGAGGATCGCGGTGACCGGAAAGCCGGCGGCGGCGACGAGATCGGCCATCAACTCGGCGGCGGTCGCCCGGGATTCGGCGGGCAGCAGGATTGTGCCCCCGTGCGGGCCGAGCGCGCTGAGGGCCGAGGGGCCGTGTTCGGCGGCGAGCATCAGGCGGATGCGGTGCGGGGCGTCGTATGCGTGTTCGGTTGCGGTGGAGAGCGCTTCGCGCGGGGATCGGTCGCCCGGCTCGGTGGGTTGCAGCGTCAGTGCGAGGACAGCGTAGGACGTGCTGATCCGGGCCCCCGGCGGTAGCGCCTCCGGGCGATCGTCGGCGACCGCCCCGGCGATGTTGCGCAGTGCCGGAATCGGACTGCCGGTGCCTGCCACGAGCGGCCGGGTGAGTCCGGCGGAAATACTCCGCGTGATCACCTCGTGCGCGGTGACAAGCCGGCGCAGCGATGGGACCAGTGCCGTGGCGGATCCGGTGGCCGCGATTCGGGAGAATGCCACGTCGACCGCCGAACGCACCGCGCGGTGGAATGTTTCGGCCGTGCCGCCGCGCTGGACCCAATCGGCCGCCAGATCGTGGAGCAGGGTGAGATCAGGGGATACGGTCGGTTCCGGAGGGCGGTCAGTGGCCGGCTCCGTGGCGAGAATTCGGGTACAGGCCGCGACGATGGGCGACCGGTCCCGGCCGGTCCCGGCGGATCGGTCTACGGTATCGCTGCTTCGGTGAACGTCGGCGGTGACGGCCATATCGAGCTCCGTTCGGCGGACGGTCCGGGTGAACGTACGGACCGTGACGATCCGGGACGCGGTGGTCGGAGGCGACCGCCGGACCGGTATGTGCGGGGCGGTGAATGATATTGGGTGGCAAGGGGTTCAAGAGATACGATAACGCGGATGTAACAGGGCATCAATAACGTTTTCATTGTTGACCTACGTATCAAGTATCGATACCTTGTTACACAACCTGTGCGGTGGTACCCGCGTGGTGGGTCCGCCGGATGTGTTCGAATATCCACTGGCGCCGGAACTTACGGGTAGTACCCGGAGCTGAGGGTCTCGTGATGTTGTGCACGCAACCTTTGACACCATGAAACAAGTTCTATAATTTTGATACATGTTGCGCGCATTCGACGAGGTCGAGGAAACGATCCTGGACGCGGCACTGCAGCGGATCCTGCAGGTGGGGATCAGGCGGAGCAGCCTCGACGATATCGCGCGCCGATCCGGGCTCAACCGGATCACCATCTATCGGCGCTTCGCCGGTAAGGACAATCTGGTGGACGCGGTGCTGTCCCGGGAGATCCAGCGCGTGCTCGCCGAGGCCACCGCGATTGCCACCACCACACCCGGTATCGACGATCAGATCGTGGAGACGGTGTTGTTCATCCTGCGGCTCACCAGAACTCATCCGCTGGTGACCCAGCTGCTCGAGGTCGCCCCGGAGGAAGCGCTGAGCTTCTACACCGTGCGGGGCGAGGAACTCGTCTCGCAGGGCATCGCCTTCATCGTCAGTATTCTGGTTGCGGCGCAGCGGCGTGGTGAGATCGACACCTACGACGCCGAACCGGTGGCCGAACTGGTGGCCCGCTTCGCGCACTCGCTGATGCTCACCCCTACGGCCGGTGCCGAATTCGACGATGAGGAATCGGCACGCGCCTTCGTCCGGGCGGGCGTGCTGCCGCTCATGAAACACGGCCTGAGCCCGGGGAAACGGCCGGAACCGCGGAGTTCACCGGGTGGGCGGTGAACTCCGCGGTGGAAACCGGGTGGCCTGCTCAGAACTTGTACACGTGCTCGGCGGCACCGGCCAGTGCGCACCAGTTCGCGAAATCGTGCTGATAGGTCACCGGCCGGCTGTTCCACAGGCCGACCACCAGTAGGGATACCGGCTCGTAGATCATCGGGCAGGCGGCCGCGGGGTCACCCGTGAGCTGCGCGAGATCGCCATCGGCCGCGGTCAGTTCGGCGCACGCTTCGGCGGGCTGCGGATGGGTACCGGCCTGCTTCGGTGCGCACAGCAGGGTGGTCGTGCGGAATTCGGGCTTCCCGGACCGTGCGACAGCGGCGAGGGTCAGCACCGACACCGCCGATTCGTCCGCTGCGGCCTCGGGAACCCCGGTGGCGGAGGTCGTCGGTGGCACCGGCGACCCGGTGGACGGGCGGACGGTCGAGGTCGGCGGTTCCGGTGTGGTGGGCGTTTGCGCCTGCGCGGGCGTCAGCGCGAACCAGGTACCGCAGACGAGTGCCGCGGTGACCGCGACGCGATACTTCTTCGACAATTGCCTGCCCTTTCTCGATTTTTCCGGACTCGGGTTTTTCACAGCGAATCTATCCGTTCGGCGGTATGCGGAGAATTGCGTGTCCGCCGGACGGATCGGCAGTGCGTAATTCCGCCCGGTGCGGTCCGGACGGCCGGTACCCGGTACTCCTGCGTACTGCATACGCCGGAGTCCGGGCGGTATCGCGCCCCGCGGAAACGCGCTGTGCCGTACCGGGCCGAATGGGTCAGGACATTCCGCCCGACAGACTCGATACGAGGTCGAGCGCCATGTCGAGACCAGTTTCCACCACGCCCGTTCCCGCGTCGATGATGCCGGAGCCGGTGCTAGGGAGCAGTGCCGGATCGGTGACAGCGGGACCGGCGCCGGCATCGGCGGGCGCCGGGACCGGCGCGGCCTGGGCCGGTGTCGCGGCCAGGGCGAGGGTGCCCACGACCGCCGCGGAGGCGAGAATTCCGGAAATTGCGCGCATGATTTCATCTTTCTGCTCGATGATGCTGGCAGCGAAAGGTTATCCCGCACCGGAGCGGCACCGAACAGATCGGTGCCGATACATTACTCGGCGGTGTTTTCCGTAGTGCCGTACTACGGAATTCGACAATGAACCACAGGTTCCGCTCGATCACCGCGCGATGTATTCACAAACAGTCGATATCGGTCACCGGCGGACTCATCGCGCGGAAGCCGTTGTGTAGTGGACGTCCCCGATGCTCCGTTCGATCACACTGCTCGGCACGGGATGTCCGGTGGGGAAGCTCAGGCCCGCCGGGTGGAACGGTCCGCGGACCGGATCTCGGTGATCTCGGCGATACCGGCGATCGGCCGCCGTTCGTGCATGGTGATCACATCACCGGGCGCGAGGCGCTCCCACGCTGCCGGGGTGAGCGGCAGTAACCGGATCCGGCCGCGTCCGCCCGGCACTATCTCCGGCGCCGACTCGACCCGGATTCGGGCGATGCGCATATCGGTGCCTCCGGCTGCGTACGCGCCGATATCCCACAGCGGCCCGAGTTCTCCGCTTCCGGGGATCGCAATTCGGCGTCCGCCGGCTTCCGGGGCGAGGAGATCGAGAGTGGCTCTGATGATGCGGCCGGATCGCGTCTCGGCGCTACGCCAGCGACACCATTGCGCGTCGGCACCGAGCCACAACTGCTGTGCCACTTCGGCCAGGAGGTCCCAGTACTCGACGGATTGCCACTCGAGGCCGTCGAACTCCTGCAGGATCGCGAGGGCGCTCTCCCAGTCGTCGTCGCGGAGATATCCGGCGATATCCACCTTGGTCGCGCCCATCCCGCTTTCCTGGGCCGCGGGGACCATACCGACGGCTCTGCCGAGCAGTCCGGGTACGTCCATGAGCCGATTCTCGGCCACGGCCGGTGGTAGCTGCAACGGGGGTGCCGATCGGGTCGGGCAGGTAGGGCCGTTCCCCGGTATCCCGTTCTACATTCGGTAACCGGGGCACTCGGCCGACGCGATCGCGAATCCCTGCCGCCGTGGATGTCGCGCTGTTCGCTCACGGTCGATTCGGGCCACACGATCGCCCAGACCAGCACGGCGAGCGGTAGACCCACCGCGACCACGAACCCGAGCGCGATCAACGCCCGGCTCGCACGGTCGACCAGCGCGCGAACGATAAGCGGGGCAGCACCGTTTCCACGTCGGCCACGTCCATTACCCGGTTCAACTCCAGCGGGCCGAGGTGGTGCGGGCCGGGAATCACGACGGCATCCACCTCGGCCGCGCGGACCTGGTCGAACAGCGGGAGCACCGACGCCACACCGGGCCAGATCACGAGGTAGCCGAGATGGCGCGCCAGACGTCGGACCTGTGCCCGGTCCCACGCCGGCGAAGTGCTGATGTCCAGATCTACATATCCGAGTGCGGTCGGCCGGTTGCGCATCGGTGCCCCTGTCCCCTGCGGTCGCTGGTGTGCACCCGCCGCCGGGGACTCGATCGCCCGGCGGCGGGGCGTGATCGGGAAGCTTTACAGCTCGACCACCGGAAACTGTTCCCCTGTGGAACAGTGGAGGTATGAGCGATTTCCAGCCAGAAGACGACCGCTATGTCGGCCGTCGGGTGCGCACCATCCGCGCGCGGCGCGGAATCTCGCAACAGGTGCTCGCCGACCGTGCCGGATTGTCCCGTAGCGCCGTCGCGAAGTTCGAGACCGGACTGCGGCCGATCGACAGCCGCCGCACGCTACTCGCGTTGGCGGGGGCGCTCGGCGTCACGGTCGGCGACCTCACCGGGCACGAGCAGGAGAAGTGGAACCCGGCCGTCGCCGGGTTCCACGCGGCTGTACCGGAATTGGAAACGGTGCTGTGGGCAGAGGGCAACGTGACCGACACCCGGCCGCCACGCAGCCTGGACGAACTCGCCACCGACGCGCGCCGCGCCACGCGGCTACGCAACGACTGCGACTACGCGACGCTCGGCCCGATGCTGGTCCCGATGCTCACCGACGCATACCGGCACGTACGCGACGCGGACAGCGCCGACGCCGAACGGGCTTGGGACGTACTCGGCACCGTCACCTACGGCGTCGCCTCCGCACTGCGAGCCCGGGGATACCACGCCCTCGCGTGGAACGCCGCGCAGGAATCCGCGCGGGCCGCCGGGCAGGTCGGCGCCCCGGCCCCACTCGCGGCAGCGGCATTCAGCAAAGGGCAGATCATGCTGTCCCGGCCCGGCGCGCTCTCGGCCGCACTGGCGACCACCGTCGGCACCGCCGAGAAAATCGCCGCCGACGTCCGCACGGTCGGCGAAATCGAAACGTTCGGGATGCTCCACCTGCAGGGGTCGATTGTGGCCGCCACGATGGGCACCGACCCCGAACCCCACCTTGCCGAGGCGGCCGAACAGGCGAGCAGGCTCGCAGCGGCCGGGCCGAGCACGTCCGTGGCTCGAAACGAGTCTTTCGGCCCGGCGAACGTGGCCCTGTGGCGGATGTCGGCGGCAATCGAGCGGCGTGAGCCGGGGCAAGTGCTCGCACTCGCGCCCGGTCTCGACCCGGCCGAACTTCCCAACGAGGGCCGCAGGGCTCAGTACTTCGTCGAGATCGGCCGTGCGCACGCAATGCGGCGAAACCACCGGGAATCGCTCTATGCGCTGCTGCGAGCAGAACACGCGGCCCCGCAGCACGTACGCACCATGACACCGGTTCGCGAGCTGGTCGGACACATGATGCGCACGGCCCGGCGCGACCTCACGTCCGGCGACCTCGGAAAGCTCGCCCAGCGGGTCGGCGCAGTGCCCGCGTAGGCCGCCCGACCCGAAAAACGGCCGGTGGGACAGCAGTTCGGCTACTGCTGTCCCACGACCGTTCTACTGCGTCCCAGCCGGGGCGCAAAACACCCTGAACTGGACTTACTCTTGTTGAGCGGGTGGGGTCCCGAGTCCACGACCGATGGATTACGAGATCGAACACTCCGCACGGTGCGCTGACGAGCCCGAACGGACGAAGTCAGGGTACGAAGGCGCCCGCGAAACGGGCCGCGGCGGTCGATCTCGAGTGGGGCCGGAGCAGTGCACGAACATTCGGATCGCCGCGATCCGAACGTCGCGCCGGACCGGGCCGGGTACGGGGATTGTGTTCCCGAACTGGGGATTTCCGAATTCCGGGGCCGGGTCCGCCGGTAGGGGAGCGCGGGGACCGCCCGCGATCCGGAGAGCCAATTACTTGATCATTGTTAACCTTTTGCTGTCGGTTCCACTCGGGCGACCGGCCACCTGCGAGCGAAGGAACCTGCACCATGGCGACAATGTGTCAGGTCACCCCATCCGGGACGCCGCCGCACGAAGGGATTGCCGATGCCCCTGCCCGACTCGTCGACAACCAGCGAGGAGTATGTGGCAGCGGTGGAGCGAGTGCAGGTCGCACTCATCCAGGCGGCCCGCCAATTCCGGACGATGGACCGCGCGGGTATCAATCAGTCCGCGCGCAGCGCCCTCGCGGCGATCGTCAAATTCGGGCCGCTGTCGATGTCCGAACTCGCGGCGCACGAGGGCGTGGACCCGGCCAGCGTATCCCGTACGGTGCGCAGGCTGGAGGAGTCCGGGGAGGTCGTCCGCCGTACCTCGGACGCCGATGGGCGGGTCAACCTGATCGAGGTGACCGATTCCGGCCGGGAGCTCTTCCTGCGCAGCCGCCGGCAGCTCACCGAGATCATTCTGGACCGTATCTCGACCCTGTCGCCCGAGCAGCTGGCCACGATCGTCGCCCTCGGCGACGGATTGGAACTCCTGGTATCGGCGACGGAGCCGCGCTCCTCGTGACGACCCCGTCCGGTTGTCCGATCGTCGCCACCCCGGTGCGCCGCCACGATCCGACTCGTTGACATCCGGAGCCGAGACCGGCTCCACCCATGATCCCCACCCTGCTCCGCCGGCGCCCTCCGCGACGCCGGCCGATCGAACGGATTCTCATGACCGTGCTGAGTGCCGAGCCCGCGGCCGAACGGGCGGGCCGAACACCCCCGATCCGCCGACCGACCCCGGTCTCGCGCGCCACTTCACTCGCCGAAGTGATCGCTCCGCCACTGGCGCTGATCATCCTGCTGGCGGTGGGGTGGAATCTCATGGCTGCCCGGATGGACAGTCCGCTGGTGCCCTCGCTCGGCGCGATCGCCGACGAGCTGGTGGCGCTGTCGGCCGACGGTGCGTTGTGGACGAATCTCCAGGTGACGCTGACGCGGGTACTCCTGGGATTCGCGGTGGCCTTCGTCGTCGCCGTCGTGCTCGGAATCGCCATGGGACGCAACAAATATGTGCAGCGTTTCCTCGAACCCGCGGTGCTGCTGGGACTGGTGACGCCGGGTTTGGTGAAGGCACTGCTGTGCGTTATCTGGTTCGGGATCAGCGTCGTCAATCCGATTCTGGCCGTGGCCCTGGCGGCCGCGCCGGCCCTGATCGTCAACATCACCCAGGGCGTACGCGGCGTCGATCCGCAGTTGCACGAGATGGCTCATGTGTATCGCTTCAGCCCGTGGACCCGCCTGCGCCGGATCTGGTTGCCGGCCCTCGCGCCCGCGCTGTTCACCGGCGCGCGGCTGGGTATCGCGATGGCCTGGAAGGTGATCGTCCTGGTCGAGATCTTCGGATTGGCCAGCGGTGTCGGATATCAACTCAACCTGGAGTTCGCCAATCACAACGTCGCGGGCGTGCTCGCCTGGACGATCGCCTTCGCGCTGGTGATGACGGCGATCGAATACGGCGTCCTCCAGACACTGGAACGGCGGGTCTCCCGCTGGCGTAAGGAGTCCGCGGTATGAGCGCCGGAATCGAACTTCGTAATATCGCCAAATCCTTCGTGAGCAAGAAGGACGGCACGGTCCAGACCGTGTTCGACGATTTCTCGCTCGAGGTGGCGCCGGGGGAGCTCGTATCACTGGTGGGTGCATCGGGCACCGGTAAAACGACGCTGCTGCACCTGGTCGCGGGACTGGAGACGGCGGACGCGGGTGTGATCCGGGTGGGCACCGACGCGGCGCCCGGCCGGACGGGGATGGTCTTCCAGCAGCCGCGCCTGCTGGACTGGGTCAGCGTCGCCGCGAATATCGAGATCGCCGCGAAAGCGGCCGGCCGGAGCGTGGCCGCCGTCCCGGAGCTCATCGAAGCGGTCGGCCTGACGGACTACGCCGATGCCTACCCCTCGGTCCTGTCCGGTGGGCAGCGCCAGCGGGCGGCAGTGGCCCGAGCGTTCGCCGTGGACCCGGATATCGTCCTGTTCGACGAACCGTTCAGCGCGCTCGACGAACTCACCGGCCGCAAACTCCGCCTGCTGTTGCAGACCCTGCTCGTCGAACGCTCGGTCACCGGACTGCTGGTCACCCACAACGCGCTCGAAGCGGCCTTCCTGTCCGACCGGGTCGTCGTGCTCGCCGACCGCCCGGCGCGGATCGTGCAGGACATCCGCGTCACTCTCGCGCGCCCGCGGTCCACCGAAGACGGCACCCTGTTCGACCTGCATCGCGACATCGTCGCCCATATCGCCTGAGACAGTACTGATCCAGAAACGGAGACCCCGTGTCCGCACCACGTGGCAACATCTTCACTCGCGAATCCGCACTGGGGCCGGCCGTATCGCGCCGGCAGGCACTCCGGGCCGGTGCCGCGCTGTTCGGCGGACTCGGCCTGGGCGCGCTCCTGGTCGCCTGCGGTGAGGCGACCACCGCCGCCGTCGACGCGAACGGTAACCCGCTGCGCCCGATCAAAGTCGGTGCCGTACAGCCCGGAACCGCGGGTTCGGTGATCGATCCGATCACCGAACAATTCGGGCTCGAGGCGAAGCACGGGCTGGACCTGCTCCGGGACGGTGGCGGCGGGGTGGGCACCGGCCAGGAGAACCTGCTGACCGGTCTGCTCGATACTTTCGCCTTCGGGCCGCTGGGCGCCACCGAAGCCAATATCTCCGGTCACGATGTGGTGATCGTGGGCCCGCAACTCTGGAATCACGGACGTTGGCTCGTGCCCGCCGACAGCGATATCGGCTCGGTCGAAGATCTGCGGGGCAAGCGGATCGGCGTCCAACCGGCGAGCTCGGATACCTATAAGGCGGCCGCGTTGGGGCTGGCGGTCAACGGAATCGATTTCGAACGCGAATTCCAGATCTTCCCCGGACAGCCGATCGCGAATCTGGCGCTCTACGAGCGCGGCGACCTCGACGCGATCATCGCCATCGAACCCAACGCCACCCGCCTCGTCGCGCAGGGCAACCGCCAGGTGGCGACGGTATCGGAGCTGTGGCAGCAGGGTACCGGCGACGCGAACCCGTTGTTCCTCAACGGCGCGGCGTTCAATCGCTCGTGGCTGGCGGCCAACCGCGATACCGCGGCGAGGTTCGTCGCCCTGCGTTCGGAGGCCAACGCGCTCATCAGCGCCGACCCCGCACTACTGGCGACGCACTACGAGGCGTTCGGTATCCCGGCCGACGAAGAGGCCGCCATCGATCTGCTGCCCGAACGGTTGCGCGGTATCTATCCGTCCGCCTGGGATCCGAGCGTATTCGCGAATATGGACAAGCAGATCCAGGTCGCCCTGGATATCGGTCTGTTGTCGCGTACCGCGGAGCGGCCGGTCTACGAAAGCCTGAGTTGAGCAACACGCGGGCCCCGCAATCCGTGCGGCATCCCCGAACCGCGTTGCTGGCGTGCTGCGCGAGTCTGTTCCTCTCCTCGCTCGACACTTCGGCGCTCGTGGTCGCGTTGCCCGCGTTGCAGGCGGATCTCGGTCTGGACGTGGCGGGGTTGCAGTGGGTCGTGGTGGCCAATGCCCTGGCCCGGGGCAGCACGCTGTTCCTCGCGGGTGCGCTGGCCGACCGCTACGGCCCGCGACGGATATTCCGGCTCGGTGTCCTGCTGTTCGGCGCGGCCTCGCTCCTGTGTTTCGTCTCGTCCGGCTTCGCCGAACTGATCCTCTGGCGGGTCGTCCAGGGAATAGGCGGCTCGCTGATGACTCCCGCCTCGATCTCGCTGCTCACCGGGGTATTCCAGGATCCGGTCGCGCGCAGCAGGGCCCTGGGTTCCTGGAGCGCGACCGCCGGGGTGTCGACAGCGCTCGGACCCGTTATCGGCGGTGTGCTGGTCGCGGCCACCGGGTGGCGCAGTGTTTTCCTGCTCTGCCTGCCGTTCGCGGCGCTGGTCGTGGTGGGGTTGCGCTGGGTGCCGGAGTCTCCGGTGCCACGGCTGCGGCGCCGGTTCGATCCGGCCGGTCACATATCCATCGCCGCGACACTGTTCTTCGTGACCTTCGCGCTGTCCGGTGGCGCCCGCGACGGCTGGCTGTCGGCCCCGACGGTTCTCGCGCTGATCGCGGCCGCGGTGTCGACGGTGATCGTCGTGCGGGTGGAGCGCCGGGCGGTCGATCCGGTTCTGGATCTGACGGTATTCGCCCGGCCGCAACTGCGCGGGGCGGTGCTGACAGCGGGTTTCTCCTATTTCTGCCTCACCGGGATGAATTTCGTGAACGCGCTCTACCTCCAGCAGGTACGCGGGTACGCGCCGTGGGAAGCAGGGCTGATGGCATTACCGCTCACGGCCGGAACACTTGTCGCCGCGCAGGTCTCCGGGCGACTGCTCGGGCAGTACGGCCCGCGGAAACCGATTCTGCTGGCCTATCTCTTCTTCGTCGCCGCCATGGCGTCGCTCGCGCTGGTGGCGTCGACCACCTCGTCCATCGGCTGGGTACTGGTGGCCTTCGCTCTCCTGGGGATCGGAATGGGCATGGCCAACCCGCCCGCGACAGCATCGGCGGTGACCGCGCTGCCACCGGAACGGGCCGGTTCGGCCAGCGCGATCACCAGTACCTCCCGGCAGGTCGGGATGAACCTGGGGACGGCCGCGCTCGGCGCGGTGACCGTCTCCGTCGCGGGGGTTCTCGCCCGGCCGGGACCCGTATCGGCGCCCGACTTCACCTCCGGAATGCGTATCGCGTACGCCGCCACGGCGGTCGCCGCCGTCCTCGCACTCGTCGCCGCGAACCGCTGTTTCCCGGCGACCCCGAACTCGGCCGTCACCTCGGTCGACAACACCCCACGAAAGGAACGATCCGATGACCACCGAGGATTCGAAGACACCCCTGCCGAAGATCACCAGCGTCCGGACCGGAGCGATCTTCACGCTCCCCTACCTGGTCGGCCTGGAGAAGGGCTACTTCCTCGACGAGGGCGTTGATCTGGAGCTCGTCGCGCCCGGCGCCTACAACGTCAGCGTCAAACCGATCGAAGACCACCACCTGGTGAGCTCGTTCGGTGGAATCTCGCGCGGCTTCGAGGACGGCGAAGTCTCGCTGTACCGGGCCTGCGAATGGGGACAGGTACGGCGAGCACAGGATTCGGGCCGCGGCGGACAGATCGTGACGCAGCGCGCGGCGATCGCCAGCCAGGCGATCTTCGTCCGGCCCGACTCCGACGTCTTCCACCCGCAGAGCCTGCGCAACAAGCAGGTCGCCGTCAACTTCCACCACGGCTCACACTACCTCGCCATCCAGACACTCGAGGGATTCGTCGAACCCGACGAGCTGAAGGTCGTGCACGTGGGTGGTCCGGCCGACCGGTTCAAGGCCCTGCGCGACGGCACGGTGGAAGCCGTCGCGCTGATGGAGCCCTACATCAGCCTCGCGCTGAAACAGGGGTACCGGCTGATCGCGGAGGCGTTCTACACCGGCGCCGAGATCGCGGACGAGAAGGTCGATCCCGAGGTCTACGCCGCGATCGACCGCGGTGTCCGGCGGGCGGTCGCCGATATCAATGCCGATGTGCGGCCGTACCTGCACTACTTCACCGAGGAGATTCCGGCGGATCTGGGCACATTGGACGAGTCGGATATCAGTCCGTGGCGCCTGCGCTTCGCGGACCCGCAGCCGTACGCGCCCGAACAGTTCGATCAGACCTACCGCTGGCTGCTCAAATGGGGCCTGATCGACCAGGGTTCCGAATTCAAGAAGCTGGTCGACAACCGCGCGCTGTCTTCGTGAGCCGGTGACGCCGGGGCGGGTGCGGTATGCGCCGCGCCGTCCCGGCGTTCCAGGGGATATTCCTAGGGGTTTCCGCGTCGCTTCTTGTCCGGATCGATCTCGTCGGCGCGCTCGAACGCGTGATCCAACTCTTCGCGGGATGCCGCCGCGTCGTCGCGATGTTCGGCTGCCTGTTGCCGTAGGCCCGCCGCCCGGGCTTCCTCGGCGTCGGCTTCGGCCGCTGCCGCCCGGGCCTTGGCCGCGGTTTCGTCGGCGAGTGCTTCACGCTGACCGACACGGTGAGCGCTCGTTCCCGCTTCGGCGCGAATATGCTCCGCCTGGATACGGCGTTGCTCCCTGCGTTTCGTCACCATCCAGATCAGTGCGGCAATGATCAGGACGACGACCACCGCGATGACAACGATCATGACAACTGTGCTGGTTTCCATGCCTGTTCCTCATCTCGAGCGTGATCTGCCCCGGATGCGATCGACGACGGCCATCGGCCGGCGGGGCCGCGGTCGCGGATCCGACGGCTTCAGTAGTAGTGGCGTCGCCCGCCGACCGCGCGGCCCATCGAGCCCAATACGAACAGCACCAGCCCGATGACGAGGAGGATTACTCCGAGAACCCACAGAATCTGGATGTCGAAAACGAATCCGACGACGAGCAGGATGATTCCGAGAATGATCATGACAGAACCTGAATTCGGTAATGGGACTCGCGGGGCCGCCGGCTCCGGTTCGTCCCCGTGGTCCGTATCGGCTGTAGTGATCCACCGGTTTCCCCACAGCGATGCGGTCTCGTCCGGCTGCGAGCCACGGTAATCGGCGGCCGGAAGGACGTGCGGACCGTAGCCGGCTTTTCGGCTGCCGGATACCGCGGCCCTCGGCCCTCGGGCCGGTCTGTTACAAGATGGCGATGGCCGAGTTCGCGACACGCAGATCCGATGACCCCGGTGTTGCGCGCGCCGTGCGCCGTGGCTTCTCCGGCGACGGTACAAGCACTGCTCATACTGCTCACCACACCCACCACCAGCTGCAACGAGCTCGACCTGTCGGAATTTCAGTACACGCCCGCCGTCCCGCGCTGTCAATATCGGGAAGACGGGCCGTCGACCGTTACGGGCACAGCCACCTGCCGGAGGGGCCTGGGGACGGGTTGTGCGGGCGGTTCGGAAATCATGCTGAAGCGATGGAAGTCATGACCACCCTCCTGACACCGCAGCAGCGCGCCGGCCGTACCTCCGCCGCCGTCGACGCGGCCGTCGCGGCGGGGCGCGAGGTCGGACTGACTGTCAGCGACCCCACGGTGCTGCACGACGTCTTCTCCGTCGTTGTCCACCTGGCACCTGCGCCGGTCGTGGCCAGGATTCCCACCGTGATCCCCCGTCCGGCCGACCCGGCCGGCCTCGCGCGCCGCCAGCAGGATGAGCTGGATGTGACCCGCTGGCTCGCCGACCAGGGGATCTCCGTTATCGCGCCCAGTCCGATCGTGCCGCGCAAACCCGTTCAGCGGGGTGGTTTCTCGATGACGTTCTGGCCCTTCGTCGCGGAGGACCGGACGCGGGAACCCGACTACGTGGCGAATGCCGAGAGTGTCGCCGATCTGCACGCGGTACTGCGCGCCTACCCGGGCCGGCTGGAGTTCCTGTCCGCGGCCGAACCGCGGTTCATCGCGGAAAGCCTGGACCGGCTGGACAGGCATCCCACGCTGATCGATGCCGGCGCGTTGGACCGTGCCCGCCGTGAATGGCAGATCCTGGAACCTCTCGTATGCTCACGCACGGTCTTCGAGGCCCGGTTCCCGGGGGTCGGCCTCCAGCCGATCCACGGAGACTCACCCCCCGCGAACATATTCCGTGGGCTGGACGGAGACCGCTACGCCGACTTCGAACTCGTTACGCTGGGACCCGTCGAGTGGGACCTCGCCGGTCTCGGGCCGGAGCACGAATCCGCCTACAATCGCGGTGCGCGGCGTAACGGTACAAGGCTGCTCGACGGGGAGGTCATGGGCTTCGTCAACGCGGTGGGCATGCTCCGGGTCGTCGCCACCCTCACGCTGGTCCCACAGTTGCCCGAGCTGATCGGGTACCTCGAGCCGGCTCTCGAACTGTGGCAGACGATGCCCTTCGCAGGCGGTATGAACAGCTGACCCTGCCGGTAGCGGTAGACGGTGTCGTGACAGCCGGTACGGCCACGAGACAGAGCGGCTTCGAACAGCGGTGTGTGGGAGACTGTAGAAGGCGGGTGGTTGCCGTCGGTGGCGCACAGAACTCGGTACAGGGTGTCCGAAACCGCGGCGCGGTAGCCCCCGGCAACGATATCCGGGCGTGATCGTCCAGCGGATGTTCACGTCGACCTCGTCGGGCGGTGTGTCGCTGCCCGCGGTGGTTTCGCCGGGGGCATATCGGAACACACCTCGGATGAGAACTCGATCATGCGCATCGTTGTCGATCTGAATCGGTGTCAGGGGTACGCGCAGTGTGTTCCGCTGGCGCCGGAGGTACTCGAACTGCTGGGCGAAGAGGGGCTGGCCTACGACCCCAATCCCGATGACGCGCAGCGCCGGCGCGTGTTACGGGCGGCCGCGGCCTGCCCGGTCCAGGCGATCCTGGTGGAAAACTACATCCCCGAAGGGCAGGGGCCCGCGAGGTGAGCGCCGCGTCATTGCTGACAGACCTGGTCCGGGCGTTCCGCGCCGAAGGGCGCATTGTGATCGTAGGGGCCTCACTGGCCGGACTCCGCGCCGCGGAAGCGCTGCGGGAGCGCGGTTTTCGCGGGCCGCTGACCCTCATAGGTGCCGAACCGCACCCGCCCTACGACCGGCCGCCGTTGTCCAAACAGGTCCTCGGGGGCCGGGTCCGCGCCGACCACACCGAGCTACCCCGGATGCGCGCCGTCGATGCCGACTGGCGGCTGGGTGTGGCCGCGACCGGTCTGGACCGGGTGAACCGGCAGGTTCTGCTGGCCACCGGGGATACGGTGCCCTACGACCGGCTGCTGATCGCCACCGGTGTCCGGGCCCGGCCGTGGCCCGATCCGGCCGAGGGCGCCCTGCAGGGCGTGTTCACCCTGCGCACCTGCGATGACGCCGCCCGGCTGCAGGCGGCGTTGCGCCAGGGCCCGAAGCGGGTGCTCGTCGTCGGCTCGGGATTCGTCGGCTCGGAGATCGCCTCGGTGTGCTGTGCGCTGGGGCTCCCGGTCACCGTCACCGAACGCGGCGGCGGGCCGCTGGCCGGCCCGCTGGGCGGGGTCGTCGCCGATATCACCGCACGGATGCAGCGTGCCGCGGGTGTCGACCTGCGTACCGGAGTATCGGTGCGCGCACTCGACGGCGACGCCGACGGGTGGGTGCGCGGTGCCCGGCTGTCGGACGGGACCACGGTGGAAGCCGACGTGGTGGTGGCATCGCTGGGGTCGATCCGCAATGTCGAGTGGCTGGCGGGCGCCCGGCTGGCCGCCGGTTTCTGGGGAGTCGGCTGCGACGCGGGCTGTCGCGCGTTCGATATCAACGGGGTGGTGACCGACAACATCTTCGTGGCCGGGGATGTCGCGCGTCAGCCACATGTGCTGTACGAATACCAGTTCATCTCGATGGAACACTGGGACAACGCGGTGTGTGGGGCCCGGATCGCCGCGAACAATATGCTGAGCCTGGAGACCGAGCGGCGACCGCATCTGCCGCTGCCGTCGTACTGGTCGGCCCAATTCGGGGTCAACATCAAAGGGGTCGGCGTGTGCTCCTTCGCCGACGAGATCGTGTTCACCCAGGGTTCGCCCGGCGACTATCGTTTCGCCGCGGCCTACGGCCACCGCGGCCGGACCGTCGGGGCAGTGACGTTCGATCACGGTAAGTGGCTGCCGTACTACGCGGCGATGATCGAACGCTCGGCACCCTTCCCGCCACCGCCGCCGGGCTACGACCGCGCCGCCGATTCGGTCCCGGTGCCCGCCCGCTTCCCCGATCCGCGGGTGCCGACCGAAATCCCCGATGTGGTGCTGACCGGCCACGACCCCACTTCCCGGTGCGCCGAGTTCCATTGAACGGGTTCTGTCGAACAAGGGAGCAGGCATGACTGCCGCAACTGACTGGGCAGAGGCGATGAAATACGAACACCGCGCCGACCCGTACCCGTTCTTCGACCGACTGCGCCGGACCCCGGTCGCGCGAGTGGCCGACGATCAGTACGTGGTGACCGGCTACTGGGAAGTGCTGGCCCTGACGCACGATCCGCGGATCAGCTCCGATATCGGCCGCAGCCCCCTCGGCGCTGCGCTCGCGGCGGGCCCTGCCCCGGACTCCGGGGCCCCGGACGGGCCCGTCTACGAACAGGTCCCGAGCATCATCGTGACCGATCCTCCCGAGCACGATCGGGCGCGGCGGCAGGTGATGCGCCACTTCGGTCCGCCGCACGCGCCCGAGGTCGTCCCGGGCACCGAACCGGGCATCGTCCGCCTGTGCAACGAACTGCTCGACAATATCGCCGCGGCCGGCCGGACCCGGCTGGACGTCGTCGACGATTACGCCTATCCGGTGCCGGTGACGGTGATCTGCGAGATCCTGGGAATTCCGATCGCCGACGAGCCGACCTTCCATGTGTGGATCCACGACATGCTGACCGGTACGGATCTGGGGCCGGACGCGTCCACCGCGGAGGGGGCGGTCCGGGCCGAGAAGGCCCGCGCCGGCCGTATCGCGCTCACCCGATATCTGACCGACCTGATCGAGCGCGTGCGGCGGGAGCCCCGGCCGGGTCTGTTGTCCGCGATGATCCACGACGACGGCCCCGGGGGCCCCATGCCCCTCGCGCGGGTGTTGTCCAATGCGAGGCTGCTGCTCGTCGCCGGCCACGACTCGACGGTCAACACGATCTCCAACTGCGTGCTGACGCTGCTGCGCAATCCGGGGGCCTACGAGCGTGTACGTAGCCTGCCGGAGCTGATTCCGCGGGCGATCGAAGAGGTCCAGCGGTTACAGGCGGCCGTGCAGTTCTTTCCCAGCCGCAGTGCCACCGCAGATATCGATATCGCCGGCACGACCATCCCGAAAGGGGCCGCGGTGCACCTGGTCTACGCCGCCGCCAACCGCGACCCGAAGCGGTTCGCCGATCCGGACCGCTTCGATATCCAGCGTCCCGACAACGAGCACTTCGGTTGGGGCAGCGGCATCCACACCTGTATCGGCGGCCCGCTGGCCCGACTGGAGGTCAACCTCGCGCTGGAAACCTTCGTGCAGCGCGTCGCCGCTCCCGGCCTGGTCGTCGATCCGCCGCCCTACCGGCGCAGCCAGATCTTCCGCGGGCCGCGGCACCTGCTCGTCCAGTTCGACCACATCGCCGAGCGAGACGACTCGGGATCACCGCAGACGGCGGAAACGACTCGCGGCTGAGCGGTGATCCGCGCACCCTGTGCGCGGTTGGGTTCCGATACCGCAACGTGCGGCGCGCGCATCCCGGACTGCCCTTTCCCACGCCTACACTCGCCCGAATGCATCGACCGATCACTCGGGAAGCCTGAGCGCATGCGGGGTATCGAATTCGGTGGGTTAGCGCGGCTCGCGGCCGGCGCGATGGCGTCGACCGTCCGTATCGGATCCGCGACCGCGCTGGTCGCGCCGGCGCTCGTGGGGCCGGCGGTCGGACCGGTTCGCGACTGGGCCCGTGTTGTACTCGGCGGTCCGCCGCGCGAGCCAACGGCCGAGACGGGTGTCTCGCCGGCGTGGGAGTCCGGCCGCAGGCTGCATATCGATCTCGACCGGACCGCGCTGGGGACAGACGGCGCCGCGGGTCCCGCGGAGCTCGAACGGCTGGTCGCCGCCGGGCCCGGTGTCGTCTCCGCGCATATCGAGGACATACTCGGGCGATTGGTGATCGAGCTGGCGGCGGAAGCGGATCCGGTGGAGATCCGCCGGATGATCCGTTCCGCTACCGACCTACCGAGTACCGGGCCGGAGCCGGGAACGCGCTACCGCGGACTGATCACCGATCCCGGGGACCCGCTGGCGGTCGCGGTTCCGGTGGCGGCCGCCGTGGCCGATGCCCTGGCGATCGGTACCTCGGTGATCGGCCTGCTGGGCCGGTTTCCCCGGGCACCACGCGCCGTTCGGGCCGCCGCGGCGGTGATCAACCATCAGCCACGGATCGTCGCGCTGCTGGAGTCGAAGCTCGGCCGGGCCGGCACCGATCTGCTGACGACCGCGTTCTCCGCCACCGCGCACGGGCTCGGCCTGGCGCCCGCCGCGCCGCTACTGGATCTCGTCGCGCGAACCGCCCAGATCTCCGAGGCACTGGCGCGCCGGCAGGTCTGGTCTGCGCGGGAACCCGGGCTCGCGGCCGCGGCCCGGCCCCGTGGCCCGGATCCCGCGGCGATCTTCGCGGCGGCGCGGGCCGGCACCGAACGCCACCCCGCGTCCGAGCATGCGGTGACCACCGCGGCGACCGGCCCGGTCGACGAGTACGCCGAACAAGCCGCGAACGGTTCGCTCGTGGCGGCCGCGGGCACTCTGCTCGGCGGCGGCACAGCCGACGATATCGCCGATACGCTGCTGGCCGGCATACCGAAGGCGGCGCATATGGGCCGGCAGGCCTACGCACTCGTCCTCGGCCGGGGATTGGCGAAGGCGGGCTCACTCGTACTGGACCCGGGGGTGCTGCGCCGGCTCGACCGGGTCCGGGTGGTCGTCGTCGACGGCGCGGCCCTGCGGGGCGATACCCGGGCGGTACTCGAGGTCGAGGTCTCGGCGCCGGGGTGGCAGCGGGGACGGGTCTTCGAGATCGCCGATGCCCTGCTGCACGGTGAGGGGATCCCCGCGTCCGCCACCGAGATCGGTTTCGGCAGCGCCGCGCTGCGGTGGCACGAACCTCCGGAGGAGGCGGTGCCGGGGACCGACCGTGCCGACCTGCTCGCGGACGGCGTGGTGGTCGCCACCGTGACGATCGGGTGGGAGCTCGACCCCTGCGCCGTTCCGCTCATCGAGACCGCCCGGCGGACCGGTGCGCGGGTGGTGCTGCGCAATGTGGCCGGTACCGAGGAACTCGGCGCCTCCGTCACCGCCGCCCACGATCCGAGTACCGGCCTGCTCGACCTGGTCCGGGAACTGCGGGCCGACCGCGGACCGGTACTGCTGATCTCGTCGTTGCGTCCGGACGCCGACCCGGTGGATACCCTGGCCGCGCTGGCGCTCGCCGATATCGGGGTCGCCGTCGACGATCCCGCGGCCGCGGCACCGTGGACCGCCGACCTCGTCACCGGCACCGACCTGGCCGACGCTGTCCGGGTGCTGGCGGCCGTCGTGGCCGCGGGCCCGGCGATCGACACCGCGGTACGGCTGGCCAAGGCGGGCAGCACCCTGGCGGGCCTGCTCGTGGTCACCGGGGAAACCGGGCGGCGCAGCCGGCTCGGGCTGGGCCGGTGGCTCGCTCCGGTCGACGCCGCGGGCGCGACCGCCTGGATCCTGTGCGGGCTGGCCGCGCAGCGGGTGGTGCGGTCACCGGATCCCCCGCCGCAACCGCTCACCGCGTGGCACGCCCTCGACCCCGCGATCGTGTACGCGCGAGTTCTTCGCGGGCGGCGGTCACCGATATCGAACCCCGCGCCGAATCGGTGCCGCCGGGCCGCCGTTCTGTCGAACAACGTGGTGGGCGAACGACTGCGTGCACCCACGGCACTGCTGGGTCGGCTGGCCGGGGCGGCCCGCCGGGAACTCAGCGATCCGCTCACACCCGTTCTCGCCATCGGTGCCGCGGCCGCCGCGATCCTGGGTAGCAATGTCGATGCGCTGCTGGTCGCGGGCGTGATGGGCGTCAACGCGCTGGTCAGCGGTATCCAGCGGCTGCGCGCCGAGGACGCGGCGGCGGCCCTGTTCGCCGAACAGGAACAGGCTGTCCGCCGGGTCGTCGTGCCGAAAACGGCCACCGCGAACCGGCTGGAAGCGGCGCGGACCTCGGACCGGGTCACGGCCGTCTCCGCGGCCCGGTTGCGGCCCGGTGATGTGCTCGAACTGCGCGCGTCGGAGGTGGTACCGGCCGATGCCCGGCTGCTGGTCGCCGAGGATCTCGAGGTCGACGAATCGTCGATGACCGGTGAGTCGGTACCGGTGCTCAAACACGTCGAGCCGGTGGCCGGCCACGCCGCGGAACGGGCCAGCATGTTGTTCCAGGGCAGCACGATAGTCGCCGGGCGGGCCCGGGCGATCGTCGTGGCCACCGGCCCGGCCACGGTCGCCAATCGCGCGATCTCCACGGTGTCCGGTGTGGCACCCGCCACCGGGGTCCAGGGCAGGCTGCGCGACCTCACCGGCCGGGTGCTGCCGCTCACGCTGGCCGGCGGCGCGGTGGTCACCGGTTTGTCGCTGGTGCGCCGGGGACCGCTGCGCCGGGCGGTGGCCGACGGGGTGGCCATCGCCGTGGCAGCGGTTCCGGAAGGACTACCGCTGGTGGCGACCATGGCCCAGCTGGCTGCCGCTCGCCGGCTGTCGAAACTGGGGGTGCTGGTGCGGGCGCCCCGGGCGCTCGAGGCCATCGGCCGCGTCGATACCGTCTGCTTCGACAAGACGGGCACCTTGACCCTGAACCGGCTCGCCGTCGTGACGGCGGTGCCACCGGATTTCCCACCAGGGGGCGACTATCCGGCGGTCACCGACCCAGCGGCCGCTGCGGTGGTGCGGGCCGCCGGGTGGGCGTGCCCCCGCCCGCACACGGGTGAGGGACATACACATGCGACGGACGAGGCCGTTCTCACCGCGGCCGCCCGCGTGCCGGGTAGTGGTCCCGAGCCGATCGTGATCGCCGAGCTGCCCTTCGAATCCTGCCGCGGCTACGCGGCCGCGGTCATCGCCGACGGTGACGGCGGACCCGGCACCTCGGCACGGTTGGTGCTCAAGGGCGCCCCGGAGGTGATCGTGCCGCGCTGCCGTTTCGACACCGGATCCGCGGGCCGGACCGCGGCGGACGCTCTCGTCCACCATCTGGCAGATCAGGGTTTGCGGGTACTCGCGGTCGCCCAGTGCGAACTCGACTCGGTGGGGGACGGGACACGCTTCGATCAGGACCGGATCGAGGAACTGGCGACCGAGCTGACCATCACCGGGTACATCGGTCTCGCCGATACCGTCCGCGATTCGGCGCGCCCCCTGCTACAGCAGCTGGCCGATGCCCATTGCGCCGTCGCGTTGATCACCGGGGATCACCCCGTCACCGCCCGCGCCATCGCGCGCCAACTCGGTTTCCCGGCCGGCACCCGGGTCGTCACCGGTGCCGAACTGGCAGTGGCCGACGAGAACGCCCGTGCCGAACTGGCGGCCTCGGCCCAGGTTTTCGCGCGGGTCGGTCCGGAACAGAAGGTACAGGTGATCGCGGCCCTGCAGCAGTGCGGGCGGGTGGTCGCCATGGTCGGCGACGGCGCCAACGACGCCGCGGCGATCCGCATGGCCGACGTCGGTATCGGGGTGACAGGACGTGGTTCCTCGCCCGCCCGCGAAGCCGCCGATCTGGTCCTGACCGGCGATAACCTCACCGCACTTCTCGACGCTCTCGTCGAGGGCCGCAATATGTGGATCAGTATCCGCGATGCCCTGACCCTGTTACTCGGGGGCAATGCGGGCGAAGTGGTGTTCACCATCCTCGGTACCGCCCTCGGCCGCGGCGGCGCCCCGGTGAGCACCCGCCAGCTCCTGCTGGTCAACCTGCTCACGGATATGTTCCCGGCGCTCGCCATCGCCGTGTCACCGCCGAGCCCCGCGGCCACGGTGGCGCCGGCCGCGACCGGTACGGGCCATCCGGATTCGGTCCTGTCCGCACCGGCTCCGTCGCTGGGCCGTCCACTGGTCGAGGCGATAGTTCGCCGGGGTGCGGCCACCGCCGCCGCGGCGACCGTCGCGTGGGCGATCGGCCGATGGACGCCGGGTACCCGGCGGCGCTCCGCGACCATGGGGTTGACGGCACTGGTCGGTGCCCAACTCGCCCAGACGCTACTGCTGCGGCACGACGATCCACTCGTGGTGGCCACCGCGGTCGGTAGTGCGGCGGTGCTCGTGGCCGTCGTCGAGATACCCGGCATCAGCCAGTTCTTCGGGTGCACACCGCTGGGTCCGGTGGCCTGGACCGGTGTGCTCACGGCGGTCACCGCCGCGACCGCGCTGGTCGTGCTCTCCCCGGCGTGGTTCACCCGGCGCACCGAGGAGTTGGTCGCCCGGGTCGAACCGTTGCCATCCACCTCTCCGGGCGCGATCATCGATCACGTTCACGCTCGCTGTCAGGCCCCTCCGCCGCCCGCCGGGGCGGCTCGGAACCGTTAGTTCTCGACGACGAGAGGATCGTGTCCCATGCCTTCATCCAGCAAAGCGAACAGTACCGGCCGTACCACCGCGACCGGCACGGGCGGATCGGCCCGCGAGAAGACCTCCGGACCCCGGGCGAAACCGGACGGGCAGCCGACGACCGGGACCGCGCCCGCGGCCACGTTGGCTCTCCCCTTCCTCGACGCCAGGATCGCCGTACCGGGTGAGGGCATCATGATGAAAGCGGGGCCGGTCGAGCTGTCCTTGCCCGCTCGGTATCTCTACTACGGCGGGATCGGTGCGCTCGCTGTGGTGGGAGCGGTCGAATGGCCGGTCGCCGGTGCCCTCGCGGCGACCGGGTTGATCATCGGCCGTCTTCGCAGATCCGCCCCCGAGACGGTGGGCGCCACCGCGGCTGCGACGTAGTGTCGACCGGGGGAGTGGCCCGCGAGAGTCGCTGAGCAGGGACCCTGTTCGCCGGTGTAGTCGAGATCTATGCTCCAAAGGTGGCCGTGGTCGGCGTCGTGAAACGACTGCTGGTGGGGCCCGCGTTGCGTACCGAACGCGAGCGTGGACAGTTGCTGCCCAAGCGGCTGGCCCTGCCGGTGTTCTGCTCGGATCCGATCTCCTCGGTCGCCTACGCTACGGAGCAGATCCTGCTGATCGTCGGTTTGGGTGGCGCCGCCTATCTGGAGCTTGCCGCCCCGGTATCGGTGGCGGTCGCGGTGCTGCTGGCGGTGGTCGTACTCTCCTACCGGCAGACGTGCCATGCCTATCCCGGTGGCGGCGGGGCGTTCGTGGTCAGCAAGGACAATCTCGGGGAGAAACCCGCGCTGATCGCAGCTGCTGCCCTGCTGGTGGACTACGTGATGACAGTGACGGTGTCGGTGGTGGCCGGGGTCCTCGCCATCACCTCACGATTCCCGGATCTACAGCCCTACGCCGTCGAGCTCGCCGTCGGCGGTGTGATCACTTTGGCTGTGGGCAACCTGCGCGGGCTCAAGGACAGCGGCAAGGTGTTCGCGGGACCCACCTACGTGTTCATCGCCCTGGTCTTCCTCCTGCTCGCCACCGCTGCCGTCCGGGATGTGCTCGGCGGTGGCATCCCGCTCGCCTCGGGGGCGAGCGAGCAACTGGTCGCTCGCGAGTCGACGGGTGGCTATCTGACCGTGCTGTTGGCACTGCGGGCCTTCGCGTCGGGATGTACCGCCCTGACCGGTGTCGAAGCGATCAGCAACGGCGTTCCCTCGTTCCGCCCACCCAAGTCCCGCAACGCGGCCACCACCTTGACGATCATGGGAGTGCTGGCGATCACCATGTTCACCGGCCTCACGGTGCTGGCGTTGAAAATGCAGGCCAGAGCCTATCCCGACGGTTTCCCGTCGGTGATCAGTCAGCTCGGCGCCGGAATCTGGGGTTCGAACTCCATCGTGTTCCTGCTCTTCCAGCTGTCGACCGCGGCGATTCTGATCCTGGCAGCCAATACCGCGTTCAACGGGTTTCCTGTCCTGGCCTCGATCCTCGCTCGGAACCGATACCTGCCCCGGCAGCTCTACCATCGCGGCGACCGGCTGGTCTACTCCAACGGCGTACTGCTGCTCGCCGGCTTCGCGGTCGTCCTCATCGTCGGTTTCGACGCCAATATCGACAAGCTGATCCAGCTCTACATCGTCGGGGTGTTCACTTCGTTCACCCTGAGCCAATCCGGAATGGTCCGGCGCTGGCAGCGGCTCCTCGGACGCACCGCCGAGCCGGACGATCGATGGCGAATGCGCCGGTCGCAACTGATCAACCTCATCGGCGCGGTGATCACCGGCCTCGTCCTGATCATCGTCATCCGCTACAAGTTCGTCGGCGGTGCCTACCTCGCGATCACCGCGATGGCGGTGCTGTACGCAGTGATGAAAGCGATCAACGTCCACTACCGCCGGGTCGGTGAGACGATGTCGGTGCCCGCGGCCGCCGAACTGGTCCAGCCCAGCCGCAACTACGTGATCGTGTTGGTCTCCCAGATCAACCAACCCACCGTGTTCGCCCTCGGCTACGCGAAGCTCACCCACCCCGACCAGCTCATCGCGCTGTCGGTCGCTATCGACGAACCCGAAGCCCACCGACTCCGCGACGAGTGGGGACGCCACCACTTCGACATCCCGCTGACGATCGTCGAATCTCCCTACCGCGAGATCACCCGGCCGATCCTCGGCTATATTCACCGACTGCACCGCCGGTATCCCCGTGTCGTCGTCACCGTCATGATTCCCGAACACGTCGTCGGCCGCTGGTGGGAACAGTTACTGCACAACCAGACTGCCTTTCGGCTGAAGACCCGGCTGCATTTCGAACCCGGAGTCGTGGTCACCAGCGTCCCGTATCGGCTCCGGACATCGACCGGTCCGGTCCCCGCGCCCGGACCGAAACAGTGACCCGTCGCTGCTTCGATCAGTGCCACCCCGGCCACACCACGAGGGCCGAATCCGTCGCCATGAATCGCTGAGCGCAACGCCGTTCGGTCCGCGTTGCGATTTCGCTCGACGGGGGCACCCGCAACCGTGACCGCCCGGTACCGGCTGCCCGTCGGCTCCGAGCCGGCGCCGCCGAGCGTGCCGGGGTGAGTGCTGCCCGCGCGGCGCGAAGCCGGGATCCGGCGGATCGTCGGCGTTTTCCTGGTTCGGGAGTGTCGCTCACCAGGTATTTTCCGGTGAAGGGGCAAGGTTCAGTGGGGGAGGAGCGGTGCACGGCGAAATCGGATTCCGCAGGCGGATCGGCTGGAGGAGCGCTCATGGTAGTGAGACGGTCGGCTCGGGCAGAGCTCACCGCCGGACGTCCGTTCCCGGCGCGAATGGGTCCGAAGGGTTCCTTCCTGTGGAAGATGGTCACCACCACGGACCCCAAGGTGCTGGGCGTGTTGTATCTGGTGTCGGCGACAGCGTTCTTCCTGATCGGTGGTTTGCTGGCATTGCTGATCCGGGGGGAGTTGGCGCGCCCGGGACTGCAGTTCTTGTCGCCCGAGCAGTACAACCAGCTGTTCACCATGCACGGCACGATCATGCTGCTGTTCTACGCCACGCCGGTGGTTTTCGGATTCGCCAATGCGATCCTGCCGTTGCAGATCGGCGCACCCGATGTCGCGTTCCCCCGGCTCAATGCCCTGAGCTACTGGCTGTATCTGTTCGGCGCCACCATGGCCACCGCGGGGTTCGTCACCCCGGGCGGAGCCGCCGATTTCGGCTGGACCGCGTATTCGCCGTTGACCAGCGCCTTACATTCCCCGGGGGCCGGCGCGGACCTGTGGATCATGGGATTGGCGGTATCCGGTCTGGGCACGATACTGGGGGCCGTCAACATGATCACCACGGTGATCTGCCTGCGCGCGCCGGGGATGACGATGTTCCGGATGCCGATCTTCACCTGGAACATCCTGATCACCGGCATTCTGGTGCTGCTGGCGTTTCCGATCCTGACCGCCGCCCTGATGGGCCTGGCCGTCGACCGGCATCTCGGCGGCCATATCTACGACCCCGCCACCGGGGGCACCATTCTGTGGCAGCATCTGTTCTGGTTCTTCGGGCACCCCGAGGTCTATATCGTCGCGCTGCCGTTCTTCGGAATCATCACCGAGGTCATTCCGGTTTTCAGCCGCAAACCCATATTCGGCTACACCACACTGGTTTTCGCCACCATCGCCATCGCCGGACTATCGATGGCGGTATGGGCCCATCACATGTTCGCCACCGGCGCGGTACTGCTGCCGTTCTTCTCCGCGATGACCTTCCTGATCGCGGTGCCCACCGGAGTGAAATTCTTCAACTGGATCGGCACCATGTGGCGCGGACAGCTGACCTTCGAAACACCGATGCTGTTCGCCATCGGGTTCATCGTGACGTTTCTGCTGGGCGGTTTGTCCGGTGTCATCCTCGCCAGCCCGCCGTTGAACTGGCAGGTCCACGACAGCTACTTCGTCGTCGCGCATTTCCACTACGTCCTTTTCGGCACCATCGTTTTCGCGACTTTCGCCGGTATCTACTTCTGGTTCCCCAAACTCACCGGCCGTCTGATGGACGAACGACTCGGCCGCCTGCACTTCTGGACCACCTTCCTCGGTTTCCACGCCACATTCCTGGTCCAGCACTGGCTCGGTGACGAGGGTATGCCGCGCCGCTACGCGGACTACCAGGCCGAGGACGGATTCACCGTCCTCAACACCGTCTCCACCATCGGCTCGTTCGTCCTCGGCTTCTCGATGATCACTTTCGTCTGGAATGCTTTCCGGAGCTATCGGTACGGGGAAGTCGTCACCGTCGACGACCCGTGGGGGTACGGCAACTCGCTGGAGTGGGCCACCACCTGTCCGCCGCCGCGGCACAACTTCTACGAGTTACCCCGTATCCACTCCGAACGTCCCGCGTTCGAACTGCACTACCCGCATATGGTCGAACGCCTGCGTACCGAACTACACGTCGGCCGGCCCTCGTCCGGTCCGGGGCCCGAACTCTCCCGGTCGCCCGGTTCCGCCGCCGGCACCGGCCCGGATCGACCGGAGGGCTGATCGACCGGACGGCCTGTCGCGTCGGGGAAGGTGGATCTCTCCCGTTCGGGCCGGGATAACGGTCACCGGCCCGCCCTGGGCTTCGTGACTTGCTGTGGCGGATCCTGCTCGATACCACCGCGCGCGCTCGCCGATCGCCGCTCGGGCCCGTAGGAGGAGTACCTCGCGGCACTCGCCGCCGTGACGCGCGCTCTCTTCCCTGGTGGAAGCGCCGCGGGCGGGTCCGCGCATGGTCCGATTCAGAACCCGGCGTGGAGTCGGGCCCACTCGGTATTCCAGTGATCCAGTTGACGTGAGCGGATGCGGCCGATGGCTATCGCCGCCGGAAGGCAGTAGAGCAGGACCGGGCCACTCCAGGTGAACACCGAGATGAGGATCGAGTCGAACAGGACGGACGAGGCATTCGGCGGCGCCGCGGTGTGTTCGCCGTCGCGGTCCACCCAGATATCCACCACCTCACCTCGGCGGTAGCCCGCCGGTGCGTAGACAGAGCCGGTGTGCTGCGTGCCGTCGGCGATCCAGGTGGCCGCGGTGACGGGATAGAGGTCGTATTCGCTGGGGAAGGGCGCGGATTCCCGAAGGGTCGCGGGTACGCGGTGCCGTCCGGCCGCTCGTTCGGCGGCGGATTCGCTCAGTGCTTCGTGTGCGTGTGTCCCGACCGCGGCCGCGATCGGGATCGCCCAGCCGGTGACGAGCAACGCGCTGCACACGAGCCAGCCGATGAGGCGATCCCCGGGGCGTAACAGCGGACTTTCGCGCCACGGGCGCAGGTGCCACAGCCGTGTGGCGGTGGTGGGATATCTGTTCGGTTGAGAGACCATTTCTTCTATCCGGACAGGCGATCGGGGGCGGTACGGTTCCGCTCCGATTATCCCAGGATGTGCTCCGGCCCCCAGCCTTGAAAGCCTGTGATACGCATCATGTATCGCCGACCGGTTCGTCGGAACCGGTATGCGCTGCCGGGACTCATCGATCAGCCGACTGCGCGAGTACCCGGCGCGCCGCGACGGCGACCGCTTCGTCGAGCATCTGCCCGTCCAGCAGCGTGGCTCCACTACCGTGCGCCCGGGCCTCGTCGAGGGCGGTGAGCACCCGCTTCGCCTCGCCCACCGCGCTCACGCTGGGTGTGAAGGCCGTCGTCGCCGTCTCGACCTGCGCCGGATGGATGACCCACTTACCGTCGAAGCCGAGTGCGGCCGTCCACTCGCACGCCTGCCGGAACGAGTCGTCGGCGGCGACGCCGAGCTGGGGGCCGTCGATCGCGGCGACGCCGGCCGCGCGGGCGGCGATCAGTACGCGATCCTGTACCGCGAGCCAGTGTTCCGGGCGGGCGTGCCGCGATCGGCCCAGTGCCGCACCCAGATCGGCGTATCCGATGATCACGGCGTCGAGCCGGTCGGTGGCGGTGGTGATCTCGTCGATGGTGCGGACCCCGAGCGGAGTCTCGACGAGGGCCTGTACCCCGATCTCGGTGCCGGTCAGGGCGCGTTCCACCGCGATGAGATCCTGCGCGGACTCGGTTTTCGGTAGCACGATGCTCGCGAGCGTGGGTAGCTCGGCGCACATCGCGAGGTCGTCCTGCGCCCAGGGGGTGGTCAGCCCGTTGACCCGTACCGAGACGATGCCGGCTGCCCGCCTCGTCTCGTGCAGCAGTAGCCGGACCAGGTCTCGCGCCTGCCGTTTCTCCGCGGCGGTTACCGCGTCCTCGAGGTCGAGGACTACTTCGTCGGCGGTCGACGCCAGCGCTTTACGCGCTTTCCGTTCGTCGGAGCCGGGTGCGACGAGAGCGGTGCGTCGCCGGTGGGGGGAGCGCAGAGGCACGGCTGATTCCTTCGTTGTCGACGGGTTGTGGATCGAGCAGTGGGCTGTTCCGCCGGAGCCGGGTCAGATATCGCGAGTCGCCGAGTGGGTCAGCAGTCCGGACGAGATCAACAGCAGCCCACTGGCATGGAAGATCGCCCCGACCCCGACCAGGCCGGAGAGGCTGCCGGCCACCACCGGCACCGTGACCTGGCCGATCCGGTTACCGGCCAGCCGCACGGCCAGCGCGGAGGCTCGGTTGCGCGAATCGGCGATCAGCGTCACCCAGGTCATGGTGAGCGGCTGGCCGACACCCCAGAAGAATCCCATCAGCAACATGGCGAGCATGAGCGGGACGACTGCCGAGGTGAACGGGACGAGCGCCATCGGCACTCCCGAGGCGAGCGTCGCCGACACCAGCAGCCACCGGCGCGGTATGCGCCGGAGCAGCATCGGCATGGTGGCGCGGGAGAGGACGGAGGTGACGGTCCGCGCGGTGAGCAGGGTGGTGACCGTGGCGACGCTGAGTCCCATCTCCTGCCCGAGAACGGGTAGGTAGGCCATCAGCAGGTCCATGGCGGTGAGCACGGTGAGGCTGGAGTAGATGGCGGGTTTCATCCCCGGAGTGGCGAGCAGGCGGAAGGTGGACTGCTGTCCGTCGACCGCGTCGGACCGGCTGACCCGGGTGGAGTCCCCAGGTGCGAACAGGAAGGCGAGCGGTACGGCGGTGAGGGCGATCGCGGCCATCACGAGTAGCGCGGGGCCGGTGCTGACAGCACCCGAATCCGGAGTGGTCAGGGTGGCCACCAGGCCGGCGATCGGGAAGCCGAGCAGCTGACCGACGGAGACACTCAGGGTGAGATGGCCGAAGCGCGCGTCCATCTGCTCGGGTGGCGACCACAGCGCCACCATGCTCTGGCAGGCCACGGTGTGCATCATCTGGGCGAGTCCCAGCAGTGCGCTGGCGACGCCCAGCACGATCAGCTGGGAACTCGCCGCCGCGAGTACCACCGCGACCACGGTGAGCGCCAGGCCCAGTCGGAGTGCCGGGACGGCCAGGCCGCGGTCGACGGCGCGGCCGATCCGCAGCGCGACGATGAGCGGCAGCAGCGCGAACGCCGCGGTGACGACGCCCACGGCGAGTCCGTCGCCGCCCAGTGCCAGGACTCGATAGGAGATCAGGGTGCGGACGCCACTGAGCACGGTGTGCGACAGGAGCGAGGCGGCCGTGACAGCGAGGAACCAGGTCGGCCGTCTCAAGGCCGGGTCAGTGCCCGGTCTCGGCGCCGGCCGGAGCGGCGGCTCCCGCGGCCCGCAGATCCGTATCGGTCTGGCGGAGCTCCCAGGCGTGCAGGACGTGATCGCGCATGGCTATCCGTGCCGCGTTCGCGTCGCGCTTCTCCAGGGCCGCCAGGATCAGGTCGTGGTCGTGGTCCAGCGCCTGACAGAACGACCGGACGCCCCACAGGGTGACCGACGGTGTGAACCGCTCCCACAGGTGCCGAACCGAGTCGACCACGACGGCCGAGGTGCAGGCGTAGATCGCGAAGTGCAGCTCGCGGTTGAGTACGGAGAGCCGGGCGGGATCCTCCCCGGCGGCGGTCGCGGAGACGAGGGCCTCGTTGGCGCGCAGGACGGCCCGGTAATCGTCGTCGGTCATGCGCTCGGCGGCGATCTCGCAGGCCAGGCCCTCGAGTTCGGCGCGCATCCGGTAGAGATCCTGGGCCATCTGCGGCGTGAAGTCACGTACGGTCGCGCCCCGGTGGCTGGTGTAGTCGACAGCGCCGTCGGCGGCGAGGATCCGGAGCGCCTCGCGGACGGGGGTGGGGCTCACGCCGTACCGCTTGGCGATGGCTGTCTGGCGGAGTTGGTCGCCGGGATTGATGACGCCTGAGTCCATGTCGGCCCTCAGGCGCTCCAGCACGTAGGCCGTGCGGCTCTGCGGCAGGGGTGCGTTGGTCTGGGTCAATGCGGTCGGCTCCTGATCGGACTCGGTCGTCTCGTGCCCAGTACATGCCGGGTCGCCGGCCGGCTGGGCGTCTCAGATTAACACGAAATATTTGATAGATCAGAAAAAAGATTCTATAGAACATATTGACGTGCACCCTCGGCTCTGCCAGGGTTATGACCTGGCTCACGTGACCTGGCTCACGGGACCGGATTTGCAACGGTGTAGGAGGCACGGTGGTCGAAGTTCACAACCGGCGATGGACAGGGGTGGCGGAGGGCGACCGCGAACAGCTCCGCCTGCTGTTGGTCGACGCGCTCGCGCTGGCCGCGGCGGGTACGGCATCACCGGATGCCCAGCGCGTCCTGGCCGGACTCGGCGCGGTGGGCGGCGGCGAGGTCCGGGTTCCGTGGACCGATCTGCGACTGTCGGCCCCGTCCGCCGTGGTGGCACTGTCCACGCTCATCCACGCATGGGATTTCGACGACACACACGACGAGGCGGTGGTGCATACCGCGAGCGTGGTGGTGCCGACTGTGCTCGCCGCCGCCGCCACCGGCGCAGCGAACGGCGCGCACGTCGCCGACGGCCTGGTCACCGGCGTGCATCTGCTCTCCCGCCTGGCCCGGGTGACCGGTCCCCGGACCGGCGTGATCCGGACGGCGGGGCTCGGGTCCCTCGCGGCCGCGGCGGCCGCCGCCACCGTCTGGGGACTGCCCGACGACAAGGTGGAGCACGCCGTGGCGCTCGCGCTCGGTGCGGCGCTGGCGCCCGGCACCCGGCAGGCCGTGGTCGACGGTTCGGTCGCCAAGCGGATCCAGCCGGGGCTCGCCGCGCAGTTCGGTATCACCGCCGCCGCACTCGCCGCCCAGGGCGTCGAGGGGCCGAGCGGGTGGTTGTCGGGCGAGTTCGGGATCGCACCGGGTGCGGAGGTGGGCTGGGCGGACCTCTTCGCCGGTGAATTCGAAGGCCGCTGGGTCGCGGTGAAGCCCTACCCGGCCTGCCGGTACACCCACGCCGCACTCGCGGCCGCGGAGGGCCTGCGCGACCGGCATCCGGACTGGAACGAGGTCGAGCAGGTGCGGGTCCACGTCCCGGAGGGACCGGCGTATTCGCTGGTCGCCCGGCCCTACCGGGACCGCGGTGCGCCGCTGGTGGACGCGCAGTTCTCGCTCCCGTGGCAACTCGCGGCCCTCTGGGTCACCGGGCGTTACGACCTGACCACCCTGCACGGCGGCGGCCTGGGCAACCCCGATATCGCCGCGGCGGCCGCCCGGATCACCGTCGAACAGGACCTGCCGGAGAGTGCGGTGATGACCGGCGCCCGCGTCGAGGTCCGGACCACCGCCGGTGCTGTCGCCGCCGCCGAGGCGCCGATGCCCGGCGCCGGTGGCACGACCTGGGCTGCCCTCACCCGCAAAGCGAACTCCTGCCTACAGGTCGGCGCGCACGCCGACCCCGCCGGCGCCGTCGACGGACTCCGGCAGCTGGCCGACCGGTTGCCCGACCTGGACGCGCCCGCCCTGACCGCGGCCCTCGACCACTACACGACCACAACCCGACCGTAACGAGAGACGAACAGGAACCCCTAGATGGATTTCAGCCTCAGTCCCGAACAGACCGCCCTCGTCGAGTCGGTGACCAAACTCGCCCAGCGCGAGTTCGGCGAACGCGCGTTCACGCGCACCGAGTTCGCCTGGGACAGCCTCGAAGTTCTGGCCGCGCACGACCTCACCGGTCTCACGCTGCCCGTCGAACTCGGCGGGCAGGGCGCCTCGCTGCTCGACGCCGTTCTCGTCATGATGGCGATCACCAAGGTCTGCCCGCACAGCGCCGACGCGCTCCAGGCGAGCAACTTCGGTGCCATTCGGCAGGTGGCGAACTTCGGCTCGGACTATGTGAAAGCCGAGGTACTCCCGCGGTTCCTCGCCGGCGAAGCGTTGGTGACGGCCGGGATGAGCGAACCGGAAGCCGGCAGCGCACTGACCGACCTCCGTACCAGCGCGCGGTTCGAGGGCGACCATGTCGTCCTCAACGGCCAGAAGTGCTGGAATTCGCACGGGCCGGATGCCACGCATTCGGTGGTCTGGTGCCGCTTCGGTCCGAGTTCCAGGGATATCGGGGCGGTGCTGGTGCCGTTCGACTCGCCGGGGTTCAGTCGCGGTAAGCGCGAGTACCACATGTCCGGAGAATCGCACTGCCAGCTCTTCTTCGACGAGTGCAAAGTGTCCAAGGAGTACGTCCTGGCCGACAGTGGAGCGCTGAAGAAGATGCTCTCCGTTTTCGGTGTGGAGCGGATGGGCAATGCCTCGCGGGCGCTCGCGCTCGCGGAGAAGGCGTACGACATGGCGGTCGAGCACGCGTCGGTGCGTACCCAGTTCGGCAAGAATCTGTGCGAGTTCCAGGGTCTGCAATGGAAATTCGCCGATATGAAGGTCGAACTGGACGCGGCGAAGATGCTGCTGCTGCGCGCCGTGGCGGGCGCCGACGCCGGCACTCCGGACTCGAACGAGGCGGCGATCGCGAAACTGCACGCCAACCGCACCGCCTTCGCCGTCGCCAACGACGCCATGCAGGTCTTCGGTGCGAGCGGTTACTCCCAGGAGTTCCCGCTGGAGTACATCGTCCGGCGTACCCGCGGCTGGATGATCGCGGGCGGTTCGGTCGAGGTCCTGAAGAACACCATCGCCCAGGGCATCTTCGGGCGCCGCTTCGACCAGCGCGCCGGGGCGGTGGCCCGATGAGCACGGTGGAACGTAGCCCCGAAACCACCGCCCTGGAGGGTGCCACCGACGCCCTCGTCGCCTGGGTGGTCGATTCCGGCGCCGCCGAACTGCCCGCGGCGGTCGAGCACCATGTGCGGCGCCTACTGGTCGACTACCTGGCGGCGGTGGTGCCCGGATCGGCCACCGATGTCGCCCGCGCCGTCGCCGGTCACGTCGCGGCCACCTACGGCGGCACGGGCGCCACCGCGATCGGACTCGGCCGGGTCTCCGCGCCGGGCGCCGCACTGCTCAACGGAACCAGCTGCCACAGTCTCGAGGTGGACGACGGCTACACACCGGGCTCGGTCCACCCCAGCAGTGTCGGTTTCCCGGCGGTACTGGCGGCGGCGGAAGCGCTGGGCAGCGATACCGTCACCACGACACGCGCGCTGGCGGTGGCGTTGGAGGCGATCTCGCGCCTCGCCGCGGCGGGTCATCCGACGACCTGGCGCAACCACTTCCACAACACGCCGCTGGCGGGTGTTCTCGGCGCTACCTGCGGGGTCGCGGTGCTGTACGGGCTGGACGCCGACCGCGTCCACGACGCCCTGGGTATCGCCGCGTCGCACGCCGGGGGACTGTTCGCCTTCCTCGGCAAGTCGGCCGAGGTGAAACGGGTCCACCCGGGTAAAGCCGCACGGGACGCGATCACGAGCGTCGAGCTGGCGGCGGCCGGGGTGACCGGCCCCCGATCGATCCTGGAGACTCCGCACGGTTACGTGGACGCGTTCGCCGCCGGCGGTTTCGACGCGGGCGTCCTGCTCGACGGGCTGGGCCGGGACTGGGTGGTGCTGAACTCCTACGTCAAGCCCTACCCCTCGTGCCGGCATCTGCACGGCCCGCTCGACGCGGTGTTGGCGCAGCGCGCCGAGCACGGGATCGGCCTCGCCGATATCGCCGGGGCCACTGTCCGGACCTACACCGTCGCCTCCCATCACGCGGCGACGGTCGTGAATTCCCTGCTGGACGCCCAGATGAGCATCCCGTTCGCCCTCGCCACCGCCCTGGCCCACGACGAGGTCGGCCTGACCGAGTTCGGTGAACAGGCGCGCCGGGACCCCGCGATCCGCGACTTCGCCACCCGGGTCGAGGTCGTGGCCGACGAGCAGGCGGATCGGGAGTATCCGCGGTTGCGTCCGGCATCGGTGGAACTGCGGTTGCACGACGGCCGAGTCCTCTCGCACCGGGTCGAGATCCCCTACGGCGAGCCCGGTAACCCGGTGACCGACGCGGAGATGACGGCCAAGTTCGTCCGGCTCGCCGGGCCCGTTCTCGGGGCCGGGATCGCCGCGGAGCTGGCCGCCGATCTGTGGGCGTTCGAATCCCTGGACGTCATCGCACGCACCGACTCGCACGTGAGGAAGCAGCTATGACACAGGTGACCGACCAGCCCGTGGCGGCGCGGGCGCCGGACCGGGCCGACCTCGGCCGGGCCATGCTGAGCCCCCGCTCGGTGGCGATCATCGGCGCCTCCGACGATGTACGCAAGACCACCGCGCGCCCCCTGCGGTTCCTGCGCCGGCAGGGTTTCACCGGCGCGGTGTACCCGGTCAATCCGCGCCGGGAGACGGTACTGGGGGAGCGGGCCTGGCCCGATATCGCCTCCCTCCCGGAGGTGCCCGATCACGTCTTCATCGTGGCCGACACCTTGCTGGTCGTATCGGCCGTGCGCGACTGCGGCCGGGCCGGAGTGCCACTGGTCACGGTGCTGTCCGGAGGTTTCGGCGAGTTCGGAGAGGGTGCCGAGCGGCTGCGGGAACTGCTGGCGGTGGCGGCGGAGTACGGTGTGCGCATCATCGGCCCCAACAGCATCGGCGTGGTCAACCCGCGCAACGGGATGATGCTCACGGCCAACGCCGCCTTCGCCGAGGAAGGTATCCCGGTCGGCTCGTCCTTCGTGGCCTCGCAGTCCGGCAGTGTCATCGGCGCGCTCATGACCCGGGCCAAGGCCCGCGGACTGGGTTTCTCCGGTTTCGTCTCCACCGGGTCGGAGGTGGATCTGACGCTCGGCGAGATCTGCGCGGCGACGCTCGACGACCCCGAGGTGGGCTCGTACACCCTCTTCATGGAGTCGTTGGAGAATGCGGCGGACCTCGCGGCCTTCGCGGTCGAGGCGGCGGCCCGCGACAAGCCCGTCACCGTCTACAAACTGGGTCGCAGCGATGCCGCCGCGGCACTCGCCGTCTCCCATACGGGCGCGCTCTCCGGCGAGGACGACGAGGCCGATGCCTTCTTCCGGGCCTGCGGATTCGCCCGGGTCGACAACTTCGAGGCGCTGATCGAGACCGAGGCGCTCCAGCGTCGTGTCGGTCCGCCCGCCGCGGCGGGCGATCGCCGGGTCGCTGTCATCACCTCCACCGGAGGTGGGGCGGCGATCCTGGTGGACCAGCTGGAAACCCTCGGTGTCACAGTGACGCAACCGAGCCGCACTGTCTTCGACGGGCTGGGCGAGCTCGGACTCGACGTGGCCGAGAGCCTGATCGTCGATCTCACCCTCGCCGGCACCCGGCACGATCTGGTCGACGGGGCCCTGAAAGTGCTGCGCGGCAGCGGTGAATTCGACCTGGTGCTCTTCGTTATCGGCTCCTCGGCGCGGCTCAACCCCGAACTGGCCGTGAGCGCGATCGCCGAGCACGCCGCAGGACCGGTCCCGGTGGCCGCCTGGGCTCTCCCGGACGCGCTGGAGTCGGTCCGCCGACTGCACGAGGCGGGAGTGCCGGCGTTCCGTACCGCGGAGGCGTGCGCCCAGGCCGTGGCGGCGACGCTGGGGCGCCGGCCGGTCGACCCGGCGACCTTCCGGGCCCGGCGGACGGAGGTTCCGGTGGCCGGCCGCGCGCTCGACGAGGCGGCCTCGGCCGAGGTTCTCGCCTCCCTCGGCATCCGTTTCCCGGTCACCACGACATGCGGTGTGGACGGTGTGCCGGAGGCCGAGCCGCGATTCCCCGTGGTGGTCAAGGCGCTGTCGGACCGGTTGCCGCACAAGTCCGAGGCCGGCGCCGTGGTCCTGGGTGTCCGGGATCGGGCCGGCCTACGGGCGGCGCTCTCCACCATCGTGGCGGGCGTCGAAGCCTACGACGCTACGGTGACGGTCGACCGCTTCCTCGTGCAGGAGATGATCGAGGAGACGGTGTTCGAGGCACTGGTCGGCTACCGCGTGAGTCCGACCGTCGGGCCCTTGGTCCTGGTGGCCGCGGGTGGCGTGTACACCGAGATCTACGAGGACTCGTCGCTGCGACTGGCGCCGGTCACCGCGGAGCTGGCCCGGGAGATGGTCGAGGAGGTCAAGGCGACGGCGATCGCGCGTGGCTTCCGTGGTGGGCCCGAGGGCGACCTCGACGCCCTGGTCGACGCCGTGGTCCGGGTTTCGCGATTGGCGCTGGAACGACCCGATGTGGTCGAGGCAGAGGTCAATCCGGTGGCCGTGCAGTCGCGCGGCCGGGGCGTGGTCGCCCTCGACGCGCTCGTCCGTCTGTCCCAGGAGAACTGAGGCCGTTCATGCTCCACTCCCCACCCCGCCGACCCACCGCGGGCCGGCGACTCTGTTCCAGATTCCATCCCCGCAGGAGCCAGTGATCCCCATGGACGTGCGCATCGACGACCTCTCGCTCACCTTCGGTGAGTTCACCGCCGTCAAACATCTCGACCTCCACATCCGCGACGGCGAATCCCTCGTGCTGCTCGGGCAATCCGGATGCGGCAAGACCAGCACCATGCGCTGTGTGGCCGGTCTGGAAGATCCCAGCGGCGGCACGATAACCATCGGGGGCACGACGGTCTTCGACGCGGGGAAGAAGGTCAACTTCGCGCCGAACAAGCGCAATGTCGGCCTGGTCTTCCAGTCCTACGCCGTGTGGCCCCATATGACCGTGCTGGACAATGTGGCCTTTCCGCTGCGGATGAAGAAACGGCCGAAGGCCGAAGTGCGGGCCAAGGCGCTGGAGAACCTGGAGCTGGTCGGCCTGGCGCACCTCGCCACGCGGGGCGCGAGCATGCTGTCCGGCGGACAGATGCAGCGGGTCGCCCTGGCCCGCAGCCTCGCCATGGAGCCGTCGGTGCTGCTACTCGACGAGCCCCTGTCCAACCTGGACGCCCGGTTGCGGGAGGACCTGCGGGTCGAACTGCGCCGGCTCCAGGTCGAATTGGGCCTCACCTGCATTTACGTCACCCACGACCAGGGGGAGGCGCTGGCCCTGGCGGATCGGATCGCCATCATGCAGGGCGGCCGGATCTCCCAGCTGGCGGATCCGTGGGGCACCTACCGGGCCCCGGCGTCGGCCTCCATCGCGGCCTTCCTCGGTGTCTCCAATATCTTCGCCGTCCGGCCGCCGGCGGAGCGCGCCGACCGGCTGCGGCTGCGGGAGCACGAACTCGAGGTCGCCTTCGGTACCGAGCTGCCGGGCGATACGAGCGATCTCAGTGTCTGCATCCGGCCCGAGCATATGCGCCTCGCCCCGGCCGACGGTCCGGACACGGCGCCGGAGCGGCCGAACGCCTGGGCCGGCACGGTCGAGATCAGTGTTTTCCAGGGGTCGTTCGCCCGGTGCTCGGTCCGGCTCGATGCCGGTCCGGTGATCGAGGTGCAGAGCCACGAGGAAGCGGCCGGGTTGCTCCGCAAGGACGACCGCGTCGTGGTCGAGGTCGATCCCAAATATGTCCGGGTGCTGCCCGGTGAGGTTCCCACCCCCGGAGAGGAATCCTGATATGACCCTCATGACCCCGGCGCCCGAGACACAGGTCCCCACGCAGAAGCCCCCGATCCCGGGACGCTCCACCCTGCCGTGGCGGAAGCGGTGGCTGCCCTCGGGCACCCTGCTGGTGGTGCTCGCGGTGCTGATCGTGCTGCCCGCCGCGCTGGTCCTGCTCGCCGCATTCAGCTCGAGCGTGCCGCGGCCGGGCAATATCAGCTTCGATCTGACCCTGGACAACTTCGGGATCTTCTCCGCTCCGCAGGTGCAGGGCGCGTTCGTCAACTCGCTCGTCCTCGCCGTGAGCGCCACCGCGCTCGCCTGCCTGATCGGCGGCGGCCTGGCCTTCCTGGCGGCCCGCTCGGATATCCCGATGCCCAAGTTCGTGTATCTGATCGGCCTGATGCCGCTCTTCCTGCCGTCCTATGTGGGTGCGCTGGCCTGGTCGATCCTGGGTAGCCCGGTCGCCGGTCTGCTCAATATCGCCCAGCGCGATATCGGCTGGTCGGTGCCGTTCGATATCTACTCCCTGCCCGGCATGGTCTTCGTCTTCGCCATGTACTACTCGCCGTACACCTTCCTGCTGGTGCACGGGGCGATGTCGATGATGAGCCCGGACCTCGAGGAAGCCGCCCGGATCCACGGCGCGACACCGCGGCGGATGCTCGGCCGCGTCTCCTTCCCGCTGGCCCTGCCGGCCTTGATCGGTTCGGCGATCCTCACCTTCACGCTGATCTTCGAGAACTTCCCGGTGGCTCAGGTGCTGGGTACACCCGGCGGGGTCGACACACTGCCCACCTTCATCTTCCGGCTGCTCAACGCCACTCCCTCGCGCGGCAACGAGAGTGCGGCCATCGCGGTGGTACTGGTCACGATCGTCGTCCTGGTGACCTGGCTGCAGAACCGGGCGCTGCGCAAAAGGTCCTTCACCACGGTCACCGGTAAGGGCGTGCGGCAGAAGAAGTTCGCCCTGGGCCGGGCGCGTATCCCGGTTTTCGTACTGACCCTCGGCTTCTTCGCCCTCTCCATCGTGCTGCCGATCCTGGCGCTGCTGGTCGCAGCCGGCCAGACCTCGCCCTATCTCACTTCCATGAGCCAGCTGACCGCGTCCGGCGGTCTGGACTTCAGCTCCTTCGGTGAGGTCCTGGGGTCGTCCGGATTCCGCGCGGCCGCGTTCAACAGCGCGGTGGTCAGTGTGTTCGCCGCGGTCGCGGGCACCGTGCTGGCCTTCCTCTGCGGCTATGTGGTCTACCGGTCGAAAGCGTCCGGGCGCACTCTGGTCGAGACCGTTTCGATGATGCCGCTGGCCATTCCCGCGGTGGTGCTCGGTATGGGGCTGCTGTGGACCTGGCTGGTACTGCCCGTACCGCTCTACGGGACCCTCGCCGTGCTGGTGGTGGCGTTCCTGGCAGTCCAGGCGCCGCAGGGCTTCCGCGGTGTGGCCGCATCCATCATGGCCACCGACCGCGACCTCGAGGACAGCGCGGTGATGTTGGGCGCGGGCCGCACCACGGCCGTCGCCCGCATCACGGTGCCGCTGATGAAGGTGAGCCTGCTGTCCACGTTCCTGCTGCTGCTGATGCTCAGCATGCGCGAGCTCACGGTGCCGCTGTTCCTCTACACCAGCGAGACCGAGATCCTCTCGATCGCCATCTACGACGCATTCGAAAACGGTGGCGCACTGCGGCAGGCAGCCGCGATGAGCGTGATCTACACCGCCTTCATGTTCGTCCTTTCCTATATCCCGCGCCGCCTGGCCCGTCAGTAACGCTTCGAGAAGGAACCAGAACCATGAAGCTCACCCGATGGGGCGCCGCCGCAGTCGCCCTGCTCCTCAGCGCTTCGCTCGCCGCGTGCGGCGGCGGCGCGGGGAGGCCCGACGATGCCGCGGTCGCCGCGGCGATGCTGCCGATGCCCGCGATCGACGATTCCGCCGGGTTGGTCATCCACGGCGAGGAGATCGCCGACGCCGAACTGCTGGCGGCCGCCCGTGGGGACTCGCTCAACTGGTACACCGCGTCGGGGGCGGAGAGTGCGGGACTCACCGCCGCCCGGTTCGAGGCCGAGACCGGGGTCGAGGTCAATATGACCCGGCTGCCGTCGGGCAAGCTCAACGAGCGGGTGCTCAGCGAACACGGCGCCGGCCGCCTGTCGGCCGGGGTGGTCACCATCACCGATCCGATTCTCGCGGAGGGCTTTGCCGCTGCGGGTGTCTTCGCGCCCTACCGGACACCCACCTACGACAAGCTGGCCGGGATGGGGGATGTGGTCTGGAAGGACGGTGAGTACTACACCGTTTACTACTCGGCCTACGCGTTCGCCTACAACGATCTGGCGGTCGAGAAGGAAGACGCCCCCGCAACGTGGGAGGACCTGCTCGACCCGAAGTGGAAGGGCAAGCTCGGCGTGGTCAACGCCGGCGCCGGTGGCACCGTCCAGGGCCTCGCCGATTTCCAGGAGCGCGTTCTCGGCGCGGACTACTGGAGTGGTCTGTCCGCCCAGGAGCCGCGGATCTTCGACACCACCTCGGTCCAGCTCGACGCGCTGGCCCGCGGGGAGATCCAGGTGGCCACCATCGGCTTCAACAGCACCTACGGTGCCGAGGAGGCGGGCGCGCCCATCGAACTGGTGGTTCCGAAGAAGGGGGTTTCGGGCACCTTCAACATGCAGGGGCTGACCTCGGCGGGAGCGAACAGCCCGGCGGCGCGGCTCTTCATGAACTGGACCATGTCCCGCTCCGGCCAGGAGTTCGCGGCGGCACAGGGTTTCGTGAGTTCCCGTACCGATATCGACCAGGTGCCGACCGGTCATTACCAGCTGCCGAAAGCCGATGACGAAGGCTTCCTGGTCTACACCCCGGAGGACGCCCGGTCCCGCGGCCGCGACATCGTGGCCCGCTGGAACAAGATGTTCGCCTTCGGCTGACGGCGGGCACGACGGAAGGGCCGACTCGATCGGGCCGGCCCTTCGTCGTAGATGAGGGGAGTGGGGGCGTCCGCGCGGACGCCCCCACTCTTGTCAGGTGAGCAGGACCAGCGATATCTTGCGGGCCACACAGGCTGGACGTTCGCTCCCGTCCAGCTCCACGGTGAAATCGATGGGCACCAGCAGTGCGTCCGTCCGGGGGAGCACCTCGGCGACGGTGCAGCGCAGCCGGATCCGGCTACCGACCGGGACGGGGGTGGGAAAGCGCACCTTGTCCAGGCCGTAGTTGAGCCGGGCGGTTCCGAGACGGAAATCGTAGAGTTCCGCGGCGAGGTCGGAGATGAGCGAGAGCGTCAGGTAACCGTGGGCGATCGTGCGGCCGTACGGACCCCGGGCGGCGCGCTCGGCGTCGACGTGGATCCATTGCCGGTCGCCTGTCGCGCGGGCGAAGAGATCGATACGCTCCTGGTCCACGGTGAGCCACGGACCCGGGCCGAGCTCGACGCCCACGAGTGCGTCGAGCTCGGCCCGGGTGCGGACGACAGCGGGGCCGGCCGTACTCATCCCGCGACCCGTTCGACCACGGCCGCCAGCCCCTGGCCGCCGCCGATGCACAGGGTGGCGAGACCGTAACGGCCGCCGCCGCGGGTGAGCTGGCGGGCCAGGGTGCCGACCAGCCGGGCCCCGGTGGCGCCCACGGGATGCCCCAGGGAGATACCGGAGCCGTGCGCGTTGACCCGCGCGCGGTCGCTCTCGCCCAGCCCCCACTCCTGCATCACCGCGAGGGCCTGGGCCGCGAAGGCCTCGTTGAGTTCGATCAGATCCATATCGGCCAGCGTGAGTCCGGCCCGCTCCAGCGCGGCCGCGGTGGCCGGTACCGGACCGATCCCCATGGTGCGCGGGGGAACACCGGCCACCGCCCAGGACACCAGCCGGACCAGGGGGCGCAGACCCAGCTCGGCCGCCCGCTCCGGCGTGGTGACCACGCACAGCGCCGCGGCGTCGTTCTGTCCGCTGGCGTTGCCCGCGGTGACCGTGGCATCGTCGAGGGTCCGCCCCATGATCGGCCGGAGCGCGGCCAGCGATTCCGGGCTGGTGTCGGCGCGCGGATGCTCGTCGGTGTCGACCACCGTCGCGCCCTTCCGCCCGGGCACCGTCACGGGCACGATCTCCTCGGCGAACACCCCGGATGTCTGGGCCGCCACGGCACGGCGATGGGATTCCAGCGCCAGCGCGTCCTGCGCCGCGCGGGTGATGCCGTATTCGCGGCGGACGTTCTCCGCCGTCTCGATCATTCCGCCGGGTACGGGATAGTCGGGACCGCCCGCCGTGGTGCGGGCGCGGGCCAGCCCGTCGTGCATCGTCATCCCGCTGCGCGCGGCGCCCCAGCGGGCGTCGGTGGTGTAGAACGGTACGTTGCTCATGCTCTCGGTGCCGCCCGCGACCACCACCCGGGCCGCTCCGGTCTGCACCATCATCGCCGCGTTGAGGATCGCCTGGAGTCCGGAGCCGCACCGGCGGTCGAGCTGCTGGCCCGGCACCTCGACGGGAAGACCGGCGGTGAGGGCGACCACCCGGCCGATCGCGGGCGCCTCGCTGTTGGGGTTGCAGTTCCCGAGTACGACATCGTCGACGGCGTCGGCCGGCAGACCACGCGCGACGAGTTCACGGAGCACGGCGACTCCGAGATCCACTGCGGTCAGGGAACGGAAGACGCCACCGTACCCCCCGATCGGGGTGCGCAGTGGCTCGCAGATGACAGCCTCGTTCATGATTCTCCTCTGGCGCAGGTTCGTGGAGGCCGTGGCGGAGGTATCGCATCGTGGCACTCCTGGATGGTTGCTCAGCTCGGTCGGTGCGCGGTATTCGGTGTGGGGTCGAACTCGAGGCGGGCGTGGACGCGCGACCAGGGGGAGATGACCTCCAGCACCGGGTTCGTCCCCGGCCGCGCCACCAGCTCCGCCGGCTCGCCGCAGAACAGCGGGGCCAGGCCGCGGTGGCGGAGCGCCCGAGGCGGGGCCGTTCCCGCGCGCCGGGCCGCCTCCGCCAGTGCCACCGCCATGAGCGGGCCGTGGACGACCAAGCCCGGGTAGCCCTCGACTCCGGTCGCGTAGGGCCAGTCGAGGTGGATCCGGTGCGGGTTGGCGGTGAGCGCGCTGAACCGGGCCAGGTGCAGCGGATCGGTGCGCAGATCGCACCGCGTCCCACCCTCCTCGGTGCTCCGGGCCGGGCCGATCAGCTCCGTGGTGAGCGGCACCGGGGCGGGCTCGACTCCCGCCGACTCCCGCCGCGCGCCGGTGTAGACGATATTGCGGATCTCCTCCAGGAGCAGGGCGCCGGTCCGGTCGTGCACCAGAACGGTCAGGTCGACCAGGATGAGCGGTCCGGTGCGTCCCTCGCGCTCCCGCGGCTCCGAAGCGCGCGAGGTCACCGTGACTTCGCCGCCGACCGGTATCGGGGCATGGAAGGTGAGGCTGCCGCCGCCGAACATGCGGCGCGGCAGGGCGATATCCGGCATGATTCCGGTCCCGCGGCGGGGATGCCCGTCCGGTCCGAGCGTGTGCGGGGCGGGCCAGCGGGCGAGCGCGGCCCAGTGCCACAGGGGCGGCAGGGGCGCGCCCGCCCGCAGGTCGAGGTCCGTCGCACCGAGCAGATCGGCCAGTGCCGCCACCGTGACCGGGTCGACGACGCGGTCGACGACGCTCTCCCGCGGCGCACTCACATGAACCGCCCGCCGGTCACCTCGGCCACGGTGCCGGTCATATAGGAGGACAGGGGCGAGGCGTAGAACAGGGCGACACCGGCGACCTCGTGCGTCTCACCGGGCCGCTGCATCGGGATCTCCGCCATTTTCCCGTCCCACGCCTTCTGCGGCATCGCCTCGGTCATCGCCGACCTGATCAGCCCCGGCTGGATCGCGTTGATCCGCACCCCGTGGTGGGCCATCTCCTTGGCCGCCGCCTTGGTGAGCCCGACGATCCCGGCCTTGGCGGCCGAGTAGTTGGTCTGGCCGATCATGCCGACCTTGCCGGACAACGAGGAGATATTCACGATCGCGCCCGACTTCTGCTCCCGCATCCGGGCCGCGGCCAGCCGGGTGCCGTTCCAGGTGCCTTTCAGATGGACCTGGACGACGAGGTCGAAATCATCCTCGGTCATGGTGCGCATGGTCGCGTCGCGGGTGATTCCGGCGTTGTTGACGAAAACGTCGAGGGAGCCGAATTCGGTGACGGCCGTATCGATCAGGTTCTGCACCTGGTCGGCGTCGACGACGTCGCACCGTACGGCGCGGGCCCGGTCGTTGCCGAGCTCGGCGACGGCGGCCTGCGCCGCGGCTTCGTCGAGATCGCCGATGACGACCCGGGCGCCGTGCTCGAGGTACAGCCGGGCGATGGCCAGGCCGATGCCCTGGGCGCCGCCGGTGACGACGGCGGTCCGGTCGGTGAGGAGTGCGGTCATGAGGGGCCTTCCTGTCGATGCTGTGCGTAGGGGATGCGCGGGCCGAGCGACCGCGTCATCGGGTGGAATCGCCGGCCGGAGCGGATGCCACGACCCGGAGATCGTGCAGGCGGCCGATCTCGTGATCGGCGAGTCCCAGCGTGTGCGCCAGGACCTCCTCGGTGTCGGCGCCGAGGCGCGGGGCGGGTTCGGGAGCCGGGAGGTGCTCTTCCCAGCGCAGCGGATTCCCGGTGGCCAGCATGTCCCCGATCCCGGGTTGGTGGACCGGCCGCGCCACCGAACCCGCGTCCGCGCGGGCCAGCGCCGCGGCCTCGGCCATCGACCGGTAGGGGCCCCACAGCACCCGGGCCCGGTTCAGCCGGTCGGTCAGCTCGTCGAGGGAGCGCGCCGCGAACCAGGGACGCAGGATCGAGGCGATGGTCTCGCGGAGTTCGTAGCGCGCGGCTTCCTGTCGCAGGTCGGTGTCGAGCGCGGTCTCGAGCGCCGCGAAAACCGGCGCGGTCCCGGTGACCTCGCACAGTGCACGCCACTGCCCTTCGGTCAATGCCACGACCATGAGCCGCCGGCCGTCGGCGGTGGCGAAATCGGTACCGAAGCTGCCGTAGAGATGGTTGCCGTGCGGCGCGCGGTCCCCGTGCTGTTCGGCTTCGGCCAGCCAGCCCAGCGCGCCCACCGCGGACAGCGCGACATCGGCCAGCGCGATATCGAGGCGCGACCCCGCTCCGGTCTGCTCACGACGGTTCACCGCGGCCAGCACGCCGAGCGCGGCGGACGCGCCCGTGAGCAGATCCCAGGCGGGCAGGACATGGTTGACCGGTTCCGCGGCGCCGCCCGGCCCGGTCATATCCGGAACCCCGACCGCGGCGTTCACCGTGTAGTCGACCGCGGGCCGGCCGTCGGGGAAACCGAGTACGTGGACCGAGATCGCGTCGGCTCGACGGGCGGTGAGGTCCGCGTGGGTGACCCGGTGCCGCCCGGCCACATTGTCGACGAGGATGCCCGCGCCCGGTCCCGGCCCGGTGCAGAGCGCCAGCAGCAGATCGCGTCCCTCCGGTGTGCGGTAGTCCAGTGCGACCGATCGCTTCCCCTTGTTGAGATTCGCCCAGTAGAGGCTGGCGCCGGTGTGGGCGAGCGGCCAGCGCAGGTGGTCGCTGCCGCCGCCGGGGAGGTCGACCCGGATGACGTCGGCCCCCAGCTGGGCGAGGTTCATACCGCACGAGGGTCCGGCCACGAAGGTGGCGCATTCGACCACCTGGAGATGGGCCAGCGGGGTGGTGTTCATGAGAAGCGTGGCTCCCGTCGTTCGAGGAAGGCGCGGCGGCCTTCTTGTGCGTCGGTTCCGTGGCCGGCCAGGGCCATCGCGGTGCGTTCGTTGGCCAGGAACTGGGCGAGGTCCGCCCGGTCCTGGGCGAGTAGTGATTTGGTGACGGCGTTGGACCCGGTCGGGCCGGCCGCCAGTACGGTGGCGAGTTCGACGGCGCGCGCGGTCGCGCTCCCGGTCGCCACCGTCTCGGTGACCAGCCCGGCCGACCGCGCGTCCCGGGCGGTGAGCGGCTCGCCGAGGAAGAGGTGGGCCGCGGCGCGCTGTTGCCCCAGCCGGCGCGGCAGGTGGTAGGCCGTACCGGCGTCGGCTGTCAGGCCACGGGCGGCGAACGGGGCCTTGAAGTGCACGTCCTCCCCGGCGACGACCAGATCGCAGGCGAGGACGATGCCCCAGGCGGCACCGATCGCGTACCGCTCGACGGCCGCGATGATCACCTGGTCGGCACGCACCATCGCGGTCACCAGATCGTGGATCAGGGCCAGCCGTGCCGCGGGACCGAACAGGCCGTCCTCTGGTCCGGGCATCGACGCCACATCCCCACCGGACGAGAAGAATTCGTCGCCTCCGGTGATGACCACGGCCGCATCCCGGCGGTGGGCGGCCGCGGCGAGACCGGCCCGCAGCAACTCCAGGGTCGGCGCGTCGAGAGCGTTGCGGCGGTGCGGGCGGTCGATTCGCAGAACGGTGACCCCGGGGCCCGGGTGTTCTCGGTGAACGGGTGCCTGAGCTGTCTCGGAAGTCATAATCTATAGAAAATATAGTATGACTCAGTACTCTGTCGAGAGGTCCTACGGCTGTCCGGAGCGCGGCACTCCTGGGCGGCCATCGCTCGACGCCGGGTGCGTCCGATGCCGCGGCGAGCAGAGAGAAGAGGTACGGGATGAAGACGATCGTCACCGGTGTGGACGGCAGCCCCACCGCCGAGCGGGCGGCCGAGCGGGCCGCGCGGTTGGCCCGGGCGCTGGGGGCCGAACTCCACGTGGTCTGCGCATACGAACGCCTGGAGGTCGAGCGGATCCGGCAGGGCAGTGACGAACTCGTCCGGTCGACCGAGGACGAGGCCCGGCGCACGGCCGTCGCGGTGGTCCGGGCACTGCAGGCACAGCACCAGGCGATCGTGCTGCACCCGCACGCGGTCGAGGGAAAGCCCGGAGAGGTGCTGGTCCAGGTCGCGGCGCAGTGCGACGCGGAGCTCATCGTCGTCGGTAACAAGCGGGTCCAGGGCTTCGCCCGTGTTCTCGGCAGTATCGCGCGCGATGTGGCGAGCCGGGCGCACTGTGATGTCTACGTGGCCCATACCCACGAGCGCTGACGGGCGGATCGTTCGCCGCACGAAGGGGTTCCGGCTCTGGTCGGGTCTAGAGCCGGTAGTCCGCGAGCAATGCGCGGCCGATGATCATCTTCTGGATATCGGAGGTGCCCTCGCCGATCAGCATGAAAGCGGCTTCGCGGTAGAGGCGCTCGATCTCGTACTCCTTGGAGTAGCCGTAACCGCCGTGGATGCGGAAGGAGTCCTGCACGACCTCGTTGCAGTACTCCGCGGCGAGCATCTTCGCCATCCCGGCGCCCACGTCGTTGCGTTCGCCCGTGTCCTTCAGCCGGGCGGCCCGGACCGTCATCGCATGGGCGGCCTCGACCTTGGTGGCCATCTCCGCGAGGCGGAACAGGATCGCCTGGTGATCGGCGATCGGCTTGCCGAAGGTTTCGCGCTGCTGTGCGTAGGCGATCGCCAATTCGAAGGCCCGGAGCGCGATTCCGCAGGCCCGGGCGGCGACATTGACGCGGCCGACCTCGACACCGTCCATCATGTGGTAGAAGCCCTTGCCCGGCACGCCACCGAGGATCCGATCGGCCGGCACCCGGTGGCCGGTGAAGACGGCCTCGGTGGTGTCGACCCCCTTGTAGCCCATCTTGTCGATCTTGCCGGGAATGGTGAGGCCCGGGGCGGTCTCGCCGTAGCCGGCCTCCTTCTCGATCAAGAACGTCGTCATGTTCTTGTAGACGCTGTCGGCGCCCTCGTCGCTTTTCACCAGTACCGCCACCAGGTTCGACGTGCCGCCGTTGGTCAGCCACATCTTCTGGCCGTCGATCGTGTACCAGCCGTCCTCGCCCCGGACCGCTCGGGTCTTGATCGCGGCGACGTCCGAGCCCAGGCCGGGCTCCGACATCGAGAACGAGCCCCGCATATCACCGGTGGCCATCCTCGGCAGATACTTCTGCTTCTGCTCGTCGGTACCGTGCCGCATGAGCATGTAGGCCACGATGAAGTGGGTGTTGATCACGCCCGAGACGCTCATCCAGCCGCGCGCGATCTCTTCGACGCACAACGCATAGGTCAGCAGCGATTCGCCCAGCCCGCCGTATTCCTCGGGGATCATCAACCCGAAGATGCCCAGCTCCTTCAGTCCGTCGACGATCTCCTGGGGGTATTCGTCGGCGTGTTCGAGCTCGGTGGCCACCGGGAGGATCTTCTTCTCCACGTACGCACGGACGGTTCGAATGATCTCGGTCTGGTCCTCGGTCAACCCGTCTGTGCTGCATAGCCGGCTCATAGCGCGTTCTCCTTGTTCGGCGACCGTGCCTCGCGCGCGATCTCGACCGTGTGCTGCCCACCGTGCCGGGCGGTCCGCCTCCGGCACCTGAGTCCGGTTAGTTCTATCATATGTACGTACAAATTTATCCAGTTATGCGTACAAATAGAGAAGGGCTGCCGGTACCGGGGTCGGGGACGGTGTGCACGAGGCCGGCCGGCGGCCGAGCGGCTCGCGGGTTCACGGCCGTTCGGCGTGGACGTCGCGGCGGCCCGTCTGCTCGCCGGTCCCGGCCGTGGTGCCGAGGCGTGGGCCCGGCCGGACTCGGTTCGCGCAGTACAGTCAGCGGGTGCTGCGGCGCAGCGTCACCCGGTAGGTGTAGTGCTCCGGCAGGAAATGACTGACCGACAGATCGACGGCCCGGCCGTCGGCATCGGTGTAGAGCCGGTCGACGCGGAGCATCGGATGGCCTTGTTCACAGCCGAGTCCGGCCGCGACTTCGGCATCGGCGCGTGACACCGTGATCGACTGCGCGGCTTCCGCGATCGGGCTGTCGAGGTGCGGTTCGAGCAACCCGATCACGGTATGGGAACTCGCCCCGCCGGCACCGAGTTCGGCGCGGCCGAGGATATGTCTGCCGATGTGCTCGGGCAGATGCACCGTGGTCAGGACGAACGGGACCCCGTCGTGAATGCGGCGGAAAGCGACGGTGTAGACGATATCGGTGTCGAGCCGCAACCTGCTGGCGGCATCGATATCGACCCTGCGGTGCAGCGGCGTGATCACCTCCATCGTGGTGTCGGCGGATAGGTTCATCAGGTCCTCGATCGAACCGTGATGACGGAGATAGCGGCCCTCGGCTTCGGCCACGAATGTGCCGCGACCCGGGACGCGGTAGACCGTCCCGTCGGCGACGAGGTCCTGGAACGCGCGGCGCACCGTCTGGCGGCTGACCCGATATCGTTGGGCGAGTTCCGCTTCGGTCGGCAGTTTGCCGCTGTCGCGATACTCACCCGCGGCGATACCGGCCCGCAGCTCCCGGGACACCACCTGATGCGCCGGTTCCGTGCCCCGTTCCCGGTCTGCCTTCATGTTCTCCTGCCCTTCGGATCCGAATCCGCCCGAGTCACCGACCGGCCCTGCGCGAATGCCAGTTGGTCCCGCGCCGTCGCCGAGGCCTGGAATTCGCGTTCGGCGCTGCCTGCCGTGGACAACGGTAGCGGCCGGATGCGGACGCCCTCACCTCGGCGACATACGGTGTTGTCGTGGCCGGAATCGCGGTCGGGCGCCGGAACGCGCCCGGGGAGCTGTTCGCTGAACGGATCGCGTGCGGGTTCGGAGTCCATGGTTTCGCTGCACGCGCTGTAGTTCCGGCGCGGTCGGGTAGCGGACGGGCGCACATCGGCGTTGCTGTCGAACACCTGCTGGGCAGTGGCGGTGAACTGTCGCCTTCCGGTTGTCATGTGGCCCACCGGTCGTCGGCTGCGTGCCGGAGCCGGAGAGGTTCTGTCGTCGCTGGGCGCCCCTCGTGCCGAGATGGGTCGGGGCCCGGTTCTTCGGCCGGCGTTGCCGCCCAGTCCCGGCCGGACAAATGCGATGACCTGGCCTGGTCCGCCGCGAACCGCTCCCGGACACTGTTCAGGTGCGTGGACCATCACTGAAGAAGGCGTCGTTTCCGCGGGCCGAGTCTTCGAAGTGGCGGCACAGCGATCCACCTCGTTGCGGGTCGCCCGCAGCGGGGAGGCGGCCGATCTGCTCGATCCCGAATCCGCCCGCCGGGCGTTCGCCGCCGCGGCCGACACCACCCGGCCGACTGCTCGACAGCAACCTCCTACCCACATCGGAGAACCTACATTGGGTCATCGGCACCGACCGCGGCACGACCTGCTGAAAGCAGATCAAATCTCATGCTGAACCGACCTCTGGCTCGGATGACGCTCCACCCGGTGAGCGGGATGACCAATTCAGCAAGGCCGAGGGTGAATCCGGCGAAGTCGGTGGTGTTGTTCATCGCGAGTTCCGTGATTTCCGTCTAGGACCTGTCCTGTAATTCGTTGTGGTGGTTGGTGTTAGCTGTCGGGTGTGGTGGGTCGTGGTGAAGTGACCGATAAGGCATGGGCTCGGATC
>NZ_JBSGIP010000015.1:0-4991 GCF_053605105.1 Nocardia sp. NPDC003963
GGTGGGGCCCGCCCCGGTTCTGGAGCGACAGAGCGAAGGAGCGCAGCGACTGAGCGCCGGAGTGAAGAACCGGGGTTGATAGGGCCCCACCCCGCCCCGCCGAAGGCGGGGCCGATAACTCAGCCGGCGGAACCGGACCCGATCAGCACGACGATGATCACGATGTAGGCGATGGCGGCGAGCGCCCCCAGGATCAGCAGTACCGAACCGATGATGCCCAGGACATAACCCACCATCACATTGCTGCGGCCGCCCAAGGTGCCACCGGACGCGTCGATATCGTTGAGCGCCCGGCGCCCCATCACCCAGGCGAACGGGGCGACGACCTGGCAGAACACCATCCCGATGATGCCGAGGATCAGCACAGTGGTCGCTTGCGGATGTTCGGGCGGCGGGCCGTAGGCCGGGTAGCCGTACGCGGGCGGCGGGTAACTCATGTGGGGATCGTATCGGCCGGCGCCTAGGGACGACCAGCGGAAATCCGTTCGGGCTCATCGGCACCGGCCCGTTTCCGGACGTGCGCCGCCGGATCGGCCAGCAGGAACTGCGCGGCACCGTAGGTCGCCAGGATCACCCCTTCGATCACCCGTCGCGACCGCTCGCCACGCGCGAAGAGCCGCCGCAACACGATCAGACCGTCCGATACCGTGAACAACAGCGCGCCCACCCCCAGGCGGCTGCGCGGATCGGCAGCCGGAATATTCAGTCCCGCAATACTGTCCGCGTCCGGAGCCAGCGCCGGATCGGAGGCCAGCACGGCCGCGCTGCCCAGTGTCACACCGTATGCGCTCAACGGCACCGTGAGTACCGGGGCCTTGGCACGCAGCAGCGCTGCGGCACCCACCCAGGCCAGCACTCGCGGCACGGCCACCGCGGGTGCCGGGCGCGCCCCGTAGCGCCACCACAGCGTGGCGTACCCGGTCTGCATCACCGCGAACGACGACGCCCCCGCGATGAGCCGACGGTCGTTGTCGGGGTCGATGAGCAGCACGTCTCCGACCGTGGCAGCACCCAGCGAACTCAACAGCAGCGTTCGGTCGGCAGGCACGATATCGGCGCGGCTGGTGGCGATATCGGCCGCGAGCAGCGGCATCATCAGTGGTTTGGCGACCAGTTGCCACCGCTGGCGACCGGTGAGCGCACCCGCCACGGTCACCGCGGTGGCGGCGAGGAACCCGGCCCGCAGTGGTCGCATCGCTACAGGCTCGACTCGGCGGGCGCCGGCGGGAGGATGACCACCTGCCCCGCGTAGCTGAGCCCGGCCCCGAAGCCGAGCAGTAGCGCCAGCTGGCCGCCTTTGGCCTTACCGGTTGCCAGCATCTCCTCCATCGCCAGCGGTATCGACGCCGCGGAGGTATTGCCGGTGTTCTCGATATCGGCCGCCATGGGGATATCGTCGGCCAGACCCAGGTTCTTCTTCATCAGCTCGTTGATCCGGGCATTGGCCTGGTGCGGGATGAAGACCTCGATATCCTCCTTGGACACCCCGGCCACATCGAGCGCCGTGGACAGCGCGCGCGGCAATGTGACAGCGGCCCACCGGAAAACTCGCGGCCCCTCCATCCGCAGCGCCATCCGGCCCACCGGTTCCAGTTTGGGGTCGGTGCCCTGTAGATCCTGCGCCCGCTGCATGTAGTCGATGAAGTTGATGTCCTGTTTGATCGCCTCGGCGTTCTCACCGTCGCTGCCCCAGACCGTCGGCGAGATCCCGTTCTCCTCGCTCGGTCCGATCACCACCGCACCGGCGCCGTCGCCGAAGATGAACGCCGTACCGCGATCGGTCGGGTCGATCCCGATGGTCATGGTCTCGGCACCGATGAGCAGCACGTACTCGGCGGAACCGGCGCGGATCATATCGGTGGCGACGCCGAGACCGTAGCCGAAACCACCGCATCCGGAGGTCAGGTCGAAGGCAGGGATACCGTTCATTCCCAGGTCACTGGCGACGATCGGGGCACCGTGCGGGGTGAGCATCGGCCAGCTGGAGGTCGCCAGGATGAGGGCGCCGATCCGCGCGGGATCCACACCGCTGTTGCGCAGCGCGCGCCGGCCCGCGGCCACCGAGATGGAGCGCAGCGATTCGTCGCCACTGATCCAGCGCCGGTTGCGGATACCGCTGCGTTCGAAGATCCATTCATCGGTGGAGTCCAGGACCTCGCACACCTCGTCATTGCTGACCACGCGTGTCGGCCGGTAGGCACCGATGCCGAGCATTGCTACGTTGTCGTGCCCCTTCTTGCCGGCAATGCTCACCACGACTCCACGACCCTTCACTTGCAGTACTGACGGATTCTCAGGCTAACCGAGTGGGACAGGCCGGTGAACAGCCCACCGTGATTCAGCAGCGGTGTTCAGTTCAGTTCGAGGTCGCTGAGGCTCAGGATCGAGCGGTATTCCAGACCTTCGTCGGCGATGACCCGGTCGGCACCGGTTTCCCGATCCACCACCGTGGCCACCCCGACCACTGTCGCACCCACGTCGCGTAGTGCGCGCACCGCGGTCAGCGGGGAGTTGCCGGTGGTCGTCGTATCCTCGACCACCAGGACGCGCCGGCCCACCACATCGGGGCCCTCGATCTGCCGTTGCATACCGTGGGTCTTCGCCGCCTTGCGCACCACGAACGCGTCGATCGGCCGGCCGGGAGCGTGCATCACGGCCAGCGCGACCGGGTCGGCACCCATGGTGAGCCCACCGACGGCGTCGAATTCCCAATCGGCGACGAGTTCGCGCAGCAATTTGCCGATCAGCGGACCGGCCCGATGATGCAGGGTCGCCCGGCGCAGATCGACGTAGTAGTCGGCCTCATTGCCCGAGGACAGCGTCACCTTGCCGTGCACAACGGCTAAATCGCGCACCAGCCCGGCCAAAGCGTCCCGGTCGGTCGTTGCCTGGTCGATCATCGGTGTCCTTCCGCCCACGTAGGCGAGTCACGGCAGTATGGTCCCGGCGCATGCTGCGGCGCCCTGCGAAGCAGGATACGGGGGCGCTCCGCGCGGAGTTGTCGCAGGTCGCGCGGAGTGCGTATCGGGGAAACCTACTGCGGTACCGGACCCTGGTAGGGACGGAATCCCGGATGGAACGGACCACCGGGCTGACGCGGTTCCCGGTCGTCGCCGGGAGCGGATTCGCGGCGTTCGCGCGAGCCGGATTCGGGGTCGGATTCCGAGCGGGTGGACCGGTTCACCGTCCGGGAGTCGGGCACCACCGCCAGACTCGGCCGGCGCGGGGACACATCACCGTCATCGGATTCACGCCGGCCGGGTTCGTCGTGATCTTCCGGATCGTCCTGGCGATACCGGACATTGGGTACCGAACGCCCGTAGCGACCCTCGCCGCGGTCGTCGTCCTCGTAATCGTCGTAATCCTCGTCCCGGGCATCGTCGGCGTCGTATTCGGCCGAGCGGATCCGGGCACGTGGGCGCCCGGCGCCGGATTCGGGATCGTCGGAGCCGGTTTCGGTGACCGGCGGCAGCACATGCAGCAGACCCGACAGCCGCAGGACCGCGTCGATACCGGTCTCCCAGTCCTTGGCTCCTGTACCCACCGGGAGCATGCCGAGGGTCCAGTTGCCCTCGCTCCACAGCATCTGCACGGTATCGGCCAGCGATTCGATGAACGCGACCATCCGCTGATCGACGGCGTGCCGCGCGATTTCGGGGTTGGTCGCGAAGACGACACGATCGCCGATGGCGCCGAGCAGTTCGAGATCGGCGTCCTTGGGCGGGTTCATGGTCTTGAGCCGCATATCGACATCGATATCCGAACCGATCTGCCGGCGAACGGCGACCAGCGTCGCGGAATCCTCGAGATCCAGCAGTACGAACTTCTCGCCCTTGCGGATACCGGTCACCACGTCGACCGCGGTCAGGTATCCGAGCTTGGCCAGCGCACCGCGCCGCCATGTCGAGGCGAGCGCCGGTTCCACCGACACATAGGTGTATCCCTGCGCTTTCGCCCACACCTGGCGTGCGTGACCGGTCCGCTGTCGCTGTCGCCGGTCGAAATAGAGCAGCACTATCGCACCCACGAGGGTGATTGCCGCCAGCCCGAACCACATTGCCGTCATCGTCGCCTAGCCTATCGACCCGCCCGGCGTAATGCCGGGCACCCACCACTGCGCGCCGCGCTTTTTCATCGTCCGCCCCCTTCGAGAGCGGTACTGATGATGACATCGGCCTGGATTGATCCGTCCGGGCTCTGCTGGCCCTGCACGATCACCAGGTCCCCGGTCGGCAGAGCGTCGACGGTGGCCCCGGCCAGCGAGATCACCTGGGTGGAGGCACTGGTGTGCACTGTGACCTCTTTACCGGTGAGCGTGCTGAGGGTCAGGGTACCGCCGGAGTTGGCGCTGATGGTGCCCATGGTCGTCCCGCCGGCTTCCGCGTCGCCGGTATCGGGCATATCGGGCATGCTGGGCAGGCTCGGAAACGCGGGACCCGAATCGCCGGGATCAGCCGGCAGGCCACGGCCGGTCGGCCGGCTGCTGGTCGTGGTGTCACTGGCAGTGGTATCGGACCCGCCACCCCCGAAGAGCATCCCGGCAGCGATACCGGCGAGCCCGATCAGCACGATAACGGCGACCGCGACACCGATCCACATCCCGTTCTTCTTCGGCGGCCGCGGCGGCTCCGGCGGTACCCCGCCCGGCGGGATCTGCCCCGGGGGGCCGTACCCGCCCCACTGGTTCTCGTAGGCACCACTCGGATAGGTGGGCATCTCGCGGGTCGGATTGGGGCCGGGGCCCCACCCGCCGTAGGGATCGTTACCCGGATAGGCCGTCGTCGACTCCCCGTAACCCGCCGGCCCGTAGCCGGTCGACAGCTTCTCGGTGGCCGATTCCCCCGGCTGACCCAGGTGCTGGGTCGGATCGTCGTCCGGCCGCCTCGCCCAGGGATCGTTCGGGTTGGTCATATGAACCAGACTAGGCGTACCTCCGCATTCGCTCCGGCCGTGCGCATCAACATGCCGACAGACCACCCACAACACCCACC
>NZ_JBSGIP010000015.1:5088-30783 GCF_053605105.1 Nocardia sp. NPDC003963
ACCACCACAAACCTCGGCGAACCTCCGCATTCGCTCCGGCCGTGCGCATCAACATGCCGACAGACCACCCACAACACCCACCACCACAAACCTCGGCGAACCTCCGCATTCGCTCCGGCCGTGCGCATCAACATGCCGACAGACCACCCACAACACCCACCACCACAAACCTCGGCGTACCTCCGCATTCGCTCCGGCCGTGCGCAGACCACCACAACATCCACTGTGGCGAACGTCGACGTTCGCCACAGCCGTGGGCGTCGCCATTCCGGATACACAACCGACAACAGCGAACGCCGCGGACATCGGCGCACCTCCACCCGCGTGACAGCCGTGCACGGCGATGAATCGGCTGCACAGCGCGGAACACAGAACCCGGCGAACGAACCGGCCCCGGGCGAGCGCACTCACCCGGGGCCGGAGATCGACAGGGGCGGCGAAAACGGAGGTCGGTGCCGAATTCGCGGGGCCGCGGCCGGGTTACTGGGCCGCGGTGACCGGGGTGGCGTCGCGGTCGCGGCGGCCGACTACCAGCCCGTCGCCGTCCGGTGTGACGGCGACTTCGACCGTATCGCCGTCGGTGACCTTGCCGGCCAGCAGCTCCTTGGCGAGAGTGTCGCCGATCGACTGCTGGATCAGGCGGCGCAGCGGGCGGGCACCGTACACCGGGTCGTATCCGCGTACCGCCAGCCAGAAGCGGGCGGAATCGCTCACCTCGAGAGTCAGCCGGCGCTGCGCGAGCCGCCGCTGCAACTGGTCGAGCTGGATATCGACGACGTGCGCGAGCTGGTCCTCGTCGAGGGCCTGGAACATCACCACATCGTCGAGCCGGTTCAGGAACTCCGGTTTGAAGGCGGCGCGGACCGCGTTCATCACGAATTCCGCGTCGGCGCCGGCACCCAGGTTCGAGGTCAGGATCAGGATGGTGTTGCGGAAGTCCACCGTCCTGCCCTGGCCGTCGGTGAGCCGGCCCTCGTCGAGCACGGCGAGCAGGATGTCGAAGACATCGGGGTGGGCCTTCTCGATCTCGTCGAACAGCACCACCGTGTAGGGACGGCGGCGTACCGCTTCGGTGAGCTGGCCGCCCTGGTCGTAGCCGACGTAGCCGGGTGGGGCGCCGACCAGGCGGGCGACCGCGTGCTTCTCGCTGTACTCGCTCATATCGATGCGGACCATCGCGCGTTCGTCGTCGAACAGGAAATCCGCCAGCGCTTTGGCGAGCTCCGTCTTACCCACACCGGTAGGACCGACGAACAGGAACGAGCCGGTCGGCCGGTTCGGGTCCGCGACTCCGGCACGCGCCCGCCGCACCGCGTCGGAAACGGCCCGTACCGCGTCGTTCTGCCCGACCACCCGGCGGGCGAGTTCGGATTCCATCCGGAGCAGTTTCTCGGTCTCGCCTTCGAGCAGCCGGCCCACCGGAATCCCGGTCCAGGCGGAGATCACCTCGGCGATATCGTCCGGGCCGACCTCTTCCTTGAGCATGACTTCTCCGTCGGCGGCCGCGCCGGACGCCTCCTCGGCCTCGGCGAGTTCTTTCTCCAGCGTCGGGATGCGCCCGTACCGAAGCTCCGCGGCCTTGCCCAGGTCACCGTCGCGTTCGGCGCGTTCGGATTCACCGCGCAGGGTCTCGAGTTGCTCCTTCAGCACGCGAACCTGGTCGATCGCGGTTTTCTCGTTCTGCCAGCGGGTGGTGAGCTGATTGAGCTTCTCCCGGTCGTCGGCGAGTTCGGCGCGCAGTCGCTCCAGTCGCTGCTTGGACGCCTCGTCGGTCTCCTTGGTGAGTGCCACCTCTTCGATCTCGAGCCGCCGCACCGCGCGTTCGACCTCGTCGATCTCCACCGGCCGGGAGTCGATCTCCATCCGCAGTCGCGAGGCCGCCTCGTCGACCAGGTCGATCGCCTTGTCGGGCAGGAACCGGGAGGTGATGTAGCGGTCGGACAGGGCGGCCGCCGACACCAGCGCGGAGTCGGTGATCCGCACCCCGTGGTGCACCTCGTAGCGCTCCTTGATACCGCGCAGGATGCCGACGGTGTCCTGCACCGAGGGTTCGCCGACGATCACCTGCTGGAAGCGGCGCTCCAGCGCCGCGTCCTTCTCGATGTGCTGCCGGTACTCGTCGAGCGTCGTGGCGCCGACGAGTCGCAGTTCGCCGCGGGCCAGCATCGGCTTGATCATGTTCCCGGCGTCCATCGCCGATTCGCCGGTCGCGCCCGCGCCGACGATGGTGTGCAGTTCGTCGATGAAGGTGATGATCTGCCCGGCACTGGATTTGATCTCCTCCAGTACCGCCTTGAGTCGCTCCTCGAACTCGCCGCGGTATTTGGCACCGGCGACCATCGCGCCCAGATCGAGCGAGATGACGGTCTTACCGCGCAACGATTCCGGTACATCGCCGGCGATGATGCGCTGGGCCAGGCCCTCCACGATCGCGGTCTTACCGACGCCCGGCTCACCGATGAGCACCGGGTTGTTCTTGGTACGCCGCGACAGCACCTGCACGACCCGCCGGATCTCGGTATCGCGGCCGATCACCGGGTCCAGTTTTCCCGCGCGCGCGGCGGCGGTGAGGTCGGTGGAGTACTTCTCCAGCGCCTGGTAGCTGCCCTCCGGATCCGGGCTGCTGACCCGGGCGTTACCGCGCACGGTCGTGAAGGCCTCCCGTAGTGCCGCGGCCGTGGCGCCGTACTTCTCGAGCAGCATGGTCACGTCGGTATCGCCGGAGGCCAGGCCGACCATCACATGCTCGGTGGAGACGTATTCGTCGCCGAGCTCGGTGGCCAGCTGCTGGGCGGCGGTGATCGCGGCCAGCGCTTCACGGCCCAGTTGCGGGGTCGTGGTGGCACCGCTGGCGCGCGGGAGCCGGTCGACGATGTCCTGCGCTTCGCGCCGCACCGTCGCGGGATCGGTGCCCACCGCCTTGAGCAGGGGCGCGGCGATACCGTCGGTCTGGTCCAGCAGCGCCACCAGCAGATGGGCCGGCCGGATCTCGGGGTTACCGGCGGCCGAGGCTGCCTGCAACGCGGCAGTCAGCGCGGCCTGGGTCTTGGTGGTGGGATTGAACGAGTCCACGAAGCACCTTCCTGCTAGTCGATATCTCATCCGGCAGCCGCACCGAAGCCGGTGTCTCGTGCCGTTCTGCCCGATTCAACGTACGAAAGGTTGAGTCTGTTCCGCTCAACTTTGAAATTTTCGGCGGCGACTTCTCGCCACCCGGTTGCCAGAAAAGTGCTGGGCCGCGGCTCACAACGACGCGTCGGTACCCGCGAACAAGATCGGCCAAACCCGGTAACCGTATTTCACACCCACCATCATCTCTTTTTTCGGGGATACTGGTCGGGTGACGGACCGCCGGTAACGGCCGGTCCCTCCGGGTCGGAATTCAGGGAAAGGAAGCTCCACGCCGTGGATGCGCGTTCGGCAGCGCTGGTCCGCGCCAATTTCCAGTCGGTGGTCGATGCGCCGAGTGGACCCGAGCGGTTGGTCAGCGCGTTTTACGGTCACCTGTTCGCGGAGAACCCGCGGCTGCGAGAACTGTTCCCGCCCGCAATGGATATGCAGGCGAAGAGAGTGGTCACCGCTGTCCAGTACATGCTCGATCACCTCGAGGACTGGGATCGCGCCCAGAAATTCCTCGAACAGCTGGCCCGCGACCATCGCAAATACGGCGTCGAGGCCTCGCACTACGACCAGGCCGGCCCCGCGCTCTACGCCGCCTTCCAGACCTACAACGGCCCGTACTGGACCAGAGAACTCGCCGAGGGATGGCGTGATGTCTGCCTGCTCATCTCCGCCGCCATGGCCATAGGCGCCAATTCCGATGATTCGCCGCCCTACTGGGAGGCCACCGTCGTCGGACACCGGCACGTCCTCGAAGATCTGGCCATCGTCCGGCTCCAGTCCGACGATCCGATCCCCTACCTGGCCGGCCAGTACGTCCCCATCTCCGTACCGCAGCGCCCGCGGATGTGGCGTTATCTCTCACCCGCCATCCCGTCGAACCCGTACGGCGAGATCGAATTCCACGTCCGCAAAGTACGCGGTGGCTGGGTGAGCCCGTCCATCGTCAGCGAGACCAAAGTCGGCGACCGCTGGCTCATCGGCGGACCGCTCGGCGGCCTGCAGGTGGATTCCGACAGCGGCCGCGATGTGCTGATGATCGGATCGGGCACCGGAGTCGCGCCGCTGCGCGCCCAGCTGATCGAGATGGGCCGGCGCGGTATCAACCCCCGGGTGCACTTCTTCATCGGCGGCGTCTACCCGTGCGACCTGTACGACGTGGAGAACATGTGGCAGCTCTCGCAGAGCAACCCGTGGCTCACCGTCGTCCCGGTCTGCGAGCACAAGACGAACCCGTGGTGGTACCCGCACCCCACCGAGGACGCGCCGTACGGAATGCACCGGCGCCTGGTCGGCAACCTCGGCGCCGTGGTGGCCAGTTTCGGCGCATGGGAGGATCGGCAGATCCAGATCGCCGGTTCGGCGAAGATGATCGCCGATACCCGGCGGGCACTGCTCGCGGTCGGCACTCCGGAGGAGATCATCAGCACCGATCCGGTCTGATCGGTATCGGCACATCGAGCACCGGGCGGCGACCGCCCGGCCCACCCTGTCGGATGAGTGAGGCATGACCAACGACCCGAGCGCGTCCCCCGGCCATTCGTCCCAGCGGTCGTACTGGCTGGCCGATGTCGTCGAACACCACCGGCTGCGCCACGATACGGCCGTGGTCCGGTTGATCGGCGAATATGTACCGTTCCTCGCCGGGCAGTCCGTGCAGGTGGAGGTCCCGCAGTTCCCGGGCATGCGGCGCCGGTTCTCCCCCGCGCTGCCGCCCTCGCTGGACGGCAAGCTCGAATTCCACGTACGCACGGTGGCGGGCGGCTGGTGCAGCGCCGGAATCGTCGCCGATACCGCGCCCGGGGATCGATGGAAGCTCTCGGCGCCCGAGGGCCTGTTCACCGTAGACCCCGAAGGCGACGAGGTGGTGATGATCGCGGGCGGCACCGGCCTGGCCCCACTACGAGCTCAGATCCTGGAACTGGCCCGGCACCCGGACCCGCCCACCACCTACCTGTTCTTCGGTGGTTCCGCACCGCGCGACCTGTACGCCGCCGATATGCTCGTCCTGCTGGCCGCCGACCTGCCCTGGCTCACCGTGGTACCGGTGGTGGAGCGCCTCGACGACCCGTCCTGGCCCGATAAATGGCACGAAAGCCACCGGGTGGACATAGGTTTCGACGACGACGACCTGCTGCAGGGCACCCTCGCGGACGTGGTCGGCTCCTACGGTTCGTTCAACCGGCACCAGGTCCTGGTCTGCGGTTCACCCGCGATGACCAGGTCCACGGTGGAACGTCTGCTCGACGCCGGCACCCCGGCCGAGCGGATCCAGTTCGAAGGAGCCTGAACCGCCGGAGGCGACACCATCAACACCGTCGGGGCCCGCCCCCGTTCTGGAGCGACAGAGCGAAGCGACCGATCGCCGGAGTCGAGAACCCGAGCCGACAGACCCGGACCCGATGCCGAAGGCGAGGCGACCACAAAGGCGGGGCCCGCCCCGGTTCTGGAGCGACAGAGCGAAGGAGCGCAGCGACTGAGCGCCGGAGTGAAGAACCGGGGTTGATAGGGCCCCGCCCCGCGGCGCCGGAGGCGCCGCCATAAACACAGTCAACGCTGCCGCCGGTTACGCGGCTGCCACACCACCAGCGCGGTATTGCGCTGCGGTGGAATCAGTTCCGGCCGGTAGTCCGGCCGGGCCCGCTCCCGTTCCAGCGCGGCGGTCAGTTCCACCAACCGCTGCTGGAGTTCGGTCACCTGGTTGGTGAGTTCGATGATCCGTTTGATCCCGGCGAGATTGACGCCCTCGTCCTGGGACAGCCGCTGCACCTCGCGCAGCAGCTCGACGTCCCGTTCCGAATAGCGCCGGCCGCCGCCCGAAGTACGCTGCGGCGTCACCAGTCCCAGCCGGTCGTAGGTGCGCAGCGTCTGCGCGTGCATACCGGCCAGCTGGGCGGCCACCGAAATCACGAAATATTCAGTGCTCGATTGGCGCGCGGACCCCGCCTCGGGCCCTCGTTTCGGCTCCATCAGGCACCTGCCCATCCCGCTCTCGGATCGAACCCGCTGGCCTTCTCCGCCTCCTGTAGCGCGCGCAGCGCCGCAACGGCATCGTCGTCCAGCTTCGGCGGCACGGCGACCTTCACGGTGACCAGCAGATCACCGGCTCCGCCACCACGTTTGGGCACTCCGCGGCCGCGCACCCGCAGGATGCGGCCGTCCGCGGTACCCGGTGGCACCTTCACGCCGACCCGGCCCTCCAGAGTGGGCACCGATACGGTCGTACCGAGCACCAATTCACTGTAGCTGACCGGTAATGCCAGGGTGAGGTCGTCGCCGGCCCGGCCGAAGACCTTGTCCTGGCTCACGTGCACCGTGACGAACAGGTCACCCGAGGGCGCGCCGCGCAGGCCCGCCTCGCCCTGTCCGGCGAGCCGGATCCGTTGCCCGTCCGCGATACCCGGTGGGATCCGGACGTTGATGGTGCGGGTGCGGTTCTGGATACCGCTGCCGTGGCAGTCCACGCACGGGTCGTCGATGAGGGACCCGGTACCGCGGCATTCGTCGCACGGTTCGCTGAATCCGAACGCGCCCTGGTTGCGGCTCACCACGCCACTGCCGTTGCAGATCGGGCACACCCGCGGACTGGTCCCCGGTTTGGCGCCGCTGCCGTGGCAGGTGGTGCACGGTGACGGGCTGGTCAGGTACAGCGGCACCGTGACGCCCTTGGCCGCCTCGCGGAATCCGAGTGTCGTCTCGGCCTCCACATCGGCACCCCGCCGGGGGCGGCTCCCGGCGCGTGTGGCACCACCGCCCCGGTTGAACAGGCCACCGAACAGATCACCGAGTCCGCCGTCGGCGCCACCGCCACCGGCTTGGCCGAAGATATCGCCCAGATCGAAACTCTGGGAGAACCCACCGCCGGCGCCCGGGGTGAATCCGCCGCCCCGGCCGTACCCGCCGCCGGAGAAAAGCCGGCGGGTCTCGTCGTACTCGGCGCGTTTGGCCGGATCCGACAGCACCGTATGCGCCTCGCTGACCGCCTTGAACCGTTCTTCGGCCTTGGCGTCACCGGGGTTTGCGTCCGGGTGCAGATCACGGGCGAGTTTGCGATACGCCTTCTTGATCTCTTCGGTGGACGCGCCGGCGGAGACACCCAGCTCCTTGTAGAAGTCCTTCTCGATCCACTCCCGCTGGCTCACCGGGCATCTCCTCCTCTCGGTCCTGTTCCGCGGCCCGTCCGGGCCGCTGTGTGGTCGTACTTTCCTACCGCCTCCGGGCCCGTCGCGCGCGCCGCGACGGGCGCGCGGCTGCCCCGGATCACTCCGTGGGCGCGCCGCGCCACCCGATCCGTGGCTCTCGCCGCGGAGTCGCTACTTGTCCGAGCCGGCATCAGCATCCGATGCCTCCGCCCGGGCGGTTTCCGCGGTGGCGGTATCGGGGCCGGCCCCGAGATCGCCCACCCCGTCGGTGACCCCGACCAGCGCATGCCGCAGCACCCGCTCGCCGAAGCGATATCCCTTGCGCATCACCACGCCGATCACCGGATCGTGTCCGGAGCCCTCGTGCTGAACCGCTTCGTGCAGGTTCGGGTCGAACGGCTCACCCTCGGACCCGAATTCCTCGAGGCCCTGTTTGCGCAGTGCCTCGATCAGCTTGTCGGCCACCGAGCGCAGCGGCCCGGATTCCAGGTCGCCGTGCGCTTTGGCGCGATCCAGATCGTCGAGGACACCGAGCAGTTCGGTGACCACGCCGGCCTTGGCGGAATCGATCGCGGTCTTGCGGTCGCGTTCGACCCGACGCCGGTAGTTGGTGTACTCGGCGGTCAGCCGCTGCAGATCTGCGGTGCGCTCGGCGAGTTCGTCGGAGCCACCGGCCGGAGCGTCGGCGGGCGCCGCCTCGACACCGTCACCGTCGAGGCCGGCCTGCGGCGCCTGGGGGGCTACGCCCTCCTCGGCCCCGGCCGGGGCGGCGCCGTTGGCCGCCCCGGCCTGATCCCGTACCTCACCGGTCTCCGGATCGATCTTGCGCTTGTCGACGAAGCTGACCGGCTCCGTTGGCTCTCCCGCGTTTCCTGTGTTTCCCGAATTCGTCACTTCTTCTCCGTGTCGACCGGCTCGTCCACGACCTCGGCGTCGACCACCTGGTCGTCACCGGCATCCGCACCCGCGGCCCCGTTACCGGCGGCCGCGCCTTCGGAAGCCTGGGCCTCGTAGATGGCCTGACCCAGCGCCTGCGATTCGGTGGCCAGCTTCTCCACCGCGGCCTTCACCGCAGCGGTATCGGTGCCCTCGAGCGCGGTCTTCGCCTCGGCGATCGCGGCCTCGACCTTGGACTTCACATCCGCCGGAACCTTGTCCTCGTTGTCCTTGATGAACTTCTCGGTCTGGTGTACCAGCGATTCGGCCTGGTTGCGGGTCTCGGCTTCCTCCCGGCGCGCCTTGTCTTCGGCGGCGTGGGCTTCGGCGTCCTTGACCATCCGGTCGATCTCCTCCTTGGACAGACCGGAGCCGTCCTGGATCTTGATCGTGTTCTCTTTACCGGTGCCCTTGTCCTTGGCCGTCACGTGCACGATGCCGTTGGCGTCGATATCGAAGGTGACCTCGATCTGCGGCACCCCGCGCGGGGCCGGCGGGATCCCGGTCAGCTCGAAGGAGCCGAGCAGCTTGTTGTGCGCGGCGATCTCGCGCTCACCCTGGAACACCTGGATCTGCACCGACGGCTGGTTGTCGTTGGCCGTGGTGAAGGTTTCCGAACGCTTGGTCGGGATGGTGGTGTTGCGCTCGATGAGGTTGGTCATCACGCCGCCCTTGGTCTCGATACCCAGCGACAGCGGGGTCACATCGAGCAGCAGGACGTCCTTGACCTCGCCCTTGAGCACACCGGCCTGCAGGGCGGCGCCGACGGCGACGACCTCGTCCGGGTTCACGCCCTTGTTGGGCTCCTTGCCACCGGTCAGTTCCTTGACCAGTTCGGAGACCGCGGGCATCCGGGTGGAACCACCGACGAGCACGACATGGTCGATATCGGCGACCTTGATGCCGGCGTCCTTGACCACGGACTGGAACGGCGCGCGGGTGCGGTCGAGCAGGTCCGAGGTGATCTTCTGGAATTCGGCGCGGGTCAGCTGCTCGTCGAGGAACAGCGGGTTCTTGTCCGCGTCGACGGTGATGTAGGGCAGGTTGATCGAGGTGCTCTGCGAGGAGCTCAGCTCGATCTTGGCCTTCTCGGCGGCCTCACGCAGCCGCTGCATGGCCATCTTGTCCTTGGTCAGGTCGATACCCGAGCTGGACTTGAACTTGTCGACCAGCCATTTCACGACCCGCTCGTCCCAGTCGTCGCCACCGAGGTGGTTGTCACCGGAGGTCGCGCGGACCTCGACGACACCCTCGCCGATCTCCAGCAGCGAAACGTCGAAGGTACCGCCACCGAGGTCGAAGACCAGGATGGTCTGTTCCTTGTCGCCCTTGTCCAGGCCGTAGGCCAGGGCGGCGGCGGTGGGTTCGTTGACGATGCGCAGGACGTTGAGCCCGGCGATCTGACCGGCTTCCTTGGTGGCCTGACGCTGGGCGTCCTCGAAGTAGGCGGGGACGGTGATCACCGCGTCGGTGATCTCCTCGCCCAGATAGGACTCGGCATCGCGCTTCAGCTTCATCAGCGTGCGCGCGCTGATCTCCTGCGAGGTGTACTTCTTGCCGTCGATCTCCACGGTCCAGTCGGTGCCGATATGCCGTTTCACCGAGCGGATCGTGCGGTCGACGTTGGTCACGGCCTGGTTCTTGGCAGGCTGGCCGACCAGCACCTCTCCGTTCTTCGCGAACGCGACGACCGAGGGCGTGGTGCGCGAACCCTCCGAGTTGGCGACGACGACCGGTTCACCGCCTTCGAGAACGGCGACGACCGAGTTCGTGGTCCCGAGGTCGATTCCGACCGCACGAGCCATTTGTGTTTCCTCCTCGTTTTCGACTGCTTGTGTCTGTCCGGGCTTGTGCCCATGGCGCCGCGGGTCCAGTGGACCCACCGCGTGGACCAGCCCCAGGCAGAACATAGAGCACGGTCCCAGCAATACTGAGCGTGGTCGGCTCAATCCTGCCCCGCTTCACAGGGGCCGTCAAGTCAAACTTGAGCCGACATCACTCAACATTGTCGATCAGCTCAACTCCCCCACCCGGCGAAGTATTCCCGCCCCCGCACACACCGGGCACTCGCACCATTGTTCCCTGCACCCATCACCACGAACCGAGTCGGTGCAACATCGTGATCCGGTCGTGCCGCACCCGGCACCGGCCCGCCGAGGTCCGTCGCGGATCAGCCGCCCGCCCCGGAAGCCGACTGCGGATCCCCACCCGCCGCTCATCGGCGCTATTGTCAATGCTCCGCCCATGGTGACCCGGCACCCCGCGTCGCGGGCCGGTGCCGCGCGGCGAACCCGTACCGTGGTTTTTGGATGAGGAAGTCGAAGCGAGGATCCGAGAATGGCCACTGGGGTGGGCCTGCACATCGCCGAATACGCGTGCACCGCGGCCGTCGTCGACGACGACGGGGATCCGCACTTCATCCTCCGTGAGCCGGTACTGCATATGTCCGAGGAGGGCGACGCGGTACTCGGTGGAGCCGTGGCCCCACCCGGGCACACCCATACGATCACCGGTTTCGTCGCCGCCGTGGGCGATCCGGCGGGCGTCGTCGTGGACGACGGCGAGGCCTACCGCGGGGAAGACCTGCTCGCCACCGCCCTTTTCTGCCTGATCAACCTCACCGCCGACCATCTCAACGGTCCCGCCGAGTTCTATGCCACCCATCCCGCCGGCTGGCCGCCCGCACAGGTCCTCGCCCTGCGCGGGGCCCTCGATTATCTGGGCCTGAAATCGGTGGCCCTGGTCGGCGAGGACGAACTCCCGGCGCGGCCCGCCGGTCTCACTCCGGCCGAGACCGCCCGGTATTTCGCCGAGAGCGCGGGCCGGGCCGCGCTGGCGATCGTCCTGGAGACCCCGGCCGGGGCGACCCCGCCGGACCCCACCACCGCGCAGAACTCCGCGCTCGACACGATCGTCATGCCCAAACTCCGCGACGGCGACTCGGCGGCCAACAAGGCGTACTCCGCGATGGTCCCCGCCATGGATCCCGAGGCCACCTACGGCGGCCCCAGCCTCGCGGCCATCGCCGCCGGACTGAGCCCCGCCGCCGAGCCCGCGACCGGCGCACGTCCCGCGACCGGTACCGCGGCGGCACTCTCCGCCACTGCCGCAGCGAAACCCGCGGTGCGGAAAGCGGCCGCACCTCGCCGGGACAAGAGCCACGGCGGCGCCCGGCGCACCGCCGCGCTGGTCGCGGCCGCCGCGATCGGTGGCCTGCTGATCGGCGCCCTCGGCGTGACCGCGATCCTGCGGCCCGGTGCGGCCGAACCGGGCGATCCGGTCACCACATCGACCAGCGAAGCACCTCCGGCCCCGCCCCCCGCCGAACCGCAACCGGTCGCCCCGCTCCCCGACCCCTCGGCCTACACCCCGGAACCGACCTACGATCCGGAACCGACCTACACCGAAGAACCGACGGTCGCCCCACCCCCTCCGGTCACCCCCACCGAGACCATTCCGGAATACACCACGGTCCCGCCGACCACCACCGGCGAACCCACCGGACCGACGCTCACCGAGCCGACCACGGAAACCGAAACGACGACCACCCGGACCCGTCCGCGGTTCTTTCCTTTCCCGGTTCCGTTCCAGACCGAAGACCCCGAAGTGGACCTTCCCGACACCGGATCCAAAGAAGGTGGACAAGAAGAAGCCAGATAGCGTTTTGTGCCTTAGAGTGATCCGCTGACCGGAGTTATCCCGGCCACCCCGGCAACCCGGTCGAAGCTCGAGCAAACCTGTGCGCCAACGGATTCGATTCCGGAGGATTCGACGCTCCTGGCCACGGATTATCTGGCACACAGTGCCGACGAAGGGACTTCATGCGCAAGTCGGTGGCGCGTCGCGCCGCGGTCAAAGCTGCCGTTATCGGTTCGACCGTTCTCCTGGCTCCCCTGTTCGGTGCGACCGCGGCGACCGCCGCACCCGCACCGGAACAGCTCAGAGCCGAGGACCTTCCGGCCGAACTGGTCCAAGCGCTGTCCCGCGATCTGAATATGACCCCGACCGAATACCTGGACCGCGCCGCGCGCGCCCAGCAGCTGCAGACCTACGCGGCCGAATTCCGGTCCGAGCGGCCCGATGTCTTCGCCGGTGCCTGGATCACCCCGGAGGGCAAGCCCACCGTCGCCGTGACCTCGCCGGACGCGGCCAAGGTCGCCAGCGACGACGGATACACGACCCGCCTGGCCCCGGTTTCGGCGGCCGCGCTGGAAACCTCGCTGACGCAGATGAATCAGTGGGTCGCCGCACAGCCCCGCGATATCTCCCAGGTGATCAATTCGATCGCCATCGACTTCCTCAACAGTCAGCTGATCGTCAACGTCGCCAATACGCCACTGGCGCATGTGCTCAATCTGCCCACCCTCATCGCCAACATCAAGGTCGTCCTTTCGCCGGAAGGCGGTGGCCCGGTCGAACACCGGCCGATGGGTGGCGATACCTATATCAGCGCCCCCGGCCCGCTCGACGACGCGGAGCTGAAGGCGGTGGACGTCTGCTCGTTCGGATTCAACAGCGTCGATTCCGCGGGTAACGCGCTGAATATCAGTGCCGGGCACTGCAATCCCAATATCGACAAAGGTGACGAAAAGGCCGCCGTGTACGGCCCGAATATTCGCAATATCCCGGCGAGCCCGCAGCTCGGCACGTTCGTCCAATCGGAACTGGGCGGACCCAGCACGCTGGACTATTCGGTGATCCAGCTGAACGAGCGCGCGGTGGGCGCCGGTATGGATCAGCCCTCGGTACGCGGCGCCAACGGCACCACCCTGACCATCACCGGTACCGCGGATCCGGTGGTCGGTGCCCCGGTTTGCAAATCCGGCCAGTCGTCCACCTTCACCTGCGGCTTCGTGGTCGCCGACCGGGTCGAGACCCAGCTGTTCACCGCCGAGGGCGACGCCAAGGTCATCCGCGGTTTCGCCAGTTCGGCCTGCACGCTGGGCGGTGACAGCGGTGGCGCCATCGTCAGCGGCACCCTGGCCCTGGGCATCACCAGCGGTTCGAATGCCGCCGACGCGCCCGATTGCGAAAAAGCAAATATCGCTCTTGCGCAGTACGGAGGGACCGCCACCCTGGGAATTCCCATTCGCGGAATCCTGGCGCATGCCGATTCGGCGTCCGGTGGGGGCATCGGAAGCGGCATCAGCGTACGAACCAGGCCGAATGCCGGCTGATCCCGATATAGTCTTCGCATGCTCATGCCACGCATAGGTAAACGAAGGTCGGCGCCGGCCAGAAAACGGATGCAACGTGCCGCGGTCGCCGCCTCGGCGGCAGTACTGCTGTTCGGCCCGACCGTTGTCTCCTCGGCCGCGCCCGACCCTGGTATCGGCCTGCCCGCCGACCTCGTAGCCGCCTTGAACCGGGATCTGCACATCTCCCCCGAGGAGTACCTGCAGCGCGCCGATACCGCACAGCAGGTGGCCGCGTTCGCCACCACCGCACAGCGCCAGTTCCCCCAGGTGTTCGGCGGTGCCTGGCTCGACGAACAGGGCCGCGGTGTGGTCGCGCTGGCCAACGGGCCGGGTGCCGACGAGGCCCGCGGCGCGGCGGAATCGACCGGATTCGTGGTCCGCAACGTCGCCAAGAGCGAATCGACGTTGCGCGGCGAGAAGAGCGCCTTCGAACGCTGGCTCGACGGTCAGCCCGAAGCGGTGTCCGCCCTGGTGCGCGGTGTCGTCATCGATACCGTGAACAACAGCATCGCGGTACGGGTCGACAAGGTCGGCCTGCCGATGCCGAACTTCATCGATCCGGCCCGGGTCATCGTCATGGCCCCGCCGATCGCGGCGGAAACGCTGCCCCAGGCGGCCGCGGTCGCCGAGGCCGGCGCGGCCACGGTCGGTGGCGGTGACGGTTTCGCCGCTATCGCCGGTGACAGCTCGCTGCGCTGCTCCTTCGGCTTCAACGGGACCGGTCCGGGCGGTAACACGGTCAACATCACCGCCGGGCACTGCAACCCGAACCTGGACGATATCGGCGCCGCCACGGTGCACGAATCCCTCGGTGGCAACAAGGTGGGCCCGCAGATCGCCACCTACCAGAAGTCGGTACTCGGCGCTCAGGACTACTCGATCATGAGCATTGCGGAGGGCGCCGCGGGCCGCTTCCAGAACAACCAGGTCAAGGTGCCCGGCGCGGCCCCGATCGCGGTCGACGGTGTCGCCACCCCGGTGGTCGGTGCCCCGGTCTGCAAATCGGGATCCCGGACCGGCTTCAGCTGCGGTGTGGTGAACGCCGTGGACCAGACCGTCCAGGTCGGGGACCGGCAGCTCACCCAGAGCTTCTCCGCCAACATCTGCGCCCTCCCCGGTGACAGTGGCGGGCCGATCGTGACCGGACGCCAGGCCCTGGGCATCTCCAGTGCCTCCTCGGTCGCCGACTACCCGATCTGCGAGATCCCCAACATTCTGGGCGTGCTCACGGGTAACGCGCCGCAGCTGTTCGCGCAGCCGGTGAGCGTGGTGCTCTCCGACAACCCGGGTCTGCGCATCCGCACGAGCTAGCGGTCCGTCCTGCTCTCCGGGCTCCGGTGGGGCGCGAAGAGCAGGATATCGGCGGCGACCCGGGGTGCGTTCCGCACCGAGCATCGAGCAAACGAAAGGGTCGGCAGCATTGCGCTGTCGGCCCTTTCGCCTGTTCTCGACTCGCTTTCCGTCTCCGGACAATCCCGCCGCACCGCCTCCGACGACACGTCCGGGCGCCCGTAGCGGTATCCACGGGCCCCACACCCGGCGGATAGGTCTGATACGGGTCCCAGAAGAGTCCCCAGAAGCCCTACGCGTGTGCCGCGTCGACAGAGCGCGGTAGTGGCGTTTCCGCGCACCCGGTAGGTGAACAGACGAAAGGGCCGGCAGCCCGATGGCTGCCGACCCTTTCGTGTACTGCGTGAGGTTACTTCTCCGCGGGAGCGGGAGCAGGTGCCTCCTGGTTGACGGGCTTGCCGTCGTTGGCCCATTTACTCTGCCCGGGGGCGGCTTGCATGGTCTGGATCAGCTCCATCCCCGCGATCCCCAGGGCGGGACCGCCGACGGCGATGGTGCCCAGGATGCCGCCGATACCGGCACCGGCGACCGCGGCCGGAAGGCAGCCGACCGCGAACAGCGGCAGACCGAGAATGCAGCCGACGATACCGCCGACCACGACACCTACTGCCGTACCCAGGAATCCGCCCACCGCGGTGGCGAGGGAGAACTGGGTGGTGAACTCACCCATCGCCATCTGGTTCTCCGCCGGCGAGGCGATCGGCTTGGCGGTCAGGTTGACCGCGTTCACCTGCGGTGCGGCCGCGACGTCGGTCTTCTCCGGGGTCAGTTCCAGAACGGTGTCGTCGTTCTTCAGCACCGGTTTCACCGGAATCTCGGTGCCCGCGACCGAGAAATCGAGCGGCCAGGAGACCAGCACATTGCCGGTGTTGTCCTTGACCTCGACGAACTTGTCCTTCTCGGGCGCCGCGGCCTCATCGGTGGCCGGGGCGGTGGCCCCCTCCGCCGCCACGGGCTCGACGTCCCTCTCGGCAATCGAGAAGGTGCCGCCTTGCAGGGTGGCGACGACCGTTTTCTCCAGCAGCTGCAGGGAGTAGTTGACGGGAGTCGGCGCTTCGGTCGCCGGATCAGCGTGGGCTGTGCCGAATCCCATAGCGAGCGAGCCGGTGACCAGTGTTGCGATCACCGCGGATCTCGGGAGTGTCATCCATTTCCAATCGGGTTTTACGGCGTCACACCTCAACGCGAGGGGGCCGATGTGATCGAACCCTGATTCCTCCCCGAGCGTTGGGAGATGTCACGCTTCCTGACAGATCGGGCTGAGCGTAGTCGAATGCACTGTCAAAAGGCGAGATTCGTTTCCCAAGTGTAAGAATCGACCCGGGTAAGCCTGGCCTTATCACCGGGTGCGTCAGGTGGCCCTTTACGGTGTTAATCAGCCGTTATCGGTTATGGACAGCCAACTGAAGATAGTGATATTGATCACGCCGCGATTCATACGGATAAGCCCAGGCAGATGCCGTCACGGGCTGCCGCAGATCGTACAGTGGACACCACTAGTTACTGGTGGGTAACTTACTGGCGGTTACGATACGAGCCGGACGGGGTACTGCTCAGTTCCTCGTACCTCGTGTTGCCTCGAAAGAAAGGTCGCGACATGAATGCCCTGACAGTGACGCTGGGCACCTTGGGAGCGGCGCTCAGCCTGCTGTGTTGGGCGTCGTTCTTCGGCGGCGTCCGCAATATCGTGCGCGCCATCATGGTCGGCCAGCCCGCGCCCGACCGCTGGCTGCCGTTCTTCCCCCGCCTCAAGCAGATGCTGGTGGAGTTCCTCGCGCATACGCGGATGAACAAGTTCCGCACCGTCGGCTGGGCCCACTGGCTGGTGATGATCGGCTTCCTGGGCGGCTTCATCCTGTTCTTCGAGGCATACGGCCAGACCTTCGATCCGGAGTTCCACTGGCCGATCATCGGTGATCTCGCCGTGTACCACCTGTGGGACGAGATTCTCGGTATCGGCACGGTGATCGGTATCGGCACGCTGATCGTGATCCGCCAGCTCAACCACCCCCGGGTACCGGATCGCCTGTCCCGCTTCAGTGGATCCGCCTTCGCCCCCGCGTACGTGATCGAGAGCATCGTGCTCGTCGAGGGCCTCGGCATGGTCTTCGTGAAAGCGGGCAAGATCGCGACCTACGGACACGCGAACGTCGCCACCGATTTCTTCACCATGCAGATCGCGAAGCTGCTGCCCGCGAGCCCCGTCATGGTTTCGGTTTTCGCGCTCATCAAACTGCTGTCCGGCAGCCTGTTCCTGTTCCTGGTCGGCCGCAATCTCAACTGGGGTGTTGCCTGGCACCGGTTCTCGGCCTTCTTCAACATCTACTTCAAACGTGAGGACGACGGCGGAGTCGCGCTGGGTGCCGCCAAGCCGATGATGTCCAAGGGCCGCGCCCTGGATATGGAGAACGTCGATCCCGATACCGACACCCTCGGCGCCGGCCGGATCGAGGACTTCTCCTGGAAGGGCTGGCTGGATTTCACCACCTGCACCGAATGCGGCCGCTGCCAGTCGCAGTGCCCCGCCTGGAACACCGGTAAGCCGCTGTCGCCCAAGCTGCTGATCATGTCGCTGCGCGACCACGGCTACGCGAAGGCGCCGTACCTGCTGGCCGGCGGCCGCACGGATATGGGCGGCGACGAGATCGGCCTGGTGGACGCCGAGGGCAACGCGGACGAGAAGAAGCTCGCCGCGATTCCCGAGGGCGCCCGTGACGAAGCCACCCGGCCGCTGGTCGGCGAGGCCGAGGCGCGCGGCATCATCGATCCCGAGGTGCTGTGGTCGTGCACCACCTGTGGCGCCTGCGTGGAGCAGTGCCCGGTGGATATCGAGCACGTCGATCACATCATCGATATGCGCCGCTACCAGGTGCTCATCGAATCGGACTTCCCGTCCGAGCTCGCGGGCCTGTTCAAGAACCTGGAGAACAAGGGCAACCCCTGGGGCCAGAACGCCAAGGACCGGCTCAACTGGATCAACGAGCTGGACTTCGAAATTCCCGTCTTCGGCCAGGACGCCGACAGCTTCGACGGCTACGAATACCTGTTCTGGGTCGGTTGCGCCGGCGCCTACGAGGATCGCGCCAAGAAGACCACCAAGGCCGTCGCCGAACTGCTGGCGACCGCCGGGGTGAAATTCATGGTGCTCGGTCAGGAGGAGACCTGCACCGGCGATTCGGCCCGGCGCGCGGGTAACGAATTCCTCTTCCAGCAGTTGGCGATGCAGAACATCGAACTGCTGAACTCGGTGTTCGAGGGGGTCGAGCAGAAAAAGAAGAAGATCGTCGTCACCTGCGCACACTGCTTCAACGCGCTCAACAACGAGTACCCGCAGGTGGGCGGAACCTACGAGGTCGTGCACCACACGCAGCTGCTGAACCGGTTGGTGCGCGGGAAACAGCTCGTCCCGGTCGCTCCGGTGGCGCAGAACGTCACCTACCACGATCCCTGCTACCTGGGCCGCCACAACAAGGTCTACAACGCGCCGCGTGAACTGATGGCCGCTTCCGGGTCGACTCTGGTGGAAATGCCCCGCCACGGTGAACGTTCCATGTGCTGCGGTGCCGGCGGCGCCCGGATGTGGATGGAGGAGCAGCTGGGCAAGCGGATCAATATCGACCGTGTCGACGAGGCGCTCACCACCTCGCCGGCCAAGATCGCCACCGGCTGCCCCTTCTGCCGGGTCATGCTCACCGACGGTGTGACCGCGCGCCAGGAATCCGGCCAGGGCGAAGGCGTCGAGGTCGTGGACGTCGCCCAGCTGATGCTGGATTCGATCGAACGGGTGGACCCGGCGAAGCTGTCCGAGAACCTCACGGTGATCCAGGAGCCCAAGGCCGAACCGGAGCCGGAACCGGAACCGGAGCCCGAACCCGTTGCCGCCGAAGCCGCTCCGGCGGCCGAGAAGACGGCGCCCAAGGGCGGTGGACTCGCCATGAAGGGCCCTGCCAGAGCACCCGGTAAGGGTCTCGGTATGAAGGGCGCCGCCAAGGCACCCGGCGCCAAGGCTGCGGCCCCGGCGGGCGATACCGAGGACACGAAGCCGGCCCCGGCCGCGAAGGGTCTCGGCATGAAGGGTGCCGCCAAGGCGCCCGGCGGCAAGGGCCTGGCCATGAAGGGCGCGGCCAAAGCACCCGGAGCCAAAGCGGAGACCGAGTCCGCTCCGGCAGCCGAGACCGCCGAAGCGCCCGCGGCCCCGCCGGTGAAGGGCCTGGGGATGAAGGGTGCCGCCAAGGCACCCGGCGGCAAGGGCCTGGCCATGAAGGGCGCGGCCAAAGCACCCGGAGCCAAAGCACCCGCCACCGGGAAACCGGAGCAGGCCGCCGAACCGGCAGCCGCGGAAGCGACCGCGAGTTCGGCTCCCACGGAAACCAAGCCCACGGTCGCGGCCAAGGGTCTGGCGATGAAGTCCGGATTCAAACGCCCCGGGGCCAAGGCACCGGGTGCGAAAGCCCCGGCAGCCGCGCCGGAGACCGAGCCGGCCCCGGCCGATTCGGATACGACGGAAACCGAGCAGGCCACCGCTGCGGCTCCCAGCGAGAGCAAGCCGTCGAAACCGGCCAAGGGTCTGGCGATGAAGTCCGGGTTCAAACGTCCGGGAGCGAAGGCTCCGGGTGCGAAAGCCCCGGCTCCCGCACCGGAATCGGAGCCCGCTCCGGCACCGGCGACGGATGCCGAATCGGCACCGGCCGCGACCCCCGCGGATTCGGCCCCGGAGGTGACGACCGAATCGGCACCCACCGCCATCGCGGAGCCGGCCTCCGGAACCTCCGGTAACGGCAGCTCCGGGAACGGATCCGAAGCAACTCCGCCGCAGGCCAAGCCGGGCGCGCTCGGCTTCAAGTCCGGCGCCCGGGCGCCCGGGCGCAAGGGCTGACGACAACAGACCAGTAGACCGGGCCCGGCGGACTCCGCCGGGCCCGGTCGCGTTCCGGGGGGTAGCGACCGCACGCCGAATTCGAGTGGATCGGAGCGGGCATCGATACCGGCCGCCGGGTTCATTGTCGAGACGGCGTATCTCATGGAGTAGCGCCTGTCGCGCGCGGCGAGCCCCGAAGTCGCGGGTGTGGCCCCCGGCCGGCCCGTCGGCGGTTATCGCCCGTCCCGGTCCAGCGCCGCCCGGGTTCCGCACCGCCCACCCAGTACGCCGACCACGCCGGCCCGGCCGACCACACCCGTCGCACCGAGCACACCCGTCCGGCCGACCAACACCCGCGTGGCCGACCACACCCGCGTGGCCGGTCGGCGACACAGACCCACGGAAGACCGGCGGGCGGCGACGAGGAGGCGCTCAGCGCAGGGCGGCGCCGTAGACGTTCTCCACCGCGAGCCGCATGAGGACCCGGCGGTCGGCGACCATCACCGATCGGTACTCGTCCCAGTCGGGATGTTCGCCCGCCGCCTCGCGGTAGTAGTCCACCAGCGCCTCGACCTCCGGGCCGTGCGGGTCGGTACCCGGCCCGGTGAGCGTGACCGCACCCTCCGCGGTGGCCCACGCCCAGCCGTCGGCGCGGGTCACCTCCAGCGCGGCGCGCGGATCACGGCGCAGGTTCACGGTTTTGGCGCGTCCCTCGGTCATCGAGACATAGATGACCTCGGCGGCCCGGTCGTAGTACGGGGTCACCGGTGACAGCTGCGGCAGACCGTTCGATTTGATGGTGGCCAGCACGCCGAGCCGGCTCTCGCTGAGCAGGGCGCGCGGATCGAATTGCGAACTCGTCATATCCGGGTGCAAGCGCGGTGGCGCGGGCAGGTATTCCGTGGAGCGGCGTGGTGCGCGGAAAATCGCTGGCGTTCCGGACGCCCGGACGGTTGGAATGACATCGTGCTCGACGACGCAGCGGTGGCCTCGTTCATCGACAACGGATACATCCGGATCCCGGCGGCATTTCCCCGATCCCTCGCCGCGGAATGCCGTGCGGCCATCTGGCAGGACCTCGGCGCAGCACCCGAGGATCCGAGCAGCTGGCCTGCCCCGATGGCGACCCGGCCGGACTACACCGCGGCGCCCTTCGTGGCCGCGGCGGCCACGCCCACCCTGTGCGCGGCCTACGACGATCTGGTCGGGCCCGGACGGTGGTCACCGCGCCGCAGTCTCGGCGGGTTCGTGATCCGGTTCCCCGGCGCGGACACCACCCGGTTCGACGGCTGGCATATCGACGCGAGTTTTCCCGGCCCGGACTCCGCGCCGACCGATTACCTGAGTTGGCGGGTGAATATCGGTTCCCGGGACCGCGCGCTGCTGATGCTCTTCCTGTTCTCCGATACCGGGGAACAGGACGCACCGACCCGGCTACGGGTGGGCTCACACCGGGAAGTGGCCCGGATACTCGAACCGGAAGGCGATACCGGTCTCGACGTTCGCGAACTCTCCGCCCGGGCCGAACCGGCCACCGCCCACCTTCCGATGGCTCACGCCACCGGGAACGCGGGGGACGTCTACCTGTGCCACCCCTTCCTGGTCCACGCCGGTCAGCCGCATCAGGGGACCAGCCCGCGATTCCTCGCCCAGCCGGGTCTGCACCCGGCGCAACCGCTGCGTATCACCGGCCCGGGCCCGTTCGCACCGGTCGAGACGGCCATCCGCTGCGCGATAGCGTGATCGAGTCCCGGTCGATGCGGCGAACATGCGCCTGACCAGGCATACGATGATGACATGTCCCTGCCGCCCACCGAACGGCCCGAACTTCCCGGGTACATGACCTGGGAGGAACTCGAACAGCTACCGGAAGAGATCGCCGAGCAGATCGAGCTGTGGGACGGGCGGGTCGTCTGGCTACGCCGGGGACCCAGCGAGCATCAAGCATTCACACGTCGTTTGACCAATGCACTCGAACGAAGTGCTCGTAAGACCGTGTCCGAGCGTCCGGAACATTGCTGGCGGGTCGAAGCGGAAACCAATGTTTTCCTCGGAACGAGCGGCAAATCGAACTTCCTGACACCGGACTTCCTGGTCTTCCGCTGTCTCGAAACGCCGTTCCAGGACCTTCGCGCCGCCGATGTCCTGCTCGTCGGTGAAGTCCTCTCACCATCGAACACGCAAACGGATATGGAAGCGAAGAAGGGGCGCTACGCCGGCGCTGGAATTCCTTGGTACTGGGAGGTGACACTCGCACAAGCGAAGAGCGCTATCGCCACTGTACGGGCCTATGCCCTCGAAACAGGGCACGGTCGGCTACCGGAAGGCGTGCATCCATTGCGGAGCGCAAATTACATTCTCGCCGGCGAGTGGACCCCCGAGGACGAGGACGGCGTCCGTATCGACTTCCCCTTCCCGATCCATATTCCCTGGACAGAGCTGGAGTACTGAGCCGCCGAGCTGTGCGGTGATCCCCCTCTTGCAGATCGCCGCACAACTCGGCAGCGGGTGCTTCCGCACCGCGCTCGCACACAGTGTGAGCACGGTACGGTGCGATCAGGATTTCGTCGCCGCGATATAGCGCGCGAGGTGATCGGAGCTGGAACCGAATTCGTATTCGATCGCCGTGAGCCGCTTGAAATAGTGGCCGATGGCCAGTTCCTCGGTCATCCCCATCGCGCCGTGCAACTGCACCGAGTTCTGGCCGATGAAACGGGTCGCCCGGCCGATCGTCACCTTGGCCGCCGATATCGCGCGGGCGCGTTCGGCGGGTTCGGCTTCCACCGCGTAGGCAGCCAGATAGGCAGCGGCGATACTCTGCTCGAGCTCGATCAGCATATCGACCATCCGGTGCTGCAATGCCTGGAAGCTGCTGATCGGGACTCCGAACTGCTGCCGCTGTTTCGTGTATTCGACGGTGTCGTCGAGAACTTTGCGCATGAGGCCGACTGCTTCGGAGGCGACCGCGGCGATCGCTTCGTCGATGGTGGCGTCGACGGCGGGCCAGGCCCGGCCCTCTTCGCCCAGCAGCGCGCTCGCCGGAACCCGGAACTCGCCGAAGGTGAGGTCGGCGGCGACACGGTCGTCAATGGTGCGGTACTGATGCACCTCGACCCCCGCCGGCGGCGCGGCGGGATCGAATTCCACCAGGAACAGCGAGATCCCGTCCTGGTCGCGCCGCTCGCCGGAGGTGCGTGCGGAAATGATCAGATGTGTCGCGACGGGGACGCCGGTCACCACGATCTTGGTACCGTCGAGCACCCAGTCGGCACCGTCGCGGCGGGCGGCGGCCGAAACATCGTGGCGCACTTCGCCGGACTGCGGTTCGAGCGCGGCGAACGCCAGCCGGACGCTACCGTCCGCGATACCTTTCAGCAGTTCCCCGGCCCGTTCGCCGCCCGCGCGACGCAGTAGACCGCCGCCGATCACCACAGTGTCGACATAGGGTTCCACGACCAGCGCGCGACCCAGTTCCTCGGCGATGATCATGCCCTCGATCGGCCCGCCGCCCGACCCACCGGACTCTTCCGGCAGGGTCACGCCGAGCACATCCAGTTCGGCCAGCCCGCGCCAGATCTCGGGCTGCCAGCCGGGCCCGGATTTGACCGCGGTTCGGCTCTTCGCCAGGTCGTATCGGGCGGCGAGAAAGCCGGAGACCGCATCGCGCAGCATCTGCTGTTCGTCGGTGAAGGTGAAGTCCATCAGAGCCCCAATGCTGCCTTGGCGAGGATATTTCGCTGGATTTCGTTACTGCCCGCGTAGATCGAACCGGCGCGATCGTTGAAATAGCGCAGCGGTGCGACGGCCTGCCAGTCGGCACCACTGAGGTAACCGTCGGCCGGCGGCGTGTATTCGGCGATCGGGCCGCCGGGCGCGGTGGCGTGCGGCTGATAGACGCGGCCGCGTGGACCGGCCGCGGTGAGCGCGAGTTCGGTGAGTTGCTGACTGAGCTCGGTGGACAGGATCTTCAGCATGGACGAGGAGGTGCCCAGATCCTTGCCCTGAGCCATGGCGGCCAGAGTACGGAACTCCAGCACTTCCAATACCTCGCTGCGGATCCGCGCATCGGCCAGCTGGGCCGCGAAAGGCGGATCCTCGCTGAGCGGATTACCGTCGCGACCGGGCTGATCGGCCGCCGCGGTGGCGATGTTCTGCGCCATGGCCTGCAGCGCCGGGGCCATGGCGCCGCCCCCGCGTTCGTGGACCAGCAGGTATTTCGCGACCGTCCAGCCGTCGTCGATCTGCCCGAGCACATTGCTCTTGGGCACCCGCACATTGTCGAAGAAGATCTGGTTCTGGACCTGTTCGCCCGAACTCATCACCAGCGGCCGGATCTCGATACCCGGCGCGGTCATATCCATCAGCAGGAATGTGATGCCCTGCTGTTTGCGCCCCGCGCGGGAAGTGCGGACCAGCATGAAGATCCAGTTCGCCTCGGTGGCGTGGGTGGTCCAGATCTTGCTTCCGGAACACACGAAATCATCGCCGTCCGAAACCGCGGACATATTCAGTGCCGCGAGATCGGACCCGGCTTCGGGTTCGGAGTACCCCTGGCAGAAGAAGACCTCGCCGGTGAGAATCCGGGGCAGGAAGTAGTTCTTCTGCTCCTCGGTGCCGAAGGCGACCAGCGCCGGGGCGACCATCCGGATCCCCATCGGCGACAGCGCCGGGGCGCCGGCCAGCGTGAGTTCCCGGCTGAAGATGTAGTGCTGGGTGAGCGACCAGTCGCAGCCGCCGTACTCCACCGGCCAGTGCGGCGCCGCCCAGCCCCGCTCGTGCAGGATGCGCTGCCACTCCAGGCTCGCCTCGTGATCTGAGTAGACACTGGTCATCAGCCGGCCCGCGGTGCTCACCTCGGGCGTCAGCTTCTCGGCCAGGAACGCTCGTACCTCGTCTCGGAAGGCCCGTTCGGCCTCCGACCAGTCGTAATCCATACACGCTCCCGAAGGCTTCATGCGTCGTCGCAGCAGATCCGGCGACTACCGGTGCTGGTGCGAATGTAGCCAGGTCATCGCCGTTTAGTCAAACTGAAGGCACATGCCATCATAATCGACGACCGACCGGTTTCATCTCCCCGGAAGGCCGGCCGTCGTGGTCCGGTCTCGCCCAGGTCCCGGAGCATCGGAACAGAGAATTTCAGCGACCGATCACCTGTAATCGACCGTCCATGGACAAACGACCACCAGACACCGGACCCGACCATCGAGCATCGAGCATCGAGCATCGAGCATCGAAATATCGCGCTCACCCAGTCGCCGGGAGGCAAACCCGCGCACATCTTCCGTCCACTCCGGATGGTCAGCATTCGTAGGTGGGGCCCGCCCCGGTTCTGGAGCGAAGGAGCGCAGCGACCGAGCGTAGGAGTGAAGAACCGGGGTTGATAGGGCCCCACCCGCGACGCCACCGCAGGCGGGGCGGATAGAACACCGAAGGCGCCGCAATCAAACACAGCGTTCGAAGATCGCCTTCGCGTATCCCACGGATTGATAGACGTAGTCGTAGGCCCAGCGCGGCACCGACAGCCGCGGGCGTGTGTCGACGAACAGCAGCTGCCCGTCCCAGCATCTTCCGAGCACGAATCTCGCCCGGGATATGTGCGGAGTGAAGGTGACCACGATGACCCGCTCCCAGCCGTGCTCGCGCGCCTGATCGGCGAGATAGCGGCCCTCGCCCCGGGTCGTGCGCGGCGACGGGTCGAAGCAGATCACCTCGAAGCTGTATCCGCCGTGACAGATCCGGTTCACCAGTGGACTGTCCTCGTACGGGTCGGAGATCAGTACCCGCGGCGCGTATCCCGCGCGGGCCAGGCGCAGCCCCAGTTCTTCCCGCCCGTCGTGGGCACCGCCGAGCACCAGGATGGCGTCGGCCGGCGCGGGCTCTTCACGTTGCGGACTCACATAGACCGGCCACAGCCCGAGCACCAGCGCAGCGACAGAGACCATCCCCGCGGCGAGAACGAGTCGGCGGCGCACCGCCGTGATCCTAACGGGCATGATCCATCCACAGGTATCCACAGGCCGCGTATGCCCGGGTCGGAACAAGGCATGCGGTACCCACACGCCGGGAGCGAACGCGCAGGTACGCACGGCCG
>NZ_JBSGIP010000015.1:30869-130784 GCF_053605105.1 Nocardia sp. NPDC003963
GGTACGCACGGCCGCAGCGAACGCGAAGGTACGCACAACGCGCACGGCCGCAGCGAACGCGAAGGTACGCACAACGCGCACGGCCGCAGCGAACGCGAAGGTACGCACAACGCGCACGGCCGCAGCGAACGCGAAGGTACGCCCTGGTCGCCGCCTTCCGGGGAACCGTGTCGTCGGGTGTACATCTGCTGTTGCCCAGCACCTCGCCTCGGTTTTCTGGTGTGTGCACCGGCGGGGATTACCAATCGATCATGCGATGCACAGTCTTCGGAACCGGGTACCTGGGGGCCACGCACGCAGCGTGTATGGCCGAACTCGGACACGATGTGATCGGAGTTGATATCGACCCGGGTAAGGTCGCGAAACTCTCCGACGGTGTCACTCCCTTCTACGAACCGGGCCTCGAGGCGGTACTGCGCCGCAATCTCGATTCGGGGCGACTCAGGTTCACCACCTCCTACACCGAGGCCGCCGAGCACGCCGACCTCCATTTCCTCGGCGTCGGAACTCCGCAGAAGAAAGGCGAGTACGCCGCCGACCTGAAATACGTGCACGCCGTCGTGGATAGGCTCGCGCCGCTCATCACTCGTCCCTCGGTGATCGTCGGCAAATCCACCGTCCCGGTGGGTACCGCCGCCGACCTGGGGCGCCGCGCCCGCGCCCTGGCCCCGGTGGATATCGAGGTGGCCTGGAATCCGGAATTCCTGCGCGAGGGCTTCGCGGTGAAGGACACCCTGCGACCGGACCGCCTGGTGCTCGGTGTGGATCAGGAGCGGGAGCGGTCGGCCTGGGTGCGTGAGGTCGTCGAGGAGCTCTACGCGGATCTGCTCGCCGCCGAGGTCCCGTTCCTGCTCACCGATCTGGCCACCGCGGAGCTGGTCAAAGTGTCGGCGAACGCGTTCCTGGCCACCAAGATCTCGTTCATCAACGCGGTTTCCGAGGTCTGTGAGGCCACCGGCGCCGATGTCACGGTGCTGGCCGACGCACTCGGCTACGACGCCCGTATCGGCCGCCGCTTCCTCAACGCCGGAGTCGGTTTCGGCGGCGGCTGTCTGCCCAAGGACATTCGGGCCTTCATGGCGCGGGCGGGGGAACTGGGGGCCGACCATGCCCTGGCCTTTCTGCGGGAGGTCGACAACATCAATATGCGCCGCCGCACGAAAATGGTGGATATGGCGGCCCGCGCCTGCGGGGGCTCCCTACTGGGCGCGAATGTGGCGGTGCTCGGCGCCGCCTTCAAACCCGAATCCGACGATGTGCGCGATTCCCCCGCGTTGAACGTGGCCGGCATGATCCAGCTGCACGGTGCCGTCGTCACCGTCTACGATCCGAAGGCCCTGGAGAATTCCCGTCGCGTCTTCCCCACCCTGAACTACGCCACCTCGGTGGTGGAGGCCTGTGAACGCGCCGATGTGGTGCTGGTGCTCACCGAATGGAACGAATTCGTGGAGTTGCGGCCGCGGGATCTGGACGGTGTGGTGCGAGCCCGCTCTGTCATCGACGGTCGCAATTGTCTCGATCGGGCCGCCTGGCGCTCGGCCGGATGGGTGTACGCGGGGCTGGGCACCCCGTAGAGTCGTGGGGCCGGTCGGCTCACGGTGGCGGTTGCTGCCTCCCGCGGCGACGGGACCGGGCGGTACTGTCGACAAGAGTGGTTCGGGGGATGAGCCGTCACCATCGACCGGGCGACGCTCGCATATCGTGAAGCGGGAAGTACGGATGGGCTGCCGATGAGTTCAGCACTGGGAGTGTCGGTGGGGACCGGCGCGATCCGCTTGGCGCGTCCACCTGCGGGCGCGGCGACGCCCGACCCGCAAGCCTTCGAGCTGCGGACCTTCGTCGTCCCACCCGAGACACCGAGCGCCGAACGGGCCGCGTTGTCGGTGGCCGCGGCACTGAACTCCGATCCCGGGATCGCCCGCACCGTACTGGCCTGCCGAGACGAACTACAGGCCGAGGCCGTGCATGTCGCGATGGCCGAACACGGTCTCGACGATTACGAAATCGTGGCCGATATCGATGCCACGCTCGAATTCGCCACCGCCTCCGGTGCCCTGGCCGGAATCACCACTCTCGGCGTCTACGATCTCGGCGCCTCCGGACTGTCGGTCACGGTCGTCGATATCGCCGACGGGCAGGTCGTGCACACCGAACGCACCTGTGATATCAGCGGCGAATACTTCGACTCGCTCGTCCGGGAGCAGCAGATCAATTCGGGCCGTATCGCCCATCCGCCGGATCCGGCCGGTCTGGCACGGCTGGACGCGTTGTGCCGCTCGGCCAAGGAGAAGCTCTCGGCCACGTCCGCCGTCGCCCTGCCCAGTGATTACGGGCCGGTGCTGCTCACCCAGGAGAATTTCACCGCGCTGATCACCTGGGCCGTCGAGGCGTCGGTTCGATCCACCCGTGAGGTCATCGGTCGTTCGGGCCGGACGGTGCAGGCCGTGCTCGCGGTGGGTGGCGGCGTACGGATCCCGCTGGTCAGCCGCACCTTGCGCGATATTCTGGAAATGCCGGTGCTGGTCCCTCCGGAACCCGAGGCGGCGACTGCGCGCGGGGCAGCGCTGCTGGCGCGGCGAGCACCGGATTCACGCCCGACCGCCGCCCCGGCCCGGGTGAGCGAGCCGGTGCCGCTGCCCGCCGCGGCACCGGCGGGTGATCTCTCCGGGCCGGCGGACGGGCCCGGTATCTTCGGTCCGGATCCCGAATCCCACACCGCGGCAGCGGACGACCCCGCGGCGCGGACAACCGTTCCCACCCCGGCCGTTTCCCGGCCGAATATCCCGATGCCGCAACCGGGGATCTTCGGCCCGCCCGCCGGTACCGCGGTCGGACTGCCGCCCACCGCTGTTTCACACAACGACTCGGCCGGTGCCACCATCGGTCCGGCGACCAGCGCACTGTCACACAATGGTCCGGCCACCCCGGCTCCGCCGACTGCCCCGGCCGGCACCGACAAGTATCCGAGTAATGCCACGCCTGCACCGCAGGCCGCGGTAGCGCATCCGGGGAGTTCGGCGGTACCGCAACTCTCACCGGAGGAGGATCCGCCGACCATCGCACTGCGGATCCCGCAGAAACTCCTGCCTCGCCGTTCCTTCGGCGAACCGCCGCCGCGGCGGCGCCGGGAACTCGGCGCCGCGGCGGTCGCGGTGAGCGCTCTGGTGGTGGTGGCCGCGATCGGCATCGGTCTCGGCTACGGCCAGCACATGTTCCGCCAGGAATCGACCACTGTCGAAGGTACGACGCCGCCGCCGCCGACCGCGGCGGTCACACCCACGGTCCGGCCCGGAGCGGCGGGGGCACCGTCGACCACCCCACCGGAACACGCATCGCTGGCGGAGCCGCCGCCGGTGGCCGCACCTCGGGAGACCGAGACACCGACAACCACCAGCGGCCCGAACACCTTCCAGGTCCCGGGCCTACCGCCGATCGTGGTACCGACGATTCCACCGCTGCCCTTCCCGCCACCCAGTCGCTGACCGAGCGGGTTCGGAAGTCAGTCTCCGCCGTATCCGGGCCCGGGCCGCCGCGGCCGCCGTACCGCACGCTGCTCGCCGCTCCACGGACGCTGGTTTTCCGGACGAGGTGGGCCGGCCTGCTGAGGCCCGCCATCAGGAGAAGCGGGGTATCGCCGCGCGGACCGCGGCGGACCGTACTGTCCGCCCCGTGCGGGCGGCGTCTCGCCGGAGCGGGGGCCGCGGCGTTGTTCGCCGGCGCGCGGCACCTGCGGCTGGTCCCCGGTGGTCGGCCACGGCTGATAGCCGCGCCCGGCCCGGTCACGCGCGGGGCCGCTGTCGGGGCTCGCGCTCGCCCGTGAAACCTTGCGATGGGTACCGGTATCCGAGCGACCGGTATCCGAGCGCCGGGCCGCCGCGGCCCGCCGGGCGGGAGCGGCCGGGTCGCCGGCGGGTTTGTTGCCGAAGGGCCGGGCCAGCATGACCGCGATACCGGTGGTCAGCGGCACCGACAGCGCCAGGCAGATACCGCCGACCGCGGACCGTGCGATCTCGATGGCCACCGCGTCGCCCACCAGCACATCCCGGATCGGCCGTCCCGCCACACTGAACAGCAGCAGCAGCGGCAGCGCGCCACCGGCATAGGCGAGGACCAGGGTGTACACAGTGCTGGCGATATGGTCGCGCCCTACCCGCATCGCCGCCGCGAACACCTCACGCCGCGTAGCTTTCTTGTCGAGTTCGGCGAGTTCGAATGCCGCCGACGCCTGGGTGATGGTCACATCGTTGAGCACACCGAGCGAACCGATGATGAAACCGGCCAGCAGTAGACCCGTGATACTGACGTGCTCGATATAGGTCGCGACATTGGTGTTCTGTTCCTCGGACAGACCGGTGAGCGAGGTCGCCTCGATGGTGAGCCAGGAGAGCACGGCCGCGACCACCATGGAAGTGAGGGTGCCCAGCAGCGCGGAACTGGTGCGCAGATTCACCCCGTGTGCCAGATAGAGCACGGCGTAGAGGATCAGCGAGCCCGCGACCAGGGCGACGGGTATCGCGGGTTTACCGTCCAGCAGCGCGGGGAGCAGGAACCCGACCAGCACCGCGAACGCGAAAACCAGTCCGAGCAGCGCCCGCACCCCGCGCCAGCGCGCGACCACCACGATCACCACGACGAAGGCCAGCACTATCAGGCTCAGCGGGAGACCGCGCGCATAGTCGTCGAAGGAATACAGGGGTGTTCCGTCGGGTCCGGCCTGCCGCACGATCCGCAGCTCGTCACCGGCCGCGAGATCGGGTTGCCCAGGGCCCGGTGCGATTTCCAGCAGCGTGTGCTTTCCTTCGTGCGGACCGGATTCGATGCGGATCAGGCTCCGCTGGCAGTCGTAGACCTGCATCGCGGGCTGCTGCGGTTCACCGTCGAAGACGCGGCCGATGGACGCACTGCCGCACGTGCCGAGATCCTGCCGGATGACGGTGCCGGCTTCGGTGACCACCGCGGAACCGTCGGCGTTCTGCATGGGGAGCGGAATCTCGACCTGTTGACGGTCGGGCCACAGGGCGATCGTCGCGACGACGACTACGATCCCGATGGCGACCAGCAGACCGACCACGACACGGGCGGCGGTCGCGCCGATGGCGATCGGCCGGGAGTGGTCGTGATGGTGATGATGGTCGCTCACCCCGGTCAGCCTAGAGGATTCGCCGATCGGCCATGTGACCGGCGGATGGGGCTTACGCTGCGATTACGCGGAATTCCGAGAACCTCGGGAAGGGGCGGCGGAGAGCAGGGGGATGTCTCCGCCGCCCGCGGGCAGGCGGCCCAGGGGGGTAGGCGGCCTAACCCGAGGACCAGGTTGCCCAGGGGGGGTAGACAACCTGGCCGGGCACTTTGAGTGCCGAGGACCACTGTACACACAGGATCCTCTTTTGTGCCAGTAGGTTCAGAAAATTGGGTTTAATCCGGATGAAGAGTCTGTTTTAACCCAGAGTTACCCGCCCCGCTACTGTCGATAGCTCGCGAGGAAATTGCCGAAACGCTCTATGGCAACGGCCAGATCGCGGGCCCAGGGCAGGGTCACGATGCGGAGATGATCATGGTGCGGCCAGTTGAATCCGGTCCCCTGCACCATCAGGATCTTCTCCTGCAGCAGCAGGTCCTGAACCAGCTTCTCGTCGTCGTGGATCTCGTGGACTTCGGGGTCCAGCCTAGGGAATGCGTACAGCGCGCCTTTGGGTTTCACGCACGACACGCCGGGAATCGCGTTCAATCGTTCCCAGGCCACGTCCCGCTGCTCCAGCAACCGCCCGCCGGGCAGGATCAGATCCTCGATGCTCTGGTACCCACCGAGTGCCACCTGGATGGCATGCTGCGCGGGCACATTCGGGCACAACCGCGACGACGCGAGCAGATCCACCCCCTCCAGGAACCCGGCCGCATGCTCCTTCGGCCCGGTGATGGCCAGCCAGCCGGACCGGTAACCGGCCACCCGGTAGGCCTTCGACAATCCGTTGAAGGTGAGGCACAACAGATCCGGCGCCAGCGTCGCCAGCGATATATGTTTGGCGTCGTCGTAGAGGATCTTGTCGTAGATCTCGTCGGCCAGCAGCAACAGTTGGTGTTTGCGAGCCAGATCCACCAGCTGCTGGAGCACCTCGGCCGAATACACGGCACCGGTCGGGTTGTTGGGGTTGATCACCAGCAGCGCCTTGGTGCGTTCGGTGATCTTCGATTCGATATCGGCGATATCGGGCTGCCAGCCGCTGGCCTCGTCGCACAGATAGTGCACCGGGGTACCGCCGGCGAGGCTGGTCATCGCAGTCCACAGCGGGTAGTCGGGGGCCGGGATCAGCACCTCGTCCCCGTTGTCCAGCAGGGCCTGCATCGTGATGGTGATCAGCTCGGATACCCCGTTACCGAGGTAGACATCGTCGACGTCGAGTTCCGGGAAACCCGGTACCAGTTCGTAGCGGGTGACGATCGCGCGTCGCGCGGGCAGGATGCCCTTGGACTCGGAGTAGCCCTGCGCGGTCGGCAGGGCGGCGATCATATCCCGCATGATCACATCGGGTGCCTCGAATCCGAACGGCGCGGGATTGCCGATATTGAGTTTCAGGATCCGGTGGCCCTCGGATTCGAGCCGTGCCGCGTGTGCGTGTACCGGTCCACGGATCTCGTAGACGACATTCTGCAGCTTCTTGGACTGCTCCAGAATCCGGGGCGCGGGGTGCGAATGGCCAGTACTCACCCGATCCATGGTGCCACCAGGGGCAAGCGGATATCCGGCCCGCCCCGGCCCGCTGCACGACCGTTACCCCTGAACAGAGCGCAGAGCCGGGGTCCGGCCGCCGGTCGGGGCTCCGCCCGGTACCGGTACGCAGGCGCCGCGGCGGCGCTTCACCCGCTCCCCGGTGGCAGGCTGCGGGTGGCGGTCGATCCGCAGAACTCCTCGATCCGCTCGTCCAGTGCCCTGGCTTCGGCGACCCCGCGGAAGGCGGGGGCACAGATCCGCCGGCGCACACCGGTGAGCCGTTCCTCCAATTGCGCGATCCGTTTGTCCTCGTCGAGGGCCAGCACGGGCAGCAGGGCGGCCTCGGCGCCGTCGAGGCTGCCGTTGATCAGGTGGGCCGCGGCCGAATCGACACGGGCCAGCGATTCGGCACCGTAGGATCGCTGGCGCGCCGGACCGGTGCGGTAGAGCTCGATCGTGCGTTCGGTGGCCGCCAGCGCGGGTTCGGCCAGACCGAGGTGGATATAGGTCGCGCCCGCGTAGTAGCTGGCTTTCGCGTCGGAGAACCCGAAAACGCCACCTACCTCGTCGTGCAGACTGTCGGCAGCGGCCGCGGCACTCGCGTCGGCCGCCGCGTGGATGGCCCGTTCGGTATCGGCGGTGCTACCGATCTTCGACCAGATCCGGGCCTCGATATTGTGCAGCCGCACCGCGGCGGTGGCCGAATCCGCGTACTGCTGGCCGTTCTGCGCCAGCTGTAGCGCCCGGTGTGGACGCTCGGACCAGTACTCGATGAGCGCGTGCATACCGCGCGCCCAGGCCCGTAACCCGTTGTGGCCGGAGATTTCCGCATACGCCCAGGCCGCGCGGATCTGCTCCCCGGCGGCATCGAGATAGCCGAGATCGGTACTCGCGTTGGCGAGCAGTCCCGACAGCGACCCCGCGAGCAGGTATAGGTGGCTGGTGTCCGACGGCCGCTGATGGCCTTCCAGCAGGCGGTACACCCGGCGCCGCACCCGCAGCATCTCCACCATCATCGGCATCGGCGGGGTGTGCACGTAGTCGTTCGCGATCCGCGTGACATCCGCGTCGAGCTGATCCAGCGTGCTCGGACCGATATTCGTCCCCTCCGCCCGGCCCGCGTGTTCGCTCGCCTCGTGCGCTGCCGCCATGATCAGATCCCTCTCCGAAATCGCCGCCAGCCCCTCCCCACGGGCCGCACCGGTATCGATGAGGGCCAGGAGTTCGGCGTCATTGGAATATCCGCCGGGCACGGCGGACCGGCCGGCCTCCGGGCGCGGACCGGGAACGGGTTCCGGAGCGGTCAACGCCGCGAACCGCGTCCGTTCGATATCGTCGGACCTGGCGAGACAGGTATCGAGGGCAGCCTGATTGACCGGACGTGGATGCACCCGGTCGCCCCCGGCCTCCCATTTGGACACCAGTCGTTCGTGCACACCCAGATGTGCCGCGAACTCCCGGATACTCATCCGCTTGGCCTCGCGAAGCGCCCGGGCCTCCCTTCCAGACCACTGGCCGACCACGTTGTCACCCTTTCCGAACGATTTCCTTCTCCAGGGTACGAGCCGAATGTGACTGCAACCACAGGGAATTTCGCCACCACTGCGAATGGCAGCGCAAGGGCAGTGGAACGCGAGCGTATAGGCGTTCCCGACTCGCCGGTCCGGGCGGGATCCTGGAAGCACAGGTCGGCGAAACCGGCACAGGGCCGTGGCTCGGCACGCCAGGGAGGCTCGGCAGCAGGAGGCAAGGGGATTCACCGTGAACGTGGAAAAGCTCAGAACGGTCGACGACTGGGCCGCTTACTATCGTCACGAATTCGGGTTATCGGCCACCGAACGCGGCGGCTTCGTGATGCTGCCGATCACCAGCCGGGCCTGTGTCGTCCATCTACCCACCGAACGCGCGAAAGCTGTCCGCGATCTGCTGGATTCGCGGGAGATCCGCGTTCCCATGCTGGCCCGGCAGATCCGCTGGAGCTTCCTGGCATACCCGGATCGCCGCCCGGATCCGGAAGTCGTCGAGATGCTGCAGCGCATCGATATCGATATCCCGGGTATAGGCAGCGCGGTCATGCTGCCCACCGGCCTGGGCCGCTGGAACCGCGAGGGCTGCAACTGGGTGGTACCGCCGGAACGCGACGGCCTGCTGCCACCACTGTCCTCGGTGATCAACGCGGCGCTCCTGGCCGGCGACGCCGTGGAATGACCGGGGATGGGGCTGTGTCCGGCAACCGGGTCTGCCGGACACAGCCCGCCCGATCCACCGGCACGAATCCGATACGGCCGGCGCACAATACGGCCGGCCACCGGATCTCCGGCCACGACGCCGGTGCCACGGGGCGGCGGAATGGATTCCCCGAAAGGGGATCTCGTCACCTCCGTTCCGACAGAATCCGGGCCGCCTCCGTCAGCAACACCGGCGCGAAGCGTCGATGCCGCGGGGACACCACCGTCCAGACCCGTGCACCCAGCCCACGTTCGTAACGGAGAAAGGTAGCAATGGAGACGGTTTCACCGGCCAGTTCGAGCACCAGACGGCCGCTGAGCAACCAGGACCGTGCCCCCAGTGTGATCCACGTGGCACCGCGTTCGACGATCGGCCAGCCGGCAACCTGACCGGGCGCAGATCGCCGCCACAATCGCAGACCCAGTACGATCCGCCAGACGAACTGCCCTCGTATGCCCGCCACCTCGTCGAGGGCGGTACGCGCCCACTCTTCCGGTGTCGCGGACCGGCCGGGCGCCGGGACGATCGTGAACTGATCGGCGTAGTCGTATGCCGCCGGACCGCCGTGTGCCCGGATCGACTCGTCGATATCGTGCCGCCGGAAGGCGACCGGAGCGCCGGTCGTCGGGCGAATTTCGGAATCCTCGGTCATCTCTGCACCCACCTCCTGTTATACGCTGGCGTATAACAACGCTAGCGCGAATATACGGTGGCGTATAGATCTGGGGCTGTGAAGGGAGACACAACGTGGGTGCGGTACGGACGACGACCGCCGGCTGGATCGACGAGGGGCTGCGCGCCCTCGCCCGCGGCGGCCCCGACGCGGTCCGCGTCGAAGCACTCGCGAAATCGCTCGGCGTCACCAAGGGCGGGTTCTACGGATACTTCGCCGACCGCAACGCACTGCTCGAGGCGATGCTGGACACCTGGGAACGGCGCAGTATCGACGATGTACTCGAAAGCGTCACCCGCGAAGGAGGCGACGCCCGGACCAAGATCCAGCGAGCGGGCGCGCTCACCCTCTCTCCCGAACTGCTGCCCATCGATCTCGCGATCCGCGACTGGGCCCGGCGCGACGACGAAGTCGCCGCCCGTCTGCGCCGGGTCGACAACCAGCGCATGGCACTACTGCGCGAGATGATCGGGACTTATTTCACCGACCCGGTCGAGGTCGAGGCCCGGAGCCTGCTCGCCTTCTGCGCGCGAATCGGTATGCATTTCCTGGCCGCCGACCCGCTCGGCGGCCTCGATCGCGGCGAGGTGCTGGCCCGGACCACCGATCTCGTTCTCGGCCCTCACCCCACCGAGACCCCCTGACCGCCCGCTCGGCGATCGGCCACCCAGCGGCCGTCCGCGGGCCGGGACCCCGTGGCGACGATATGTTCCACCATCCCGAACGCCGCGGCGATCGGCACGGTATCGGCATCCGGATACTGGTCCTGCTGCCCGCCGGCGAGCACGAACCCCTCGCTCCAGCCGTCGGCGTCCGGGTCCACGGCATGCTCACCGGGATCACCCGGCCCGGCCGGCAGCATCACCATCGCGCGCTCGGCATCGGTGACGAAGGCCGGCGACCGCCCGGCCGAACTGGTCAGCCACGTCTCGAGCTGCCCGGCATCGATCCTCGCCCGCAGCGAAGACCGCACCGCCACGGCCGGCACCACCCCGGCGCCGCCGTCATCGACCGTCCAGTACTCGGACACAGGTCGGACGCTCCCGTCGCCCGCCTCACCGAGCGCGGCCCCCGACTCGATATCGGCCCTAACTCGATACCGGGAAATTCAGATACGCCCGCGACGGCGTGGGTCCGCGCTGCCCCTGGTACTTCGACCCGGTGCCCGCGCTGCCGTACGGATTCTCCGCCGGACTGGTGAGCCGGAACAGGCACAGCTGTCCGATCTTCATCCCCGGCCACAGCGTGATCGGCAGATTCGCCACATTGGACAGCTCCAGCGTGATGTGACCGCTGAATCCTGGATCGATGAACCCCGCCGTCGAATGCGTGAGCAGCCCCAGCCGCCCCAGGCTCGACTTGCCCTCGAGCCGCCCGGCCAGATCGTCGGGCAGGGTGCACACCTCGAGCGTGGACCCGAGCACGAATTCACCGGGATGCAGCACGAACGGTTCACCCGCGGCGGGCTCCACCAGGCTCGTCAGCTCGTCCTGGCGCTGCGCCGGGTCGATATGGGTGTAGCGAGTGTTGTTGAAGACCCGGAACATCCGATCCAGCCGCACATCGATACTGGACGGCTGGACCAGGCCGTCCTCGAACGGTTCGAGCCCGAGCCGTCCGGCGGCGAACTCCGCCCGGATATCACGATCGGAAAGCAGCACGCCACGAGCGTAGCGACCGCAACGAGCGGCGTCGCCCCCGGTCCTCGGGGCCCGTTTCCTGTCGTATCCCGCGGGCATACTCCACTCGGCGGGCGCGGCCCACCGACGCCCCGCACACAGCCGCAGCGACGAGGAGGTACGCCCATGTCCGAAACGAGCGCCCACACCCATCACGGCATCGACTACATCGAACTCGCGGTCACCGATCTGGACGCCGCCAAACGCTTCTACCGATCGGCGTTCGGCTGGGAATTCAACGACTACGGCCCCGCCTACGCCGGTATCCGGCGTTTCGACGGTTCGGAAGGGGAAGCGGGCGGTTTGGCCTCCACCGACGAAGTCTCCACCGGTGGCCCGCTGGTGCTGCTCTACTCCGAGGACCTCGACGGCACTCTCCGCACGGTCGCGGCCTCGGGCGGCACGGTGACCGAAGGTCCCTTCGACTTCCCCGGTGGCCGCCGCTTCCATTTCACCGATCCCAGCGGCAACCGGCTCGGTGTCTGGTCCGAACGCTGACCATCGAGGAGTCGGACGGCCGGAGCGGGAACCGAGAAATTTAGGGCTCACGCCCGGCCTCTGCTAAGCTGCCCTTCGCGCCTGTGGGCGCAAGGCCGGTGTAGTTCAATGGCAGAATCTCTGCTTCCCAAGCAGATGGCGCGGGTTCGATTCCCGTCACCGGCTCCACGGCATATTCGCTGGTCACCCGCGACATGCACATCATCTTTCCATTATCGGTTCCCGGCATGCCGGAGGTTGTGAGAGTGCACGCCGACCAGCCCGATACGCGCCATCATCTTTTCGAAACCCCCGCTCCGACACCATTCGGCGCTACACGCCTTTGTTCGTTTTCATCGTTGCCAGATTCTCGTGTTCGGTCTTGTCCTCGACCGGGCAGACTGGAGACGAACGATGGTCCCAGAGGCTCTTGATTCGAGGGCTGCGCCAGGAACGTCTCAGCAGCCCGCGACCGACAGTAATCACGTAATTGTCGGAAACTCGGTCGTTGAGCATCGGCTCCCACTTCGAGTAGGCCTCGAAGTCACGGAAGTGGCGTGAATACAGGTCACCGCCCTCGGACAGGTCGTCGATCAATGCTGCCACGACGTCGACCACTGCGGTAGGAGTGATGGTGACGTTGTGGCCGTCTGCGCTCTTGTAGGTCCCCTCGTCGCTCCGGAAGTTCTCCTCGGCAAGCTCACGCGCTTCCGCTTCGGTCTCCGCATACAGAAGGGTCATATCCTCCCTGTACAGAGGCACGTAGTCTGGAGCATCGGAGGTGAACTCGAACAGGAAGGCCGGACATCGTGATGTCCGATGTGATGGACCGAGCACCGAGATGAAGGATCATCGTCACAGCCGTCGTGGATATCCGACGGTCACGGGCCGCCACGACCCGATCGGCCCGGATGGGGCGGATGTGGGTGAGTTCACGGGTTCTCGCGCAGTATTCGCGAGTAGCTTCTCGACTATGGACAATGCGGGACCCAGCCGGACGGCGCTCGTAACTGCTTACGCCCGTGCCTATCATCAAATTGCCGACCGGCCGCGGATTCTCACCGATCCGCTGGCGGCACGTCTGCTGGGTGTCACGGTGGATGAGCTGACCGAACTGGGCCGGCCCGCGGCGGATCGTCCCGCTAGCGGTGTGGACTCCGGAATCCTGCGGCTGGGTGTCGGTGACCGGCCGCGCCGCCTGTTCTTCGCCGCTCGTGCCCGTTTCGCCGAGGATCGGGTGGCCGCGGCCGGCGTGCGGCAGCTCGTGATCCTCGGCGCGGGCCTGGATACCTTCGCCTACCGCAACCCGCATCCCGGTCTGCGCGTATTCGAGGTCGACCATCCCGCTACCCAGGCATGGAAACGCGAACGCCTCGCCGAATCCGGTATCGACCGGCCCGAGCAGCTGACTTTCGTACCGGTCGACTTCGAAACAGACACCCTGGCAACGCAATTGGAGGAATCCGGATTCATCCGGACCGATCCGGCCGTGTTCGTGTGGCTCGGGGTCGTCTACTATCTGACTCCCGACGCCGCCAGCGCCACCCTCGAATACATTGCTGGGCAATCGGAGCCGGTCGAGGTGATCTTCGACTACCTGCGGGCGGCGGACACCGACGAGGACCGTGCGAAACTGCAGGCTCGTGCACAGCGGGCGTCAGCTGTCGGCGAACCCTGGTTCAGCTATTTCACGCCCGACCGCATCGCCGCACAGCTGCGCGGGCTCGGCTTCACCGACGTGGAAGACCACGCCGCCACGGACCTCATCGCTGGATACCTCGATGGATCTGCGGAATTCGAGGGCGAACCATCCGAAGCACTGCGTCCGGTCCGCCTGCTACGGGCGAGCCGCTGACAATTTCCGCCTCGAACGCCTCTCCACGCCTGCCGCTATTCGCCGCTTCGTGAACGCCCCGGGCCAGCGTCCAGGTCCCGCATCAGGACATCGAACCTGGGCGCGTCGTCCCAGCTCGGACGTTGCCAGCCGACCCGGTACCAACCCCATTTGCGATATCGGGCGTAGGCGCGCTCGTTGCCGCGAAACGAACTCGCCGAAAATCCTTTTCGGAAAGTCTTTTTCGGGTCACAGCCCGCAGCCGAGCAGTGCCCGGATGGGGGCCACCCGGCCCGGACCACCCGTCCCGGCGGTAGCCGATCCACCGGCCCGGTGGCCGAGGTTTCGCAAATATGCTTCCCGGCCGAGGCCGGGCCGCGCCGACCGGTCCGACGCGGTTGCCCTCGGTAATCAGGACAGGCCGGGGCACACCCGCGGAATCAACCATCGTCAGCCGCGCAATCTCCGCCATAGGACTCCCCTCCGCCAACGGGTATTCTTTCCGGGCGGCGGCACAGATCAGAACGCCAGCAAGGGGTCACCGAAATTCATCCCGATCGTATGGTGCAGCAGTGCATGGAACTCGTGCAGCGGACGGTCCTGGCCACCGGAAGTGTCAGCCGCGTCGCAGCCGGTCGTACCAGTGCTTTCGGACGCGGTGCCGAGAGCGCCGCTACCGCATTCCAGAACGCTGGTCGAACGAGCGTACAGACCCTCGATGGTCCAGGGCGGGCACAGTTCCTCGATACCTTGCACACCGCCCGTAACCAACTCTGGTATCGACCGGCTCTGCAGGACCCGCGCCGTGGTCATTTCCGGGAGTACCGGGCCGATGGCGAACCCGGCTTGCCGGACGGTCGACACTATCGGCCCGTCCCACTGGTCATGCCGACCGATACCACCCGCATCACCAGCCAACAGGGCCCCTGGGGCGACTGTTACGTCGTCGCCGGGATCAACGCCCTGGGAACGACGCAGCCGCAGAGCCTTCTCGCGATGGTGTCTCGATCCGGTCAGCAGGTGGTCGTCCGCACCCATCTCGGTACCTACCGGATGGACGCGACACTTCCATACCTATCCGACGGGAGGCCGGCCTACGCATCCATGTCGGACGGCTCCACTCTCGCGGCCTATATCGAGAAAGCGACAGCAGCGCATTTCGGCTCCTACGAGGCTGTGGAGGTCGGCCACTCGGCCGGATTTCTGTACTGGGCTGTGGGAGACCGCTATCCCGAGGCGAAGATCGTCGATGTCCGCACCATGGGCGTAGACGAGATCCGCCGGGTGATGGAATCGGGCCGTCCCGCGACTGTCGATATCGTGCCCATGGAACGTCGTGACGATATCCCCGCCAACCTCGGGGAACACAATCTGAGAAATATGCATGTCTACGTGCCGGAGAATCTCGACAGCGATGGCGGGCTGGATCTGAAGAACCCCTGGGGTCTCGACGACTCGGTCGGGATGACTCTGGATATCCTGCAGCGTATGAATGCCAGCCTGCACTGGGTGGACTCCTGACCGGCATCTGCCATTGATCGTCGGTGACGAAGACTCCCGAAAAACAGCCCGGGATCTTCGCGACCGCGGCATCCCTCACCACATCACTGAATCGCTCGATCGCGGAGTGCGCCGCGCGCGAGAGAGTTGCGGCCGTGATGTCCACCGACCCGCTCGCCGATCGCAGCCGGACTCGGAACTCGTATTCGCGTTACGCCGCATCACCCGGATCCGCGCCCGAGCACGCCACGATATCGGCGCACTGGAGCCATTTTCGCGCAATGTGTTCGGATTCGCCGGATCCAGTGAATCATCTCATTCGTGATAAGGCGGGATCCGGCCGAACAGCCGGCTCTCGCCATAACCGTGACGGCCCGGCCCCTCGGGCCGCTTGCGATTTCACGAACCGAGGAGATCGTTTTGCTCAGATACTTGTCGGCCGGTGCCTTCGCCGTGCTGTCCGGGGCGGCACTGGCCGTCGGTGGGGCTGTTTCCGGGGCGCAGGCCCAGGCTGCCCCCATACCCGGTGTCCCGGCCGAGTCGGTGTTGCACACTCGCCTCGCGATCGCGGGCGCCGACCGCGCCGATGCCGCTGTCCTCGGTGAACAGGTTTGCGGAGCGCTCCGCGCCGATCCCACCCCGAGCGGTAAGCGGGCCGCGCAGCGGCAGCTGGTGGGGGCGGGCGTGGCGCCCGGTGTTCAGGAGGGCTGGGTACTGGGCACGAGCGTGGACGTGCTGTGCCCCGAAATGGTGCCGGTCCTGCGAGCCTAGTACAGGAAGGCGGCGAGTGTCCCCGCCACGGTTTCGGGGATCGTCGACGGCGCGAAATGCGTCTGCCCGGGAAAAGTCTCGAGCTTCGCATGCGGCATACCCGTCGCCAGCCGCTCGACGGTTTCCGGCATCGGCTCCCAGGTGTCCGAACCGCGCATCAGCAGTGTCGGGGTGGTGACGCTCGACCAGCGGTCGAGATAGGTCGTATCGGCGATCATCGATTCGAGATCCCGGCTCCAGCCGTAGGAATCGTCGGGTTCGTTCTCGTCCGGTTCCGCCTCGCCCGCGGCCGCCAGCAGTGCCGCCGGGACCCGGGAGACCTGCTCCGCCAGCACCCGGACGGCCCGGCCCCGCTCACCGTTCGCTACGAGTTCCTCGAACCGGGTCAGTACCGGCGCGAGTTCCGCGCCCGCCGCGTACAGCGGTGGCTCCCACAGCGCCAGCGAACGGACCGGGAGTCCGGCGGCCGCGGCGTGCAGGGCGACCGTGGCGCCGTAGGACATACCCACCAGATGTGCCGGGCGGCCGATCAGATCGATGATCCCGCCGAGATCCCGCACTTCGTCGGCGTAGTGTTTGGGCGCGTGACCGGGCCCGCTCGGCGCATAGCCGCGACGCGCCGGTAGCCACAGCTCGAACCGGTCGGCCAGATATTCGGCCACCGGCTGCCACGAATGCAGCCCGCCGCCGGAGCCGTGGATCATGATCACCGGTGATCCGGCCCCGACCCGCCGGTAATAGATCCGGGTCCCGTCGAAGGATTCGAAGGATGCCGGCGGCTCGCTGGTGAATATGGCCATGCGGCTACTCTCGCAAAGCCGGACGCACTCCTCCAGCGAATTGCCGCCGTTTCGCCCACTCCGCCGCCGAGTGTCTCGCGAATCCCGCGACGACCCCTGCCGGAGCAGGGTCACCCGGTTCAGAGCGTCCGGGCCCGCCCCTGGTCGCCGGTGCCGTCAGCTGGCGTGCAACAGGCGGAAGCGGGAGCCGTGGAAGACCAGGGGTTCGCGATCGGGGTGGATGGCGAGCCGGTTGACCCGCAGGATCACCACCGTGTGATCACCGGCCGGGACGTGCGCTTCGGGCGTGCCCTCGATCCATACCGACGCGCCCTGGATGAATACGGCCTCGCCGGTCCCCTCGTGCAGTTCCAGATCGCGGAACCGGTCACCGGTGCGGGAGCTGAGCGAACGCGCCGCCTCCTGCTGATCGGTGCCCAGCAGGCTCAGGCCGAGATAACCCGCATCGACGAGTTTGGGCCAGGTCGACGAGCTGTTCTGGATGCAGAACGAGACGAGCGGCGGATCCAGGGAGACCGGGACGAAGGTACTCACCGCCAGCCCGACCGGCTTTCCGTCGATATCGGCGCAGACCGCGACGACACCGCTCGGGAAGTTGGCGAAGGCACGACGCAGGCCGGTGCCGTCGGCGGGGGTTTCGAAGATCTCGTTCATGATCGGCCCTTCACTTCGAATGGGTTGTCGTCGCCGTCAGCGCCCGCGTCACCGGGCGCCACCGGTCGGCGTACGCGTCGAGCACACCGTCCTCGGCGAACGTCCGGTCGGAGAGATACAACCCGGGCAGGGCGGTGGTCGCGCCCAGCTCCACCAGAACCGGTTTGAGCAGCAGATCCGGGGCGAGCGCATGCGCGGGACCGGCACCCAGCATCAGCGGCACGGCCAATACCCCGGCCAGGCCGGTACCGCCGTCGAACTGCTCCAGGAACAGTTTCAGCAGACCGGTGTAGGTGGCCTTGAAGGTGGGGCTGGCGAAGACCACCAGTTCGGCGGCGGCGACGGTATCGACCGCTTCGGCGACCGCCGGATCACCCCAGTTGAGCAGGCCGGGCCCGAACTCGACCAGATCGATGACCGCGGGCTCGGTATCCGGCCGCAGCGCGGTGGCGAGGCCGACGGCCGCGGACAGAGTTCGAGATGCCGGTTTCGGGTTGCCGACCACCACTGCCACGGTCACGCCGGAGCCTCCTGTCCCCGGCGCACGCCGGACTCGACTGGTGCTGTGCCTTCAGTGCACCATCCGCGGCCCGGCGACGGGAGGGTTCGGCTCGACGCGATCGGAACCGGCGGTCCGGGTGAGTACGTACAAACCCTTCAGTGACCGGGGCGAACCCCGGTGCACCGGCCGGTCCGCGGCGGCCGGGAAATATCCGGCCAGGCGTCCCCGGCCGGTGGCGACCACGGTGAGATCGGTGGACGCGGCGATCGCGCCCAGCGATTCGGGCGTCACCGATTCCACCAGGAACGCTCCGCCACGCTCCACGAACGAGGAGATCCGGCCCGCTGTCTCGAACGCACTGTCCACCGTGACGCCGAGATAGCCGTCGAAGGCGATACGACCGGTGGGCCGGGGCGTACGGCCGGGCCGGCGACTGCTGCCGGGTGGGCCCGCCGGGTGCGGAGCCACCGCGGCGGCCCGGACACCCGGCCGCGTTCGATTGCGCAACGCGTTCTGGTCGCGGTCGCTGTAGAGAGCGACATCGAAACCCGCGTCGAGCAACCCCAGCGCGGCGGTGACGCCCGCCGGGTCGGCGCCGATCACCGCGGCCGTGCGGGCCGCGGTGAAGGGCGGATTCTGTGGTGTCATGCAGGCATGCTGCTAGGAGGTGATTCCCGAAAGCAGTATTGCGCTCAGCGAGAATCATTTCCGGCGGTCCGGCTGCTCGGGATACCGCGGCCGGTCCGACGGCTCGGCCCCTCGGCGACCCGTGCCGCGCTCCGCGCGACAGCCGGTGCCGGCCCGGGTCGGCTACTGGGTCTTACCGAGGCATTCGCTCGCGATCTTGGGGCTGGCCGCCCGTGCCTTGTCGGCGTCTTCCTTGCTCATACCGAGGGTCTCCGGGTCGGCTATCCGGGTATCGAATTCATCGCCGACCATGGTGTGCAGACCATCCTGCGAAATCCCCTCCGCGATGTAGACTTTCGCGGCGCAGTCCGACAATGCCTGTGGCAGACCGGTCTTCTGGAATTTCTGGGACAGATCCGCCGCAGTCACGTCGGGAGCAGATTCGGTATCGCTACCGCAGGCCGCCAACAGCGGCAGAATGACGAAGGTCGCGGCAATCAGGGTCTTCCGCACCGGGTTCCTCTCTCAGCTGTATCGCACGAACGCTGCGCCGGCCGGGGAACAGTCTCCGCGGCCGCCCGCGTGACGTCCACGCATGTGTGTAGTCGCAGTCACACTCGGCCCGCAACCCGGGGCCCGGAATTCCGACGCGTTTCACAGCCACGACATCGCCCGCCACGTACTCGCGACCCGGCGCGAATCTGCCGACGACCCGCGCGAAGCCAACTGAGGGCTGGCGCCTGCTGTTAGTCTGAGAGCCCGGAATCGGGACCCGAGCGGAGAGCGGCGAACATGACGAGCCTCAACCACCATCGCGAAGGCCGCGGTGAACCATTGGTGCTGGTCCACGGGGTCGGCAGCCGCTGGCAGGTCTGGCAACCGGTGATCGGCGCCCTCGCCGAACGGTTCGAGGTGATCGCGGTGGATCTCCCCGGTTTCGGCGATTCCGCACCGCTGCCGTACACCACCGTCGCCACCCTCACCGACGCGCTCGCCGAATTCCTCGCCGACCAGGGCATCCAGCGGCCCCACCTGGCCGGGAACTCCATGGGCGGCGGAATCTCGCTGAACCTGGGCGCTCGCGGCCAGGCCCGTTCGGTGACAGCCTTCTCGCCGATCTTCTTCTGGGACACCGCCGGCCGTATCTGGTGCCAGCAGTCGCTGGGGCAGGCGGCGAAACTCGGCCGCATCCTGGGGCCGGCCCTGCCGAAGGTACTCGGCAGCCCGATCGGCCGGTCCGCGTTCCTGAGCCTGGTCTTCGGCAAACCGTGGGCGGTCGGCCCGCAGGTCGCGCTGGACACCGCGCGCGGCGCGGTCGACTCGCTGGGTTTCGCCCCGGCGCTGGCCTCGTTCGCCGACGCGAAACTGGACGATCCCGCCGCCCTCGCGGAACTACCGGTGACGATCGCCTGGGGCAACCGCGACGTCCTGCTCACCTACGCCACCCAGAGCCGCCGGGCTCGTGAAGTTCTGCCCACGGCCCGGCACCTCACCCTCACCGGTAGCGGCCACACACCTTTCTACGACGACCCCGAAGGTTGCGCCCGCGTACTCCTGGACTGGCTGCCCACGCTGGGAGACGAGCCGGCCACCGGCTCGGGCGCTGCGACAGAACTCGGATGAGGCGTAGCTGCCGGATCGGCGTCGCGGGGCCGACCGGTTGCGGCCGCCCGGAATGCCACCGGACTCACCGGCATTCCGCTGAGGGGGACCGGTAGAAGATCACCGGCAGGGAACACCCCCGCGGCGCCGGGCCACCGCGACGCAGGCGCGCTACCAGAACTGAGCGCTGTTGCGGTACTCGTCCCGATCGATCGGGCCGCCGGGGTCCGGATCCAGCGCGACCACTGAACCCGGGCCCGGGCTGCCTCTCGGCAGATCGCTCAGCGGCCCTGCCACACAGGGTCGCGCTTCTCCGCGAAGGCCAGCGCGCCCTCGGCCGCGTCTTTGGAAACCAGCGCGGGCAGCGCGATCTCGCCCTGCTTCGCGAAACCCTCCGCGGCAGTCCAGTCGGGGGTCTCGTCGATGATCCGCTTACTCGCCGCCACCGCGAGCGGAGCGGCGGCCGCGATCTCCCCGGCCAGCTCCAGCGCGACCTCCAGCGCCTCCCCCGGTTCGGTCACCCGGTTCACCAGACCCAGCTGGTAGAGACGTTCCGCGCTGATCCGCCCACCGGTGAGCGCCAGCTCGGCCGCGATACTGCGCGGCAACCGCTGGGTCAGCCGCATGACACCACCGGCCGCCGCCACCAGACCGCGTTTCACCTCGGGCAAACCGAATTTCGCGTCCCGCGCGGCGACGATCAGATCGCCGGAGAGCGCGAGTTCGAAACCACCGGCGAGGGCGAAACCCTCCACCGCGGCGATCATCGGTTTGGCCGGCGGGTTCGAGGCGATCCCGAGCGGGCCGCGCCGTTCGGTCACCGGCACCTCACCGCGCGTCATCGCGATCAGATCCATTCCGGCGCTGAAGGTTCCCTCGGCCCCGGTGAGCACCAGGACCCGAGCGGAATCGTCGGCCTCGAACTCGTCGAGCGCCGCCTCGATCGCCCGGGCCGTGGCCAGATCGATGGCGTTACGCGCCGCGGGCCGGTTCACCGTGAGCACGGTTATCGCATCGCACCGGTCCAGGAGCACGGTCTCGGTCATCAAGCGGTCCTCTCGCTACGCAGAATGAAACGGTCGGCGGCGGTGATATCGATGGCGGCGCCCAATCGGTCGCCCGCCTCGACAGCCGCGATGGTCTCGCTGTCCGTCGCCCGGACAAGTATGCGGGCGCCGCCCGGGTTCAACGCACTCACCACAACGGCTTCGGGTTCGTCACCCGCGCTGCCCTTCCGGTACGGAACCGTATAGGCCTCCACCACCGCCGGGCCCGTGTAACCGGGCGCCGTCTCCCGGCGCGCCACCGGGACCTCCGCTTCCACCGGCCGGAACAACCGGGCGGGCGGTTTCGCGGAGTAGACGCCCACCCCGTGCTTGGTGATGTACCAGCCCAGAGCCGTGGTGAGGCCGTAGTCGGCGGGCTCGCGCCGCAGGATCTCGACCATGGTCGCGATGCCGTGGGTGCTGTAGTTGTTGCCCGGGCCGCCGCCGAAGGTCAGGCCGCCGGTGACGGTCAGCGGCCGCGCCGGATCGTCGATGCACAATCCGAGTGCGGCCGCGCCGACCTGGACGGCCACCGGGAAGCACGAGTACAGGTCGATATGGGCGATATCGTCGATACCGATTCCCGCACTGCCGAGCGCCGCCCGGCCGGCCGCGGCGATCGCCGGGGACGCGGCCATATCGGTACGTTCCGAGAGGAACCAGGTATCGGTCGCGGTGGCGCCACCGTGCGGGAATACCCACAGCTCCCGGGGGACCCCGGCCGCATCCGCCGCGGCGGCACTGCACAGGATCAGCGCGGCGCCCTGATCGACCGTCAGATTCGCCATCAACAGCTTCGGATACGGAGTGGCGACCATGCGGTTGTCGGGTCCGGTGGTGATCAGTTCGGTCACACTGCGTTCGCTCGGCAACCAGGCATACGGATTGCGCGCCGCGACGGCGGAGAACCGCGACCACAATCCGCCGATCCGGGCCAGATGGGCCTGCTCGTCGAGTCCCAGCCGGTTGCGCATGGCCGATTCCATCAGCGCGTACACATAGATCGGGCCCCACAGGCCGGCCGCGGTCTCCATCTCGGTGCTGGGGGCGTCGTCGGCGCCGATGATCCGGTCGGGCCGCGCGTTCTCGTCCTGGTCCGGCCAGCCCGGATCCACACCGGATCGTTTGGCGGCGTTCCAGGAGGCGACCGATTCGGCGCCGCACAGCAGCGCGATATCCGACCGGCCTTCGGCGATCTCGCTCGCCAGCAGATTCAGCAGCCGCTGCGGAGCGTCCCCGCCGTAGGGCGCCGATTGCAGCGTCCGCTTCGGGGAGGCGCCCAGCTCGGCCGCGACCAGTGTGCCCAGGTCGGCGTACTGGCGGCTCACCGGCGCCACCGACGCGATCACATCCGCCGAACGCAGCAGCGCGTCCCCGGTCCCGCTGTCCGTACCGGCCCGGCGCAGCGATTCGACCGCGAGCTCGACCGGGCCGGGCAGGCCCGGTTCACCGGACCGGTGCACAACCTGTCCTACGCCGACGAGCACCGGTGTGCGCGGATCCATTCCGGCTGGCAGCATGCGTCCTCCGCTTCCTCACTGAAGTCTCCCGCTGAAATCCGCGGTTAACTTTCGATTAGACCATGGAGCGGTCTATGTCGCCCGCGGACGGAAGCTCTGCCGTAGTGCCGCCGAACCCCCGGCAGTACCACTACCGGAGTCGTGAATGACACCTGCGCGGAACCGCCGACAATGCGTCTGATCAGGCCGAACCCACTGGTAACATGTCCGCGTTCTGCCAGCCAGTCGAAATGTTCCGTGTATCCATCGAGGCGCCCCGCATATGACCGTGGGTGTCTTTGACATGACCCGGAGGTCCGACGGACTTGATGAGAACCCGATCGATACTTATTTCTGTGCTGGCTGGCGCATCGGCCGCACTGATCGCCGCCACCACACCGGCCACCGCTAATCCCAACGCTATCAATCCGATTCCCGTTCTGAACGGCACCAACGGACTCCCCCAGTTACGCGGAGATACCCGGGCCGTTTTTCAGGTGACCGGTATGGCCAGCCCGAACGGAACCCAGAACTACAACATGCTCGGGACCGACCTGGGCATCATGTGGGATAACGGTCAGGGCGAAATGCTGACCGCGTTCGGCGATACGGCCGGGGTCGGTTTCCCCAATCTCCTCGCGGGCAGTATGTGGGCGTGGCGCAGCAATGTGCTGGTCCGCAGTCATACCCAGGATCCACGCCAGGGAATTTTCTTCGACAGCGTCGTGCGGGATATATTCGGCCAGGCCAGAGACCTGATCCCCAGCCCGAAGATCCCCCTGCTGGAGATCAGCCGAATTCCCACCGCCGGTATCTCGGTGGGTGGTGTGCAGTACATGAGCCTCATGTCGGTGAAAACGTGGGATACCCCCGGAGATTGGACGACGAATTACTCCGGCCTGGCCGCTTCGGCGGATAACGGTGAAACCTGGGCGGATCTCGCCTTCACCCGGCGCCCGAACGAGGGTGCCGACCGGAACTTCCAGATGAACGCTTTCCTGAAGGACGGCGGCTGGGTCTACGTCTACGGCACCGCTTCGGGGCGCGACAATGCCGCGTACATCTCCCGGGTCCGGGAACCCGATATCCAGAACCTGGCCGCCTACGAATACTGGGACGGTGGCGGCTGGAAACGCGGCGATGTGAATGCAGCCCGGCCGATCATGCACGGTGTCGGCGAACTCTCGGTGATGTGGAACGACCATCTCGGGCAATTCGTCTCCCTCACCACCGACCCGTTCAACTCGGTGGTGATGCGAACCTCTTCGGCACCGGCGGGACCATGGAGCGAACCGCGGGTGTTGATCGATACTCGTGAATTGCCCACCGCCTACGCACCATCGATTTTCCCGTATCAGACCGGAAGCGATCTGTACTTCATGACCACCTTGCACAATCAATACAACGTGGTGCTGATGCGCACTCGGTTGTGAGATTTCCGGTTCGGCCGGCAGCCACGGCTTGACCTGAACAATGGTTCAGGTATGAGGCTGGTTCGTGTAACTCCACTCGAGACACCAGGAGTCCACGTGACCATCACCTCCGCCTCGACCGGCGCCACCGAAGCGGTGCACGAGTGGCTGCGCAGCGCGGCGCAGCCCATACTCGGCACCGATGCCGCCGATACCGGACCGGACCTGCGGAAACTGACCGATCGTCTGGCCACGGCCGCGGTGGCCGGAATCGGCGAATCCACCCGCTTCTCCCGGCAGACCTACGGCGTGCGCGACCGGATCTTCCGGATACTGGTCACCGAACACGGTTTCCGGACCCTGGCCGTCCAGGACAGCGCCCGATCCGGTGCCCGGCTCGATGCCTACGTGCGCACCGGAGGCGATCCGTACGCGGCCCTCGCCGGTGCGTGGCGGCCCCTGCGTACCGGTGAAACCGTCGCCACCCTCGAATGGATCCGCGCGTACAACCTCGCGCACCCGGACGATCCGGTGGGCGTGATGGGCGTGCAACCTCCGGCGGCCGAACCGGCCGACTACGACGCGGTGCTCGCCTTCGCCCGCCGCTGGGCACCCACCCGGCTGACCGAACTGGAAACGCATCTGGCACCGATCCGCACCGCGCACCGCATCGACGAGCACGTCCAGCGCCACCGAGGCATACATCCCGGACGCCCGTTCGCCGAGGACGCCCACGACGCGCTCGCACTGCTGGAATCGCTACCGGCCGATACCGGCCCGGCCGGCGAATTCGCCGCCGCCCACACACTCCTGCGCTCGATCGTGGCCTTCCACGAGCACAGCGTGGCCGGACGTGGCAGTTTCGGCGGCGGCGAACCGGCCTCCGCGCAACTCCTGATCGACCATTACGAACGTACCGGCGCCCGGATCGTCTACTGGGACGGTATCGGCCACACAGCAGCCGCCGGCCCCGCGGTCGCCGGCGGCGCGACGGAGCGGACGCATACCGAAGGCAGCCATCTGCGCGCTTATTTCGGCTCCGCGTATCGGTCGGTGGGGATAGGTTTCCACCACGGCGACCTCGGCGTCGTGCATGCGCCCGCGCCACAGCCCGACCTCGTCGACGCCACCTTCGGCACCGTCGATCTGCCGGCCTGGTTCGTCGACCTCGGCGGCGAACTGCCCGCCGCGGTCCGCGCCTGGGCCACGGCACCCGCCCGGCTCCGGGTGATCGGCGGTGTATACGACCCGGACCGGGACGACGAAGCGCTCTTCCGGGTGCAGTCGCTGCGCGCCGCCTTCGACACACTGGTCCACATCCGTGAAACCACACCGGTGCGCTGGCTGCCCGAAGCCGACGCGGGCTGAAGCCGCGCGCCCGGCCCCGGCCGCCTCCATACACTTGGCCGTATGAAGGCGGCCGAATGGGATGCGCGCTACGTGCAGAGCGAACTGGTGTGGGGTGCACCCCCGAACAACACGGTGGTGGAGTTCGTACACGGCCTGGAGCGGCGCGTACCACGCCTGCCGGGCCCCGACGGCGAGATTCCCGAACTGCCGCGTGCGCTGGATCTGGCCTGCGGAGAAGGACGGAACGCGCTGTGGCTGGCCACGCACGGCTGGCGGGTACACGGGATCGATTTCTCGCAGGTCGGTATCGACAAGGGACGGACGGTGGCCACCCGGCTGACCCGGTCGATCCGGGAACGGATCACCTGGCAGTGCGATGATCTCACCGATCCCGGGCTCGAGATCGGCGGCCCGTGGGAACTGATCCTGCTGGTGTTCCTACATCTACCGGCCGACGAGCGTCGGCGGCTGCTGCACCGGGCCGCCGATGCGCTCGCCCCCGGCGGGATGCTGCTCGTACTCGGCCATCACAGCGATAATCCGGCCCGCGGGTACGGGGGTCCGCAGGATCCGGCGATCCTGTTCACGCCCGAGGAGGTGGTGGCGGATCTGGGTACCGGGACCGGGCTCGATATCGAGACGGCCCGGGAGGTGCTGCGCCCGACCGAGGGCGGAGACGCGATCGACGCCCTGGTGGTGGCGCGGAAACCCGTTCCGGGACAGTAGGCGGCCCGGAATCCGGGCCCGGTCACGAACCCCAGCGGCGGAACCAGGGCGCGAGGGTTTCGGCGATGGTGTCGAAACCTTTCCGGAAGGAATGCGGCTGGCCGGGTATCACCCGTACCTCGGCCGCGTCGGCGGCGTCCGGGATACCGAACGGGTCGCTGCCGCCGTTGATCACCACCACCTCGGCAGCGCCGGCGGCGAGCAGTTCGTCGCGCCGGGACTTCTCCGGTTTACCGGGTGGGTGCAGCGGAAACGATACGGCGACCACACCGCGCGCACCGAGCTCGACCGCCGTCCGGCAGGCCACTCGCGCTCCGTTGCTGCGCCCACCCTGTACCAGCGGCAGTTCCGGCCCGATCCGCGCGCGCAGCGCGGCGGTCAGTTCCACCCAGGCGCGGTCCTGGGGCTCGGGTTTGCCGGGTGCGCGGCGCCCGGCGACGCGGTACGGCTGCCGGACCCGGGCGACCACCCCACCGGCGGCGAGCGCCGTATCGCGGACGGTCAGGATATCGGCGGAGTCCACACCGCCGCCCGCGCCGTGGGTGAAGACCAGCAGGAACGCCGGAGTATCCGGGTAGTCGATCTCGGCCTCCGCGGGCCCTGAGTCCGTCTCGATCCGCACGCCTCACCCTAACGGGCACAGCCCGGCGGAGACCGTCGGCGCCCACCGCGAGATCACCCTCCCGAACAGCCGAGACCGATCCGAAACCGCTGGTGAGGGGCTGCCGCCTGTTCCGCGCGTCACAAAGCGGCGCCGCACCGTTGCCGACTGCCTTACCCGCCAGTAATATAATCAATAAGTTACCCGCGAGTAGCCTGCCGTTATGCGTCAGCTACCCGACGGCAACCGACGGGCGGGAACGGTATGAACACCGACCGCACCCGACTCAACGGAGAGTGAGTATCACAATGGGTCACTACAAGAGCAACGTCCGCGACCTGGAGTTCAACCTCTTCGAGGTACTCGGCCTGGGCAGCATCCTGGAATCCGGCGCGTACGGCGATCTCGACGCCGACACCGTCAAGGAGATGCTGAACGAGGTCCGCCGGCTGGCCGAGGGCCCGCTCGGTGAATCCTTCGCCGACGCCGACCGCAACCCCCCGGTCTTCGACCCCGAAACTCATACAGTCTCCATCCCCGAATCCTTCAAGAAGAGCTACCGCACCCTGCAGGACGGCGGCTGGGACTCCTACGCCGTCGATCCCGAGCTCGGCGGTATCGCCTTCCCCCGCGCCGCCTACTGGGCCATCGGCGAACTGGTCCTGGGCGCCCAGCCCGCGGCCTTCATGTACGCCGCCGGCCCCGGCTTCGCCAACATCTTCTACAACAACGCCACCGAAGAGCAGAAGAAGTGGGCCGAGATCGCCGTCGAGCAGGGCTGGGGTGCCACCATGGTGCTCACCGAACCCGACGCCGGTTCCGATGTGGGTGCCGGCCGCACCAAGGCGGTCCGGCAGGAGGACGGGTCCTGGCATATCGAGGGCGTGAAACGCTTCATCACCTCGGCCGACTCCGACGACCTGTTCCCGAACATCATGCATCTGGTACTCGCCCGCCCCGAGGGCGCGGGTCCGGGTACCAAGGGCCTGTCGCTGTTCTTCGTACCGAAGTTCCACTTCGACCACGAGACCGGCGAGCTGGGCGAACGCAACGGCGTCTTCGTCACCAATGTCGAGCACAAGATGGGCCTGAAGGTCTCGGCCACCTGTGAGGTCACCTTCGGCGGCCACGGTGTGCCCGCCCAGGGCTGGCTCGTCGGCGAGGTCCACCAGGGCATCGCGCAGATGTTCGAGGTCATCGAACACGCGCGGATGATGGTCGGTACCAAGGCGATCGCCACCCTGTCGACCGGCTACCTGAACGCACTGGAATACGCCAAGCAGCGCGTCCAGGGTGCGGACCTGACCAAGATGGCCGATAAGACCGCGCCGCGTGTCGCCATCACCAACCACCCGGACGTGCGTCGCAGCCTCGCCACCCAGAAGGCGTACGCGGAGGGCCTGCGCGCGGTATACCTCTACACCGCCGCCCACCAGGACGCCGATATCGCGGCCGCCGTCTCCGGCGCGGACGCCGATACCGCCGCCCGCGTCAACGACCTGCTGCTGCCGATCGTCAAGGGTGTGGGTTCGGAGCGGGCCTACCAGTACCTCACCGAATCGTTGCAGACCCTGGGTGGTTCCGGGTTCCTGCAGGACTACCCGATCGAGCAGTACATCCGCGACGCCAAGATCGACTCGCTGTACGAGGGCACCACCGCCATCCAGGCGCAGGACTTCTTCTTCCGCAAGATCGCCCGCGATCGCGGCGTGGCCCTGGCACATGTGGCCGGCCAGATCCAGAAGTTCATCGACTCCGAGGCGGGCAACGGCCGCCTCAAGGGCGAGCGGAAACTGCTGGCGACCGCGCTCGAAGATGTCCAGGCCATGGCGGCCACCCTCACCGGACACCTGATGGGCGCGCAGGAGCAGACCGACGAGCTCTACAAGGTGGGCCTCGGTTCGGTCCGCTTCCTGCTCTCGGTCGGTGACCTGCTCATCGGCTGGCAGCTGCTGCGGCACGCCGAGATCGCCGGTAAGGCCCTCGACGCCGGCGCCGAAGGCGCGGACAAGAACTTCTACCAGGGCAAGGTCGCCGTGGCACAGTTCTTCGCCCGCAATATCCTGCCGGAACTGACCGCCACGCGTACCGTCCTGTCCAACCTCGACAACGACATCATGGAGCTGGACGAAGCAGCGTTCTGAGGCTTCGACCCGGCACACTCACGCCGCGAGCGGCCCGGATTTTCCGGGCCGCTCGCGGCGTTCCGGGCCGGCCTGGTCATTGCGGGTAACTCCCACTTCTCGATCCCCTCCCAATGGCGGCAACAGCGGCGGCCCCGGTACCCGAACTCTGTCACTCTGAATCGGTGGCCACCGGCGGCGGTTCCTTCCAATACATCAATACAGCCGTGCAGAACATGTGCCTCCGGATCGGCGCGGCCGGCAAGCAGATCGGTGAGCTCGGGCACCACAACCTCGGCGAATTCGTACATCGGCTGCGACGAACAGAATTCCCCGGTCACGGCCGAATCGCCGGACGGGGTGAAATGCGTGATGGTCGTGACGGCCGAGGTGCACAAGCGACGCCGCCACGCGGACCGCTGGTGGGAAGCACATTGCCGGATATCGTGCCTGCGGGGGCGGACATACTGGTGAACCCCTCGGGGCCGGCGCAATTCAGGCTCCGGACCGCAGCGCTACGAATATGACGGATCGATCGGACCGGTTACGATCCCCGCACTTCGCCGGCGATCCGCACGACAGGCACGTCCACCGGTGGCGGCGAATCACGCACCCCGACCGGCCCGCCGCCCGGCGATGATCATGGCAAGATGGGCCATCGAACCGCCGCCGTGCCGCCCAGCAGGAGGACATCGAATGACTCACCGCCCGCTGTCCGTCCTGGTGCGTACCGGGGTCGCCGGTGCCGTCGCCGCGCTCGTTCTGGCAGGCCCGGCTGTCGCGGATCCGAACAATGTGAATCCGATCCCCGGTATCAACGGCGAACCCCGCGGGTTGCCCCGGCTGCCGGGCGATACCCAGGCCGTCTTCCAGGTGACCGGTCTGGACAGCCCCAACAAGACCCAGCAGATCAACGTGCTCGGCACGGATCTCGGTGTCATGTGGGACGACGGTGCCGGCACCATGCTCACGGCGTTCGGTGATTCGGCGGGGCTGGGGGTGCCGAATCTGCTGGCCGGCAGTGTGTGGGCGTGGACCAGTAATGCGCTGTTCTTCAGCCACACCAAGGATCCGGCGCAGGGCATCTTCTTCGACGGCGCGGTCCCCAATCCGCTGCCGAGCCCGAAGATCCCGGGTATCGAGATCAGCTTGATCCCGACCGCCGGTATCGCGGTGGGCGGGGTGCAGTACATGAGCATGATGTCGGTGAAGGAATGGGGTGACCACGGTCTGTGGAACACCAACTTCTCCACCCTCGCGGCGTCCGGCGACGGCGGGCGGACCTGGGCCCAGCTGCCGAACACGCGCCGGGCGAATGTGGACGGGCACGAACGGTTCCAGCAGAACGCCTTCGTGAAGGACGACGGGTTCGTATACCGGTACGGCACTCCGGCCGGGCGTAACCATCCCGGGTACGTATCGCGGGTACGCGAACCCGATATCGCGAATCTGGACGCCTACGAGTACTGGGACGGTCACGGCTGGAAACCGAACGACGCCAAGGCTTCCGTGCCGGTGGTCGACGGGGTGGCCGAGCTGTCCGTGCAGTGGAACGACCATCTGCGCAAATTCGTGATGACGACGACCGACCCGTTCAACTCGGTGGTGCTGCGCACCGCGGATTCGCCCGAGGGGCCGTGGAGCGCTCCCCGGGTGTTGCTGGAGGCGGGTGCGCTGCCCACGGCCTACGCGCCGATGATCTTCCCTTACCAGACGGGCAGCGACCTGTACTTCTTGCTCACGGTCCACCGCCAGTACAACGTGCTGCTCATGCGGACCCCGCTGTAAGGCACACACCGGCACAAACGACACCGCCCGCCCCGACGATCGGGGCGGGCGTTTCGGTATCGGATCCGCGGCCGGCTCGGCCGGGCGGTGTCGCTGTGTCAGCGAGACCCCGGGCGGCCGGGCCGGCCGGTGGTCGTCGGACTACTGCTGGGCCGGCTGCCGCCGCTCGGTTCGTCCGCGGATTCCTCCGGCTTCTTGTCCGGTGATTCGCATTCGACCTCGGGTACCGGGTCGTACTTCACGGTGCGGGTGTGCCGGGAAACCTCCGCGCCGGTATTGATATCGGTGATCACCCGGGTGTCGGAGATGGTGAAACCCGGCGCACCCGTCGAGGCGATACAGTCGTCGCCCTCGGGCAGCTTGATGGTTTCCGGTTCGGTCGGCTTGGTCTTGTCCCCGGTGATGGACTCCACGTTCACCGTTTTGGTGCCCCAGATACGGACCGTCACATCGGAGCTGTCCGCGACCGCTTGGATGTATATGCCGTGTGGAGTGTTGTTGCGGAACTGCAGATCGATGGCGCCGTCGAACACGGTCGCTTCCCGGGCCGCCGGGTAGCGGGAGATGTAATAGCTGTGTTCGGTGTGGCCGGCGTCCTCCAGGCCCGCGAAATAGGCGGCGTTGTAGAGGGTCGTGGCGAACTGGCTGATCCCGCCGCCGACGGCTTTGCTGGGGCGACCGTGGTCGATGATGCCGGATTCCACATAACCCTCGGCAGCGGTCCGCGGACCGGTATGGGTGTTGAGCGAGAAGGTGTCACCCGGTTTGACGACCGCGCCGTCGACCTCCTGCGCGACCGTACGGATGTTCACCCCGGACGGACCGGTGAAACCACTGGTGGTGAACTCGCCCATCGTCTCGGTGATACCGAGCGCCTCGGCGGCCTGGGTGGTGAGCTTCGGTTCGATCCGCTCGTAGATACCGGGCGTGGTGCGCTGCGCGCCGGCCGCGGCGAGCATGGCGGGCAACTGTTCCAGCGATTTCGCCCAATTGATCTTGTCGCCGACCACGGCCGGGACGACCGTGGGCGCACCGGAGAAGGTGAAGGTCGCGTCCTCGGGTTCGACCTCGGTCGAGGCGAGTTGCGGCGCGAGTAGATCGGTGGCCACCTTGTGGTCGAACTCGACCCGCAGCCCCCCGTGCCCGTCGGGTACGAAGCCGACGATGGTGGCGATCTGCTCCGGACTCAGGGTGGCGTTCGCCGCCCCTTTACCGGTGTAGACGATCGGCGCGCTCACCGCGGGCTCGGCGATCTGGTGCATCGCCTGATCGATGGCGTCCTGGCGGACGGCGGGCGGCGCGGTGGCGACGGGCAGATCCAGCGTGCTCGCGGTCGCCCACTGTTCGGTGAGAACGGTGCGGGCGGCGGGCAGGTCCAGAACACGTCCGGACGTGGGATTCACCTCGACCGGACGGGTGCCCTCGAAATGGATACCGCCTTCGACCGGCGGCTGGTCGTGCACCTTCAATTCCTCGAAAGTGCTGTTCAGCGCGGCTTCGTCGACCGAGCTGGCCACCGTGACCTTACGCGTGGCGACGAACGACAGCAGGCGGGAGGCCGGGTTGAGCGGCTGACCGCCGATTCGCTCCCAGGTCGCCTCCCAGTCGACTCCGAGACCGGCCGCTGAGGGCACCAGCTCGGTCTGTACATCGGCGATCTTCACCGGGACGACCGCGCCGGCGCGCGGATCGAGTGTCTCCTGCAGCTTCGCGCGAGCGTCCGCTTCGTCCATCCCACCGATGGCGACCCCGGCGACCTCGACCCCGCGCGGGATCTTGCCGGAGGTCATCGCCAGGTCGGCGATATATCCGACGAGCGCGACACCGAAGGCGATAGCGGCGACCAGCAGTACGCGCCGGGCGTTCGCGGAATCCCGCAGCCAGGTGCGGGCGGCCGAGAAGCGGCCCTCGTCGTCGCCACCCCCGCCGGTACCGCGGCCACGGCCCGGGCCGCGCGGCGGGTCGGGCGGACCGGATTCACCCTGCGACAGGATATCGGCGCTGGTCGGGTTGTTGGGATGGCCGGGCCAGGAGGACGGGCCCCCGGCGAGCCGCTGGTTCAGCGCGGTCGAATCGAAGACCTCTGTCGGCGCGTCGTCGGGGTCCGAATCGGCGAAGGTGGCGGGCACCGACGCGGCCGTGGGCAACGGGAACTGCTGGGTGGCGTAATCGGGGCCGGCCGGGTCGCTCGGGCCGGGGCCGGCGGGCCCGGACGGGCGGGGACCGCCGGGGGTGTCGGGTCCGCTGGGCCGAGCCGGACCGCCGGAACCACCGGACGGCCCGGGGCCGGGCGAACGCACAGGACCCGTCGCCGGGGCTGATCCGGGGCCGCCGGGCCCGGGCATCCCGGGAGCGGCCGGGCCCCGACCGGCCGGCCGCGGTTCCGCGGCCGGCCGGGAGACCTCCGGGGTGTGCGGCGAGGTTTGGGGAGGGGCGGTGCCGGAAACAGAACCCGATGACGGTTGGGCCGGATCCGGCTGTTCCTGCTGCGATCCATCTCCACCGGCGCTGGGGTTCAGCCAGGAGCTGCCGCCCCGCCAGCCGGACACGACTTCGCCGACCGGTCCGGTCTGGTCGGGTGGCTGCTGTCCCTGCTGGACACGGCCGGTATCGAGCAGCTGACGTAGGCCGCCGTCGATCGGCTGTGGACGGCCGGAATCGCGTCTGTCACCTCGGTCGGTGTTCGATTCGCTGCTCACGAACCGTCCTCCCCAATCGGTACTTCGGGGACTCGCGGGTGCGAGCCTTCGCCAACGATAGTTGTCCGAACTGTAATCTTCAGTGCCGGATCGATCACAGCTGCGCCATCGGCTACCCAGCGACGTCCCAGTTGGGACATATCGCCCGAACCGAACCCCGGACAGCAAAGTGGCCCCGTGCAGTCGCCGGGTCGGGGGTCAGGCGAATGCACGGAGCCGACCGGTATATCGGTACCGCGCACAGGTCGTTACACATCGAGGTGCGGGATTTTCTCGCCGGGCGGGCACAATCGGTGACGACCTGCGATACGGACTCCTATCAGAAGGAGACGCGAGATGCAGTTGGGCATGATCGGGCTGGGCCGGATGGGCGCCAATATCGTGCGACGGATCGTCGCGGCCGGGCATACCGCGGTGGGGTGCGAACGCCACGCCGATGTGATCGCCGACCTCACCACCGAACTCGGCGCGGGCTTCCGGGGGAGCACCGATCTGGCGGAGTTCGTGGCCGATCTCGACACCCCCAGGGTGGTGTGGGTGATGATCCCGGCCGGGCTCACCGGCGCCACGGTCGATCAACTGGCGCGGCTGCTGGAACCCGGCGATATCGTCATCGACGGCGGTAACAGCCGGTACCACGACGATATCGCCCGCGCCGCGCAACTGGCTCCGCTCGGTATCCACTACCTCGATATCGGGACCTCCGGCGGTGTGTTCGGGCGTGCGCGCGGATTCTGCCTGATGATCGGGGGCGAGGCAGAACCGGTGCGGTACGTGGAACCCCTGCTGCGAGCCATCGCCCCCGGAGTCTCGGCCGCACCGCGGACGCCGGGCCGGACCGGGGATCCCGGCCCGGCCGAACAGGGATACCTGCACTGCGGGCCCGCGGGGGCCGGTCATCTCGTGAAAATGGTGCACAACGGGATCGAGTACGGCATCATGGCGGCCTACGCGGAGGGTCTCAACATCCTGCACAAGGCCGATTACGGCAATCGGGCCGGTAGCCGGTACTCCGCGGAGGAGACCCCGCTCGAACATCCCGAGTACTACCGGTACAACATCGATATCCCGGAGGTCGCCGAAGTGTGGCGGCGCGGATCGGTGGTGGCGTCCTGGCTGCTGGACCTGACCGCGGCACAACTGCACGCCGACCCGGATCTGGATTCCTTCGGCGGCCGCGTCTCCGATTCCGGAGAGGGCCGCTGGACCCTCGACGCGGCGGTGGATATCGGCGTACCGGCACCGGTGCTCTCGGCGGCGCTGTTCCAGCGCTTCGCCTCGCGCGGAGAATCCGCCTACGCGGACAAAGCGCTCTCCGCCATGCGGGAGGCCTTCGGCGGGCATCACGAACTACCCGGCTCGGGCTAGGTCCGGCAGATCCTTCGCCCGCGAACCCGCCGACTGCCGGGTTCACCCGTCGACCGGGTCGCCCGAGCGGCCGGTACAGCCGGCGGATACCGCCCGGACCGTCCCGTTCGGACGTTTCCGCCGCGTATGGAAACCCGACGTATTCGTGCTCGACGTCCCCGCTGGAAGGGGGAAAGTGGATGGACGAGTATCCGACAGCCGAGTGCGGAGGTGCCCCGACCTTCTCGATCGGGGCACCTCCTGTCCCCTGGCAGTCCGTCTCGGCTACGGGCGCTTCCCTCACCCGCCGGACGGACCCGTCGTACGGCTCAGCGCTCCAGAATGGCTACCACACCCTGGCCACCCGCGGCGCAGATCGAGATGAGCGCGCGGCCCGACCCCTTCTCCGCCAGCTGTTTGGCGGCCTGGGCGACGATCCGGCCACCGGTCGCGGCGAACGGGTGCCCGGCGGCCAGCGAGGAGCCGTTGACGTTCAGTTTGGTGCGATCGATCGAGCCCAGGGCCCCGTCGAGACCGAGGCGCTCCTTGCAGTACTGGTCGGACTCCCAGGCCTGCAGGGTGGCCAGGACCACCGAGGCGAAGGCCTCGTGGATCTCGTAGAAATCGAAATCCTGCAGGGTGAGGCCGTTGCGGGCGAGCAGCCGCGGTACCGCGTAGGTGGGGGCCATGAGCAGGCCGTCGGGGCCGTGGATGTAATCGACCGCGGCGACTTCGCTGTCCACCAGATGCGCGAGTACCGGCAGCTTGCGCTCGGCCGCCCATTCGTCGCTGGACAGCAGCACGGCCGACGCACCGTCGGTGAGCGGCGTGGAGTTGCCCGCGGTCATGGTGGCGTCGCCCAGTTTCACGCCGAAGACCGGCTTCAGCGTGCCCAGCTTCTCGAGCGAGGAGTTCGGGCGCAGATTGTCGTCGCGGGTCAGCCCGAGGAACGGGGTCACCAGATCGTCGAAGAAACCGCGCTCGTAGGCGGCGGCCATATTCTTGTGCGACAGGTAGGCGAGTTCGTCCTGCGCGTCGCGGGCGACGCCGAATTCCTTGGCCGTGACGGCGGCGTGCTCACCCATGGAGAGACCGGTGCGGGGTTCGGCATTGCGCGGGATCTCGATCCCGACCATGCCCGGCCGCAGCTGGCCCACCAGTTTGAGCCGCTCGGCGTTGGTCCGGGCCCGGTTGATGTTCAGCATCCACTCCCGCATCCGCTCGCTGACCCCGATGGGCGCGTCGGATGTGGTGTCGGTGCCGCCACCGACACCCACCTCGATCCGGCCGGCCGCGATGGCATCGCCGACGGTGACGACGGCCTGCAGGCCGGTGCCGCAGGCCAGCTGCAGATCGTGGGCGGGGGTGTAGGGGCTGAGCCGGCTGCCGAGCACGCTCTCCCGGATCATGCCGTGTTCGCCGACCCGTTTGAGGACGGCGCCGCCGGCGACCATGCCCAGCCGTTCGGACTGCAGGCCGAATCGGCTCACCAGTCCGTCCAGGGTGGCGGTGAACATGTCCTGGTTGGAGGCGTGGGCGTAGGCCTTGTCGGAACGCGCGAACGGGATGCGGTTACCGCCGAGGATGGCTACCGGACGGGTCGTGCGGGATGTGGTGGTCACTCGGGTCTCCCAGGTTGTCGAGTTGGCGAGAGGGTCGGGTGCTCCGGGCCCGGACCGCGGCTCCCCGCCACGGCGTCCGACGCCCGCCCGCGCTCGGTTTACGATAAACTTACTCCGGAGTAAGTTCAATGTCGACACCGCTCCCGGCGACTGTGCGCCGCCCGGCTTCCGGACACTGCGCATCGCGCAGGTCAGGTCCGGCGAGCCGGCGCGACGGGTACCGGAACGAGCGGTATCGGGGACTACCTGTACCGACACCACATCGAGCAACAGAAAAGGTGGGAACTGTGGCAGCCAAGAGCAAGGGTGCACCCAACCTCTACGGATCGTTCGTCAATTCCGCGCCGGGCGGGTTCCTCGCGAACAAGCTGGGTCTGCCGAAACCGGAGAAACTGCGGCGCTACGTGGCCGGCGAACCGGCACTGCCCGGACCGGTGCTGCTGGGCGGTAAAGGCCGTATCGCCGAACCACTGCGGGCACTGCTGGCCGACGACTACACCTTCGCCGATTCCCTCACCACGGGAACCAGATACGGCGCCCTGGTCTTCGACGCCACCGGTATCGGCAGCATCGAGGATCTGTCGCAGCTGTTCGAGTTCTTCCAGCCCGCGATGCGCAGTATCGCCCCGTCGGGCCGGGTGCTCGTCGTCGGCACCACCCCCGAACTCGCCGGCGGAGTAGACGGTCAGATCGCCCAGCGGGCGCTCGAGGGCTTCACCCGGTCCGTGGGTAAGGAACTGTTGCGCGGCGCCACCGCGCAACTGGTGTACCTGCACCCCGACGCCTCACCCGCCGCCACCGGCCTCGCCTCCACACTGCGTTTCGTCCTGTCCGCCAAATCGGCATTCGTGGACGGCCAGGTGATCCGGGTCGGTAAGGACGACGCGGTCGCCCCGGCGAACTGGGACAAACCCCTCGACGGCAAGGTCGCCGTGGTGACCGGCGCCGCGCGCGGTATCGGCGCCACCATCGCCGAGGTCTTCGCCCGGGACGGCGCGAAGGTCATCGTCGCCGATATCCCGGCCGCCGGTGAAGCACTCGCCGAGACCGCCGACAAGGTGGGCGCCACCGCGCTGGCACTGGATGTCACCGCACCCGACGCCGCCGATCGGCTGGCCGAATTCGCCACCGAACGTTTCGGCGGTATCGACATCATCGTGCACAACGCCGGGATCACCCGGGACAAACTGCTGGCCAATATGGACGAGGGCCGCTGGAACGCCGTACTGAACGTCAATCTCGCCGCGCCGCACCGGATCACCCAGGGCCTGGTGGCCGCGGGTGCGCTGAAGGAAGGCGGCCGGGTCGTCGACGTCTCCTCCATCGCGGGTATCGCGGGTAACCGCGGGCAGACCAACTACGGCGCCTCCAAGGCCGGGGTCATCGGCATGGTGAACGCCGAAGCGCCGGAACTCGCCGCCAAGGGCATCACCATCAACGCCGTGGCCCCCGGATTCATCGAAACCGCCATGACCGCCGCGATCCCGCTGGCCACCCGTGAAGGCGGCCGGCTGATGGCCTCGCTGAACCAGGGCGGCCAGACCGTGGACGTCGCCGAAACCATCGCCTACTTCGCCAGCCCGGCGTCGAACGCGGTGAACGGCAATATCGTCCGCGTCTGCGGCCAGAGCATGATCGGCGCGTGATGACGGAGACCATCACCCTCGACGCGCCGCCGAAGAACGGCAGCCTGTATGTGAAGGCAGCGCTCGGCGCCGTCCCGCTACCGCTGGTGTCGAACCGGAAGTCGACGATCCCGGACCGCGAGGTCCGGCTCGACGGTTTCCGGGTGGACCCGGACCATCTGGCCGCCTACTGCGCGGCCACCGGCCTGCGCTTCGGCGACACCCTGCCGCTGACCTACCCGTTCATCGTCACCTTCCCGCTGGTGATGAAACTCGTGGTGCAGCGCGATTTCCCGTTCGTGGCGGTCGGCGCGGTACACGCCGAGAACCTCATCGAACGCACCCGCGAGATCTCGCTGAGCGAACCGCTCGATATCACCGCGCATATCGAGAACCTGCGCGAACACCCGAAAGGTCTGCTGGTCGACGCGATCAGCGAGATCCGGGTCGGCCGGGAACTGGTGTGGCGGCAGGTCACCACCTTCCTGCACCAGCAGAAGACGTCGCTGTCGGGTGGCCCCAAACCCGAACCGAAACCGGACGAGGTACCGCCGCCCCCGCTGCGGACGCTGAAGGTGGATCAGCAGACGATCACCCGCTATGCGAACGCCTCGGGCGACCAGAACCCGATCCACACCTCGGCATTGGGTGCCAAGGCGTTCGGGTTTCCGCGGGCCATCGCGCACGGGATGTGGTCGGCGGCGACCATTCTCGGCACGCTCGAGGGCCGGGTTCCGGACAAGGCTTCCTACGCTGTGAAATTCGGCAAACCGATCCTGCTGCCGTCCACCGTCAACGTGTACGCCGACCAGGTCGAACAGGGCTGGGATCTGGCGCTGAAGCACCCGAAGAAGGGCTACCCGCACCTCACCGCGACCCTGCGCTGAGCCGCTCGGGGCCTACGTGCGAACCCCGTTCCGAAACTCTCCGGAACGGGGTTTCCCAACCCCCCCATAGCCTGGTATTCACGACCTGAGCGCAGAGATTCTCCGGTTCAGTGACCAGGGCAAGCGCCTGGATGCCGATGGTGCCCGAAGGCGGCCCCCGGAATCGGTGTTCCGGGGGCCGCCTTCGTTCATGTCTCACATCTCGCGAGCTCGACGTCCGGGCTCACAGTTCGTCAGCACGACAGAAAGTACACATCCGTTCCGTCGCGCTCCCGAATGTTCCGGGCGGGAGTGTGGTTCGGGCGAGAAGATTTGACGGCAGGGCACACCGGCCGTGCGACATCAGCGCTGCTCGAAGCCACCGCACGGTTCGATCGTGGATATGGAACGTCGGCGCGGTCGCGGAACCTATCGGGCCCCAACTGGTATTGCAGGGGTTCACGTGCTCGTAGGCTAGGTGCCGGTAGCACTCCCCCTTCAGGAGAACTTGTCGTGAGCAACCCGATTCGCCTTGCCGCTGCGGGCGACGATGCCGTCGTTCTCCGGGACGCGGCCCGGCAGTACCTCCACACCGTGGCCCGGTCCCGTGGCGAGGAGTACGGCGTGGAATGGGCCTGGAACTCCTTCGGCCTGTGGACGCCTCCAGAGGAAGCATCCACAAGGTTCGAGGAGATGCAATGGATCTTCGGGGACTGCAGCCCCGAAGACCCCGTAACCGTCGAGATTCTCTGGAAAAGCCGGCACGATGCCACACCGGCTTGGTACCGCATGTACATCGTGGAGACCCTGCCCGACCGGCCTCGGCCGGCGATGCGCGGTTTCTGGGCGAACCCGGCGACCGACTCGGTGGAACTCGATGATGTGGTTGCAGTGCGACCCTCGATCAAAGGCTTGCCACTGAGCTGTACCGGGGTAGATAGTCCGCAGTTCAACCCCTCGACGATGCGCGCGAGCATCGATCCGGAGAACCTCCTACCCGAGCTCACCATTACCCCGCCGGAAGCAGCAGCGCTGGTCGACCTCTATCTCCACCTCGAGAGTCATCGAGTCGGGCCACTGTGGACCACCATCGATGCACAAGCAGTGGCGACCCGCGACCGGCTTCTCGATATCGTCAGCACCACGGCCGCAGCCGGCATACGCACCGAAATCAACATCGCAGTCGCAGTCCGCGACACCTCACTGACACAGTGCACGCATCACCTCTTCGACCCACCACCGGCCTACACCGATATCAACGAAACACGGACAATCGGCCTTCACGAAGTCGCACACACCCACACCGACGGGACCGTGAGTCTGGAGAAGCACGGGCACCAGCATCTGCGGGCGGTCCTGAGCTGCCTGGCCCTGTACGGGGGAACCATCCACCTGGCCACTGTCCCCCTCGAAGATGCCGCGGTGCCGGTAGCCACCGAAGTCCTCTACCGGGTCCATTACGACTGGCGGTGCGAACTCGTCGAAAACGCCGAGCAGCGGGACCTGAACAGCATGATCGCCACCCGCGGCCGCCCCCACTGACCCGAGCGGCGATGCGGGCAGCGTCCCGTGCCGGAAACCATGGCTCGCTCGCCCAGGTGCGCGGTCACGCAGGCTGCACCACCGACTGCTGTCACGGGACACATCCAGGCCCACTACCGGGGTGAGCCTCACCGAATCCACCTGATGCGTCACATCGCCGGCCGTGCTTCGATCCGAGCAACTGGATTGCGCTACCGGAATTCCTGCACCACTTCGATGCGGCCGATGATGTGGCGGTTGAACTCTTCGAGTTCCTCGGCGGACACCCACAGTTCGAGGATCGTTTGCCCGCCTGCCCGGCGAATGGGATACCTGGCCGCGAAGTCTCCAGAGGAAACGTCGAGCCTCGACAGAGGCCAAAGCGTCGATCATCACCTGGACCTCGACACTCCCACGAGGTGTATGTCGTAGTTCGACTGATGGTTGGCTACGGCACCACACCGACGCGCTGCTGACACCATGGGGCCATGAACGATCAGGGAAAGCCCGTCCTGTACGCCATCGTGACCGGTTCGTCCGCCGCGCGGAATATCGGCGAACTCGTCGACCTGGCCCAAGCGGACGGCTGGGATGTGTGCGTGATCGCTTCCCCGGACGGGCGCCGGTTCATCGACCCTGCCGTGCTCGAAACCAAGACCGGGCATATCGTGCGCAGCCAGTACAAGGAACCGGGCACCCCCGATGTGCTTCCCCCGGCCGACGCGATGATCGTGGCCCCGATCACCTGCAACTCAGTGGCGAAGTGGGCGGCCGGAATATCCGACACCCTCCCGCTCGGCCTGCTGGTCGAAGCAGTCGGCAAGGGGTTGCCTGTCGTAGCTGTGCCGTTCTCGAACCGGGCACAGATCAGCTTTCCCGCTGTGCAGGACGCCATCCGTAAGCTCTCCGGCTGGGGTGTGACCATGCTCGTCGATGAGGTCTACGAACAGCCCGAACCGGGCACCGGCGAACGGTATATCGACCGCTTCCCGTGGGAAATGGCCTGGCGCGCGGCACTCGATCACCCGAGACTCTCGATATCGAGCTGACCATCGACGGTTCGACGTGAACCGTTCGATCCCTCTTCGGCTCACGGAGAGAGATCCTGTTTCCGGGACACGCCAGCGTCAATCGTGTTCGTAGAACTCGACGTCGAAACCCACGCGGGTGGCGATCACCTGCGCGGGGTCGCCGAAGTGCTCCAGCAAGTCGGTTTCGTGCGCACCATCGATGATTGCCGCGTCGAAAGCATTCATGGCGGTGAACAGCGCGTCGCTGATCTGCGGATACTCCGCTGCATTCCGTTGACTCCGATCATCGGCGGACCTGATCAGCCAGATATCTATGCAGCCGTCCTCGTCGACGGCACCCTCGTCGACCTCGTCGATCCGGAAACCGACATTGTCGGCGCTGAACTCGCAGGGTTCACCGTCATTGAAGTACGGCGTGTACTGCTCCCATCGAATCGACTACACCTCCGGGAAGGCGAAGACCGCGTCGAGGGCAGCGATGAAATCGGTCAATGGTTTCTGCTCGACCGGTGCGGTGTCGTACCCGGACTCTTCATCGGCCGGCCATAACTCATCGACCAGCGAGCTGTGCGCCATCCACGGACCGTGCGAATTGTGCCGGTACTGACGATGGGTCACGTCACCGACGATCGATTTGAAAGCATCTATCCACTCGTGAATGGCGATGTAATCGTCGGGGGAGCCACCGAAGTGTCGCGCGGATGCTTCGGCGTGCAGCCATGATTGAGCCATCGAACTCCTCGGTTCGAGCATTCCCGACCCCGCCTGGGACGGTGCGCAGGATTGTGCCATGCCGGGGTGACAGGTCCGGGTGAATCAGGTAGCTGCGGTATCGATCTCGGGTTCCGCGGTCGGATTCGTCAGGCCCAGGCTGTGAGCAGTTCGTCCGGTGTCAGCACTCGCACGCCCGCCGTCGAGCCGCCCGCCCGCGCTACCGCCAGCATCGGGGTATCGGCATCGGCGCCCGGTAGTTGTGACCGGTGGGTGACGAGAGCGGCGAGATCTCGCTGATCGAACGGCTTCTGCTCGAGCCATTTCACCGATCCCACACAGGTGATCCGTTTCGCTATCGGGCCCCGATCGGCGGCGACGATATCTATCTCCGGGTTGTTCGTTCGTGTCCAGTAACCGCCGACCGCTCCCGTCTCCTCGGGCAGGTACCTGTCCGCAGCCCGCCATAGCGCATCCCGGATCACCGGCTCCACGGCCCGGCCCCGCCACGATGTCCAACCGGTCCGGATCGCCTCGAGCACACGATCGCCCCGGCCGCGTTCTATGGCGGCCATACCGGGACCGAGGAAGTACAGCCAGAACCGCAGATACGAATCTTCCACGCGGTAGCGGGTTTCCCTGCTCGCCCGCACCGACAGCGGCCGCTCGGCCGCCACCATGCGCCGCTCGGTGAGCATCCCCAGTGACCGAGTGACCGAGGTCGGGGGCAGGTCTCCGGCCGCCCGGCCGATCAGACTGAAAGTCCGCTCACCGTGACCGATGGCGCCGAGAACTGTGCGTGCCTGCACTTCGCTGGGGAATTCCGCGGCCAGTGCCCGTTCGGCGCTGACCAGCAACGCCGAGGTGGGACGGCGGAGTGCGTAGTCGAGGTAATCCCACAGCCCCGCCCCGCGCGGCCATTCCCCGAGAACGAGGGGCAAACCGCCGCTCACGAGGTACGCGTCGAATGCATCGGCCGGAGACAGGTCGAGCATGGTTGCGACATCGTGCGGATTCATCGGTGGCACAACCATTTCGGTGCCGCGTTGATAGAAGGGCCGCCCGTAGGTGTTGAGCTTCTCCATCATCGCGATATCGGATCCGATGAGCACCAGCAGCACCGGCAGCTTCGACAGGGTTCGGTCGAACATCTTCTGCAAGGTGCCTTCGAACGCCCGATCCTCCCGCACCAGATAGGGCATTTCGTCCAGCACGACAACGCTCGGACGATCCGTGGGCAACACGGTGGCGAGCAGGTCGAACGCGGCCCGCCACGTCTTCGGTGCCGCGAACTCCGTCACGCTTTCGCCGCCGGGCAGCCCCGAATCGGCGATCTCCGAAACGAATCCCGCCAGATCCTCGTCACGAGACCCACCCACCGCCGTGAAGAAGACGTGCGGTACCCGCGCCCGCTCCAGAAACTCCTCGACGAGCCGCGACTTCCCCACCCGCCTACGCCCCCGGATCAGTACCGCTCGGCCGGGCCGACCCGACCGGCCGCCCCGGCGCACCGACTCGAGCTGTTCATCGAGAAGGGCAAGTTCCGCGCGTCGCCCGATAAACCCGTCCAACCCGGCCTCCCATAGCCCGAGATACTATCGCTGATGAGAGTATCTCATATGAAACTATCATCAATGATAGTTACTGGGCCGCAGCGGCTCGTCGTCAGCATATGATCAACCGCCCCGAAGCCGACACCGACCAGACGGTGTCCCGCTCGACCGTCACCCGGACACCGAACGAACGAGAATCGCACCCCGGAAACGACACGATCGCCGCATCCTCTCGGTCGAGAGTGTCGCGGCGATCGTGTGTGCCCCGGATTCCGGTCCGAGGGCCTTGCTTGTTGTTGTGGGGCTCAGAGGTTCTTCGGGAGCTTGATGGTCTCCGTCGGAGCGTCGGCGTCCCCGGTACGCGGCAGCGTGGTGGTCGGAGCGTCGGCGGCCGAGGCCGCGACCGGTGAAGTTCCGCCGGGACGGCGGCCCGTCGGGCCGGTGGGCCGGGCCGGGCTACCACCGCGGCCACCCGTCAGCCCGAGGGCGATACCGGCGATCAGCGCGAGTACGCCGAGGATGCCGAAGACGATGGGCAGGACGCGGCCGAACAGCGACAGCTTGTCGATATTGTCCTTGGCCACCGCCAGCTGCGATTCCACCGTATCGGTATCGAAGACCATATTGGCCTTGAGTGCCTGCACCTCGACCTTGTCGGCGCTGCGGCCGTAGAAGATGTTCAGCTGTTCGCCACCCTTGACGATGGTGCCGGTCTCCGGCTCGACCCACACATCGCGGGTGTTGCCGTAGAAGCGGTACATGGTGACCGGCTCCTCGCCGCCCTCGACGCCCCATTTGGCGGCGGGCAGTTCCAGCTTGTTGGTCGGCGCCTTGGAGACGTCGTTGAGGTTGGTCACCGGGACGTTCTGCCGGAAGTGGTAGACCTTGGTGCCGTTGATCTCGGTCTCTTCCTGGAACTCCATATCGGTGGTGGTCCGGGCGAGCACGTCGAAGTACGGGTAGGTCTTCTTCTCGGTACCGATCGGGAACCGGTACTGCAGCCCCGTGTGCTGAACCGGATCGGCGAGGGCCTCACCCTTGGAGTTGGTGGTGATCGCGATCGACCCGTTGGGATCGGCGGCGACCGGCTCACCGGAGACGCGATCGATGGTGACCCGGTCGACGTAGGCGGTCAGCACACCGGTGTCACCGGATTTGTCGATCCGGCGCAGGGTGTTACCGGCCTGGATGGTCATTTCGTCGGCATCGGAGGGGTCTTCGACGGTGAGAAAGCGCTGCGATACCAGCGGCACATTCTTGTTGACCTCGGCCGAGCGGCCCTCGGCGGTCAGCGACGAGGAGTCCAGGACCAGGCTGTCCTGATCTTTCTGGTTGACCGCGACCGTGGTGATCTCGAGATCGAGAGGAGTCTTGGCCATTTTGCTGACGGTGTACGTCGGGATCATCAACGCGGCGACGATCAGCAACGCGCCGAGACCCACGAGCACGCAGGCAACCGTCCTTCTGGTTCCGGCACTCAGTGCCATGCAAAGTCTCCTCGTCGTAGAACACAGGTCGTTCCGCGGGTACAGCGGGGCGCCGCGGCACTCGTGAGCCCTGACACTAACAGCCGGAGGGTTACCCGGGCGTTGGCGAGGCCGGAATCGGACCCGAAAACGGGGGGAGTCTAACCCGCATTGTGAAATACCGGCTTCCTCCACGTACGAGCGGCCCGGCAGACTGGACACCGATGACGACCACCCCGACCACCGATACCGGCTCCCGGCCCCCCGTCGAACCGTCCGGTCACGTCGCTGACCAGGCACAGCCCGACGGCGGCTCGCATTCGTCCGGGCCGCCGCCCGTACCCGCGGCGCGTCAGCGGGGCTTTCTTCCCGCACTCGAGGGAATGCGCGGCCTGGCCGCCCTGGGTGTACTGCTCACCCACGTGGCCTTCCAGACCGGCGCCACCGGTATTCCCGCGCTCGGCCGGCTGCTGGAACGCTTCGATATGGCCGTCGCGGTGTTCTTCGCGCTGTCCGGTTTCCTGCTGTGGCGGCCGCACGCGCTCACCGCGCGCGGGCTCGGCGAAGCGCCCACCATCGGGTACTACCTGCGGCACCGCGTGGCCCGGATCGTCCCCGCCTACTGGATCGTGGTCTGTGCCGTCCTCATCCTGGTTCCGGCCGCCTCGAAGACCGCCGGCTTCCAGGTATGGATATCGAACCTGCTGCTGCTCCAGGTTTTCATACCCCTCACCCTCACCGACGGACTCACCCAGATGTGGAGTCTGTCGGTCGAGGTGGCCTTCTATATAGCGCTGCCGCTATTGGCATGGCTGCTGCACGGATTGCGCGGCCGCGCGGCGGTGGCGCGGGTACCTGCCGTCCTGATACTCGGGCTCGTCTTCCTGAGCTGGAATTTCATCCCGGTCCCGACCCTGGACGCCATCCACGCGGACAACTGGCTACCGGCCTATATCCCCTGGTTCGCCGGTGGCATGCTGCTCGCCGAACTGATCTGCGACGACCGGTGGCGGCAGCGCCTGCGCCTACTGGGCAACCAGCGGGTCATGTGGACGATCGCCGCCGCCGCGTTCGTGGCGTCGTCGACCCGGCTGGGCGGGATCGCCGGGCTGACCCGGGCCGAACCCTGGCAGTACGCCGCGAAGATGGGACTCGGTGCCGTGATCGGCTTCGCGCTGCTGGCCCCGCTGGTGCTCGGCCCAGCGGACAAACCGCACCGCTGGCTCACCGCGGCGCCGGTCGCCACCGCGGGACGCTGGTCCTACGGCATCTTCATCTGGCATCTCGCCGTACTGTCGGTGATCTTCCCGGTATTCGGTATCCTGCCGTTCCAGGGGAATTTCGGTGTCGTACTGGTACTGACGGTGGCGTTCACGCTGCCGATCGCCGCGGCCAGTCACGCTCTGGTGGAGGAGCCGTGCCGGCAGTGGGCCCGACGGTGGGACCGGCCCCGGCCGGCCGGATCCTGACCCGGCGATTCAGCAGTCGCAACCGCAGCCGTCACAGCAGCAGCCGTCGCAACAGCACCCGTCACCGCAGCACCCCCCGCAGTCGCAGCAACCCCCGCAGCCGTTGCCGTCGCATGGGGACTCACAGTAGCGATCCGCCCAGGACTGCTTGCGATCACCGCTGCACGGACGGGTGTGCTCGGAAAAGCAGGCGTAACCCGTGCAGTACTGGGTGAATATCAGCTGGATCGATTCGCCGACACCGGGCTCCCGGTGCGGGCCCGGGGGCGGCGGTGGCCAGGTGGGCTGCACACTCACCGGGTACTCCGGTGCCGATGCGACCGGAGGTGGGGCGATGGTGCGGCCGATCCGGCGCACGGTGGATTTCAGCGGATCCAGCAGCGCCCAGCGCAGGGCCGGCAGGCCGGTCAGGCCGGCGGACCGCAGCGATGCCCGCAGGGCGTGTTCCGATTCCCGGACCAGGGCGTAGCCCTCGGCCGGTGCGGTATCGGTGGCGGCGAGCGGGTTGAAACGATCCGCGGCGGCGTCGGCGTGGTAGTCGGTGAGCGCGTCGGTCAGATGCGCGATCCGGCCGAATTCGGCACCCGCGTCCCGCAACGCCGCCACATGGTCCGGCCGGTCGGCCAGCACTGCGGTATGGGCGAAGAACTGGGCGGCGCAGATACTGCTGGCGCGGGTCAGATCGTCCAGGGCGGACGCGCCCGCCGGACCGTCACCGGCGGCGATCCGCTGTTCGGTCGCCGCCTGCGCTTCGATAGCCGCTACCAGCGGCGCGATATCCAATCCGATGGCGGCGGCCCGCGTGTACGCGCCCGCCGCCCAGCCGGTCGCCACCCGCCGCATGGGACGGTGCAGTCTCGGGCGGGTATCGCCGTCGTCGATATGGTCGGCCACCTTGGCGGAGCCGAGCAACAGCGAGGCGGTGGCGGCGAGCTGGACCGGCGCCGAGGCACCGACCGGTACCCGCGCCGTGCGCATTCCGCGCAGCGGGCACGGTCCGGCCGTGCGCCGGGCGGCGGGGGCCGCGGCCTGGGCCTCGGTGAGCACCGCGAGTACTACCGCATCCGTATTGGTCGCGCTGCGTGCCAGCTGTCCGTTCCCGTCGCGCAGGCCCAGGCAGAGCCCGCACATATGGGACTGCCAGAGCCCCGGGTCCACTCCATATTTCGCGGCGCCGTGCCGGCACGGCCGCAACATTCCGAACACTTGCCCTCCCGACCGGATGACGTCCTCCGCGACATCCGTTGCGCGCATAGAAATTACGGAGTCACCGGACCCTGCGCAACAGGGAGGAAATCCACTGAGCGGGCAATTCGTACTATTCGGGCGAGTCCACCGGGTCGGCGTTCTCGGCCGCATCGGGTTTGCGGCCGGACAGCCCGCGCCAGGCGAGCGCGTCCAGCAGATCCACGGCTTCGGCCACATCGATCCGGCCGTCGGCCACGGAATCGGCGATCGCCTCCCCCGCACCGATCACCGCGACAGCGACGATATCGAAGTTGGTCCCCGGCTCGGCGTGTTTGGCGCTGGACTCCAGTAGTTGCGCGGTCAGCTCGATGACCCGCTCGCGGGCGTTCTCGATCTCCGACGCGAACGCCTGCTGCCCGAGGGCCTGCCGGTAGAGGACCTGCCAGGAATTACGGTGCGTATCGACGAAACCGAGAAACCCCTCCAGTGCGGTACGCAATTGTTCGTGCGGACTGAGCAGCGGGTTGCCGGCGGGTGCGACGGATTCGAGGAAGCGCAGGCCCTCGCGCTGGATACAGGCGCGGAAGAGCTCGTCCTTGGAGCCGTAGTACAAATACAGCATCGGCTTGGAGATCTCGGCTTCGGCGGCGATCGCGTCCATGGAGGTTTCGTGAAAGCCCTTGCGCGAGAAGACCTCGACAGCGGCATCGAGCATCTGCTGCTCGCGCACCGCTCTCGGAAGTCTTTTCGTACCGCCCGCCATCACGTCTCCTAGCCGCAGTGAGCTCTTTATATTACTCCAAAGTAAGTTCCGCAGGACCGGAACCACCGGCCGCGATGCACTCGCGCCGGAGTTCTTCCGGTGGACGGCCGGAAACCCGGGCCGGCATCACCGCCCCGGGGCACCGTACGCACGCTCAGCAGGCGCGCGGCACTCGCTTGTAGTCGGCCATCCGCAGCACCGAGGCGTCCACCTGCGCCATCGGCAGTCGCCCGGCGGCGACGGCCTGCTCCAACTGATCGAGGACCCGGCCCACCGCGTCGGTACTGATCCAGAGAGCATTGTCCACGCCCGCCACGAGCGCGGCCTCCACGGCCTGCTCGATGGACAACCGCTCGGTGATCGCGGCCATTCCGCTCAGGTCGTCGGTGAAGATCGGGCCGTTGTAGGGAGCCGCCCCGTATCCCGAGCCCTCACGCAACAGCTTCATCACCTCCGGGCTGATACTGGCCGGAACGCCGGGAGTCGTCAGCCCGGGAACGTCGAGATGGCCGACCATCACCGCCGAACCCGAATCGATCAGCTCACGGAACGGCACCAGATCGCTGTCGCTCAGCTCCGACAGGGGCGGCACCGTCACAGCACCGAGATGGGAATCGCCGGTGCTGGAACCGTGGCCCGGGAAATGCTTCAGCACCGTGCCGAGACCGACCTCGTGCATCGCCCGGATATAGGCGTCGGCGTATTCGGTGACCACCGCCGGATCGTCGGAGAACGAACGATCACCGATCACCGAATCGTCGGGCTGGGAGCTCACATCGATATCGGGGGCGAAATCCACCGTGATCCCCAGGTCCTGCATCGCGCGCGCCCGATCCAGGGTCGCGGTGTAGAACTCCTGCGAGGTCATGGTCTGCGCGGTCTCCCGAGCCGACGGCGCGGTCCCGATCAGATTGCCGAGGCGCGACACCCGGCCACCCTCTTCGTCGGTGGTCACCATGAGCGGCGTTTTCGCCGCGGCCGTCACCTGTGCGAGCCCACCGCCGGTGAGCATCGACTGATCGGTCCAGCTGCCGACGAAGATCCCGCCGACCTGATGGTCGCGGACCACCGTGAGCGCGTCGTCGGTACCGGTCACCCCGACGGTGAGCAGCTGCGCCAGCTTCTCCCGGGTGCTGAACTGCCCCAGGAACTGGGCAGCGCAATCGCCCCCGGTCGTGGTGGTGGGGCCGGCCTCACCACTGGCCGCGGCCCCGGGGCCGGTCGCATCACCCGGGGTCGTGGTGGTCGCTGTTCCGGAGCCGCCACCGTCACCGCCGGAACAGCCGGTGAGGGCCACGGCGAGCACCGCGAGCAGGACGAACGGTATCTTCCGCATCGTTCGACGTTAGCCCGCGCACCCGCGACCGGGAAACCTCGGCTCGGCAACCGAGCGGAGGTAATCTGGTAACACCGGTCAGGATCCCCTGGAGGTCGCCGCTATGCCCTGCGATCTGATGCTCATCGCCTACGACGGGTCCGAACACGCCAAACGCGCGATCGAATACGCCGGACGCTTCCTCGCCGCCGACCGCGCGGTCGTCGTCACCGCGTGGGAGCCGATGGTGCGCCAGGCGGCGCGAATCTCGGGGATCTCCGGGATGGTGCAGCCGGAATGGGTGCCCGACGAGGAACTGGAGGACATCGCCTACACCACCGCCCGCGCCATCAACGACGAGGGCGTCCACCTGGCGGGACTGGCCGGGCTGAACGCCGAGGCACGCATCCAGGAGTACGCGGCCGGTGCCTGGCAGGCGGTCGTCGAGGTCGCCGACGAACTCGACGTGGACATCATCGTGGCGGGCACCCGCGGCGCCACCGGGCTGCGCGCACTGATACACAGCAGCGTCGCCGACGCCGTGCTCAAGCACTGTCATCGTCCGGTTTTCCTGGTGCCCCCGGTACAACCGGCCGGAGCGCGCGGGACCGGGCGTGACGATCACGCCGCGAAGTAGGACCGGCGCGGTCGTGGTTACTGTCGGATCATGACCGGGTTCCTCCTGGCACGACCCGACAGCGTGGTGCGCGGCACCGGCGTGCGCGCCGTACACCGCGACCCGTGGCAGGCCGCGGCAGCCCTCCGGGCCGGCACCGTGGCGGCGATCGCCGGAGCGCTACCGTTCGATCCCCGCCGTCCGGCCGCGCTGACCGAACCCGGTGAACTGCGCGAGACCGCGGGACCGTGGCGACCGGCCGCCCTCCCGGAGCTACCCGCCGTGCGGGTGGTCGAGCAGATACCGGAACCTGCCGAACACCGCGCGCGGGTGGCACGGCTGGTGGAACTGCTCGGCGAACCCGGCGCCCGCCTGCGCAAAGTGGTCGCGGCCCGGTCCGTACGCGTGGAAGCCGAGGCAGCCCTGGAACCCGAGGTGGTCGCCGGATATCTGCTGACCCGGCATCCGCGCGCGAATGTCTTCGCGGTCGACCTCACGCCCGCCGGGCACCCCGGCGCGACGCTGCTCGGCGCGAGCCCGGAACTGCTGATCCACCGCCGCGGCACGACGGTCGAGTTGTATCCGCTGGCCGGCACCCTGCCCCGGCTCGCCGATCGGGCGGCCGATACCGCGCAGGCCGACCTGCTGGCCGCGAGTGCGAAGAACCACGCCGAACACGCGTTCGTCGTGGACTGGATCGCCGAACGGCTGGCCCCGGTCTGCTCCGGGCTCTCGGTACCCGAGCGGCCGCGGCTCGTCGCCACGCACGATGTATGGCATCTGGGTACGCCCATCCACGGAGTGCTGCGGGAGCCCGCGCCCAGCGCGCTCGAACTCGCACTGCTGCTGCATCCGACCCCCGCCGTATGCGGCACCCCGACCGCCGACGCGCTCGAATACATCACCGGGCACGAGGCGGACCGGGGTTTCTACGGTGGCGCGGTCGGCTGGTGCACCGCCGACGGCGACGGGACCTGGGTGGTGGCCATCCGCAGTGCGGAACTCGCGGCGGACGGACGGGAATTGCGCGCCTACGCCGGCGGCGGAATCGTAGCGGCCTCCGATCCCGCCGCCGAACTCGCCGAGACCACCGCCAAACTGCGCACTCTGCTCGGTGCCCTCGATTGCGCCGTACCGCCGGACGGCGAATGAATCCACCTGGTCCGGGTGGGCGCGTCCGGACCGCGGTCGGTACCCGGGCGGACGCAACCGTTAGGGTGAAACACCCGACGTTGCCTATCCGGACCCCGCCGGTCCTGCTAGGTTGGCCCAGATATCTGCCTGCTTCGAGTTTGGAGTGCTGCGATGAAGTTTGCTGTCCCCGGTGTTGCGAGTGCGGTCGGCGGCGCCCTGCTGGGCGCGATCGCGGTCTTCGCCATCACCGCCGCGCTGCAGCAGAACACCCGCCCCGAGGTCGACCGCAGCGGCAATGCGGACAGCTCGCTGCTGAACAGCGTCGAATACGGCAAGCGCTGAGACCCGGCCCGATCTCGTCCCGTCCCCGCCGGTTCCTTCCGGCGGGGACGGTCAACGCCTGACCCACGGTGCCCGTCCAGTCCGAACCCGTCGAACCCGCCGGCGCGGCCCCCCGTTCCGTCCCGGATCCGGCACCCACCGCCGAACTGGGCCGCCGGTGGTTCTTCGGATCGGCCTTCGCCGCCTTTCTGCTGACCTTCCTGCAGGCCCCCGGCCTCACGGTCGCCGACACCAAATACGATCTCGCCGAGAATCCACTCGGCTTCCTCGCCCGCGCCGCCCACCTGTGGAGCAGCCAGGCCCCGATGGGCCAGGTGCAGAACCAGGCCTACGGCTATTTCTTCCCGCACGGCGCGTTCTTCGCCCTCGGTGATCTGCTGCAGCTGCCCGCCTGGATCACCCAGCGCGTCTGGTGGGCACTGCTGCTGCTCGCCGGATTCTGGGGCGTGGTCAAACTCTGCGAAACCCTCGGGATCGGCAGCCGCGGTTCGCGGGTCGTCGCGGCCGCGGCCTACGCACTCTCGCCCCGGGTCCTGACCACCGTCGGCTCGATCTCCTCGGAGACGCTGCCCATGATGCTGGCACCGTGGGTACTGCTCGCGCCCGCCGCGCTCGGCACCGCTTACCGCCGGCACCGGCGCGGCGGAGTACGGTCCCCGGCCGGCAGCGCCGTGGCGCTCGCACTGATGGGTGCGGTGAACGCGGTGGCCACGGTGGCCGCCTTCCTACCGGCACTGCTGTGGTGGGCCAGTTTCCGGCCCGACCGCACGTGGTGGCGGTTCACGCGGGCCTGGGTACCGCTGCTCGCGCTCGCGGTGGCCTGGTGGGCGGTGCCGCTGCTGCTACTGGGCCGGGTGAGCCCACCGTTCCTCGACTACATCGAATCCTCCGGTGTCACCACCCAGTGGGCCTCCCTCGGGGAGGTGCTGCGCGGTACGAACAGCTGGACTCCGTTCGTCTCCCCGGAGCGGATCGCGGGGGCGGTACTGGTCACCCAGCCCGCCGCAGTCCTGGCCACCGGCCTGATCGCGGCGGTGGGGATGGCGGGCCTGGCACTGCGGTCGATGCCGTCACGCGGGCGGCTGGTACTGATCCTGTGCGTCGGGCTGACCGGTATCTGCGCGGGCTATGTGGGTCAGCTGGGCGGACCGTTCGCCGAACCCATCCGGATCTTCCTCGATTCCGGCGGCGCCCCGCTGCGCAATGTGCACAAACTGGAACCGCTGATCAGACTGCCGCTGGTACTGGGGATCGCGCAATTGCTGGCCCGGGTCCCGCTACCGGCCTCGGTGCGGCCGGAGGTCTGGCGCGCGGCTTTCGCCAATCCGCACCGGGACCGCCGGGTCGCGGTCGCCCTGCTGGTGCTCGCCGCACTCGCGCTGTCCAGTTCCCTTGCCTGGACCGGCAAACTCGCCCCGCGCGGCGCCTACGACGCGGTGCCCGCCTACTGGCAGCAGACCGCGGACTGGTTGCACGATAACGCCGCCGATACCCGCGCCCTGGTCGTCCCGGGCGCTCCATTCGGCAGTCAGGTGTGGGGACTGACCCGGGACGAGCCCCTCCAGGCGCTGGCACAGACGCCGTGGGCGGTCCGCGACGCGGTCCCCTTGAATCCGCCCGGCACCATCCGGGCGATGGATTCGGTGCAACGGTTGATCGCCGACGGTCGGCCCTCCGACGGTCTGGCCGCCACCCTGCGCGGTCAGGGTATCGGGGTACTGGTGCTGCGCAACGACCTCGATCCGGACACCTCCCGTTCGACCAGGCCGCTGCTGGCGCACCGCGCGGTGGAGGGGTCACCGGGCCTGCACAAGGTCGCCGAGTTCGGCAAGAAGGTCGAGAACGAACCCGACCGGGATGATTTCGTGGTCGACGCGGATCTGCGACCCGATTATCCCGCGGTGGAGATCTACCGGGTCGACGCCGCCGCCCCCGGTACTCCCGCCGAGGTACACGGCGGAACCGGTGCGCCCGAACAGTTCCCGGGCGCCTATACGGTGCCGCTCGATTCGGTACCGGTGGTCCAGGGCGGACCGGAGGTCCTGGAACGGCTGCACCGCGATCCCGCCACCTCACACGAACCCACTCTGCTGGCCGCCGACGCCGCCACCGCGGGGCTACCGGCCGGCCCGGTGACGGTGACCGACACCCCGATGAACCGGGAAACCGATTTCGGCAGGGTCGACAACCACAATTCGGCCCTGCGCGCCCCCGGCGACGCCCGCCACACCCACAATCTCGTCCCCGACTACGACGTCCCCGGTGCCGAACTCGTGCAGGGCGGCTGGACGGGCGCAACCATCACCGCATCCGGTTCGGCGGCCGACGCCACCCAGATCGGTGGCGCCGCCCCCGGGAACTCGACCGCCGCGGCGGTGGACGGGGATCCCGCGACCGCCTGGATCAGCAATGCGGGCGAATACGCGCTGGGCCAGTGGATCCGACTCGACCTCGACAAACCCTTCGAATCCGGACTGCTGCGGTTCACCACCACCGCCGCCGCCATCGGCGATCCGGTGAAATGGGTGGAGGTGCGTACCGACAACGGCAGCGTCTCGGCCCGGATCAGCGAACCGGGCGAACCGGTATCGGTCGCCCTTCCGGTGGGCTCCACCGAATGGGTGAAGATCACCGCCATCCGCACCGAACGCGGCAGTACCGGTGGACAGTTCGGGATCAGCGAACTCGGCCTGGACGACTACACCGTGCGCGAAGCCCCGGTCCCGGTCGACATCCGCCATCGGACCGTCCTCCCACCGACCCCGCCGGATGCCACCGTGACGAGCTGGGACCTGGGCCAGGAATTCCCCGGCCGCAGTGCGTGTTTCGACAGTCCCGACCGGGTTCGCTGCGGTAAGGGCCTGGCCCTGGCACCGGAGGAGATGGGGCCTTTCGGGCGCACCCTCTCGGTCCCCGCCCCCGCCACCGTCGATCCCCATCTCATGGTCCGGCCACGGCAGGGCCCGGCGCTGGAGGCATTGCTCACCGACCCCGCGCGCCCCGTCGCGCGCGGCGCCTCCGATGTCGGTGATCTGCGCGGGTCCGCGTTCGCCGCCACCGACGGTGATCCCCGCACCAGCTGGACCGCACCGGAGGACACCGTCCGCGACCCGCTCGGGCCCAAACCGTCGCTGACGATCGAACTTCCGGCGCCCACCCTGGTGACCGGACTCGAATTGACGCCCTCACTGGGCGGGCTACCCGCCGCGCCCACCTCGGTGACGGTGAATCTGGGCAACGGGCCGCAGGTCCGTGAACTGGAGGAGCCCGACGAGGTCTCCCGGATCGACCTGCACCCCACGGTGACCGACCGGATCGAATTGAGCATCCGCAGCTGGGAATCGGTACTGGACCGGACCGCACTCGGCTATCACCAGGCGCAGCCACCCGGACTCGCCGAGGTCGGCGTGCTCGGCCCGGACTATCCACCACCGGCCCCGCCGGAACGGTCGGTGACCGTCGGCTGCGATACCGGGCCGACCATCGCGGTGGGCGGACGGCTGGTGCACACCAGCGTCACGGCCACCGTGGGCGAACTGCGTTCCGGCGAACCGGTTCCCGCCCAGGTGTGCCCGGACCTACCGCAGGACACCGGCGCGTTCCCCGCCACCGAGCCCGGAGCTGTACAACCGGTCGCCCTGCCCACCGGCGAGGTCGACGTCCTGGTCGCGCCGACGGACCTCTTCTTCGTCGACCGGTTGCGCCTGGTGGATACCCGGGCACCGGTACCCGTCCCGAGCGACGGGACACGACTGCTGGTCCTGCCGCTGAGTACCAATACCGGCTGGTCGGCACATACCGCCGACGGGAGCGAACTCCGGCCGATCGTGGTCGACGGCTGGCAGCAGGGCTGGCTGCTTCCCGCCGATACCACCGGTCCGGTCACCGTCTCATTCCCGCTCGACACCTGGTACCGGATCGCCATCGGTCTCGGCCTGCTGTTGCTGATACCGCTCCTCGCGCTCGCGGTCCCGCGGGGCCCCCGGACCGATCCGGTCGCACCGGCGCCGGCCGTATGGTCACCGCGGATACTCGCGGCGCTCGGCCTGACGGCCGCCGCGACGCTGATCGCCGGGGTGACCGGCACCGTTCTCACCGTCGCCGGCCTGGCCGCGCTGCGCTACGTGCCCCGCGTACCGCGCCGCGTCCTCCCGGCGGTCGCCGGAATCGGTACGGCGATCTCGGCCGCCGCGCTGTCGACCGGTCCGTGGCGGATGCCCGGCGGCTATATGGGTGATTCGCTGTGGGTCCAGTTCCCCGCGCTGGTGGCGGTGGTCGCGGTGGGTCTGTCGGCGCTGCCGCGGATCAGGCGGGAGCCGGAGTCCGGCGACGCGCCGCCGTCCGGATGACCAGTACCGCGACCAGCGTCGTGGTCACCGCGGCCACCGACGCGGCCGTCGCGATCAGCCCGGTGACACTGTTCGCCAGGGTGAGCATGAGGACCACCTCCAGCACCAGACCGGCCCAGGCGAGTACCGCCAGGGCCGTCCGCTGTACGGCGATCGCCGACAGCAGCGCACCCTGGAGAACCGCCAGGATCGCGCCGTGCAGCGCGAATACCCACAGCAGCCCCTGGATCGGCGCGTAGTCCTGCCCGGCGAAGAGCGGGGCCAGCGGTGCGGCCACCGCCGCGCCCGCGACGGCGAGCACGCCGATTCCGGACAGTACGGCGAGCGCCGAGCGGACCGCCGAACCCGACGAGCCCGGTTGCGCCATCCGCGGATACAGCACCACCCCGACCGCCTGCGGTAACCAGAACGCGATCTTGGTCGCGATAGTGCCCAGGGCGTATCGGCTCGCGTCGGGTTCGTCCAGCACGATCCGGACCACGATCAGATCCGCGGAGGACAGCGCCATCAACGCCGCCTGCACCTGAGCGGCCTGCAGGACCGCGAAAACTCCGGCGAGACCGCTCGCGACACCGGCCGGACGGTCGTCCGCCGGCCCGGGTTCACCGGCCACCGGGCGCACCCCCGGCCGGCCGTCACCCGCCACCGTCCGCGCGTACACCGCGGCCGCCGCGATACCGGCGGCGGCGGCCCACAGCGCCGGCGTCGCGCCACCGCCCGCGGCCAGCACCACCAGCGCCGGAAGTACTTTGGCGATACCGGCGGCCCCCAGCACGACGGCCAGCCCACGGAATCGCCGCGCTCCCTGCAGTACCCCCTGCTCTCCCGCCAGCACCACCAGCGCGGGCGCCGACCCCAGTGCCGCCGCCGACGCCGCGATCCCGACCTCGAGCACCAGACTCACCACCGGCACCAGCACCACGACCGCCGCGGCCACCAGGAGCGCGCACCGTAGGCGCAACGCCCGCAGTGCGGCGATATCGGCCCCGTGCACGAGCTCGCGCGCCACCACGTTCTGCAACGCCAGCGCGGGTACCGCGCACAACAGTTGCACGGCGAGCAGGCTGGCGAACTCGCTGTACCCGGCGACCCCGAGCCAGCGCCCGGCCAGCAGCTGCAGCAGATAGCTCGCGACGTTCGCGGTCATCGCCCCCGCGGTCACCAGGGTCATGTCCGCCACGGCGGGGAGACGGCGAACGAACGGCACGTGGGCAAGTGTCCCACCCGGCTCGGCGCGGATACCGGTCCGCCCCGGCGCGCCGGGCGAACGTAGGGTGACTGGCCGTGAGCACGCAACGAGCAGGCCGGTGGGCGAATGCGGTACCGGCCGGTTACAGCCTGCTGCTCACCCTTCTCATCACCGCACCGCTGCTGCGTCCCGGATATCTGTTGCTGCGCGATGCCGTGAGCACCCCGCGTTCCTATCCCACCGATGCCGCGCTCGGCCTGGGCGATGCCGCCCCGCGCGCGGTGCCCCAGGACGGATTGCTCGCCGCGCTCTCCCCGGTGGTCGACGGCGGACTGCTGGTGAAGCTCATCCTGGTGACCGCGCTGTGGGCCGCGGGATACGGCGCCGCCCGGCTGGTGCGGGAACTGCTCGGTGCCCCGCTCGCGCCGCAACTGGTCGCCACCACGCTCGTGATCTGGAATCCCTATATCGCCGAGCGGCTGCTGCAGGGCCATTGGAGTCTGCTCACCGGCTACGCCGCCCTGCCCTGGACCGCGCTGGCCGCGCTACGGCTGCGTACCGGCGGGCGTAACGGCTTCGAACGTTTCACGAACTGGTCCGTACTGGCGGGCTGTCTCGCGGCCGCCGGTCTCACCCCGACCGGCGCGCTGCTCGCCGGAACCGTCGCCCTGCTGGTGGCGGGGTGGCGACGCGGTATCGGAATCCTCGTACTCGCGGCCGTGGCCAGCGCTCCGTGGCTGGTCGCCACCGCGGTCTCGGGGGTCGCGGCCGAACCCTCCGATCCCGCCGGCGTCACGGCCTTCGCGGCCCGCGCCGAACCCTGGCTGGCCACCGTGGGCAGTCTCGCCGGGCTGGGCGGTATCTGGAACTCCGAGGCAGTGCCGGTATCGCGGACCACGCCGATCGCCGCGCTCGCGACGGTCCTGCTGCTCACGGTGCTCGTGCTGGGGTTCCGGCGGGTGGTGGCGGCGGACGGCGATCCCGGCCGCACCCGGACCCGCCGTGTGTTGGTCGCATCGGCCGGGGCGGCCGTGCTGGTCCCCGCACTGGCGGCCACTCCCGCCGGGCTGACCTTCATGGAGTGGCTGGTCGTGGAGATCCCCGGCGCGGGACTGTTGCGCGATACCCAGAAGTTCGTGGCGCTGGCCGCCCCCGGTTACGCGCTCTGCGCGGCGGCCGCGTGCCTCGGGTTCACCGGCCGGGTCGAAGAGCCCGCCCGAGATGAAGGGACGACCGACCGCACGGATACACCCACCGGGCCGGACCACTGCACGGCGCGCTGGTCACCGGCACTCGCCGCGCTGTTCATCGGGGTGTTCACCCTCCCGCTGCTCGATCTGGGCTGGGGTGTCGGCGGGCAGATGCGCGCGATCGACTACCCCGGCTCCTGGCACGAGATCGCCGAGCGGATCGACGGACCCGGCGATATCGCCGTTCTACCGGGCGGAATGTTCCGGCGCTTCCCCTACAGCGGCACGGCCCCGGTCCTGGACCCGGCGCCCCGGATACTGCCGCGCGATGTGCTGCAGACCGGCGCGCTACCCGTCCACGATCTGACGGTGACCGGCGAGGGCGCCCGTGCCCAGCTCGTCGAGGATCTGCTGCTCGACGGCGGCCCACCGGATCGGCTGGCTCAGCTCGGTGTCGGCTGGGTCCTGGTGGAACGGGACACTCCCGGCCCGCTCGGGAACTCCGGGGCGACCCTGGAGCGGCTGCGACCGGTCCACAGCACCGGTGAACTGGCGCTGTATCAGGTCCCCGATGTACGGGCCCGTCCCGCGCCGCAGCACCGATCCCTGGTGGTCGCCGCACATTTCCTGTGGGCGCTGCTGCTGGTGGCGCCGCACGCCGTCGTCGCGGCCGGCGGCCCGATGTACCGAATCAGGCGCCGGCCGGGAGCTGAACACGCATCGGCGCGGTCGCCGCATCCTCCCCCGGCGAAATGAGCCCGCTGACCCGCCGGCCGGCCGCCGCGGCCGCCAGTACCCGGTACACCCCGGAAGCGGTGTGCTCCCAGGAGAATTCCCGGGCCCGGGAGCGGGCCTTCTCGCCCATGATCGTGCGGGCGGCCGCGTCGTCGAGCAGTTCACCGACGATATCGGCCAGTTGGTCGGCGTCGTCGGCCAGCACCCCGGTCACCCCGTCGACAATGGAATCGGTGAGACCGCGCGAGGACCGGTAACCGACGGTCGGCACACCGTGCTGGGCGGCCTCGATAACCGCCAGACCCCAGCCCTCTTTACGTGAGGGCAGTACGTGCACCCACGCGCGGGAGAGCAACTCGTGCTTACGGCCCTCGTCGACGTGCCCGTGGAAGGTCACCGCGTCGGCGATACCGAGGGCCGCGGCCTGATCACGGAGTTTGTCCGCCCACCAGCCGCCGCCGATCACATCGAGCCGTATCCCGGGGATCCGGTTCCGCAACCGGGAGACCGCGGTGAGGGCGTCCTCGATCTGCTTGTGCGGTACGAGTCGCGACAGCACCACAACCCGTGGCTCGGCCGAGCGCACCGCCGCGGTGCCGGTGGGTACATGCGCGGGAACGGCCTCGGCCCCGTTACGGACCACCGCGATCCGGGACCGGTCGACACCGAGCGTCGCCAGCTCCTCGGCCGAGGGCAGTGAGACGGTGAGGTACTGGTCGCCGCTGTGCACCCGAGGCGAGAGCACCGATTCGATCCACCAGCCGATCCGGCCCACCAGCCGTCCGGCGACCGGCCACTGCTCCCGGTGCCCGTGATGGACCAGCACGATCGAGGGCACACCCGAGACCACCCGGGCGAAGAAAGGAATGCCGTTCTGGGTGTCGATCACGGCCTCGGGCCGAATACCGCGCAGCGGTCCGAGACCGATCCGGCCCAGCGCGATCGCGGCCAGCGCGCGGGGATACACCGAGAACCGGCCACCACCCCGGCTGATATCGATACCGTCGATGCGCTCCCGCTTCGGCGCTCCCCGATAGCGGGCGGTACGCAGCGTCACCTTCACCCCGCGGGCGGCGAGTTGCGCGCCCACCTGTTCCAGGTACCGCTCGCTACCGCCGCCCTGTGGATGACCGGTATCACGCCAGCAGAGCAGGAGTACTTCGCGCACGTGGGGCTTCTCCGGTCGGCTCGGGTCCCGCGGACGGGACATGGGCATCGCGGTACACCATAACGCCCGGGCGCGTCCGGCAAGTCGCCCACCTGCGTGTCCATTCGATATCGAAGACCGGGTGCCGGGGTTTCCCGGCAGCAGAATTTGTCACCTGTCACAATGTGCGAGACTCGGCATCGTGCTCGACGCCGAGGAATCTTCTGTGGACCGGATAACGCCCGCGACGGGTGGTGCCGTCGATACCGCAGTTCGCCCCGGTGGCGAGCCCGACGATGCGGCCGGCCCGGCCGTCACCCGATCGACGCCGAAACGTTTCCGGTTCGCGCGCCGGGCCACCGTGCGCCGGTCGCTGCGCCTGTTGCACAGTTTCCGCTTCGAGCAGACCGACCCCGCCCGGTTCTACGGCGGTATCGCGACCGACAGCGCCGAATTGCTCGCCGATTTCTACGCCGATCTCACCGGCCGCGATCTCACGGGCACCACCGTGCTCGATGTCGGCGGCGGGCCCGGCTATTTCGCCGACGAATTCGCCCGCGCCGGTGCCCGTTATATCCCGGTGGAACCGGATCCCTCGGAAATGCACGCCGCGGGTATCTCGGTACCGGCCGCGGTGCGCGGTTCCGGAATGGCACTGCCGTTCCGGGACGACGCGGTCGATATCTGTTTCTCGTCCAATGTGGCCGAGCACGTACCGGATCCGTGGCGGATGGCCGACGAGATGGTGCGGGTGACCAGGCCCGGCGGAATGATCGTGCTCTCCTATACCGTCTGGCTCGGCCCGTTCGGCGGCCACGAGACCGGCCCCTGGCATTACCTCGGCGGCGAATACGCGGCCCGCCGGTATCGGCGCCGGAACGGAAAGGAGCCGAAGAACCGTTTCGGTACCTCGCTGTTCGCGATCCGGGCCGCCGACGGTATGCGCTGGTCACGGCGTACACCCGCACATATCCGAGTACTGTTCCCGCGCTACCACCCGCGCTGGGCATGGTGGCTGGTGCGGGTGCCCGGAATCCGGGAGCTATTGGTCAGCAACCTGGTGGTGGTCGCGAGCAAACCCGGCTGATCTACAGCGCCATCTGCGCACGGCTCCGCCCGAGCCGGCCGCGCCAGCCGCTGCGGACCACCGGATCCGCTCGGGTCCACGGTGATTCCTGAATCGCCAGCCCGACGGTTTCGAGAGTGGTGAGTCCGACCAGGTCGGCCAGTCCGCCGACCACCGCCACGGCCTCGGCGGCCTGCATGGCCGCCATCGCCTGCTCGGTGGTCAGGGTCCGTCCGGGTAGGAAGGAAACGACCCAGCCGCCAGTACCGACACTTTTCGCCTGATGGTCGGTCTGGTCGCTGGTCATCAACGTCCGGCCGATCACTTGCACCGCCATGAACACCTCTCCCGGTCGCGGGTATTCGGTTCGATGAATGGAGCGAGCTGATATCTGGCTACCAGCATGCGCCTTCCAGCAACAAAACGCAATAGTGCGTTCGATGAAACACGAACCGCGAGGCGAGATTTCGGAGTGGCGATCACCTGCGCCGATAACATACGGGCGGCCGGTGCCGGGCGAGAATTCACGAATTTTCTTCGCGTGCAGTGCAACACCCGTATACGCCGAAAGTTTGCCACAGTCCCGGGTTTCCGTCGCGCAGAAACGCCGAGTACCCGAAAGAGCATCTACAGCAGACGATCTCGACGACAGTCGGCGAAGAAATTCGTGTAGCAAACTAATCGGTGGCCGGCAACGCCCGCAACACCGGCCGCCCGTCGGTCACCGGGTCGTCGACCGCGACCACCTCGACCCGCCAGCCATCGGGAAGGACCTTCTGCAGCCGGCCCGCGACACGCTGCAGCGGTGTACTCACCGGAATACCGGCGGCGGAATCCGGGGTGATGAATCCGTCGGCCATGTGCCAACCACCTCTCAGGGGTGATCGGCTCGGACACGAACAGCTCGGAGCCGATCGGGCGATATCAGGACGGTCCAATCGGGAGTGCACGGTCGTGAGATCCAGACCTGTCCAGAATAAGGCAACCGGCCCCGTCGAACCCGGCCCCGCACCGGCGGGCACCTCTATCGGTTCCGGCCCGTGACACACCGCGGCCCGCGGCGAAAGGTATTCGCCGCGGGCCGCCGGTCGGAATCCATCGGGTCGTCCGGGCCCGCGCCCGAACGACCGCCGCGCTCACTGCACGCGCTGTTTGAGCGCCTCGAACTCGTCGCGCACGCCCGAGGGCAGCTTATCGCCGACGAATTCGAACCACTCCTCGATGAGCGGGAGCTCGGCCCGCCATTCGTCCACGTTCACCGCGAGTGCCGCGTCGACATCGGCGGCGTCCACATCCAGGCCGGCCAGATCCATCTGAGCGGCGGTGGGCACCTGGCCGATCGCGGTGTTCTCGGCCTCGGCCGAACCCTCGATCCGGCCGACGATCCACTCCAGCACGCGGGAGTTCTCGCCGAAGCCGGGCCACAGGAAACGGCCGTCGTCACCGCGCCGGAACCAGTTCACATAGAAGATCTTGGGCAGTTTGGCCGCATCGGCGTTCTTGCCCAGGTCGATCCAGTGTCCCAGGTAGTCGCCCACGTGGTAACCGAGGAACGGCAGCATGGCCATCGGGTCGCGGCGCACGGTGCCGACCTTGCCCTCGGCGGCCGCGGTCTGCTCCGAGGACAGCGTGGCGCCCATGAACACACCGTGCTGCCAGTCGAAGGATTCGGTCACCAGCGGCACCGTGGTCTTGCGGCGACCGCCGAACAGGATCGCCGAGATCGGCACACCCTGCGGGTCGTCCCATTCGGGGGCCAGCGTCGGGCACTGGGACATGGGGGTGCAGTACCGGGAGTTGGGGTGCGCGGCCAGTGTCTCGGTCTCCCGCAGATTCCAGTCGTTGCCCTTCCAGTCGATCAGATGATCGGGCTCACCCTCCAGACCCTCCCACCACACATCGTTGTCGTCGGTGCGCGCGACATTGGTGTAGACGGTGTTACCGGCCTCCAGCGTCTCCATGGCGTTGGGGTTGGAGGAGCGGTTGGTACCGGGCGCGACACCGAAGAAACCGAATTCGGGGTTCACCGCGTAGAGACGACCGTCCGCCCCGAAACGCATCCAGGCGATATCGTCGCCCAGGGTCTCCGCACGCCAGCCCGGCACGGTGGGCTGGATCATGGCGAGGTTGGTCTTACCGCAGGCGCTCGGGAAGGCGGCCGCGATGTAGTAGTTCTTGTTCTCCGGGGAGATCAGCTTGAGGATCAGCATGTGCTCGGCCAGCCAGCCCTCGTCGTGGGCCATGGCCGAGGCGATCCGCAGCGAGTAGCACTTCTTGCCGAGCAGCGCGTTCCCGCCGTAGCCGGAGCCGTAGCTCCAGATCTCGCGGTCCTCGGGGAAGTGGGTGATGTACTTGGTGTCGTTGCACGGCCACGGGACATCGGCCTGGCCCTCGGCCAGCGGCGCGCCCACCGAATGCAGTGCCTTCACGAAGGGCCGATCCGTGCCCAGCGAGTCCAGCGCCGCCCGGCCCATCCGGGTCATCACCCGCATGGAGACCACGACGTATTCCGAATCGGTGATCTCGACGCCGAGCTTGGGGTCGTCGGCACCGAGGGGGCCCATGCAGAACGGCACCACGTACATGGTGCGGCCCTTCATCGAGCCCCGGTAGAGCTCGGTCATCGTCGCCCGCATCTCCGCGGGCTCGACCCAGTTGTTGGTCGGGCCGGCGTCGTCGGCGGTCTTCGAACAGATGAAAGTGCGCGATTCGACCCGGGCCACGTCGGAAGGATCGGATAAAGCCAGGAACGAGTTCGGCTTCTTCTTCTCGTCGAGCTTCTGGAACGTGCCCGCCGCGACTAGCTGGGTGGTGAGCCGGTCCCATTCCGCGTCGGAACCGTCCGCCCAGACGACTCGCTCCGGCTGAGTCAGTTCGGCGACCTCCTGAACCCAGGCGAGCAGTTCGCTGTGTTCGGTCGGCGCGGTGCCGTCGGATCCACGAAGACCGGGAATGGTCGCTGAGGTCATGAAAACTCTCCTGAAATGGGCGACGAAGTATGCTTCCGCCCTGGCCCTTGGGCCCGTGACCAGCGCGAAAACACCTAGCGCCACCATTGGCGGGTGAGGCTTCCGCAACGGTCCATCCTGTGCACCGCCGGATCGGGGCAGTGTACTAAGGGCGATGCGGACGCCCAGGTTCCTGTCTAGAGGTTAACGCGGTATTGCGCCTCCTATGGAATCGGGTTGCCGATCAATAGGGGTGGACAAACTATTTTCCGGAAGCCGGTGTCCACTGCTCCAGTATCTGTCGGTCCCGGGCGCAGGCGGCGAGCCGGCCGGGCTGCCCGGTGGTCGCGCGGCGCAATGCCGTCTCGAGCTCGGCGACCCGGCGATCCACATCCACCATGCCCGCCGCCGCGGCCCGCACCATTTCGTCGGACAGGTCGGATTCGGTCTCCACCAGCGCCGTTACCGCTCGCTGCTCGAGCTGGGCTTTCACATTCGCGACCGCGTCGGCGACCCATTGCCGCAGATGATCACGATCGGCGAGCTGGCGGCGCGCCCGCACAACCCACGCGGCCGCGCCCGCACCGAGCAGCAGGGTGACCGGAACGCTCGCCGCGTCCAGCGCGGGCACCAACGACAGCGGCGATACCATCAGCCGTCCCAGACCGACCCCGGCCGAGGCACCCAACACGATCATCAGGTGATCTTCGACACCCCCGGCCCGGGGTTGCGGATCGGGACCGAGCGTGGGCGCCGGCTCGTACCGCAGCGGGGGTGTGCCCTCCGGCGGCGCCATACTCGCGGGATGCGCGGCGGCCGCCCGCACCCGCAGTTCGGTAAGCCGGGCGGCGATATCCATATCCACCGTCGCGGTCAATTGACCCACCGCCTGCCGCAGCCGCTCCGGGAAGGCGCGGCGGCCCGCCCGGTCCATGCCGTCCAGTTCGGCCCGCGCCTCGGTATGCAGCGCCCGGACCCGGGACCCGACCTGGGTGAGCAGATCGACCCGGGCCAGATTGATCTGGGCCCGCAGGGTGGACACGGCCACCGCACGACCGCCGTCGCGATCGGCCAACAGTCGGGCCCGCTCCCCGCGCAGCAGCTCGGCTTCGGTACCCGACCGCAGCAGCGCCTCTTCCTGCACGATGCGCTCGCGGGTCCCGGCGACGACCTGCGCCACCGCCGCCGCACGGCGCGCGCTCGCGGTCGCGGTATCGGTGGTGAACTCGACCAGCCGGGCGTGCAACGCCCCGAGTCCGGAACGATCGAGCAGGGTCGAATCGGCCCCGGTGCGGGCGGCCATGGCCAGGCGGGCCGAGACGGGCACGATCTCACAGTCCAGATCCGCGGCGGCCAGCAGCTCGGCGCAGCGGTCACGGACCAGCTGCCAGTCCTTGTGCGCGTGGGTGCCGTTCAACACCAGCAGGACGCGCGCCCCCTCCGCACCCAGACGGCGCGCCGTGTCGAGCTCCGCCGCGCCGATGACCACTCCCGCGTCCAGGATCAGCAGCACCACCGCCCCCGGCGCCGCGCTCACCCACGGATCGGATGTCGGCGCGCTCAGCTCCACCCGCGGTTCGATCCGGGTCAGCTCGGTACGCAGCAACGCGGTATTGGCGTCATCGGCGCCGACGAGCCGAACCTCCGCGGCGGTGCCGGTCACCGACACTGTGCGCAGTAGCGCCATACCCTGCGGATTCCAGCGTGCCACCACCTCGGCCACCCGATCGGGCAGCTCGTTACCGGGCGGCGTCGTGTCCTCGGCCACCGGTTCCCGGGAGGTCTCCGGGAGACCTGCGTCCGCCGGCCCCCGGTCAGAGTCCGACACTGCTCATCCGCTCCCACATCCGGACGTAACCGTTGTGGACCCGGACGGCCGCCCGGCGGGCACCCGGCGCCATCTCACCGGCCACCACCGCCCGCCACCGGATGGCGCGGGCCAGGGCGTCGTCGGCATCCTCGGGCTCCGGCCGGGGGTAGCCGGCGGCCAGATGCGCGACCTCCGGGTCGACCAGACCGCCGCACAGGGCGAGCCACCGCGCCTCGTCGGTATCCAGATATTCGGTGATCAGCGCGCGGGCCCGGCTACGTCCGTGCGGTACCGCGCGCGCCGCCAACCGGGTCAGTTCGTCGATCAGGGTGCCGGCCCGCCGCGATATCGCCTGCTGATAGCGCTGCCCGAGCAGGCGCGCCACCGGGTCGACCCCGCTGACCACGTGCAGGATCTGGAGCACGGTCTGCGGCGCGAGCTCCGGTTCGTGGCGCAGCGCGGCGAGCACACACGCCAGCCCGTACAGATCCCAGCGTTCGAGCAGTTCCGCGCGTTCGGCGGTATCGGGTCCGGCGGCCGGGGAGACGAACGCCTCGGCCGACACCGCCACCGCCGTACCGGATTGCGCCAGCCGCCGCAGCAATGCCAGATCGGTCTCCTGGAAAGCGCCGGAAACGGTCCGCGCGGCCAGTGAACCGACCATCGGGAAGGTGGGCAGCCCGAACTCCCGGCCGAACCGGCCGGCCGCCCCCACCGCGTCGGCCCAGCCGGTACCGATGGCGTCGGCCTTGTTCAGCACCAGAATCGTGCGTTCCGGCCGCAACGACGCCAGGATCCGGCGGTCCCCCGGCGACGGCGTACTGGCCAGGACATAGACGACGATATCGGCGTCCAGCACCGGATCGGGGAACCCCGGTTCGTCCACCGGGGCGGTCTCCACGCCCGGCTGTAATCCGAGGGCTCCGGATACCGTGGTCCGCCCGGCCCGGGTCCGCCCGGCGACCTGCGCGCGCGGCAGGGTCCGCCAGCGCTGCACCGCCACTTCGATACCGTTCGCGATCCCCGCGTCCGCGCCGTCGCCCATCCGGAGCGTGGAGATCAACCGGTCCAGCGGATCCCCCGGCCCCACCTCACGCATATATCCGTCCGATCCCTCGACTGCCGACACGCGCGACACCCCCTTCTTCCGGTGCGCATTCTGTCAGAACCCGGGCCGTGACGCGGCGGGTGCGGACCGAGCCGGTCCTACCAACCGGTAGCCCCTACCGGTCCGTTGCGTCCCGGAACCGGCCATGCTGGACAATAGGGCTGTGAACGACGCCGTGCACCCCAGCTCCGAGTCCGTTCCGGTCGCCCTCTCGGAAACGTCCGGCGATACCGGAGGCCAGCGGCGACGACATGGTGGTTCCCGCCTCTACCCGCGGGTCACCAGCTTTCGCTCCCGGCGCGGTGCGCTCACCCCGAACCAGCAGAGATCCTGGGACCGCAGCTGGCCGGTACTCGGCCGCGAGGTCGCCGACGAACCGCTCGACGCCGACGCCTGGTTCGGCCGCCGGGCGCCGCTGGTGATAGAGATCGGCTGTGGAACCGGGACCGCGACCGCCGCGATGGCGCTCGCCGAACCGGAACTGAACCTCATCGGTGTCGAGGTCTACCAACCCGGATTGGCCCAGCTCGTCCAGCGGATCGAGCGCGAGGAGATCGGTAATGTCCGGCTGCTGCGCGGCGATGCGGTGGATGTGCTGGAGAACATGATTGCTCCCGGATCGCTGACCGGTGTGCGGGTGTTCTTCCCGGACCCGTGGCCCAAGGCCCGCCATCACAAGCGCCGGCTGTTGCAGCCGGCCACCGTCGCCCTCATCGCAGACCGGTTGCGGACCGGCGGTGTGCTGCACGTGGCCACCGATCATGCCGGATACGCCGAGCACATCGCCGAGGTCGGCGCGGCCGAACCGCTGCTCATCGGGTTGAACGAAACCACGGGCGGTACGAACGCCACGCGACGTGAGGCCTCGCCGATCGGTTTCGAACGACCGGTCACCAAATTCGAGAGCAAGGCACACACCGCCGGAAGTGCGATCAACGAGTTCATATGGGGCAAGATCGAATGATGAGCGTCAGTGAGATGGCCCCGACCGGCGACGAGGTTGCCGAAAGTCTGCACGAATCCGGCGACGAGGCCGTCGGCCCCGAAGCGGACGGGTTGCGGCGGGTCCTGCTGGTCTGGGACGCACCGAACCTGGACATGGGCCTGGGTGCCATCCTCGGCGGGCGGCCCACCGCCGCCTATCGGCCCCGTTTCGACGCGCTCGGCCGGTGGCTGCTGGCCCGTACCTCCGAACTCTCCGTCGGCGAGAAGCAGCGGCTGGAACCCGAAGCCACCGTGTTCACCAATATCGCGCCCGGGACCGCGGATGTGGTCCGCCCGTGGGTCGAAGCGCTACGCAATGTCGGTTATGCCGTTTTCGCCAAGCCGAAGATCGACGAGGATTCCGATGTCGACTCGGATATGCTCGGCCATATCGCCCAACGCACCCGGGGTGCGGGACTGGCCGGAATCATCGTGGCCTCGGCGGACGGCCAGGCGTTCCGCGAGCCGCTTGAACAACTGGCCGAAGACGGCATCCCGGTTCAGGTGCTCGGGTTCCGCGAGCACGCGAGTTGGGCAGTAACATCCGATACTCTCGAATTCGTCGACCTCGAGGACATCCCGGGAGTTTTCCGTGAACCGCTCCCCCGGGTGAGCCTCGACTCGCTGCCCGACGAGGGTGCCTGGCTGCAGCCGTTCCGGCCGCTGTCGGCGCTACTCACCTCTCGCCCCGCACAAGGAGTCGCTTAAGTGTTCACCCGCTGGGGCGATCTGGTCTATCGGTTGCGATTCGCCGTTATCGGAGTTGTCGTCGCCGGGATGCTGGGCCTCGGGGCCTACGGTCTCGGGCTGGCCGACCATCTGAGCTCCAGCGGCCTGTTCGATCCGAACTCCGAATCCGTCAAGGCTGCCGAACTGTCCGACGGGGCGTGGGGACGTGACCACCAGGCCGATGTGCTGGTGCTCTACACCGCGCCCGAAGGCCAGACCATCGACAGTGATCCGGCGTTCCGGGACAAGATCGTCGACAGCCTGAACCGGCTGCCCCGGGAGCATCCGGATCAGATCGACAAGGTCAACGGCGCCTATTGGAAGACCGAGACCGGCGAAGCCCAGCCCGCGGTCTTCGGTTCCAAGGACAAGACCAAGACCTTCGCCTCCATCGCGATCGTCGGCGACAATGACACCGATATGGTCCGCAACTTCCGGGCCGTCAAGGACGTTTTCGATATCGACGGCGTCAATGTTCAGGTCGCGGGTCTACAGCCGGTTTCGGGCACGCTCAACGACACCATGGCGCACGACCAGCACCGGATGGAGATCCTGGCGATCCCCGCCGTGGGCGTCCTGCTGTTCTTCATCTTCGGCGGCGTGGTGGCCGCGGCACTACCGCTGATCATCGGTGGCCTGACCATCATCAGTGCCAACGGCATCATCATGATGCTGACGAAAGTCACCGAGGTGAACTCGTTCGTCGGGGCAGTGGTCTCGATGATCGGTCTCGGTCTGGCCATCGACTACGGGCTGTTCATCGTCAGCCGGTTCCGCGAAGAATTGGCCGAGGGTTACGACACCCGCGCCGCCGTCCGCCGCTCCGTGGTCACCGCCGGCCGGACGGTCATCTTCTCCGCGACCATGATCATCGCCAGCCTCGGCGGTCTGCTCCTGTTCCCGCAGGGCTTCCTCAAATCCATGGCCTACGGCACCATCGCCACTGTCGCGCTGGCCGCTCTGGCTTCGATCACCCTGCTGCCCGCCATGCTGAGTGTGCTGGGCAAACGGGTGGATATGCTCAGCTTCAAGCAGATCCGCAAGACCAAATCCGCCGAGGAGGTGGAGGCCAGTTTCTGGGGTCGGGCCACCACCTGGGTCATGCAGCATCCCCTCAAGATCGCCATCCCGATCTGTGTACTGCTCCTGCTGCTGATCATCCCGGTGAAGAACCTGGCCTTCGGCGGTATGAGCGAGCGTTACCTGCCGCCGGACAACGCGACCCGCGTCGCGCAGGAGGATTTCGACAAGACCTTCCCGCTGCGCCAGTCCGATCCGATCCAGTTGATCTTCATCGGCGATAACACGCGGTCGATCGCGAAGGTGATGAAGGAGGCCGACAAGGCTCCGGGTCTCGCGGACGCCTCCGGCTTCTCGGTCCCCTCCCAATCTCCCGAGCGCAAAGATCTCTACCGGTCGAGCGCCACACTCCTCGATTCCGAGGACTACGAACCGACCGTCGACTATCTCCGATCGATAGAAGTGCCCGACGATGTGACCATGCTGGTCGGCGGTCAGCCGACGCTGCAGATGGACAGTATCGACGCGCTGCTCGACCGGATCCCGCTGATGATCGCCCTGGTGCTGCTGGTCACCACGGTGCTGATGTTCCTGACCTTCGGCTCGCTGGTGTTGCCCATCAAGGCCGCGTTGATGAGCGCGCTCGGCCTCGGCTCCACCCTCGGCATTCTGACCTGGATATTCGTCGACGGGCACGGCGCGGGTCTGCTGAACTTCACCCCGCAGGCGATCATGTCGCCGGTGCTGGTGCTGATCATCGCGATCATCTACGGCCTGTCCACCGACTACGAGGTGTTCCTGCTGTCGCGGATGGTCGAGGCGCGCGCCATGGGTGCCTCCACCACCGAAGCGGTCCGTATCGGTACCGCGCACACCGGCCGCATCATCACCGCGGCCGCGCTGATCCTGCTGGTGGTCACCGGCGCGTTCGCGTTCTCCGATCTGGTGATGATGCAGTACATCGCCTACGGCATGATCGCCGCGCTCATCATCGACGCCACCATCCTGCGTATGCTGCTCGTCCCGGCGACCATGAAACTGCTCGGCGACGACTGCTGGTGGGCCCCGGCCTGGATGAAGCGGATCCAGCAGAAGATCGGTCTGGGCGAACCCATCCTCGATGACGAGCGCCCGGGCGGCGGCGATGTGGTCGACCTGGTCAAGACCACTCCGGTCACCGATCCGGTCACCATGCAGATGCCGGCGATCGACTCCGGGAAGCAGCGCAAGACACCGGTACTCAAACGCAGCCGCGAGGAGATCGAGGCGGCCGCGCCCACCGCGCATATGCAGGCGGTGCCCAAGGGACAGCGCGCCCGCAAACAGGACCCGGCCCCCGGCGAGCCGAAGGCTCCCAAACAGCAGATGCCCACCCCGCCGGACCCGACCCGTCCGCGCGCGAATCCGCCCGCCGACGGTCCCGGTGAATCCGGCCGCGGCGCCGAGGAACCGCGCGGTCCGCGCCCGCCCGTCGAGGGGCGGGGCCCGCAGCCGTCCGCGACGCGATCTCCTGCCGAGAACCCGGCGCCGCACCGGAATCCGCAACAACCCGCGGGTGGTCCCGAGCCCGGCACCTCTCCGGCACCCGGCCCGGCCCCGGCCCGCCCGCCCGGCCGCGCGCCCGAAGTCGGTCGCGGACCCGGCGCCCCGGGACCCGAGGCCGGACGCGGGTCCGGTCCGCGCACCGATTTCCGGCCGCAACCCGGTCGAGCGCCCGGTGGTCAGCCCGGCCCCGGCCGCCCCCAGCCGAACCAGCCGGGCCCGAACCAGCCGGGCCCGAACCAGCCGGGCCCGGATCAGCCGGGCCCGACCGCCGAGGCGCAGCGCACTCCGCCCCCGGGACGGCCCCAACCGGGCTCGCCCCGGCCCGGTTTCGCCACGCCGAACCTGCGCGGCCTGTTCGCCTCCGAGCCCACCGAGGATGCCGAAGGCCAGAATACGAGCGGCCGCACCGTCTATCCGACGCCCGCCGACGCTCCCCCGCTGCCACCCACCCCACAGCAGGCTCGGACCAGCGGCACCACACCACCCCGCCCCCGGCCGGAGAGTTCACTGCGGATACCGGGTGCCCCCGGACAGCCCGGTGGCGCCACCAGACCACCCGCGCCGCCGCGTCCGCCGGCCGCCGAAGGACGTCCGCCCGGGCGCCCCGGACCGGGGCAGCAGCCCGGCGGTCGGGTGGGAGACGGTAACCGTCCCGTTCCGGGCCAGGCTCCGGCCCGGCCGCCGCTGCCACCGCGCCGCCCGGGCCCCGATGCCCCACCGGATACGCGGTCACCGCAGGACCAGGGTTCGCAGCCGCGGCCGCTCCCACGGATCCCCGATCCCGGTACCGCTCCGGGGGCGCCCGCCTCGGGCCTGCCCGAACTCCCGCGCCGGGTGCCGGGCGCACAGCCGCCGGCGGTACCCGGTCTCTACCGGGCTCCGGAGCCGCCGACCCGGCCCGCCGAACGTCCGGCCCCCAGCACACAGCGACCCGACAGCCTGGCCCAGCAATCGGCCGAAGGGCCCGGCGACCGGCAGAATCCGGATCCACGCGAACGCAACAGCATCGAATCGTGGATGGCGGGTCTGCGTTCGGCCCGCCGTCAACAGGCCGGTACCGGTACTCCGGCCGACGACAGTGGACGCCACCAGCACGGTGAGGGCCGGTCGGTCAGCGTGAACGAACTGCTGCGTCGGCGCGAACAGGATTAGCGGCGCCCGGGATTCACTGCCCGAGCAGCCGCCGCCACTGGGCCATGAAGGGCTGTTTGGCGGTGACCGAACCGAATCGGACCCGGCCGTGCACCAGCAGATGCAGCGGGCCGATCGGCGGGCCGCTGCGCACTTTGTTGTTGACACTGGATCCGACCAGTTCGAGGCCGTCCAGATCGACCGTGGCCTCCTGCGGCACCACCAGGGTGAGCGAACTCGCGTAGTCGTCGACCTGGATCTCCACCACCTGGGTGGTCATGATCGCCTGGGTGAAATCCAGGGTTACCCCGGACAACCAGCTGTTGACCCGCAGCAGGGGCGCGACCTGCCAGTTGCCCCGGCGATTCACCCCGGACATACGCGGCCGGATGATCCCGCCCTGCACCACCGCCGCCAGTCCCGAACCGGTGGATTCACCGGGATGCGGGACCGGTAAGGGCTTACCGTGCGGCGCCGGCCCGGTGGTCGCGGGTTCACCGATCAGCCGGACCCCGGGCAGGTCGACGAGCACCGAGTTCAGTTCCCCCCGGGTCCGGGAGGCCAACGCGGTATCCATCCGCTCGGTGAACTCCCCCAGCGACAGCATGCCCAGACCGACCGCGCGCTGCAGCAGTTGGCCGACGTGTTCCCGTTCCGCATCGGAAACACGCAGGTCCCGGTTGCCCACCTGGCTACCGGGACCCGCACCGTCGAAAACCGGATCGGAGCCGTTCATAGTTCCGAGATTACCCAGCGGCTCCGGGATCCCGCATCAGGGCATTCCCCGATGCGGGGGTGACCGACGATACGGTCAGCCCTGCTCATCTCGGGTTTCGCGCCGATCGGTGACCGTCTTCTGCTCGAGCTCAGGAGCGAGCTCGGACTCGGGCCGGCTCTGCTCCGAGTCGGTGGTCCGGGCCAGCGGTAGCCGCCGCTGCGCCTCGGCGAGCAGGGCACCGATATCGAAACGGCCCAGGGTCTGCGCTCCGGCGGCGGAATTGTCGCCGCTCTCCGGTGAATCCGGTTCGGCCACATAGATTCCTTTCCGGTCCGGGGTCAGTTCGCCCAGCAGTTCCTCGGGGTCGGTGGCGAGCAGCGAGCGGATGGCGGTATTGAGCACCGCGACCAGCGGTACGGCCAGCAGACCACCGGCGATACCGCCCAGCACCACACCGGCGGCGATGGCGAGCACCACCGCGAGCGGATGGATTCGCACGGCCCGCCCGAGCAACAACGGTTGCAGCACATGCCCCTCCAGCTGCATCACCGCGACGATGATGCCGAGCACGATGAGCGCGGTCACGAATCCCTTGGTCACCAGCGCGATGAACACCGCCACGAACCCGGCCAGGAACGCACCGATGATCGGAATGAACGCGCTGATGAACACCAGCGACCCCAGCGGCAGCGCGAGCGGTACCCCCAGCAGGGCCAGTCCGGCGCCGATACCGATCGCGTCCACCGCGGCGACCACGACGGTGGCCCGCACGAACCCCACCAGCGAACCGAATCCGAGTTCCCCGGCGGTACGTACCCGTTCCCGATGCGCGGCCGGCACCACCCGGGTGACGAACCGCCAGATCTGATCGCCGCTGTAGAGCAGGAAGATGAGAATGAACAGGGTCAGGAAGGTACCCGTGAGAATGTGCCCGATCATGGTGGCGGTGGTGAGCGCACCGCTGGTGAGCGTGTCCTGATTGGACTGGATGGCCCGGACCGTGGCATCACCGGCATTGCGGATCTGCTCATCGCTCAGATGCATCGGACCGTTGATGGCCCAGTCCTGCACCTCGTGAATGCTGTTGGTGAACTCGTCGGAGAGCTGCGGCACACCCACCACGAACTGCTCCACCACGAAGGTCACCACACCGGCGACCAGCCCCAGCGAACCGACCAGCGCCACGAAGACACCCAGCCCGCGCGGTACGCCCCGCCGCTGCATCCAGTCCACCAGCGGCGCGAGCAACGCTGCGGCCAGCATGGCGATGGCCAGCGGGATCACTACCGTATCGAGGCGTCGCACGGCCGCCGCGAGCACCGCGACCAGGGCGAAGATCACCAGCAGCCGCCAGGCCCATTCGGCGGTCTGCCGGACGATCGGGTGAACGGCGTCTGCGGCAGATGGTTTCGGCTCGGTCACGTGGTCGAGCCTAGTCACGGCGGCAGCAGGGTTGCGGAGGTGCGCAGAACGCGCACCTCCGGTGGCCGGCCGCCCTGCTCCGGGAGCACGGCTCCGGGGCGCGCCGCACCACTTCACGGCTGATCTGGCACCAGTCGTATGCCCTGCATCGCCGCTTTGTCGACGACCCGGCCCAGCTCCAGCTCGATATCGAACTCGGACGGGGCGGCACCACACTTCGCGATCATGTTGTGCGCCTCCTCCCGAATGCGGTCCTTGTCCGTAACGAACCGCGACACCCCGAAAGCGGGTGCGTACAAGTACCACTGCGACCCGTAGCAACTCACTGTGACCGAGAACAGCACGACCGCCCCTTATCCGTCGATGGCTCGCACGCCGCGCCGAGGAAACGACACCCGACGCGGCGGCCGAGCCCGACGCTAGAGATTCCGGTAGGTCTGATGACATAAACTTGACAAAATTTGTCACAAATTCTTGGAACAGGTGGAACATGCCGAAATCCGAGGCAATATTGGATCCTGGAGTGTCACACACGGTCACACTCCAGGACGGGAGCCGAGATCATGCGCTTACAGTTCCTCGGTAAAGGTGGCTCGAATGTCGGCGAGTGCCCTTCGCTGTACGTCAGCGACCAGGACACATACGTTGTTCAGGGCTGGGTCACCGAGCAAGCGGCGACGGTGGAAATTCCGCACTTGCTGACCGGGTTCGCGGAGCTGGGTACCTTCATCGGTGCCACGATGACCGACACGGGACGGGGAACGTTCACCCTGACCGGTCGCCCCATCACAGAGCCTGGCACGCTGGCACAACTCGACCTGGCCGACGACGAGACGGCAATCGAGGTGCCGAAGCTGGAGAGGAGTTACTACGGTGCTACTGCTGCAAGCTGATCCGTATCCGGATCTTCTCCGGTCATGCGCACGGGAAGCGTTTCATCTCGAGGTTCGTGACTCCTACGGCGTGGCCGTCGAAACAGCACCGCTGCGACGGTTTCTCTCTGGTGAGCGAGATCTCGACTACGAGTGGTTCCGCCCATGGCAGTCGATCGTCGAGGAAGTGACCGCGCGGGGTGTCGATGTCCGCCGGGTGCGAGTGGTATCCGAACCGCTGACCGACTACCACCGCTGGACCTTGACAGTCACTCCGGAGAACATCCGGGCGGGAGAAGACATTCGGTACCTACCGCGGCACCGTGCCGAGTGGGTTCCGGCAGAGGACTTCTGGCTCTTGGACGATGAACGAGCAGTGTTCCACACTCGCGATCCGGAGGGGCGAGGGCTCGGCGTGGCAGTAACCACCGAAGCGTGGATCGTCGACCACTGCACAAGAATCAAGCAGGACATGTGGGATCAGGCCACACCGTTCGACGACTATGCGGCGGCCGGCTCTCCGCAGTGACCGACTCGGTTCACGACCAGCGAGTAGCGCTCGGCAAACGCCTTCGTGAGATGCGGAAGGACGCCGGACTCACCGGACGCCGGCTCGCCGAACTGGCGGGCTGGCACGAGTCGAAGGTGTCCAAGATCGAAACCGGAGACCGTAGCCCCACCGAAAAAGATCTGCACCAGTACTGCTCCCACTCCGGCACCGGAGACCAACTCCCCGACCTCGTAGCCACCGTTCGCAATATCGAAGCCGCCTACCTCGAATGGCGCCGGGTACTCAACGCAGGGACCAGGCGCCGACAGGAACGATCGATATCTCTGGCCGAGCAAACCAGGCTCATGCGGATCTTCGATCCCATGCTGATACCAGGCATGATCCAGACCTCCGAATATGCCCGGGCAGTGCTACGCCGAGGCGTCGAGTTCTATCGGATACCCGACGACGTCGATCAGGGAGTATCCAAACGCCTGGAACGTCAGCAGGTCCTGTATCGGGGCGACCATCGGTTTCATATCCTGATCGCGGAACAGGCGTTGTCCACCACCGTCGGCGGCCAGTCGGTCATGATCGGGCAGCTCGACCGGCTTCTAGCGGTCATCGGGCTTCCACGGGTTCTGCTCGGCATAGTTCCATCCGCAGCAGAATGGCGAGCACCGGCAACGAACTTCGTCATGTTCGACGATCGGATGGTTCTGGTCGAGGCGATCTCAGCGGAACTGACCATCACTCAGCCCCGCGAGATTGCGCTCTACCAGCGCGCTTTCGAGACACTGGCCGGCCAGTCGGTAACCGGCACAGCTGCCCGGGACCTCATCCGCGCAGCCCTGGAACGGCGACGCGCACTACCCTAGCGTTCGGCAGACAACCCGCCCGATAATTGCGGCAGGGGTGAGCCGCTCCCGCGAAGCACTCGGTTCCGCCGTGGGTATTCCACAGGTACCGAGCGCCGTCTGGAACTCCGCCGCGGACCGACAGTCATCGGCATATCCCCGAATGCCTGTTCGATCGGTTTCCGCATCACCGCACCCCGGGAGCACGATACGGTCGGCCCCGGACGCTAGATTGGTACACGTGTCAGCGCCATTGGAAGCGGTCAAACAGACCATGCATACGCGCTGGCCCCTGTACCTGACCTCCATGTTGCTCGCGAACGCGTTCGGCGCCGTGCTGGTATGGGCGTTCATCCAGTACGGGTTACCGGTCCCCGAGGGGGAGCAACCGGGCACCCGGCAGGTCGGCCTGCTGGTCCCGGCCGTCGTTTTCCTCACCGGCGGCGTACTCAGTGTGACCGCTTCGGCGCTGATGCTGCGGCCGGTGATGCGCTGGCAGGTACGTGGCGGACCGCCCAGCCGCCAGGAGCAGATGGCCGCCCTGCACGCGCCGCTACGACAGTCGATCGTGCATCTCGCGCTGTGGGTCCTCGGTGGCGGTGTTCTCGGCGCGGCGATCATCTCCGAGACCCCCGCCCTGGCCGGCGCCGTGATCATCACCGAATGTATGGCCGCGACCATCGTGTTCGGGTTCACCTACATGCTCGGTGAACGGATTCTGCGCCCGGTGGCGGCCGAGGCCCTCACCGCGGGCCGGTTCGACCACACCCTCACCCCCGGTGTCGGCACCCGGATGGCGATGACCTGGGGTATGGGCACCTTCGCCCCGACCATCGCGATCGTGCTGCTGTGCGTCACCCAGATCTCCTCGGATGTGAAATTCTCGGCGCAGTCGCTGGCGGTATCGATCCTGCTGCTCTGCGGTGTGGTGATCATGCAGGCGCTGGCGCTGTCCATGCTGACCGCGTCCAGCATCTCCGATCCGGTCCGCCAGCTCAGTCAGGCCATCGACCAGGTGCAGAACGGTGCCCGCGATGTGCAGGTCGAGGTTTTCGACGGTAGTGAGATCGGACTGCTGCAGGTCGGTTTCAACCGGATGATGGAGGAGGCGGCGAGCCGGCAGCGGTTGCAGGAACTGTTCGGCCAGCATGTCGGCGCCGAGGTGGCCCAGCGTGCCCTCGACTACGGCACCGAATTGGGCGGGGAAACCCGGTTCGTGGCTGTTCTGTTCGTGGATATGGTCGGTTCCACCGCGACGGCCGCCGAACATCCACCGACCGAGGTGGTCAGCCTGCTCAACGAATTCTTCCGGGTCGTGGTCGATGTCATCGACCGTCATCACGGGTTCGTGAACAAATTCGTCGGCGACGCCGCGCTCGCCATTTTCGGCGCCCCACTGGATCGGCCGGACGCACCCACTGCCGCGCTGGCGGCGGCCCGGGATCTGCGCGAAGCGCTGCGCACGGTGTCCGGACTCGATATCGGTATCGGAGTTTCCGCGGGGCTGGCGGTCGCGGGGAATATCGGGGCCGCCAACCGCTTCGAATACACCGTGATCGGCGACCCGGTGAACGAGGCCTCGCGGCTCACCGAACTCGCCAAGGATCATCCCGGCCGGGTGCTGGCCTCCGGTTCGGCACTGTATTTCGCCGAGGACGCCGAGCAGCGGCACTGGACGGCGGGCGAGGAAGTGCAGCTACGCGGCCGGCGCCGCAAGACCCGGCTGTCCTGGCCGAGCGCTACCGTCGAGTAGATCCGTTCGCCGTGGTCTCGGAGCAGGCAGCGGACTCCGCCGGGGGTGTCCATTAGGCTGGGCCCGTGACGGCCAACGGTGATGCAGCGGGTACCGCTGCTGTGCCCCCGGCCGGAGACCCGGATACCAGCGGAAATCGCCGCGGCAGATTGCGCTGGCTCAAATGGCTGGCCGTTTCGATCGTACTTCTCCTGTTGATCGGCGAGGCTTTCTATCTGTGGCCGCGATTACACGAATCGTGGCGCAAACTCACCGAAATCCATTGGGGCTGGGTCGCGCTGTGTATCGCGGCGCAAATGCTGTCCATGACCGGTTTCGGCTATGTCCAGAAGCAACTCCTGCGCGCGGGTGGCGTCGAGGTGAGCCAGCACCGATCGGTCGCGGTCGTCTACGGCGCCACCGCCATGTCGGTCACCCTGCCCGCCGGTCAGGTGTTCTCCACGGCGTTCACCTACCGGCAGACCCGGCGCTGGGGTGCCAGCCCGGTGGTCGCTTCGTGGCAGCTGGTGTTCTCCGGTGTCGTCTCCGCGGCGGGGCTGGCCCTGATCGGGGTGCTCGGTACCGTACTGGCGGGTGGCCGGGTGGGTCCGGTCAACCTGATCGTTTCGGTGGCCGCGGTGGTGGCGCTGGTCTGGGCCGGGAACTACGCATCCCGGCATCCGGGCACCCTCGCGGGGGTGCTGCGCCGGGGACTGGCCCTGGTCAACCGGGTGCGCAAACGTGCACCGGACACCGGTATCGACAAAATGCGGGAAATGCTCGACCAGGTCGAATCGGTGAAGCTCGGCACCCGTGACGGTGCCTGGGTCAGCTGGTGGGCGGTCGTCCACCGGCTGGCCGATGTGGCCTGTCTGGGTGCCGCCTGTTACGCCATCGGCGGTGACCCGCGCTGGGCGGGACTGCTGATCGCCTTCGCGGCGGGCAAGGCCGTCGGCTCGATCCCCTTCGCGCCCGGGGGGATCGTCTATGTGGACGCGACCCTCATCTACGGACTCACCGCGGCCGCCGGGCTACCGGCGGCGCAGGCCGTGGCGGCCGCCTTCGTATACCGGCTGGTGAGTTTCGTGCTGATCGCGATCATCGGCTGGATCGTCTTCGCCTTCCTGTTCCGCACCCGCAATGCCGAGGACGACGAGTACGAGAAAGAGTTCACCCAGCGCAACGCCTGACCGGCCGGACGCGGATCGTCGATGGTCGCCGCGCGGAGGTGCCCACTAAACTCCTGGGCGTGAAGTGGTTCGTAGCGATCGTCGTCGATATCGTGCTGGTGGTGGTGTTCTGCGCCATCGGGCGCCGCAGTCACGACGAGTCCGTGCTCACCGGTCTGCTGCACACCGCCTGGCCGTTCGTGACAGGTCTGGCTGTGGGCTGGATCGCCGCGCTGCTGATCGCTCGCAAGCCGGCCGGGGCCGCGCCGTTCGACGGTTCCCGGCTGTGGCCCAGCGGTGTGGTGATCTGGTTGTGCACCCTGGTGTTCGGCATGCTGCTACGGGTCGTGGCAGGTCAGGGCACCGCGTTCAGTTTCATCGTGGTGGCGGCCGTCGTGCTGGCGGTGTTCCTGCTCGGCTGGCGAGGAGTCGTCCGCGCGATCAGGTGATCGGGTCGCCCGCGCCCGCCGGTACTCATTCGTCCGGTTTCGCGAGGGCCTGCAACATCCGCTCGCCCATCCGGACGACCATATCGCCGCTGTCGACATCGGCGATATGGATCGCGAACGTCAGATCACCCATACTCGCGATCAACCAGCCGTCGTCACCGGCTTTCGCCGAGAACCCGTTGACATCACGGAATCCGCGCAGCCGCGCCATCTGCGGCGTGTTCATCCCGTCGCGCATTGCCGCGCGCAGGGCGGCGTCGACCGGGCCCGGTAACGGCCCCATCGGTGCGTCGGTTTCGCCGGGGCGGCCACGTTCGAGCATCGGCGGGCGGGCCGTGCCGTTGGTGATGGCCGCGGCCGCGATCGCCATTCCGAAGGGGCTGACCAGCAGTGGGTCCGAACCGCCGCCCTGGCGAACCGGTTCGGCGCCACCCGCGCCGGCCGGGCGGCCGGTGACCTCCTCCAGTCCGGGAACCCGGAAGTCCACCCCGACTCCGAGCATGGCGGCCGCTTCGACGACCTCTTGGTCGGTGACATCCGCGGGCGCCTTACCCTTGGCCGCTGCGGCCGCTTTCCGGAAGAGTTCGATGGTGCCGCCCGCCGGGTACAGCCCGGTGAACGCGACCGGTCCTTGCGCGCTGGAGTAATTGTTCTGCGCCGCCGCGACGACGGCGCCGGTGGAGGGCTGGGTGACGACGATGGAGGCGGGCGAACCGACGCTGACCACCGCGTCCTCGGCCGCGCGCTGCAACCGCTGATCCATGGTGCCCGCGATATCGGGACCGGCCGGGCCCTGGTTGCCGGCGACCTGTTTGACGAACCGCCCGTTCTCGAACAGCTGTACGCCCCAACCGGAGTGCTGGTCCTGGCTTTCCTCCCAGACCTTCTTCATGGCGTCGAGCATCGGTGAGAAGATCCGGCGATCGGCGACGATCAGCCGCGGCTCCTGTTTCATCACCACACCCGGGATCGGCGCCATCCGCGGTTCCAGAATCGCGAAATCGCCTTCCCGCAGGCTGACCGCGGTGACCGGCTTTCCGCCGGCCGCGGCCAGGTCCTCGCGCAGCGAGGCGCCGGTGATCAGCGGTGCGACCGGTTCGATGGCCCGGGCCAGCGCGTCGGTGGAGGCCACCTGATCGGGCATCCGGGTGGGATCGAGCTCGACGACGTTGATGGTCTGCTGGGTCATCAACGGTTTACCGACGTTGTCGACGACCTTCGGCGCCGGGTCGGGCGTGGTGCGTACCAGCTGGACAGTGCGGTTCTGGCTGAGCTCCGGCATGACGACGGAGGGGTCCCAGGAGATGCGCCAGCCGTTGGCGAGTTTGCGGACGGTGCCCTCCAGGCCGTACCGCCAGTTCTTCTGCTCGCCGAAGGTCCATTCGACATCGAGGCTGAAGATGCCGGATTCGGCATCCAGCCCGATGAATTGCGCCTTCTCGTAGTCGACGGTGCCCGATTCGAGGCCCTCGAACATTTGCCGAAGAGTTGCCGAAGCGGCCGACGGGTACGAGGTCAACTCGGCCGCGCCGGCGTAGTCGTGTTCGTCGAGTCGTTGGGTGAATCGGTCGACGACCGTTTCGGGTCCGGTCGCTTCGGTCCCGGTCCCGCACGATCCCATCGCAATTGCCAGAGCCGCCACCCCCGTAAGGGCCATTGCGCCCCGGAAGCGAAAGCGGCGGGATCCCCTCACGTCCATGTCGCCCACTCTTCACTCTTGTCACTCCAGTAACAAGACCACCGTACCTGAAAAATGCCTGCTTGCGAGTGATCGCAAACCCGAAAACGTACCCCGGCCCACTGTGTGCAGTTGTGGCCGAGCCCAACTCGCCGCACAGCGGACCATGATCAATTATCGGGGCGCCCGAGAACACCCGGCGACGCTACGCTACCGATCGCCCGGAAGCGGCACGCCGTTACCCCGCCAGTCCGCATTCATCGAAGAGATACCCCGTCACGGTAGCTCAGAATCATCCGCTCGCGGGTGAGGTGTCGGTAGGGTTGCTGTCATGTCCGACGGCACTCTCCCGCAAACCTCGAGCAGCCCGATTCTGGTCCTCAACGGCCCGAATCTGAATATGCTCGGCACCCGGCAACCCGAGGTGTACGGGTCGGAGACCCTCGACGATGTAATCGAATTGTGTCGTCGGGCCGCGGCGGCGCACGGCCGGGAGATAACCCATTTCCAGTCGAATTCCGAGGGCGAGCTCATCGACCGGATCCACCGGGCGCACGGGACGGTGTCGGCGATCGTGATAAACCCCGGCGGGCTGACCCACACCTCCGTCGCCCTGCGCGACGCGCTGGTCATCCCGGAGGTCCCGATCGTCGAGGTACACATCAGCAATGTGCACGCGCGTGAGGATTTCCGCCGGCATTCGTATATCTCGCCCATCGCCGACGCGGTGGTCGCCGGAATGGGCAGTCAGGGATACGCGGCGGCGATCGAATTCCTGCTGACCCGCCGGATGTGATCCGCCGGGCCCACTCGGGCCGCGCTCAGCTCGCGCCCTCGATCCGGAAAACCGGGAAGCCGGGGGCGATTCCGGCGAGTTCGGAATCGGTGGAGTTCTTGGTGATGCCCTCGAAGAACCGGCCGACCTCCCAGCCCCAGCGCTCGAGGTAGAGCCGCAGCAGCGGGACCTTGTCCGCATCGTCGACCTCGACCGCACCGAACACCTCGGTCCGCCGACCCAGCCGCAGTTCGCCGGTCCCGGCGACGCGCAGGTTGCGCACCCACTGGGTGTGACCGCGTGGCGCGACGAGGTAGCGCTGCCCGTCGGCCGCGGTCATGACATTGACCATGGTGGTCCGCCATTCCCCGGACTTGCGACCGCGCACCGCCAGCAACCGGGATCCGGCGATGCTGATCCCGAGCTTGGGCAGCAGGTTGGCGAACCGGTTGAAGATCGGGTCGAAGCCGGTGGGGCCGAGGTAGCGGGTGGTCGCGGTGGTCATCTCGTTCTCCTCTGTGAGCGGTGCTCTCTGTTGTGAACAACGATCGCACCTCACTGCGCCAAAGTCAAGAGCAGTGCTCTCTTTTTGTGGTAACCACAGGTCAGAGGGTGTCCAGCCGGACATGGACCCGGATCGGCCGTTCGCGACTTCTGCCCGGCCCGCCGAACCGGCTACCGCTCCGCCGTTTTTCTGAGACGGTGGTCGGTGAACCCGATTCCCCGCGGATACCGGGATGGGTACTGGAACGAATGGCGGAGGAGAGTGGTGTGCGAGCCGCAGTTTTCCACGGAACCGAACCCCGGCTGGTCGTCGAGGAGATCCCGGTTCCGGTCCCCCGGCGGGACGAGGTCCTGCTGAAGGTCACCGCCTGCGGGGTCTGCCATACCGATCTGCACGTCCTGCGATCGGAGGTGAAGTTCCCGGCACCCGCCGTACTCGGTCACGAGGTCTCCGGAGTCGTGGCACAGCTCGGCGAGGGTGTGGACCATCTCGCGGTCGGCGACAACGTGGTGTGCAGTTTCATCATGCCCTGCGGCGACTGCCGCCACTGTGTACGCGGCGCCGAGGATCTGTGCGAGAAATTCTTCGCGCACAACCGGCTGAACGGCACCCTCTACGACGGCACCAGCCGGCTCGCCCGGGCCGACGGCACTCCGCTGGCCATGTACTCGATGGGCGGGCTCGCCGAATACTGCGTGGTACCCGCCACCGATGTCTTCACGGTGCCCGACGCCGTCGGTCTCGAAGCCGTATCGATCCTGGGTTGCAGTTCGTTCACCGCGCTCGGCGCGATACACACCGCCGAACTCGGACTCGGCGACCGGATCGCGGTGGTCGCGGCCGGCGGCGTGGGTTCCTCGATCGTGCAGTTCGCGGCGGCGAGTGGCGTCGCCCAGATCATCGCGATCGATATCAGCGACGAAAAGCTCTCGGCGGTAGCGAAACTCGGCGCCACCCATACGGTCAACTCCCGGACCGAGGACGCCGCCGCCCGGGTCCGGGAACTCACCGGCGGCCACGGCGTGGATGTGGCGTTCGAGGCATTGGGCAGCGCCGCGACCTTCACGACCACGCTGGATGTACTCGACGACGGTGGCCGGGCCGTGGTCGTGGGCATCGCACCGGCCGGCTCCACCGGCGCGATCGATCTGGCCCGCCTGGTCCGCCGCAAACTGCAGATCCGCGGATCGTACGGTGCGAAGGCCCGCACCGATATGCCCGCGCTGCTCCGGATGGTCGCGGCGAACACGGTACGACCGCAGGAGGTCATCACCCGCCGATACACCCTCGACGAGGCCGACGAAGCCTACGGCGCGCTCGCCCGCGGTGAGATCGTGGGACGGGCGATCGTCGAAATGGCTTGAGCGCCAGCACCGGCCCGCCACACACGGCGCGGATCGATGCGAAAATTCACCGCCGACCGAGTAACGTCGAGCCATGCCGACGGAGGTCCGCAACAACATCGCACTGGCCCGCTTCGAGATCACGGTCGACGGCGAGGTCGCGGGATATACCGAATACCAGGACACTGTCGGCGAGCGCGCTTTCGTGCACACCGAGGTCGATCCGCGCTTCGACGACGGCCGGGATTACGCCCGGACCCTCCTCGAAGGCGCCCTGGACGCCACCCACCGTGAAGGGTTGGGCGCACTACCGATGTGCCGGACGGTCCAGCATTTCATCGAGGCCCGGCCGCAGTACCTGCCGATGGTCCCGCACTGGGCTCGCGACCGCCTCGGATTGCGGCAGTAGGCCGCGCAGGCCGCGCAGTTACCTGTTGTGGGTTGTGACAGTCCAGCGCCTGAGGAACACCCTCACTCGCAAAACGCTCACCACCGTGGGCCGCGCAGTTACCTGATGTGGGTTGCGACAATCCAGCGCCTCAGGAACACCCTCACCCGCAAAACGCTCACCGTGGGCCGCGCAGGCCGCGCAGTTACCTGATGTGGGTTGCGACAATCCAGCGCCTCAGGAACACCCTCACCCGCAAAACGCTCACCGTGGGCCGCGCAGGCCGCGCAGTTACCTGATGTGGGTTGTGACAGTCCAGCGCCTGAGGAACACCCTCACTCGCAAAACACACCCAGCCGTATGGGCCACCTGTTCTACCGTGGGGGCACCTGTTCCAGGTTGCGACGAGCCAGCGTCCAGAAGACAGGCGGCGGGCGGCGCTACCCGCGGAAAGGCCCCACCCGCGTGGGCCGCGCAGCTGCGCACTCGGCAGTTCGGCTGTCCAGCGCGACAGCCGCGTGCGCATCCCATGCGGGATATGACAGTCCAGGGGCTCGGAACCGACCTCACCTATAGATCCGGCACAGGGGCCGGGCGGCTACCTGATCGGGACACGACGGTCCAGCGCTTCAGGTAGTGAACCTTCCCGTGGGAACAGCCCCGCGAAACTCGCTCCGCGAGGGCTGTGGACAGGGGCTCAGTAGGCGGCGACGGCGCCGTCGAGGGCCTGCTGGAGGTCGGCTCGGACCAGCCGGGCGATCTCCGCCGGCCGGGCCGGGAGATCGGTCCGGGGCACCCCGAAATGGAAACTCGCCGATTTCGCGTCCTCTTTGGTCGGGGGCACCGCCGGATCGGCCCGCGGGCCGTAACTCAGACCGAGGCTGACCAGTGCGGGCCGGGCCCCTAGTTTGGCCGTCCGGAAGGCGATATGCCCGATACCGGTGCCGACCGCCTGCACCTGCGCCGGATCGATCTCGTTGCAGGTGCCCTCCGGGAAGATCGCCAGACTGTCGCCGGCGGCCAGGCGTTCGGCGCAGATATCCATCATCCGCTGACCGGCCGCGTTCACCGCCCGCAGCCCGTGGTCGCTACCCCGGAACACCGGGATCCCGCCCATCATATCGATGCGACGGCGCAGTTTGATCTGTTCGAACAGCTCGTCCTTCGCCAGTACGCGGGTGCGCCCGATGATGGTCCGCAGCTCGCTGCGCCAGGCCGCGGCCGCGAGTGTGTAGGGGTCCAGCTGCGACAGGTGGTTGACCGCGATCAACAGTGGCGTCCGGGAGCGGATCAGTTCGCGGATCGCCTCCCGCGCGCCGGCCGCGTAGCCGACCCGCGGGCGGTAGCGCCGGCCCAGCAAGGCGTACGCCCCCATAGCCTGCAGCCGGTTCTGCCGGTGTTCACGATAGAAGTCGTACACATCGTCGCTGTTGTCCAGAAGCACCTCGGGGGGACGCATACGGCTGACTCTACGAGTCTGCGGCGGTATGTCCAGAGGGCCCGGAAACGGCCGCGGGATGAACTCCGTGTGAAGTGAACAGTTGATCAGCGCGGCACAGTCGGGCAATAGCTGCGATGATGGCCAGGTGGCGCAGGCAGATGACCCCGATGATCGCAAGACCCGGGGCGGCCGCGGTGACGGGCACGAGCCCGAACCTGGTCGTCGCGGTAGCCGGCAGGGTGAGCAGACGGTGCGGGCCGGTACGCTGCTCGTTTCCTCCACCGACCTGGCCGAGCCCACGTTCCGCCGCACGGTGGTCTACATCATCGAACACAACGACGCCGGAACCCTCGGGGTGGTGCTGAACCGTCCCAGCGACACCCCCGTGCACGATGTGCTCCCGCAGTGGGCGGAGCTGTCCGCGCAGCCGCACACCCTGTTCGTGGGTGGCCCGGTCAAACGGGACGCCGCGCTGTGCCTGGGCACGCTCCGGGTGGGTGCGCCCGTCGACGGGGTGCCGGGGTTACGGCGGGTGGACGGCCGGGTGGTGCTGGTCGATCTGGACGCCGACCCGGATCGGATCGGCCCGCTCGTCGAGGGTGTCCGGATCTTCGCCGGATACGCGGGCTGGACCTTCGGTCAGTTGGACAGCGAACTGGCCAACGACGACTGGATCGTGGTGTCGGCCCTGCCCAGTGATCCGATCGCCGGGCGGCGCACCGATATGTGGGCCCAGGTGCTGCGCCGGCAGCCGCTGCCGCTGTCCCTGCTGGCCACCCATCCGATCGAGGTCGAACGCAACTAGCACAGCCGAGATCCCCGCCGGTCGGCCCGGCGGGGATACGGCCGACCGGGGTCAGCGCCCCTGCCGCCGGAACATCGTCGTCGACCAGAGGAAACCGCCGAGGCCGATCACCAGGCACCAGCCCAACGAGATCAGCGCGTTGTTGCCGATCTCGCTACCCATCAGCAGCCCCCGCACCGTTTCGGTGAACGGTGTGAACGGCTGGTACTCGGCGAACCAGCGCATCACCGTCGGCATGGTGTCGGTCGGGACCAGGCCGGAACCCAGGAACGGCAGCATGAGGATCGGGAACGGCAGATTGCTGGCGCTCTCCGGGTTCGGGGCGATCAGGCCGAACGCGACCGACAGCCAGGTGAGCGAGAAGACCACCAGCAGCAGGAACCCGATCGTGGCGATCCATTCCAGTGGTGTCGCCGAGGGGCGGAAGCCCATCAGCAGCGAAACCCCCAGCATCGCGGCGAGCGCCAGGAACGCCTGCACCTGCACACCCAGGACATGCCCGGTGAGCAGTGCCGACCGGGCGATCGCCATGGTCCGGAACCGGTTCACGATGCCCTTGGTGACATCGGTGCATACCGAGATCGCCACCGAGGCGGTCAGATAGGCCGGGAGCAGCAACAGCATGCCGGGCACGAGATAGTCGATATAGGTGGTACCGCCGGCACCGCCGAGACCGGGCTCCAGCGCACCGCCGAACACGTAGTTGAAGATGGCCATCAGGACGATGGGCATCACCGTGACGGAAATCGTCATGCTCGGGTAGCGCCGCGCCTGCAACAGATTGCGCCGCAGCATGGTCCACGAATCGGCCAGTGCCGTCGCCGGACGCGCCGGATGGGTGGTCAGGGTTGTCATCGCACGAGTTCCTTGTCTGCGGTGGTGTTTCCGGTGAGGGTGAGGAAGACGTCGTCCAGGTTCGGCGTGTGTACGGCCAGACCTTCGGCGGCCAGCCGATGGGCGTCGATACGGTCGAGGACCGCGCGCAGCGAACCGAGGCCGCCGTCGCCGGGGACGGCGAGGGTCAGTTCTTCGTCGATGGCGCGGGCATCGGAACCGAAAACCGCCGCCGCGGCGCGTAATCCGGTGATATCGGCGAACTGCACCCGGATATGGCCGCCGGGGACCAGCCGTTTCAGCTCCGCGGACGTACCCTCGGCGACGATCCGGCCCTGGTCGAGGACCGCGATCCGGTCGGCGAGCTGATCGGCCTCCTCGAGGTACTGGGTAGTGAGGAAGACGGTGACCCCGTAGTCCTGCACCAGGCTGCCGATGATCTCCCACATGGTGCGCCGGCTGCGCGGGTCGAGGCCGGTGGTGGGCTCGTCCAGGAAGATGATGCGCGGATCGCCGACCAGGGTCATGGCCAGGTCGAGGCGACGCGTCATCCCGCCCGAATAGGTTCCGGCGGTGCGGCCGGCGGCCTCGGTGAGATCGAAACGTTCCAGCAATTCCTGGGCGAGGTCCCGGCTGCGCCGTCGCGGCAGATGGTGCAGATCCCCCATGAGCAGCAGGTTCTCGCGTCCGGTGAGCAGTTCGTCGACCGCGGCGAACTGTCCGGTCACCCCGATCACCGATCGCACCGCGTCGGGTTCGGTGGCCGGGTCGTGGCCGCCGATCCGGATATCGCCGCCGTCGGCCCCGATCAGCGTGCTCAGGATCTGCACGGTGGTGGTCTTACCGGCGCCGTTGGGACCGAGCAGCGAATAGATGGTGCCTTCGGGCACGGTGATATCGACACCGTCGAGGACCGCTCTGTCCCCATAGGACTTGCGGAGACCGGCCGCGCTGATCGCCGGGCTGCGTCGGTTGTTCATGGATCTTCCCTTCGAAATAAATAATCAGATGCGAATGTGGACATGTTTTATCGCCACCACCCCCAGGGGCACGGCGTGACATGTTCAGTAGATGAGCTCCCGTGGGCATCGCCCGCCGGAGGGATCAGATATCGAGATCTTCGACGGGGGCGTGCTCGGCGATATCGGAGACGCGCCCGTAGAGCAGGTCGGGGATCTTGCCCTTCAACTCCTCGACAGTGTCGACGATGGTGAGCGTGTAGTCACCCCAGTCGTGTTCGATACCGAGCATGCGGCGCCAGTTCTTCAGATCGCGCAGCCAGTTCTCCGATTCCGGGTAATCCGACCAGTTCGCGTATTGCTCGTGCAGGACGAATTTGCCCTTGCGACTACGGAATACGCGCACATGCTCCATCCGCTCGTCGCCGACATCCCGGTGCTCCACGAGCAGGGCGCCCTGGAATCGCACCTGCCGGGCACCGTTGTGGCCGACGCGCAGCACGATCTCCTCGTACCCCTCGAGCTTGCCCTCCTCCAATTCGATGAAGCGTTTGAGCGCGGTGACCACCGCGCCGGAGAGATTGCCGCCGACCAATTCCTGCGCCCGCTGGAACAGGGGCAGATCGTCGTCGGCGACGTAGATGGTCTTGTTCGGCATGAGCCGACTATACGTAGACATATACGTATAGGCAAGCGGTCGAGCCGGCCCCGTTCGCGCAACCCACGAATTCGAGCCGATCAGCCCCCTTACGGATTCACCTATTGAACGTGCCGTTGAATAGCGGTACGGTAGGTGTTGTTCCGATAAAGCGCTCCAGAGCGTGTGGCCCGCACCGAAGGCCGCACCGGGGCGTGACCGAGTGAGGACCTGCCGATGAACCCGAACCCCGCACAGCGCACCCGCCGCCTCGCCGCGCGAATCGCCGCGATCGCGGTCATCGCCCTCGCCCCCCTGGCCGTCACCGCCGGCCCCGCCCTCGCCGATACCGGCGAGGCAGCCCAGATCAGCGATTCCAGCGACAGCTTCGGCGATAGCAACAGCTGGAACGGCAACGACGATTTCGGCTGGGACGACAACGGCCAGTACGGCTACACCGACCACAACCGGCAGAACTACGACGGATACGAGGACCACCTCAACAGCGGCGGCAACCAGTACCCGGACCGCGATTCGCATACCGATTACGACGGCGACCGCGGCTTCGACCTGCCGGCCGGCCGGGACAGCGAGGACCACAGCGGTGGCAGCCCGAGCCCTGCCACCTGGAACGTACCCAACCCCTACATCCCGCCGGCGACACCGAGCCTGCTGCCGCAGATCCAGCTGCCGCAGCTGCCGTTCGCACTGCCGGGCCTGCCGCCTCTCGCCTGACCGAGACGGACCGGCCGGTACCGAAGTTGAGTAGCCGTTATATAGCGGCACGTAACTCAGTGGGTCACCATAGTGTGACCGGATGGGTTCACTCTCACCCAGCGCGGTCCGGAGCCGGCACCTGAGTTCGTGAAACACCGGCCGGAGCGGCCGCAAACAGCGAACCGTCGGGGAGCGGTGCCGGTGCCCTGTCGATCAGCGCGAACGAAAGCGCCGGATCAACCGGGCGACCGGCGCGAAGGCACCCGGCCGGGGCGGGGGCCACGGAATATCGCACTCGCGAGCGAACCGCCGGCCGTCGGCCACCGTTGTGTCCCTCGGCCGGGCCCGCGCCCACTCGACGAATCGGGTGGTGAAATCCGGGCCGGCCGCGTGCACCAGTTCGGGACAGCGGGCCGCGACTTCCCGGGCCCGTTTGTGCAGTAGCGCGTGGGCCGCCGCCCGCACCGGCTCCGGATCGAAACCCGGCGGGATATCCCCACCCGCCACCAGCGCCCGCACCAGCGCGGCCTGCCGATCCGCCAGACCCGGCCGCTCCGGACCGCCGCTCACCGCAACCCGGCCCGGGCCGATGCGGTGAGCGGGGCACGCGCGGCCGCATTCGCCACCGCGTCCAGCTCGTCGAGCAGTTCGTGCGCAGGTGGATAGTTACCGTCCCGTTCGAGCATCAGGGGAATCGGATGATCACGGACGAAATCGGTGACCAGCGCCAGCACCTCCGCGGGAATCGGATGCAGATGGGTGTCGTGGTATCGCCCGCCGGATTCGTGACCGCCCGCGATATGGCAGTAGGCGATCCGTTCCGTGGGCAGCCGCCGCAACTCCGTGGCCGGATCGCGCCCGCGATTACGCGCGTTCGCGTACACATTCGCGATATCGAGCAGCAGATACACCCCGGGGCGCTCGACGATCTCGGTGAGGAACTCCGATTCGCTGAATTCGTCGTCGGGCCAGTCGAAGAGCGCGGCGATGTTCTCCACGGCCAGCGGTGTATCCAGCCCGGCCCGGGTGCGGGTGATATTCGCGGTCACCGCGTCGAGCGCTTCGCGGCTGCGCGGGATCGGAAGCAGATGAACGGCCTCCAGACCACCGGCCCGCACGAAGGCGATGTGCTCACTCACCAGCGGCGCCGAGACGGCCCGCGCACAGGCCGCTAGGTACTCGATCCGGCGGCCGTCCACAGGTTCGGCGCCACCCAGCGACAGCGAGATACCGTGCGGGACAACAGCGGTACCCCGGTCCCGCAGTGCCGCCAGTTCCACCGGAACCGCGACCCCACCGCGCCCGCGGCCCAGCGACTCCGCGACGACTTCGCAGAAGCCGAGGCCGTCCAGCTGGTCTATCACGCCGCAGATCTCCGGGCGCCAGCCGATGCCGAGCGCCGAATCGGGTAGCGGGCCGGTCACCGGTCAGCCACCGCAGCCTCCGCAACCCCCGCAACCCCCGCCGCCACCGCAGCCGCCACCGTCGCCTCCGCCCGAATCACCGCTGCCGGAGTCGCCGCCGCTCGACCCGCCGTCGGCGCTGTAACCACCCATGGCGGTGTTCAGTGCGGGGTCGAGCAGTACCAGTGCCTGTACACCGAACAGGGCGACCGCGAGACCCGCGGCGGCGGGACCGTAGGTCGCATAGGACGGCGAGTTGCCCGGACGCAGATAGCGGTTACCGCTCGCGGCCTCCGCCAGCGCGGTACGGCCCGCCGGGGTGACCCGCACCGGGGCCACCACCCGCCACCAGGCGATACCGAGTGCCACCAGCACGAAGATCAGGAAGAGAACCGGGTTGCCGTTGAACAGCCCGGTCACCAGCCGGGCCACTCCGAAGAGTGCGACGACCACGATCGGTAGACCCGCCTCGCGCAACTGCTTCGTGAACCGGCCGTCGGCCAGGTAACCGCGATCGATGAGAGCTTTGCGCATCCGGTCGAGGTCGCCCTGGAGCCGATGGGTCACCACGGTGATGCTCTGTTTCGACGCGCCGAGCCGGTCGTGGACGGCGGCGGTGAAAGGATCGAGCGTGGCCGTGCCCGTGGTGGCACCGACCGGGCGGCCACCGGCATCGATGAGATCGTGGCCGCGCAGCAGTGCGATCGAGGCCATCACGGCCCGGCGATCACTGGTCAGCAGACCGAGTTCGGGTGCGGTCAGCTCTCCGGCCGGGGCCGGCGCGGCCGCAGTGACGATCCGGTGCCGCAACCACAGACCGATCGCCACGGCGCCGATCACGAAGGGCAGGTACAGCAGCAGGAATCCGGGACCGGAGATACCCCAGGTCTCGCCGGCGACCAATGCGGATGCCGCACCCGGCAATTCGACAGTGTGCATACCTACCTCCGGCTCCGCACATGATTGAGTCCAGTATCCGCATCGGATCCCGGCCACGCCACGGTGTTCGAGGCCGTAGCTCCGGCAGCGCGGGGTGGACACCGTCCGATCCCGGTTCCCATCCGGCGCCCGGTCGCCGCGCTTCTTCGCTCCGCCGCTCCGGTACCGGGGCACGCACCCGCCACCGAGGTCGCCCGTCCAGGAACGAAGTTGCCGCAGGACCTTCGGACACGGCGGTGTAATACCGGAGAGTGCCCGGCGGCGTGCCTAGGGTCGGGGACCATGAACACTGCCCGTAGGAGATCGACCGTGAGAAGGTCCGGCTCGTGTATGGGGCCGGGCAGTACCGTACGACGCCGTTTCGGGCGGCCCGGGTTCGGGCTGGTGACATTCGCGCTGGTGGCCGGGCTCGCGCTGGTATCCGCACCGGCGCACGCCGAACCCACCGGCCCGGATGTCTCGTCCTGGCAACACGGCGGCGGACGGCCCATCGACTGGTTCTCCGTCCGCGCGGCCGGCCACCGCTTCGCCATGGTCAAGGCCACCGAGGGCCTGAACTACGTCAACCCGTTCTTCGTGCAGGACAGCCTGCAGATGCGCGTGGCCGGAATGGCCCGCGGCACCTATCACTACGCCCGTCCCGAACTGCCACCCGAGCCCCAGGCCGCCCTCTACGCGACGATCGTGCTCGGCCAGAACGGTCCGCTGGACCTGCCACCGGTCCTGGATATCGAGAATTCCGGCGGCCTGGCACCAGGCGCGCTGATCGATTGGACCCATCGCTACCTCAACACCGTGCAGACCCTCACCGGCCGGGTTCCGATCGTCTACACCTATCCCCGGTTCTGGCAGACCGCGATGGCCGACAGCGACCAGTTCCACCGCTACCCGTTGTGGATCGCCGACTACCGTGACCGCGACCAGCCGGAGGTCCCCGGCCGCTGGCCCGCCTGGACGTTCTGGCAGCAGACCGATTCCGGCTCGATCCCGGGTATTCACGGCAATACCGATGTGAACGTGTACAGCGGCGCACAGGGCGATTTCGCCGGCTTCGCCCGGATGGGTGGACTCACCGGCAGCGGATAACCCGTACGCCACCGCATTCCACTGAGAACACCCGACCGAGCTGTGACCGAACGCCCTCGCACACCGACGCGCACGGCCGGAGCGAACGCGGAGGTACGCACAACGCGCACGGCCGCAGCGAACGCGGAGGTACGCACAACGCGCACGGCCGCAGCGAACGCGGAGGTACGCACAACGCGCACGGCCGCAGCGAATGCGGAGGTACGCACAACGCGCACGGCCGGAGCGAATGCGGAGGTACGCACAACGCGCACGGCCGGAGCGAATGCGGAGGTACGCCTAGACCCCGATCCGGCCGCCCCCCGTTTTCCAGACCGCCACCACAGCGGGGCGCGGCTGGGTCGTACCACCGTCGGGCCAGTGCGAGGCCGGATTCTCCACCGACGCCTCGTCGGTTTCGCCCGGATGCTGGACACACACCATGACCCGTTCCTCGGTGATCACCGGACCGCAGGTCTCGGCACCGACCGGGACCGACAGGAACTGTTTGGTCTCGCCGCGCCGATCACCGTCGAGCACCACCGCGAACAGTCCGTCGTTGGCGTCGAGCGCATTACCGTCGGTGCTGATCCAGAGGTTGCCGTACGGATCGAAGGCGAGGTTGTCGGGGCAGGAGATCGGGCTGACCTTCGTCTTGTCGTAGCCCGCGAAGTAGGTGTCGGCGGCGGCCGGGTCACCGCAGACCAGCAGCAGGGTCCAGGTGAACGAGGTGCCCGCGTGATCGTCGGTGAGTTCCAGTACCTGGCCGTTCTTGTTCTTGTTGCGCGGGTTGGCCTCGTCGACCCCGGGTTTGCCGTCGGTACCACGCTTGTCGTTGTTGGTCAGCGCGACATAGACCTTGCCGGTTTTCGGGTTCGCCTCGAAATCCTCGGGACGGTCCATCTTGGTGGCACCCACCTTGTCGCCGGCGAGCCGGGTGAACACCGCGACCTCTTCCGCGGTCATGCCGTCCACCAGCGATTCGCCGCGCCCGTCCGCGGCCGTGCGCAGGATCGGGATCCACTGCCCGGTGCCGGTGAAACCCTGATCGGAGGGGACGGTGCCCGAACCGTCGATCCGGTCCGGGTGGTCGCCGGTGAGTTTCGCGACGTAGAGGGTGCCGGCGTCCAGGATGGTCATATTGTGGCGGCGGCTCGCGGCCCCGGTACCGGACTCGACCTTGCGCGCGGAGACGAACTTGTACATGTAGTCGAACCGCTCGTCGTCACCGGTGTAGGCGACCACGGTGCCGTCGGCGGCGACGTGGATATTCGCCGCCTCGTGCTTGAACCGGCCCAGCGCGGTGTGTTTGACCGGGGTCGCGGCGGGGTCCCACGGGTCCACCTCGACCACCCAGCCGAAGCGGTGGGGTTCGTTGGGTTCGGCGGCGATATCGAAACGTTTGTCGAATTTCTCCCAGTAGTGCGGGGCGTCGGATTCGCCGATGCCATAGCGCTTCAGCCGCGCCGCCGCCACCGGATCGGCGGATCTGCCCACGAAGTAGGCGTTGAAGTTCTCCTCGCCGGACAGCACTGTGCCCCACGGGGTCACCCCGCCGGAGCAGTTGTTGACCGTACCGAGGACCTTCGTACCGGTGGGGTCGGCGGAGGTCTTCAGCAGCGGGCTACCGGCCGCGGGCCCGGTCAGCCGGAATTCGGTGGTCGCGGTGATCCGCCGGTTGTACTTGCCGAACGCCGGCTTCAGGCGGCCCGTACCGGAGTCGCCGTGCACCTCGACCACGGACAGACCGTGCGCGGCCATCGCGATCTCGACCTGTTCCCTGGTGATCGCCTCGGGCTTGTACCCGGGGAACATGAACTGTTCGGTCGTGTACTCGTGGTTCACCACGAGCAGGTATCTACCCGGCTGCCCCTCGATCGGCAGCAGACCGGCGAAATCGTTGTTGTAACCGAACTGCTTCGCCTGCGCGGCCGGGGTCTGGCCGAAGAAATCGAACTCGGGTGCGTCCTCGAACAACGGATCACCCCAGCGGATGACGACACCCTGCTCGTAGCCCTCCGGGACGACGAGGGCGTCCGCGGTGTTCGGCGCGACCGGGGCGAACCCGGTCCCTGTGCCGCCACCGGAGTCCGCGGTGGTACCGACCTCGGTTCCGTCACCGCAGGCGGCGAGCGCGCTCGCCGCGCCGATCGCGACCACCGCGGCCGCACTGCCCTGGAGCAGGCGCCGCCGGGAGATCCCCGCGACGATATCCCCGAAGTAGGTGTTCGACGAGGTGTTGGGTACCTCGTGGAAGCAGGCGTTTCCGCATTTGTACTGGCAGGTGACGCGGGCCCGCGAACCCGCGGGTTCGTGGGCGACAAAGAGCGCGAGAGGTTTCACTGTGAACTCCTGTTCCGGGCTGAACGCACGCACGCTAGCCCACCCAGGCGAGTCCGAGGAGTCCGCGAAATTAACTGTCGGTGCCGTACCGGTGGCATCGCCGCAGGGTCCGGGCCCACCGAGCCCGGTGGTACGGCCCCCCGACCGGCGCCGCGCACACACCGTCACATTCTCGGCGCCGAGATCTCACGCGACGATATTGACCAACCGCCCGGGCACCACGATCAACTTGCGCGGCGCCTTACCGCCCAACAGCGCGGCGATCTTCTCGTCGGCCAGTGCGGCCGCTTCGATGGCGGCCTGATCGGCCTCGACATCGACCTGGATCCGGCTGCGCACCTTGCCGTTGACCTGGATCGGATATTCCACCGTCTCCGCGGTCAGCAGCGCCGGATCGGCCACCGGGAACGGCCCGTGCGCCAGGGAGTGGCTGTGGCCCAGCCGTTCCCACAGCTCCTCGGTCATATGCGGAGCCAGCGGCGCCAACATCAGCACCACCGGTTCCACCGCCGAACGGGGCGCGCCGCCGGGATATGCCTTGGTCAGGTGATTGGTCAGCTCGATCAGCTTGGCACCGGCGGTGTTGTCGCGCATCGCCGCCAGATCCTCGTCGACCCCGGCGATCGTCCGGTGCAGCAACCGCAGCGTCTCGTCGGCCGGATTGTCCTCGGTGACCCGGGTCGCGCCGGTCTCCTCGTCGACCACCAGCCGCCATACGCGCTGCAGGAACCGGTGCGCGCCGATGACATCCTTGGTCGCCCACGGCCGGGAGGTGTCCAGCGGGCCCATCGACATCTCGTAGAAACGGAAGGTGTCGGCGCCGTACAGATCGCAGATCTCGTCCGGGGCGATAGCGTTCTTCAGCGATTTGCCGATCTTGCCGTACTCCTGGTTCACCTCGGCCTCGGTTCCCGAGGCGTCGGTCCAGTAGAACCGGCCGTCGCGTTCGGTCACCTCGGCGGCGGGCACATACGCGCCGCGCGCGTCGGTATAGGCGAAAGCCTGGATATACCCCTGGTTGAACAGGCGGCGGTACGGCTCGCTGCCGCTCACCTCGCCCAGATCGAACAGGACTTTCTGCCAGAACCGGGCGTACAGCAGGTGCAGCACGGCGTGCTCCACACCGCCCACGTACAGATCCACACCACCCGGATCGTCGGCGCCGTGTTCCGCGGGACGTGGACCCAGCCAGTAGGTCTCGTTCTCCTTCGCGCAGAATTCCGCGGAATTGGTCGGATCGGCGTAGCGCAGCTGATACCAGGAACTACCGGCCCAGTTGGGCATCACATTGGTATCGCGGCGGTAGGCGCGCGGGCCGTCCCCCAGATCCAGCTCCACCGCGACCCAGTCGGTGGCCTTGGCCAGCGGCGGAGACGGTTCGGAGTTCGCGTCGTCGGGGTCGAAGGTGACCGGTGCGAAATCGTCCAGTTCGGGCAACCGCACCGGCAGCATCGATTCCGGCAGCGCGTGCGGAGCCCCGGATTCGTCGTAGACGATCGGGAACGGCTCACCCCAGTACCGCTGCCGCGCGAACAACCAGTCGCGCAGTTTGTACTGGACGGTGCCGGCGCCCCGGCCTTCGGCCTCCAGGCGCGCGATCACGGTGGCCTTGGCGTCGGCGATGTTCAGGCCGTCCAGATAGCCGGAATTGATCGCCGGCCCGTCACCGCTGTATGCCTCGCCGTCGAAATCCGCGGGCGGTTCGACGGTGCGGACGATCGGCAGGCCGAACGCGGTCGCGAAATCCCAGTCGCGCTGATCCTGCCCGGGTACCGCCATGATCGCGCCGGTACCGTAACCGCTCAGGACATAATCGGCGATGAAGATCGGGACCTGCGCGCCGTCGACCGGATTGGTGGCGTACGCGCCCAGGAAGACGCCGGTCTTGTCCTTGTGCTCCTGGCGCTCCAGATCCGATTTCGCGGCGATCGACTTCCGGTAGGCCGCCACAGCCTCGGCCGGAGTCGCGCTACCGGCCGTCCAGCGCGCATCGGTGCCCTCGGGCCAAGCGGCCGCCGTCAACCGGTCCACTGCCTCGTGTTCGGGAGCCAGCACCATATAGGTCGCGCCGAACAACGTATCGGGCCGCGTGGTGAACACCTCGATATCACCGACCGCGGTGGCGAACTCGACCCGCGCGCCGCGCGAGCGCCCGATCCAGTTGCGCTGCATGGCCTTAACGTTCTCCGGCCAATCCACCCGGTCCAGATCGTCGATCAACCGATCGGAATAGGCGGTGATCCGCATCATCCACTGCCACAGCCGCTTCCGGAACACCGGGAAATTACCGCGTTCGCTCCGGCCGTCGGCGGTGACCTCCTCGTTGGACAGCACCGTCCCCAGACCCGGACACCAGTTCACCACCGAATCCGTCTGATAGACCAGCCGATAGGAGTCGATCACCGCATTGCGCTCGGCGACGGACAGCTCCGCCCAGTCCTTACCGTCCGGCGCGGGCCGGGCCCCCGTCGCGAACTGCTGTTCCAGCTCCGGGATCGGCCGGGCGCGACCGATCTCCTGGTCGTACCAGGCGTTGTAGATGCGCAGGAAGATCCACTGCGTCCATTTGTAGTACTCGGGATCGGTGGTCGCGAAGGACCGCCGCCGATCGTGCCCCAGCCCCAGCCTGTCCAGTTGCCGCTGCATGGTGGCGATATTGGACTCGGTGGTATCGCGCGGATGCGCCCCCGTCTGCACCGCGTACTGCTCGGCGGGCAGGCCGAACGCGTCGTAGCCCAGCGCGTGCAGCACGTTGCGACCGTGCATCCGGTGGTAGCGGGCGAACACATCGGTGGCGATATAGCCCAGCGGATGGCCCACGTGCAGCCCCGCCCCCGACGGGTACGGGAACATGTCCTGGACGAACAGTTTGTCGGCGGGCACCTCCCCGGCCAGCGGACCGACCGGGTTCGGGGCGTAGAAGGTGCCGCGCTCGTTCCAGCGCTGCTGCCACCGCCGCTCGATCTCCCCGGCGAGCTCGGCGGTGTACCGGTGGACCGGCGTATCACCGGCGCGACCCTGGGGTGCGCCGTGGTCTACCGAGCCCTGCCCGGCTGTCTCGGTTGCGCGGGAGTCCTGCACGGTCCTGCCTTCTCTAGCTGCTGATGGGGAGAATTCCGTCGTCGAACAGCCTAGGACGTGCGCCCTGACAAGCCCAAAAAGGTATGGAGTCGGCAGGCGCGGGTGACCGCGATCACCGCCCGCGCCGCGGACGACAACCGCACGACCGGCGAGTTCGGCCGGACCCCCCACGACCGACCACGGACCGAAATAGAGGGCGCGCAGTATCCGAGAACCCGGCACCGACCGGCCAGTGAACCACCCCGGACCGGTCGAAACACCCTCATACAGCCCGGGTGGTCAGCATTCGTGTGTCGAACCCGCCCCGGTCCGGACCGACAGAACCAAGGAGCACAACAACCGATAGCCCGAGCTCAGAACCCGAGCCACCAGAGCCGGACCCGACCCGACGCCGAAGGCGAGGCCCACCACAAAGGCGGGGCCCGCCCCGGTTCTGGAGCGACAGAGCGAAGGAGCGCAGCGACTGAGCGGC
>NZ_JBSGIP010000016.1:0-106114 GCF_053605105.1 Nocardia sp. NPDC003963
TTTTAAGCATGTTTGGAATTACTTTTTTGGGCCGCCCCCCCGCCCGGCCGGGCGTCGTCACGATTCGATGATCAACCGGCCCTCCGGGGTCCACCACCCACGCTGCGATGTCCGGAACAACCGGGCACCGAGTTCACAGGGATCGTTCACGAAGCGTTCCCGGTCGCGACCCCCGGCCAGTTCGGCGGCGAGAGCGCGCCCGCCCACATGAACATCGCCCACCACCCCGGGCGGAACCAACCGGCCCTCGTCCAGCAGTAGCACTTTCGCCCCCGGCACCGGCCTGGTCCAGCCGTCCGGTGCGAGCGGACCGCGCGATACGGCCCCGAGGTAGGCGGTCGAATGGAACGCGACCGTCGCCACCGCGTCCGGCGACAGACAGCGCACGGCCTCACCCAGCGCCGAGCCGCCGTAGGTTCCGACGAGGTCCCAGCGGGCCACCGTCGGCAACCGCTCGACACCCTCGGCCATCAGCAGTACCGGCAGTTCGGCACCCGCGACGACCTGGGTCACCCCACAGCTCTCGATGAGCCCGGCCAGCAGTGCCGGATCCCGGCGCTGGGTCTCGGTCGGCACCACCACGGAGGCACCGGCCGACCACGCCGCCAGCAGGTCCACCGCGTTCTGCGGATCGCCCCACGGGAGTGCGAGCAGTCGGACATCCGCGGGCCGGGCCGCCGGATCGTATCGGCGCAGCCGACGGTCCGCGGCCACACCGCGACGATCCGCTACGGCCACCGCGAGCGCGTCGGCGCCCAGCAACAAGCCGTCGCTGCCGAAACGGCCGACGCCCACTCGCGCGGCGGTGACGAACTCGGCCAGCAGGGTGGCGACGCCGGTAGCGGTGGGGACGGCCGAGGAACGGTGCACGCCCCGGAAACGGTCGCGACCGTCGAAGAGATCGCCGTAGGTGAGTTGCTCGTCGGCGCAGCGGGCGGCCGCTCGGCCGCCGGGGACCATATGGCCGTGCCGGATCACGGTGACCAGGGCGGACACATCGTAGGGCTCGACCCCCGTGGCCCACTCCCCCAGGATCCGCTCACGTTCGGCCGTGGTCGGGCCGGTCGCGACCAGCGGTTCGACACTCCTGATATCGTCGACGACGGTCATCAGTCACCTCCTGCTACGGGCAGCGGAGGTGGCGGGGACCACGAACGGATCGAACACCGGACCTCCTTCACTGCTCGGTACGGCCACCGCCGAACCACTGTCTCGCCTGAGCTTAGGCTCACCTTACATTGCGAGAGTGCGATTCTCCAGACCGCGTCCCCCCGCTTCTTCGAAGAATTGCTTAGGCTAAGCTAACACACCGGTTCGGGCGGGTCGCCGCAGACATGCCCACCGCGCCCGTTCCGGCCCCGTACGCCCGGAATCGCTTATCCGACAGTCTGTTCCAAGCGCCAGCCGCCGGCCCGCGACCGCTCGTTCCAGAAGTCCGCGTAACGCCCGCCGAGCTCCAACAGTTCGGTATGAGTCCCGCGTTCCACGATCCGGCCGCCGTCGAGGAACAGGATCTGATCGGCATGCGCGACGGTGGCCAGCCGGTGTGCGACCACGATCACCGTCTTCCCTCTGGTGAGCTCGTGGATCCCGCGCACCACCGCCGCCTCGCTGTGCGGGTCCAGCGCACTGGTCGCCTCGTCCAGCAGCACGATCGGCGCGTCCTTGAGCAACGCGCGGGCGATCGAAACCCGTTGCCGTTCACCACCGGACAGCAGTGATCCGCCTTCTCCCACCGCGGAGTCGTACCCGTCGGGCAGCCGCTGCGCGATCTCGTCCACCCGCGCCGCCGCGGCGGCCCGGCGTACTTCCGCGTCGGTGGCGCCGAGTCGGCCGATCCGGATGTTCTCGGCCACCGACCGGTTGAACAGATAGACGTTCTGGAACACCGGCGACACCTGGCCGAGCAGTATCTCCGACGGCTGATCGCGCACATCGTGCCCGGCCACGGTCACCCGGCCGGCGTCCACATCGTAGAAACGGGCAGCCAGGCGCAGCAGTGTGGTCTTTCCCGCACCGCTCGGACCGACCACCGCCGTGGTGGTACCCGGTGCCACCTCGAAGGTGATTCCGGACAGCACCGGGTCACCGGACCGATACGAAAAGCCGGCCTCCTCGAACACCACCCGCGGCGGTCCCGGGACGACCGGCTCCGTCGCCTCCGGCAGCGTCGGCTCGTCCAGGAGTCCGGTCAGCCGATCGACCGCGGCCGCCGCGCCGCGCAGCCCGTTGCCCAGTTGCGCCGCCAGGTTGAGCGGTTCGATGAACCGCGCGCTGACCGCGATGAGCGCGATCGCCGCCGGTACCGAGAGGGAGCCACCGGTCACCCGGTTCACGACGATATAGGCGAGGACCAGGAATACCGCCTGGACACACAGCGCGAAGACCATGAGCCCCGGCACCGACGCGAACAGCACGCGGGTCGAGGCCGACTTCTGTTCGGCCAGCGCGGAATCGAGGGCGCGGTTGCCCGCGCCCACCGCGCCCAGCGACCGCAGCACAGGCTGGGCCTGGGCGAATTCCACCACCCGGGCATCCGCCTCGGCCGCGGCGGCGTGCGCCCGGGCGTCGGCGGCCGCATACGACCGCGCCGCGAGACTGTTGACCAGGAGCAGCGCCGGGGCCGACAGCAGCATGGCCAGCGAGATCCGCCAGTCCACGAACAACATCCCCACCGCGACACCCAGCGGCACCACGACGCTGTTGAGTACCTTCGCGACCAGATAGGCCAGCGCCTGCTGGATCTCACGGACGTTCTCGACCGTCAACCGCGACAGCGGCCCGGCGCCGTGGGTTTCGAACCAGCCCAGGGGCAGCGCGTTGAGATGGTCGCCGATACGGGTCTGCAGACCACGCTGCATACCGATGGCGATCCGGAGCCCGAAAATCGTCTGCAGATAACCGAACACGGCCACCGCGCCGACCGCGACCAGCATCAGCAGTGCCCAGAACCACGCGCGCGGTAGATCGTCGCCGAACAGCGCCTCCAGTACCGGCACCAGCAGCAGATAGGCCAGTGCCTGGCACAGTGCCTGGGCGAGGATCGCGGCGAACAGTTTCGGAGTGAGCGGGGAGAACTCGGCGGGAACCAGCGCGAGCAACTTCTTGATCATCGGATATCCCCGCTGTCCACCGTCGCGACCGCACCCACCGCGGCCTCGTTGATCTCCCACAACCGCTGATACGTGCCGCCCGCGGTCTTCAGCTGCGCGTGCGTGCCCTGTTCCACCAGGGCCCCGTCCTCCAGCACCAGGATCCGGTCGACCCCGGTGATGGTGTGCAATCGGTGCGCGATCACCAGTACGGTGCGCCCGGCCACCAACCGGGCCAGCGCGTCCTGTACCGCGGCTTCCGATTCCGGATCGGCGAAGGCCGTCGCCTCGTCCAGGACGAGTACCGGGGTATCGGCCAGCAGTGCCCGGGCGATCGAGAGCCGTTGCGCCTCACCGCCGGACAGGATCGCGTCCGCCCCGATCTCGGAATCGTAGCCGCGAGGCAGCGCGATGACGCGGTCGTGGATCTGCGCCGCCCGGGCCGCGGACTCCAGCGCCGAATCGTCCGCGCCGGGCCGGGCCAGCAACAGGTTCTCCCGAATGGAACCGCGGATCAGCCGTACGTCCTGGAAGACGAAGCCGACCGTGCGGTACAGCTCGTCACCACCGAAATCGCGGATATCGCGGCCGCCGATGGTGATCCGCCCGGCACCGACGTCGTAGAAGCGGGGCAGCAGCTTGGCCAGCGTCGACTTTCCCGAACCGCTGGGTCCCACGAGCGCGGTGAGCGTGCCCGGGCGCAGTTCCAGGTCGATATCGCGCAGCACCGAGTGGTCGTCGCGGTATCCGAAGGACACACCGTCGAACCGGACGAGACCGGGTTCACCGGGATCCCGCTCCCCCGCCCGCTCGGGGGCACTAGCCCGGAGTTCCGGGGTCTGCTGCAGGTCGTACAACCGCACCGCGGCCGCACCGGCCGCCCGCAATGCCTCGCCGCCGTAACCCAGCCCGAGCAGCGAACTCCCCAGACCGAGCCCGACCAGCAGGAAGGGCAGTAGATCCAGCGGCTGTGCCCAGTCCAGCCCGACCGCGCCCAGTCCGGCGATCACGATCACGATCATCACGAAGACCGGAGCCACCGTGATGTCGGCGATCGCCTGCAGCCGGATCATCGGAGTCTTCCAGCGGGTGAACGCCGCGGTCTGCCCGTCCACGGCGGCCTGGAACTCGTGGTGGGCCTTACCGGCCTGGCCGAAGGCCCGCACCACCTGGATACCATCCACGAATTCGATGGTCGCCGCCTGCACCCGGCGCTCCCAGCGGTTGTACACCGCGAGCCGGTCCCGGCTGGTCTGATCCATCATGCGGCTCAACACGATCCCGTAGGCCAGCAGCGGAATCAGCAGCACCAGCGTGAGCCGCCAGTCCACGGCGAACAGATAGACCAGGGTCACCACCGGTACGACGACACCGCCGACGAAATCCAGCCGGGCATGGGCCACCAGATAGTGCAGGGCTTCGACGTCGTCCTGCAGGTACTTCTTCACATCCCCCGAGGTGCGTTCGCCGAACCAGCCCAGCGGAACGCGGGTGAGTTTATCGGCGAGCGAACGCCGGACAGCCAGCTGGAAACCGCCGTCCACCTGATGCGACCAGGTCAGCGCGACGGCTTGGAGCACTCCACGCACGATCAGCACGATCACCGCCGCCCACAGCAGCGCCCATACACGATCGGTGTCGGCCCGGTCGACCAGTAGTTCCCGGCACGCCTCCACGATCAGCACGAACGGTACGACATTGGCGATCGAGGCCACCGCGACGATCAGGCTCGCCGCCGTGAGCACCCCGTTCACCGGCGCCAGGATCTCCTTACGCGCCTGCGCTTCCCGCTGTTTCTGCGCCTTCTGCTGTGCGCGCGGGGGCCGATTCCCCGTTTCCACCGCCGTCAGCGGCGCGGCCTCCACCGTCATGTCCTCGCCTTTCGGCCGTTGTGCTGGATCGCGACTCATCCTCACACAGCGATGAGCAAAAATATAGGTAAGGCTAACTTGATAGCCGAGCCCATTCCCGGCCACCTCGAACCCCGCCGCGAAACCCTCATCTCGATTAGAACTTAGGTTAAGCTAACCTCCATGGGAAGAGGCAGTAATGGCGTGATCATGAAAGTGTGGCGGGCCGACGACTACCGGCTGACGGTCACCTCCACGGAGCGGATCACCGACAACTACGTTCGGATCGGCTTCACCGCCGGGGGTCTGCTCGCCGACCATCCGGTGCACCCCACCCAGTTCATCCGCCTGTGGATCCCCGACGCCGATACCGACAAACTGCACCACCGCGGTTACACCCTGATCGACCAGGACCCCGACAACGACCATTTCCACATCGAATTCGCCGTGCACAGCGGTCCGGCCAGCCAATGGGCCGAACGTGCCCGGGTCGGCGATGTGATCGAAACCTCAGTGCTCGGCTCCAAGTTCGAACTGCCCGCGAGCGTGCCCGGCGAATACGTCGTCTTCGGCGATTCCGCCTCGCTGCCCGCCGTCAACACACTGCTCGAGGCGATCGGCGACGTCCCGGCCCGGGTCTGGCTGGAATGGCAGTACGAATCCGATACCGAGCTGCCCGTACGCAACAAACCGCAGCACGAGGTCACCTGGATCCAGCGCATCGACGACGGCCGCGGCATGCGCGAGCAGGCCGAACAACTCACCGTCGCGCCGGACGCCTTCGCCTGGGTCGCCTGCGATGCCGCCAGCACCCGGGCCATCGTGAAAAGCCTGCGGACCACCCACGCGCTGCCGAAAACGCAGATCAAAGCCCAGGGCTACTGGAAGTAACCACCGTCACCCCGGCGCGTACGGGCCGGACGCGCTCCGCCTCGCGCGAACTAAGCTCCGAACGGTGAGAAGAAGGCAGCAGCCGCCGCTGCCGAAACGGTTCGGGCTGGACCCGGCCCGGTTGCGGCTGCCCGAGGAGGCGCACTGGGCGACCGTACGCGACCATCTGGTCCACCGGCTGCCCCGCGTCGACCCCGCCCGGATCGACGAAATGCTGCGCGCGGGTGAGATCGTCGACCTGGACGGACCGCTCGCGCCCGACGCACCCTACGTGCCGGGCGGGGCGGTCTGGTTCCATCGCGACCTGCCCGACGAGAAACCGGTACCTTTCGACCTGCCGATCGTCTACCGCGACGAGACCATCCTGGTGGTCGACAAACCACATTTCCTGGCCACCATTCCGCGCGGCAGTCATATCCTGCAGACCGCGCTGGTGCGGCTCCGTCGCGAACTCGACCTACCGGAACTGATCCCCGCGCACCGGCTCGACCGCGCCACCGCCGGTCTGGTCCTGTTCGTCGTCGACCCGGTCCGCCGCGGCGCGTACCAGACGCTGTTCCAGCGACAGCAGGTGCGCAAGGAATACGAGGCCGTCGCCGCCTACCGGAGCGGCCTGGTCTTCCCGCTCTCGCTGGAGAGTCGCATCATCAAGGAGAAGCACGTCCTGGCCGCCCAGGAAGTGCCCGGCACACCCAACGCACGCACCCGGGTGGAGTTGCTCGAACAGCGCGACGATATCGCCCGCTACCGGCTGTATCCCGCGACCGGCCGCACCCACCAGCTGCGCCTGCACATGAACTCGCTGGGTATCCCCATTCTCGGCGACGATTTCTATCCGGTGATCACCGATAAACCCGTCGACGATTTCAGCCGTCCGCTACAACTGCTCGCCGCCACTCTCGCCTTCACCGACCCGGTGACCGGCGAGAACAGACGCTTCGACAGCACCCGCGCCCTCCAGTCCTGGACCGACCCACTGGGCTGGGCCGGGACCACCGGCCCGGCTCCGGCCCGCTGAGTACCGGTTCCGTACCGGCGCCGAGCGCCCCGCACCCATCCGTACACTGGGCCCAATGCTCCACCCGGTTACCGCGGAAACAGCAGCTCCGCGCCACAGAATCCACGCCTATGCCGATGTGGCGGTGGTCGTGGTGGTGCTCACCTGCACCAATCTCATCGCGCATTTCACCACCGCGTGGGCGAACATCGTGAGCGTGCCGATCGCCGCCCTGGTGCTGCTGGGGCTGATGCGCCGGCGCGGTCTGCACTGGGCGGAGCTGGGGCTCTCGCCCCGTCATTGGCGGACCGGGACCAAGTACGCGATCGGCGCGGTCGGGGTGGTGCTGGCGGCGGTCGCCATCGGGGCCGCACTACCGCTGACCCGCCCGTTCTTCCTGGCCGACCGTTACGCCACCATCTCGGGCGCGCTCATCGCCTCGATGATCGTGATCCCGCTGCAGACCGTGATCCCCGAGGAGCTCGCGTTCCGCGGAGTACTGCACGGCACCCTGGATCGGGCATGGGGCGCCCGCGGTGTATTCGCGGCGGGATCACTGCTGTTCGGGCTCTGGCATATCGCCTCGTCGCTGGGGCTCACCGCCGGGAACCGGGGTCTGTCCGATCTGATCGGCGGCGGGACATTCGGGCAGATCGCCGGTGTGCTGATCGCCGTCGCCGCCACCGCGGCCGCCGCCGTCGTGTTCACCTGGCTACGGCACCGCAGCGGCAGCCTGCTGGCACCCATCGCCCTGCACTGGGCAGTCAACGGGGCCGGCGCCCTCACCGCCGCGTTGCTCTGGCATACGACGCTGGCGTGAGCACACCGGCCCACCGGGTCAGCAGTGCTCGCAGATCCCGGTGGCCGGCAACTGGATGAAACAGCTGGAACACACCACGGTGCGCGCCCCGGGATCCGATTTGGCCGCCGCCTGCCGGGTGGCGGCCGCGGCCTGCCGGGCACTCCCGCCGCGCGGGATCAGCGGCGGCGTGCCACCGTCGGCCGGGACATCCGCACCGTAGGCCGCGTAGCAGGCCCAGCGGGCGTAGGCGGCATGGGTCTCGATATCGGCCGGGATGGGCAACGCGGCCAGTTCGAGCACATATCTGTAGCTGTCGCCGACCTTCAGATTGCGTTTGACGCACAGCGCCGTCAGCGGCGGCTCACCCGCGTTGTGGCAGCGCCGCGCCACCTTGCGCAGAATCGCGTCCATCCAGGTACGGGTCGGGGCGTCGGTACGCACCCCCGACATCTCCTGCACCCGGTCGGCCAATTCCTGCACGGTGACGTAGCACCCGTACTCTGTGGCGGTCTCGCCCAGCACCTCGTAGGCAGCCATCGCCCAGGCCACCGCGGCATCGCGGAAGGTTACCGCTGTGCCGTCCTCGATCTGCCAGGCCCCCGAAATCGTTGTCGCAGCGTCCCTCATAGCTCGTACACCGTAGCCTCGAGGGCCCCCGGTTCGTCAACCGCCCTCCCCTATATCACATTTCGAGACCCGGATACGACATCCGTCACAGGCCGCAGTCCGCACCCGGCGCCTGCGTTCCCACCGCCGGCTCACCGTGTTCGAGGTATATGCACGCTCCCCGCAGCCGGGCCGCCAGCGCCCACCGCAACCGGCGCCCCAGCCGCGGCACGACCCGGCTGCCCAGCCGATCCGCCGCGATCCATTCCCACCGATCGAGCTCCGCGTCCGGCAGCACGATGCCGCGATCATCGAGTTCCCCGCCGTCGAACACATACAGCACCTTGTCCCCCTCGCCCGGGTTCGGCGCCCAGTCGTGCACCAGCAGAAGTCCGGGCGAACAATCGATTCCGAGCTCCTCGGCGACCTCTCGCCGGCACGCCCGCACCGGGGATTCGCCCGGTTCCACATATCCGCCCGGCAGGTCCCAGCCGATGCCGTAGGTCTTGTGCACCAGCAGCACTTCGCCGCCGCCCGCCCGCACGAACAACGCCCCCGCCGCCAGCCGGGCCCGCGCGAACCCCGTCGCCTCCGCGATCGTCGCCACCTCCTATCGGAGCACGTGGCGATCGCCGCCGTGCGCACGTTCCCAGGATGCCTGACCGGCGAGCGTCACCGCGGGCTCGAGCATCGCGCGATCGAAGTCGACCGGCCGAGCGTCCGTGGCGACCACCCGCGGCCAATCCGGATTCGCGAGCGCGCCACGGCCGAGTGCCACCAGATCCGCATGCCCTTCCCCGAGGACCCTCCGCGCGAGATCGGGTGCGTGCATACCCCCGTTGGCGATCACCGGAAGCCCGGTGATCGACCTCGCCAGCCGGGTCACGGTCTCACCGGTGTCCAGAACGGCGGTCTCGTACCAGTCCCGTCCCTCGCTCGCGAGGTGCAGATAGTCGACCCCCGCCCCGGCGACCGCGCGGAAGATCGTCTCGGCTTCGGCGGCTCCGGACCACCGGTAGCCGAAATCGTTCACCTTGGTCTGCGAGAGCCGCAACCCCACCGGGAATTCCGGCCCCACCGCCGCCCGCGCCGATCCGGCCACCTCCACCGCGAACCGCACCCGCCCGGCCGGATCACCGCCGTACTCGTCGTCCCGGCTATTCGTGTAGTCGGTGAGGAACTGGTCGACGAGATACCCGTTCGCCCCGTGGATCTCCACCGCGTCGAACCCGGCCACCCGCGCCCGCTCCGCCGCCGCGGCGAACCCACCCAGGATCCGGCGGATATCCGCGAGGGTGGCCGCTCCGGGCAACCCGAAGGGACCTTCACCACCGTAGGCCGCCATCTTGACGCCCTTCGGCCGGACTGCCGACGGCGCGATACTCCGGTCACTGTGACGATTGCCCTGTACGAGCGCACCGGCATGCATCAACTGCAACGCGATCGCCCCACCCGCCGCATGCACCTCGTCGGTGACCGCCCGCCAGGCGTCGATCTGCTGCCCGGTCACGATCCCGGGCTGGTCGGGATAGGCCTGGCTGAACTCCGCATCGATATAGGTCCCCTCGGTGGTGATCAGCCCGAATCCCCCCGCGGCGAACCGCGCGTAGTACTCCGCCATGGCGGCCGTGGGCACACCGTCACCCGCGGTGCTGACCCGCGACATGGGCGCCACCACCGCACGATTACGCAACCGCAGCGCGCCGATCCGCACCTCGGACAGAACAGGATGGATGGTCACGGGAAACTCCTCGCACTCACCGGAAACTCGATCGGGAACAGATTCCGCGCTACCCGCTCTTGATACAAGTACGGTCTTTTCTGTGCGGTAGGCACATTCTGTATACCTATGGAGGTCACGTGCACGACGACGTACCGGATTACTGCACCGTCGAAGCGGCGATGGAAGTGGTCGGCGGCAAATGGAAGATGGCGATCGTCAACCATCTCTTCGACGGCACCCTGCGCTTCGGCGAACTCCACCGCGCCATACCCTCGGTCACCCAGCGCATGCTCACCCGCCAGCTCCGCGAACTGGAAGCCGACGGGTTGATCCGCAGAACCGTCTACGCCGAGGTACCACCGAAGGTGGAATACGACCTCACCGACCTGGGCGCGAGCCTGCGCCCGATAGCCGAGTTGCTCGAATCATGGGGCGAGCACTACCGGCGCGGAGCGACTGGATAACCCCTTCGTCGGAGCAAACCACCGATCCGGCCGCGGCATCTCTTCACCCGGGTGTCCCGAACAGCCCGGCCGCCACTCTCGACCTCGAACACCTACCTGATCGGTGCTACCGGATGGAGCGGTCGCGGAGACGGATTCGCGACGCGACAGCACTTTCCAGACCAGGGAAGACGCTAGAACTGAATACACAGCGAGAGTTCACGACCAACAGGGATCCAGAACATGACCTCGACAGGAAAGCTGGCAGTGATCCTCGCGGCGGCTGCTGCCTCGATAGCGTCGCTCGCGGGCTCCGCACAAGGCGGGCCGGAAGCTGCGGTGCACAAGCACGAAGGCACGGCGAGCTGCATCGAGTGGTGGTGGACCGAAAGCAACACTCCGACGACCACCATCCACTGGCACAACACCTGCCCGAGCAGGCGAGAACTGGTCGTCTCGTGGCGGAACCAGCGGACGAACACGAATCCGGATGATGTGCTCTACGGCATCCCGGGTGGCGACCGGGGCGTCGACACATGGCCGGGCATTCCGGTCTCCTTCAGAGAACTATGAAGCAGTAAGGCCGACCTTACGAAATGGTAAGCGGGCCTTACGTTTACGATCTTCCCAGCCGGAGAGCGACCTTATTCGGCCTTCTCCGAGACCTCGACCAGCCGCCACCGCTCGGTGGCCGACGTCGCCCATGCCTCCATCAGCTGCACGTCGATCGCCGACCCCGGCGATCTCGTTCTCGTCGCGCGCCTTCACCTCAAAGGTGAAACTTTTCTCGGGCAGAACGCGATTCGGGCGCGCATCCGACAGACCGCTCGAGCAACACATCACCCAACATGAGCGCGATCGGAGACCAGCGCGCGTAAGTCTCACCGCTCTGCTCGATCACATCGGCCTGCGCCACGATCCGACCCAGCTGTCCATCCAGATGATCGACCGTAGGAACGAAGATCGCCTCCGCTGCGTGCACCCCGACTCGATCTTCGAGAAGGAGCAGCCGCCGCGGCCAGGTGCTGTCGACCAGTAGCATCTCGCACAATTCGTACCCGAACCGGATGGCCAACCGCCTCATCCGGCACTCGTCCAGCTTCCGCGCATGCCCGCTGAGATCGATGCGCATATATACGAGCGCAGGAGCACGATCTGCGCTTGTCATGACCTATCACCTGCGTTTCGCACGGTGCGCGTATCCGTAGCATTTCCAGCAGAGCCGGATGCCGCTCGCCACCGCGCAATGACGCCGTCGACCTCCCGCTGCGGATGATCGGAGATGACCTGCGGATTCAGGTTTCGGAGCCCCGCCGCTACCCTTTCCAAGGTGACCCGATCGGCGCCTCCCGCTCCATTCCACAGGTGCAGGGTTGTCGCCATCGCCTGATTTCCGAACGAGATGCGGACCGGCAGTGGCGGGCGCTTGTCACCGGTGCGTGCGACAACGTTCGAATCGACGTCCAGGGGATCTGCGTGCATATCTGTCATCGAGCCCTCGATAGGAATTGTGGACAGGTACCGCAGGTCGGCTCATCGTTGAAACACTGTTCGACAGCGAACCGAAACCTGCCAACTCGCTCACCCCAGAGTTCCGGTACATATAGGGACGACGTAACCCGAAAACAAGGACGCAGAGGGACATTTCGAGCACCATCAAGTGATGTCGAACGAACGCCTTCGAGGTGCGATGGACGCGGCTCGGCTCACGAAGTACGCGCTCGCCGAGCAACTCCAGGTCAACGTCAAGACAGTCGAGCGGTGGATTACGCAGAACCGCCGACCGCACCCGGGCCTCAGGCTTGCGGTGGCTCGGGCGCTGGACCGCGACGAGACCTACCTCTGGCCGGAACTCCTGTCCGAGGATCGGGCGGCGAGAGCGTCACTTTCCGAGATAGTCCAGATCTGGCCTACCCGCCCGACGGTCCCGCATGATGTCTGGCGCTCGCTCATGCTTCGAGCCGCGAACCATATCGATGTTCTGGTCTACGCCGGAGGTTTCCTGGTCGAATCACTGGACTTCGTGAATGTGGTGCGAGCCAAAGCCGCAGCCCACGTCGAGATCAGGGTTCTCCTCGGTGAAGCCGAATCACCCGAAGTCATCGCCCGCGCGCGTGAAGAAGGATTGCGATCGCTGCCTGAGCGCTGCCGCTCGACTCTCGAATACCTCCGGGAAACCATGTCGTCACCAATGGTCGATATCCGAACCCATCGCACTCCGCTGTACAACAGTATCTACCGATTCGACGACTCGATGCTGGTCAATACGCACAGTTACGGTGCGTACGCGGCCAAATCACCTGTCCAGCACTTGCAGCGAGTCCCCGGTGGCCACCTGTTCGATTACTACCGGTCATCGTTCGAAGCGGTATGGGCCACAGGACGCCCGGCTCTACTCTGACTTCATGGGACGACGAATCGATTACCACCAGGACCCCGAGGCGCCGGCCGCGAACAGCGTGCGCCCGAGCGCGGGAGCCTTCGTCCGCCGCGAGAACACCGTCCTGCTGATATGTCGATCGGACAACGGCAATTGGTCCATGCCGGGTGGGGCACACGATCCGGGTGAGTCGCTGAGCCGAACCGCAGTCCGCGAGACGCTGGAAGAGACCGGGATCGATATCAGCCTTACCGGCCTGGTCGGAATTTTCACCGACCCGAGCCATGTCATCCACTACACGAGCAACGATGAAGTGCGCCAGGAATTCACTGTGATCTATCGGGCCGAGCCCACCGGGGGTGCGCCGACTTCCAGCTCCGAGAGCACCCAGGTCGAATGGGTTCCGGTGGACCGGATCGGCGAGCTGCCGATGGACCCCAGTCAGCGAAAACGGATCGACTGGGCGTTGGCCCGGGATGAGCCCTATATCGATCCAGCGACTCGCTGAACAGCCGATCTCAACAGTGGCTCAGCCTTCGAGATCGCAGTGTGGACAATGCTTCCCGACGCGTATCGCTGCAATATCTCCGCGAGCCTCTGATCCACGGTGTAGTCCTCACCGCTCGGGCCGGTGGATAGATCCGCCCACCAGAGGAAATCATCGGCGACCGGTAAACCCGGCACCTCCACGAACCTGAAGGGCTCGAAGACAGCAGGATCCAGACCGCGAACTTGCGCCTCGGTCTCCGCTGCGGTGTGGAAGGCGACGAGATGGCAGACAATGCCCGGATAGCCCAGCGAATGCAGCAGTCGCGCCCCGTCGATCGGATGGAAACCGGTATCCGGGTAACCGTAGCCGACATCGTGCAGGTAAGCCGCCGTGATCGCGTCCGCGCGCAGATGCGCGGGAAGCAGGTGCGAGACACTTTCCATCCGTCGCCCCACTGCGAGGGAATGGGCGCGGCGCGTCTCGGTCAACGGTGCCAGTAGTCCGGCCGTTGCCTCGTCCACACCACCGGATGCTACCCGCGTGCCGGAAGCGACGTTCGCTGCTCGATCCGGCGGCAGATATTCGTCCGCCGACGACGAAGGCCCGCTTCCCGGAACGGGAAGCGGGCCTTACGTTTACGACCTTCGCGGCCGGAGAGCGACCTTACTTGGCCTTCTCCAGGACCTCGACCAGCCGCCACCGCTTGGTGGCCGACGTGGGCCGGGTCTCCATCAGCTGCACGCGATCGCCGACACCGGCGACCTCGTTCTCGTCGTGTGCCTTCACCTTGGAGGTGGTGCGGATGATCTTGCCGTAGAGCGGATGCCGGTGACGGTCCTCCAGCTCGACGACGATCGTCTTCTGCATCTTGTCGGAAACAACGTATCCGACCCGGACTTTCCGGGTGCTGCGCTGCTCCTCCACCTTCTCGCTCATGCCGCATCTCCCTTGTCAGCGGGTCCGGTGGCCAAACCGAGCTCGCGCTCACGCATGACCGTGTAGATACGCGCGATCTCGTGACGCACCACACGCAGCCGGCGATTGTTGGTCAGCTGACCGGTCGCCATCTGGAAGCGCAGGTTGAACAGCTCTTCCTTCGATTCGCGCAGACGGGAGACGAGCTCGTCTTCGGTCAGCTCGCGGAGCTCTGCGGCAGGGGTACCGGTTGCCATCAGAACTGCTCCTCCCTCGTCACGATCCTGCACTTCATCGGGAGCTTGTGCATCGCGCGGCGCAGGGCCTCACGAGCGATCTCCTCGTTCGGGTAACTCATCTCGAACATCACACGGCCGGGCTTGACGTTCGCGATCCACCACTCCGGCGAACCCTTACCGGAACCCATGCGGGTTTCGGCGGGCTTCTTGGTGAGCGGACGATCCGGGTAGATGTTGATCCAGATCTTGCCGCCACGCTTGATGTGGCGGGTCATCGCGATACGCGCCGACTCGATCTGCCGGTTGGTCACGTAGGCCGGTTCCAGTGCCTGGATACCGAACTCACCGAACGTCACCGAGGTGCCGCCCTTGGCGAGACCGCTGCGGCTCGGGTGATGCTGCTTGCGGAACTTGACCTTGCGGGGCATCAGCATTGGTCAGCCCTCCTGCTTTTCTGCCGGGGGCTCGGCCACCGCGGTAGCGGCGCGCCCGGCCTCGGTGCTGGTCGCAGTGGTGCCGGAGGAACCGGAACGACGCGGGCGGTTCGGGCGCTCCCGGCGCGGGCGATCCCCGGCCGGCGCGCTCGGGGCGGCCAGCTCACGCTTGCCACCGACGATATCGCCCTTGTAGATCCAGACCTTGACACCGATACGACCGAAGGTGGTCTTGGCCTCGTACAGGCCGTAATCGATATCGGCACGCAGGGTGTGCAGCGGGACGCGGCCCTCGCGGTAGAACTCCGAGCGCGACATCTCGGCGCCACCGAGGCGGCCCGAGCACTGCACGCGGATGCCCTTGACGTTCGGCGAACGCATGGCCGACTGGATGGCCTTACGCATCGCGCGACGGAAGGCCACACGGTTGGACAGCTGCTCGGCCACACCCTGGGCGACCAGCTGCGCATCCGATTCGGGGTTCTTGACCTCGAGGATGTTCAGCTGGACCTGCTTCTTGGTGAGCTTCTCCAGCTCGGCACGGATCCGGTCGGCCTCGGCGCCGCGGCGGCCGATGACGATACCCGGACGCGCGGTGTGGATATCGACGCGGACCCGGTCACGGGTGCGCTCGATCTCCACCTTGGAGATGCCGGCCCGTTCCATACCGGTGCTCAGCAGCTTGCGGATGGCGACGTCTTCCTTGACGTAGTCCGCGTACTGCTTGTCGGCGTACCAACGGGACTTCCAGTCGGTGGTGATACCGAGGCGGAAGCCGTGGGGGTTGATCTTCTGTCCCATTTACTTTGCCCCTCCCTTCCGGCGGCCACGAGTGCCACCGGCGGTGGGGACGCTCTCGACCTCGATGGTGATGTGGCTGGTGCGCTTGCGGATCCGGAACGCCCGGCCCTGGGCGCGCGGCTGGAACCGCTTCATGGTCGCGCCCTCGTCGACATACGCCGTCGAGATGACCAGGGTGTCGGGGTTCAGGCCGAGGTTGTTCTCGGCGTTCGCCGCGGCACTGGCCACGACCTTGGCGACCGGTTCGCTGGCGGCCTGCGGGGCGAACCGCAGCAGGTCGAGCGCGTCGGAGACGCGCTTACCGCGGACCAGGTCCACCACCCGGCGGGCCTTCATCGGGGTCACGCGCACGTGCTTGGCGGTCGCGCGCGCAGTCGGATTCTGAGTTTCTGTGCTCATCGCCGCTTGCTCTTCCGATCTTCCTTGACGTGGCTGCGGAACGTCCTCGTCGGCGCGAACTCACCGAGCTTGTGCCCGACCATGTTCTCCGAGACGAACACCGGCACGTGCTTGCGACCGTCGTGGACGGCGAAGGTGTGGCCGATGAAATCGGGGGTGATGGTCGAACGACGCGACCAGGTCTTGATGACCTGCTTGGTGCCCTTGTCGTTCTGCACGTCCACCTTCGCCTGGAGGTGGTCGTCGACGAACGGGCCCTTCTTGAGGCTGCGTGGCATTTCTTACCTCCTCCTTAGCGCTTCTTGCCGGTACGACGGCGACGGACGATGAGCTTGTCGCTCGGACGGTTCGGCTTACGGGTACGGCCTTCCGGCTGGCCCCAGGGCGAGACCGGGTGGCGACCACCGGAGGTCTTGCCCTCACCACCACCGTGCGGGTGGTCGACCGGGTTCATGACGACACCACGGACCGTGGGACGGCGTCCCTTCCAGCGCATACGGCCGGCCTTGCCCCAGTTGATGTTCGACTGTTCGGCATTGCCGACCTCGCCGACGGTGGCGCGGCAGCGCACGTCGACGCGGCGGATCTCACCGGAGGGCATACGCAGCGTGGCGTAGGGGCCTTCCTTACCCAGCAGCTGGATGCTGGCACCGGCCGAGCGGGCCATCTTGGCCCCGCCGCCCGGACGCAGCTCCACCGCGTGGATGGTGGTACCGGTCGGGATATTGCGCAGCGGCAGGTTGTTGCCGGGCTTGATATCCGCGGTCGGACCGGACTCGATCTTCGTGCCCTGCGCGATGCCCTTGGGCGCGATGATGTAGCGCTTCTCGCCGTCCAGGTAGTGCAGCAGCGCGATATTGGCGGTGCGGTTGGGGTCGTACTCGATATGAGCGACCTTGGCCGGCACGCCGTCCTTGTCCAGCCGACGGAAATCGATCAGCCGGTAGGCGCGCTTGTGACCGCCACCGCGGTGCCGGGTGGTGATCCGGCCGTGGCCGTTACGGCCACCGCTCTTGGTCAGCGGGCGGACGAGCGACTTCTCGGGGGTCGTCCGGGTGATCTCGGCGAAGTCCGAGACGGACGACCCGCGGCGGCCCGGGGTAGTCGGCTTGTACTTACGGATTGCCATGAGTTCTTCTCTGCTTTCTGGATTCCCCGCCGCTTACGCGACCGGGCCTCCGAAGATCTCGATGGGCTTGCTGTCGGCCGAGATGGTCACGAGCGCGCGCTTGGTGTCCTTGCGCTTGCCGTAACCGAAGCGGGTCCGCTTGCGCTTGCCCTGACGGTTGGCGGTGTTGACGCTGGTGACCTTCACCCCGAAGACCTTCTCGACCGCGATCTTGATCTGGGTCTTGTTGGAGTCCGGGTGGACGATGAAGGTGTAGGTACCTTCCTCGATCAGTCCGTAGGACTTCTCCGAGATGACCGGCGCCAGCAGGATGTCGCGCGGATCGGCGATGGTGGTGCTCACTTGCTCTCCTCCTGTGCAGCCTCAGCCGGGCCGTGCACGAAGGCGTTGAGCGCCTCGACGCTGAACACGACTACGTCGCTGTCCAGAACGTCGTAGGTGTTCAGCTGGTCCGGTGCGATGGTGTGCACGTATTCCAGGTTGCGGGCACTCTTCCAGGCGGCGATGTCATCGCGGCCGACGACCAGGAGGAACTTCTTGCGATCCGAGAGCTCGGACAGGAAGGTCTTCGCGGTCTTGGTCGAGGGGTCCTGGCCCGCGACGAGTTCGCTGATCACGTGGATCCGCTCGTTACGCGCCCGATCCGACAGCGCACCACGCAGGGCGGCCTGGATCATCTTCTTGGGGGTGCGCTGGCTGTAGTCACGCGGCTTGGGGCCGTGCACGATGCCACCACCGGCGAACTGCGGCGCGCGGGTCGAACCCTGGCGGGCGCGGCCGGTGCCCTTCTGCCGGTAGGGCTTCTTACCACCACCGCGGACTTCACCGCGGGTCTTGGTGGAATGCGTGCCCTGGCGAGCGGCGGCCTGCTGGGCCACGACCACCTGGTGCATCAGCGCGATATTGGCGGTCACGTCGAAGATCTCCGCGGGGAGATCGACGGTGCCGTTGGTCTTACCGCCCAGTTCCTTCACCGGCAGGGTGAGGTCGGCGGATTTCTTCTCCGTACTCACAGCGGAGCTGCTCATGCGTGCGCACCACCCTTCACGGCGCTCTTGACGATCACGACGCCGCCCTTGCGACCCGGGATCGCACCCTTGATCAGCAGCAGGCCGTTCTCGGCGTCGACCTTGTGAACCGACAGGTTCTGCGTGGTGACGCGGTCGTTACCCATACGGCCCGACATGCGCATGCCCTTGAACACGCGGCCGGGGGTGGCGCAACCACCGATGGAACCCGGGCGACGGTGCACGGCCTGCGCACCGTGGGAGGCGCCCTGACCACTGAAGCCGTGACGCTTCATGGTGCCGGCGAAGCCCTTGCCCTTGCTGGTGCCGGTCACGTCGACGTAGGTGCCCTCTTCGAAGGCCTCCGCCGAGATCTCCTGGCCGACCTCGAAGGTCGAGGCGTCCGCGATGCGGATCTCCGCCACGTGCCGGCGCGGGGTGACACCGGCCTTGGCGAACTGGCCGGACTCCGGCTTGTTCACCTTGCGGGGGTCGATGGCACCGAAGGCGACCTGCACGGCGCTGTAGCCGTCGCGCTCGACGGTGCGGATCTGGGTGACCACATTCGGTCCGGCCTTGACGACGGTGACCGGGACGACCCGGTTCTTGTCGTCGAACACCTGGGTCATGCCCAGTTTGGTGCCCAGGATGCCGGCCGCGGGCCTGCTCTTGTTGTCAGTCATAGCTCGAGTCCCCGTCACTGGATATTGACGTCGACGCTGGCCGGCAGGTCGATGCGCATGAGCGCGTCCACCGTCTTCGGCGTCGGGTCGAGGATGTCGATCAGCCGCTTGTGCGTACGCATCTCGAAGTGCTCGCGCGAGTCCTTGTACTTGTGCGGCGAACGGATGACGCAGTACACGTTCTTCTCGGTCGGCAACGGCACCGGCCCGACGACCCGGGCCCCGGTGCGGGTCACCGTTTCGACGATCTTGCGCGCAGACGCATCGATCGCCTCGTGGTCGTAGGCCTTGAGCCTGATGCGGATCTTCTGTCCCGCCACGCTAAGTGTCCTTTTCTCCGCTTTCGTCCGTGATCCGGATACCGGCTAGGGCGTCCGTACCACCTTCATTTGCACAGCCCGAACACACGATGACGTCCCGTCCTGGGCGGATCAGGCCCGGAGGAGGCAGCCTGCGTAACCACGCAGGGCCCCGACCAGGATGAATCCGGCGCAGTGGAGACCACGACCGGGGATCGACCCAGTCCGTGCCGCTGTTCATCTGTCATGGTTCTCCGGTCCACGCGGTCGGGCGTGTCGCCCCGTCGCTCATTCCTCGGCCCCGGAAGAAAACTTCATCATGGCCTTCGGAACTACGTCCCGGACGTACCCACATCGGCGAACGATGAGGTACTCGCTGGTTTTGCTCACCCCGCCCGGCCAGGTTGTTTCATGGAAACAACCGCCACCCGGGGCAAGGCAACCCGAACAGTATGCACGAGCCCCCCGAGGCGTTTCAAATCGGGGTCGGCCGAGGTCCGGCACTGCGGCAACCCTACCGCGCCGTCGCTATCTTACCGATGAGTAAGATAGCGATATGACGAACGAGACCGGTACCTACCGCGGCTGGCGCAAACTGCCGGACAATCCCTTCGGCCACGGCCTGTTCTCTCTGTCGATGGTGGCCCGGGTGCCGTACTTCGCCACGGTGCTGCCCCGCGTGGTCCGGCTGGAACCGGGCTTGTGCGAAGTCAAGGCCCCGAAATGGTTCGGCGTACACAACCATCTGGGCACCTTCCACGCCATCGCCGCCTGCAACCTCGCGGAGATCGCGATGGGCATGCTGAGCGAGGCGACGGTCCCCACCACCCACCGCTGGATTCCCAAAGCGATGCAGGTCCGATACCTGACCAAAGCCACCACCGGCCTGCGCGCGGTAGCCGAGCTGACCGAAGTCCCGGATTTCACCGCGATCACCGAGGGCCGCGACCTCACAGTGCCGGTCTCGATCTACGACAAGACCGGCAGCGAAGTCGTCCACGCCGACATCACCACCTGGGTAACCCCGAGGACCTGATTGTGTTTGGTTGCCCCGCCTTCGGCGGGGCGGGGCCCTGTCGATCCCGGTTCTTCACTCCGGCACTCGGTCGCTTCACTCCTTCGCTCTGTCGCTCCAGAACCGGGGCGGGCCCCGCCATGGATGGGCAACCATCCGGAGGGGTCGTAAAGGGACGAACAAGTCGGAGGTTGGCGCCGGCCCCACACCAGTAGGGTCCGCATGCCGACCCGGACCTCGCGTACCACCGGAACCGCCCGAGTCGAGTCTTACGAGACACCTCCAAGGGTTGAGGCCCGTCCCGCCCCTGGCCGAAGGTGCTCAAAGGTCACCTTCCGCGAACGGCCCACCGCACGTCGCATGCGCCGAAGGCGCGAGTCTCGAGGCCTGAACGGCGGGACACCAGGGGGCCTCGACCCCCCGACGCCGAAGGCGGCGCCAAAAAACAGCACCTTCACGAACAAGCCTGCCCCCTCACCTCGACCGACCGAGCCCCCGAACCAGCCCCTGCCCAGCCATGTCCGGCACGGCAGTGCATCCATGTCCGGCACGACAGTTGCGAGGCGCCCGCCGACACCCACCCCACAGCCCCATCTGGTAGGACTCACCCCCTGTTGCTCTCCCCCGCCCCACACCGTTGAATGCAGTACATGGCAGACAACGTGGTCCGTGAGTTCGATATCTGTGTCGTGGGGCTGGGTCCCTCCGGCCGGGCGCTCGCCTATCGCGCCGTCGTGGCCGGCCTCCGCGTGGCCGCCGTGGACCCCCGCCCCGACCGCCTGTGGCCGCCGACCTTCTCCTGCTGGATCGACGAACTCCCGGATTGGCTGCCGCACAGTGTGATCGCGAGCCGGATCCCCGCGCCCGTGGTCTGGACGACCACCGAGATCAAGATCGAACGCCCCTATTGTGTGCTGTCCAAACCGCTCCTGCGCGACGCGCTGCCGCTGGACGACGCCCAGGTGTACACCGGTCGGGCGAGCCGGGTGGACGCACGCGAGGTCGAACTCGCCGACGGCACCGTGATCCGCGCGGCGGTGGTGGTGGATGCGCGCGGTATGCCGCCACTCGGCGACCGCCGCGCGGCGAGCGCGCACGGAATCTTCGTGAACGCCGAAACCGCGGCGCCGATGGTCGCCGAAGGTGAGGGTCTGCTGCTGGACTGGCGTCCGGAGAACGGTGCCGGACCCGATGAGCCGCCGTCGTTCCTGTACTCGGTGCCCCTCGGCGACGGCACCGTGATCTTCGAGGAGACCAGTCTCGGCCTGCGGGGCGGGATGCCCCAGCACGAACTCCGCCGGCGCACCCTCGCGCGGCTGGCCGCACACGGTATCGAACTGACCGGCACCGAGCCGAGCGAGGCCGCGCACTATCCACTGGACACTCCACCCCCGAAGAACGGCGTCGGACAGGTGGTGCCCTACGGGTCGCGTGGCGGAATGATGCACCCCTGCACCGGCTACAGCGTCGCTGATTCCTTCGCGCTCGCCGATACCGCGATCACCGCGATCCTGGCCGGGGAGGATCCGATCGCCGCGCTGTGGCCGTGGCAGGCCCGCCTCACCTACTGGATGCGGATGCGCGGCCTGTGGGGGCTGGGCCGGCTGACCACCGAACAGTCGATCGCGATGTTCGATTCCTTCTTCTCCGCCTCGCCGCGCGGACAGCGCGCCCTGCTGTCGGCGCACGACGACTACGCCGCGCTGGGCGCGGTGCTGTTCAACACGGTCTCCCGCACCTGGCCGTTCCGCTGGCGTTACGACCTGGTCGGCTGGCGCAATCGTGACCGTTGGCTCGACTACCCGTTCGCACCGGCCACTTCCGAGACCCGGTCCACCGGATCGCGGAAGTAGCCGGCCGCGCGATCAGCCGCTGTTCTCGGCGGCTTTCCGGTAGCCGCGGATCGCGGGATAGCCGAACACCACGATGGCCCCGACCACCCACAGCAGAGTGTCCACCAGCGGTTCGGCGACCGGACCGCCGTAGGACAGCCCCTTCATCACCTCGATGGCGCAACTCATCGGCTGGTTCTCCACCGTCGACCGCAACCAGCTCGGGTAGGCGAGCACCGGGACGAAACCGGAGTTGAAGAACAGCAGCAGGTTCATGACGATCCCGACCAGCTGCACCAGCAGCGGGCCCTGGGTGATGGTCGCGATCGCGGTGATGAACACGGCGAACGCGAGCCCGAACAGGATCGGGATCCCCATCAGGCCGAGTGCGGCCCACGGGCCCTGGTCGAAACGGAACCCGAGGGCGAAGCCCACCGCGATGATGATGATCGTGGTGATCGCGATCCGGATCACCTCGGCGAACAACCGGCCGGTGAGGCCCGCCGCGCGATGGATCGGCATGGTCCAGAACCGGCCGAGCAGTCCGGTGGCCTTCTCGACCTTGAAGCCCAGCGCACTGACCACCGCGCCCGTCATCGCCGCCACCAGGGTGATCATCGGAACGGTGCCGTAGATGGCGGGCTTACCGGTGAAACCGGAGATCGAATCGTCGAGCACGATCCAGAACATCACCAGGGTCAGCGCCGGATACACGATCGTCTGGATGCTGGTGGCCGGATCGCGCAGCCAGGCCGTCAGCAGACGTTTGCACTGGATGGAACTGTGCACCGCCCACACCACCGGCGACCGCTCGGACCGCGGCTCCACCCGTGGCAGGTCGAGCGCGGCGATATCCACCGGCGGCTCTTCGGTTCCGATCGCCGTGGGTCCTTCGATAACACTCATACCGTGCCCCTTGCGTCGGTGCGAGACCTGCGATCGGTCGACATGCTGATGCGGAGGCCGAAGCGCAGGCGAAGATATCGCACTACCGCCTCCGGGCCCGATTCGCTCATGACCGCCTCACACTCGCCCAGACCGCGAACGGTGTGAACACCGCGGCGGCACCGATCAGCCAGAACAATCCCACGCGGAATACCTCCCAGGTGACGCCGTCGCCGGCCATATCGCGCAGCGCGTAGGCGAACTGGGTGATGGGCTGGTTGCGCACGAAGGGCCGGACCCATTCGGGAAAGCCGGTCTCGGGCACGAAACCGCACGACATCATGCCGAAGATCAAGGTCGGCAGGGTGAGCGCCTGGCTCAGCGAAGCCGGACTCTTGGTCAGACTGCCCAGCCCGTCCGCGCCGACCGCCAGCACGGTCCCGACCGCGATCGCGAAGGCGCAGAACGCGATCGACTGCCCCCAGCCCGCGGTGAACTCGAAACCGATGATGTGGCCGTAGATCAGAGCCGCGGTCAGGGAGACGGTCGAACGGAACAGACCCGCCGCGATCCGCGAACTCAGCGGTACCAGCAGGCCGATCGGCATGGTCTGCAGCCGGGTACTGAACCCGGTGAGCGCCTCGACGGCGGCCAGTTGCGCGTTCGACATCATGGTGAACGCCATGGTCTGCAACACCACGATCGGCATGACGAACTGTGCGTAGTCGATGCCCTGGAACTGCATCACATAGCGCAGCGGTAGATAGAAACCGACGGTGAAGACCAGCGGCATCACGATCGCGGCGATCAGTTCGCCCTTGGTGACCATGGTCCAGACGACGCGACCGGTGAGCGCCCGCCACTGCGCGAACGAGGACATCCGCGTCCGCGAGGCCTCGGCGAACAGGTCCGGTCGCGAAACCGCCGGAGCACTCACGAGATGCCCTTCGGGCATGGGCGAGGGCCCGCCCTTTTCACGTTCCGCAACCGTCCCCGACCCGTCCGTGCCGTGCCTGTCGGGTAGGAACGAAGGCCCTGCGTGGTTACGCTCCGCTACCGTCTCCGGGCCCGACCCGCTCATGATGGGGAGCCTGGCTGTTCGGACCGGCCCGGGTGCCCGGTGATGGACAGGAACACATCGTCGAGCGAGGGACGGCGCAATCCGATATCGGCGAGCGCGATATCGGCGGTATCCAGCCGGCGCAGCGCCTCGGCCAGCGTCGCGGCGCCGTCGGGGGCCGGGATCGACAGTCGTTCGGCACCACCGAGATCGCGCCGGAGAGCGGGTGGAACCAGATCCCCCAGGGCGGTGGCGGCCCGGTCCAGGTGGGTCGGGTCCAGCGGCACGATCTCGCAGTAACTGCCGCCGGTCTTCTCCTTGAGTTCGTCGGCGGTACCCTCCGCGATCACCGTGCCCCGGTCGATCACGATGATGTTGTCCGACAGCACATCGGCTTCTTCCAGGTACTGGGTGGTGAGCAGAACGGTGATGCCCTGCTCTTTGAGCGCGCTCACCAGATCCCAGACGCCCTGGCGACTGCGCGGATCCAGACCGGTGGTCGGTTCGTCCAGGAACACCACCTCCGGCCGGACCACGAGACCGCAGGCGATATCCACCCGCCGCCGCATACCGCCCGAGTACTGTCGCACCGGACGGCGACCGGAGTCGACGAGATCGAATTCGGCGAGCAGCGCGTCCGCGCGCTTACGGGCCGCCGATTTGCCCAGCCCCATCAACCGGCCGAACAGTTCCAGGTTCTCCCGGCCCGACAGATTCTCGTCGAGGGCGGCGTACTGGCCGGTCATCATGATCGACCGGCGTACCCCTGCCGGATCCTTGCGGACATCGTGTCCGGCCACGACGGCGGTCCCCGAATCGGGCCGCAGCAGCGTGGACAGGATCTTCACACTGGTGGTCTTGCCCGCGCCGTTGGGCCCGAGGATTCCCAGGACGGAGCCGCGCGCGGCGGAGAAACTCACGCCGCGTAGCGCATGCACATCGCCGAAGGATTTGGTGATTTCCTCGACCCGGACGGCATCCCGGGAAGCGGTCGCGGCGGGACCGGAACCGTTGGTGTGGGTGCGCGCGGGGGCCGGCTGGGTGTGGGCGGTCCCGGACTCCGGTACGTCGCCACCGGGTGGGCGGGAATTCGCCGCACGAATCGGCGGGGCATTCTCGCCGGTGACGGTCCCGGCTTCATTCGAACTCGGCATCAACTCTCCACTATCGGCCTGATGGGGCTGCGGGGTGACCGGCGCATCGGTATCCCCCTGGATGATCCCTGGCGCCGGGCGCGATGTTACCGGCCCGGATTCGGTGCGCCGGGGCGCCGCCGATACCCCGGACCGGGGTAAATCAATTGTGCCTTTGCTCACAGCAGCGCCGGGACCGGTCATCCACCCCTGGTCGGCGGTGCAAGGACAGTCGAGGGGCAGTACCGGTACCTTGTCGGCGCTACGCCACCACCATAATCTGAGCGTCATGGCCGATACCGCGCAGCCCGAGGTGGCGGCGCGTTCGGGAGGATCCGGCCGACCGAGCGTGCTCACATCCCACGACCCCCGCACCGGCGAGGTCGTGGGCAGTTATGCCGTTGCCGGACCCAGCGATCTCGAACGTGCGGTCCATGCCGCGCGGACAGTCGAGAGCTGGTGGTCGACAGCGGGTTTCGGGACCCGTAGACGACTGCTCCTGGAATGGAAACGGGTCATCGCCCGGCGCGCCGGGCAGTTGGTGGAAGTCCTGCGCGAGGAGACCGGTAAACCCGAGGCCGATGCGGCGATCGAGGTCATGCTCGCCGTGGAGAATCTGGATTGGGCGGCCCGGAACGCGAACCGGGCGCTGGGCAGGCGTTCGATCGCCTCGAACTGGCTCACCCGCAATCAACGGGCGTCGGTCGGCTACCTGCCGCTCGGGGTGATCGGCGTCCTGGGGCCTTGGCAGAACCCGGTTTTCACCCCCATGGGTTCGATCGCCTACGCCATGGCCGCGGGTAACGCGGTGGTCTTCAAACCGCACGAGGTGACCAGCGGTACCGGCCTGTGGCTGGCCGACACCTGGCGTGAGGTGGCCCCGGACCGGCCGGTCCTCGGCGCGGTCACCGGCGACGATTCCACCGCGGCCGCACTGTGCCGGTCCGGCGTCGACAAGATCGCGTACGCGGGCCCGGAAGCCGAGGGCCGCGAGGTGATCTCGTTGTGCGCGCAGACGATGACCCCCGTGGTGGTGGAGAACTCCGGTAAGGGCGCGATGATCGTGCATGTCGACGCGAAACTAGACGACGCCGCCGACGCCGCGGTGTTCGGTGCGATGGCGAACGCGGGGCAGAACGCGACCGGCGTCCAGCGGGCCTATGTCGCGGCCTCGGTCTACGACCAGTTCCTCGACCTCGTCGCCGATCGGGCACGCGCACTGAAACCGGGAGCGGACCGGCGCTCTTCCTACGGGCCGATGATCCTGGAATCGCAGACCGAGGTGGTGCGCAAACAGGTCCGCGACGCGCTGGCGCGCGGTGGCCGCGCGGTCGTCGGCGGATTGGATTCCATCCGGGAACCGTATGTCGAGCCCATCGTGCTGGTCGACGTACCGGAGGAGAGCATCGCCATCACCGATGAGGGCATCGGCCCGGTACTCATCGTGAACAAGGTGCGCGATCTCGACGACGCGGTGACCCGGATCGACGACGCCGGACGCGGTATCGCGGTCTCGGTGTTCACCCGGGATATCGCCGAGGTCGAGATCTACGCCGAACGGCTGCGGGCCGGTGTGGTCACGGTCAATACGGCCACCACCTACGCCAGTATCCCGGCGTTGCCGTTCGGTGGGATCGGTGAGTACGGTCAGGGGCACAGCCACGGCGTACACGGTCTGCGCGAATTCAGCCGGACCCTCTCCATCGCGCGCAACCGCTACGGAGAACCCCTGAGACTGTCCAGCTTCAACCGCAACGGCCGGCGGCTGCGCCTGGCACGCACGGTTTTCCGGTTCCGCCACGGCTGAACGCGGACTGCAAACCGCCGCGGTACCCACGCTGTGACCACCGGCAGTACCGCTCGCAGCTCACGGCGAGCGGTACTGCTCGCCGTCAGATATCGGAGTGCCGGGCGAGCCGGGTGAGTTGATCCCAGGCGGGTGACGTATTGCCGATCGAACCGGTGACCAGACGGAGGAGTTCCGGATCCAGCGCCGGAGTCGCACCGACGCCGCGCTCGGTCATCCAGCGCGCTGCGCGCTGCGCCAGGCCGGGAAGTCGCGGATCATCGGGCGACCAGTCGAAGGCGATATCGAAATCCAGATACAGGACGCCGAATTCCGGATCGTCGAGCGCGTCCAGTTTATCGGCGACCCACTCCGCGGCCTGCTCCGGCGATACCGATTGCAGCAGGATCCAGATATCGCGTTCCATTCGAACGGCCCGCACACTGGCACCCAGTCCGCGCAACCGATCGAGATACCCGGCGACCTCCGCGGTGACGAAGAGCCGGTCCCCTTCCGCCAGCTCGGCGATCCGGGCACGGGTGCGCCGGATCTCCTCGGCGCGTTCGACCAGGGCGGCATCGATCTCGGCGACCGCGGCAGCGAACTCGCCGGGGTCGGCGGCGAGCAGCTCGCTGATACGTGCCAGCGGTACACCCGCCCGCGCCAACGTCGCGATCCGGACCAGTTCGACGGCGTCCGCGGCCCCGTAGCGCCGGTAGCCGGAGGAGTCGCGCGGCGGCTCGGGAAGCAGGCCGCGCTCATGGTAGACGCGTACGGCCTTGGTCGTGACGCCCGCGTATCGCGCGAGCTGACCGATGGTGATCACGGTGTTTCCCTTTCGACAGCCGCCGCGCGACCCGGATCTGTCACCGGGTCCGGGGGAAGGTCCGGCCGGCCAGATCGATGGCCAGCACGGCACCGGACGCGTCCCGGGTAAAGTACCCGCGTTGCCCGATCAGGCCACCGGTGGTCACGATGTATTCGTCGGTACCGCCGGGGAGCAGCCCCAGGGCAGCGGGCGGCAGATCCGGCGGGAGTTCGGACCCCGCGGCGGCGCGAACCTCCGGTTTGACGGCACAGCCGATCGTCATCCCCGATCCGTCCGTTTCCAGGGTGAGCCGCATCATCTCGTTCTCGTAGTGTCCGGCGACCTCCGCCGCACGCACCACGTCATGGGGCAGCGGTTCCGGATCGCGGTCCACCACACCGAGAAAATGCTCCAGCGACCACCGCACCACGCCGCGATCGAATTCGAGGCCCGCATCCGGCCCCGCGTTGGACATCACGATCACGGCGAAATCCCGCTCCGGCACGATCAGCAGGTCCGCGAACTGGCCGTTACCCGACCCCCCGTGCCCGAAGGTGGCCGCACCGTCGATCTCGCGCAGAAACCAGCAGGTCCCGAAGGCGTCGCCCAGCGTGCTCCCACGCAGTTCCACGGTCTGCTGCCGCATCCGGCGCAGTGCCCCGGCCGAGATCAGCTGTTCGCCGCCGGCGGTCCGGCCGTCTCCGAGGTGGAATCGGGCCCACCGCAGCAGATCACCGACCGAGGACACCGCGCCACCGCCGGGATTGTCCGCGCGGCTGTCCTTCCACTGCCGCGCCACCGCCGGTGTGCCGTCGGCGGCCGTGTTGTGCCCCACCGCGAATCGCCGGGTCATCACCTCGTTGTGTGCGTAGCAACTGCCCGTGAGGCCCAAGGGTTCGAAGAGTAGGGCGTGAACGGCTCTTTCGAAGGATGCGCCGGTGACGTTCTCGATGATCCGGCCCACCAGGTTGAATCCCGCCTGGCTGTAGGACGCCCGAGTACCCGGTTCCGCGAGCAGCGGCGCCGCCGCGAGCAACTCCGCGTGCCGGGCCAGGGCATCGGCGCCCTCGCCGGTATCGGCACCGAGTTTCCATTCCAGACCCGCGGTGTGGTTCAGCAGCTGCGCCACCGTGATATCGCGCGCCGCCACACCGGGTGCGGCGAATTCCGGAACGTAGCGGCGCACCGGGGCGTCCAGCTCCACGAGCCCTTGGTCGGCGAGCCGCACGAGCGCGGTCGCGGTGAACGTCTTGCTCACGGACCCGATCACGAAGCCGGTATCCCGATCGACCGGGAGCGGGTTGTCCACACTGGTCACACCGTGGCATGCGAAATACTCCCGGCCGCCGGCCCAGACGCCCACCGCCACGCCCGGCACCCCGAGTCCCGTCGCCGAAGCTGCCACGAATTCCGCGAGTTCCTGTTCCATTTCGTTCATGGAACAGATCCTCGAACCTTACCCCTGGGGCAAGGTCAAGACCCTGTCCCGGGCATCCGGAATCGAAGGGGGCGGTGAACCGAGTAGGACGAGGTCACCGCCCCGAATGCACGAACCGATGGACAGGATTCCGCGGCGGCACCTGTTCGGCGCCGGACCGCGCGCAGTGGCCCGGCCGGCTCGATCAGGCGGTCGGAGACCCGAGCAGCGCGGCCATCATGAGGGCATGCACCCGGACCATGTGCTGCGGCCGGGAATCGAAGCGGATCAACCGGCCCACATCGATGACCTGGCCGATCGCCGAATGCACCCGGAAGCGGGCCTCGATGGGATCACCGTCGAGCAGATTGGCCCATTCGTGCACGTTCTGCCGCTGGATGGCCCGGAGTTTGTGTTGTTCGGCCGGAGGCAGGTTCGGGAACTCCGCGTAGTACACCGGCATGATCTCCGGCATGGTGAAGCTGAGCCGGACATAGCGGTCGGCGATCTTGTCCACCGCGTCGGCGCGGCCGCTCGCCTCGGCCAGCGCCTCGGTGATGGCGAACGCCAGCCGGTCACCGGTGCGATGGAAGGCGGCGGCCAGCAGATCGGATTTACTGCTGAAGTACCGGTAGACGCTGGACGCGTTGATTCCGACGGCCGCGCCGATCTCCTCGATACTGGCCTCGTGATAGCCCCGGCGACCGAAGATCCGGATCGCCTCGGTGAGCAGCTGCTCCCGTTTGGAGGTCACCGGCAGACCGCGCGGGGCGTTGTTCGGCTCACCGGCTCCGGGAGCGGGTGGTAGGTCGGCGCGCACGATCGACCAGGCCATATCGTGCAGCAACGGGAGCAATTTGGCACTGGACAGCGCGGTGCGATGAGCCGAGATACTGCCGATCACGCTGAGCACGGCCGCGGCCAGTAGTGCGATGTCCTCCGGCGGGGCGCCGGGACGCAGTTGTTCGATCGGCGCGGCGAAGGTGTCGTTGATCTCGTTGTACAGGGTGCGGATCCGGGCGCGATCGGGCTGCTCGAGATAGCGGCCCTCCCAGCGGTACAGACCGGCCTCGCGGCGGATCTCGATGGTGTGCTCGGCGACGGCCCGGATCAGGGCGTCGAGGCGTTCGTCCGCACTCGCCCCGGGCTCGTCCGCGGCGCGCGCGGCCTCCAGCAACTGCCGGGCACCTTCTTCCGCGGCGGCGACCAGCAGGGCGTACTTGTTGGCGAAATGGCGGTAGAGTGCGGGACCCGAGATCCCGACCTCGGCGGCGATCTCGTCGACCCCGACCGGGTAGTAGCCACGCTCACTGAAGGCCCGGGCCGCGGCGCGCATGATCTGCACCTTGCGGTCCTTGGGCCGGCGCCGCCCGCCCTGGCCGTTGCCACGGTCGGCCGGACGTACGCGCACCGGGTCCACCCGGCTGCTATCCGCGACCATGCATTCTCCGTTCGCCTCGGCGGCGCCGCCGGTGTTGACAGCGCCCGACAAGTCAACCTAAGTTAACCACAATTCGCAACGTTAACCGCTATTCGCCGCCCGGCTGGCACCGGACCGCACCCGATGGAGCGCGCATGGTCAACACAGATTCCCCCGTACCCTCCGAAACACAGCCGACGGGTTTCGCCGCGGTGCAGGACGGCCGTGTACTGCGGGTGACCCTCACCAAGCCCAAACGCAAGAACGCGCTCGACTACGACTCCATGGTCGCACTGGGTGATACATTCCTCGCCGCCGCACAGGACAAAGCGGTGCGGGTGGTCGTACTGACCGGTGAGGGCGGGGATTTCTGCACCGGCGCCGACCTCGCCGCCAGCGCCGCGGAAGGTGCCCGCGGTATCACCCCCGACCAGGTGATGGATGCCGCCAACCGGCTCGTCCGCGCCGTCGTCGACCTACCGGTACCGGTGATCGTGCGGCTCCGGGGCGCGACCGCCGGAGTGGGTGTCGGTATCGCGCTGGCCGCCGACCTGGTCTACGCCGAAGCCGACTCCTACCTGCTGCTGGCCTTCATCAATATCGGCCTCATGCCCGACGGCGGCGCCGCCGCCCTGGTCGCCGCGGCCGCCGGACGCCCGCTGGCGGCGCGGATGGCGCTGCTCGGCGAACGCCTACCCGCCCCCGCGGCACATGCGGAGGGACTGTTCACCGAAGTCCTGGCGACTACCGAGGAACTGGACACAGCCGTCGAGGCCGCGGCCGAGAAGATCTCGCACGGTCCGCGCCGGGCGCTCGAACTCACCAAGAAGGCGCTCAACCGGGCCACCCTGACCGCTCTGGACGCGGCGCTGGCCGACGAAAAGGCCGGACAGGTGGAACTGCTGCAGTCCCCCGACTTCTTCGAGGGCGCCGGCGCCATGCTCGGCAAGCGCAAAGCGGTCTTCGCGGAGTAGACACGGCCCCGGCCACTGCCGATCGGACGGCACGGAATCACCCGGCAACCTCCCGGCCCGAACTCGGGCCGGGAGGTTTTCTCGTGCCGCGGGTTCCGGCCGGCCGTTCCCTGGGCTCGCGGGAGCAGCACCCCAGGGCGCGAAAACGCCCGTGCCGGGGCGGCACGTGGCCGCCCCGGCACGGGCGTGAGCGAAGCGGGTGGGATCAGATGCCCAGGCCGCCGGCCAGGACCGGCCAGGAAACCTTGAACTCGTCTTCCCAGTAGCCCCAGGAGTGGGTGCCCGAATCACGGAAGTTGAAGGTCGCCGGGATACCGAGGGAATCCAGCCGGGTCTTCAGGTTGTGCGTGCAGTAGTTGGTGCCCGCTTCGATGACACCGCCGACGAGGACCTGGTTGGCCAGGCCGTAGGCACCGGGCAGGGTATGCGGGCCGTTCAGGGTGTCCCACTGGCCGGGCAGGCCGTTACCGGTGGAGACGTATAGGCCGAGACCGCGCAGCCCCTCGGCGTGGACGTACGGATCGTTCGCGGCCCATTCCGGCGAGCCCTGCGGACCCCACATGTTGTCGGTGTTGCCACCGCCCCAAGTGTTGACGGTGAGCTTCACGAACTCCGAACCGACCGGGTCGCTGGTCTGGGCGCAACCGCTGTAGGCGGCGGCGGCCTTGTAGAGACCGGGCTTGGCGATCGGCAGGGCCAGCACGGTGGTGCCCGAGGTGGACAGACCGGCGATGGCGTTCACACCGTTGGTGCCCAGCGCGCCGTCGACCAGCGGCGGGAGCTCCTCGGTGAAGAAGGTCTTCCACTTGTTGCGGCCGAGAGCCGGATCGTCCTTGATCCAGTCGGTGTAGTAGCTCCAGGAGCCACCGATCGGCTGGATGACATTGACGTTCTTGTCGGACAGGAATTCGAGAGTGTTGGTCTGCGCCTGCCAGGAGGCCGAGTCCTCGCCACCACCCGCGCCGTTGAGCAGGTAGAGCGTCGGCCGGGGCTCGGAAGCATCGGCGGGGCGCTGGACGTCGACGATGATGTCCTTGTCCATGGCGACCGAGTTGACGTAGAGCCGCAGGCTGCGGTCGTCCTTGTACTCGGCCTTGACGATGCGTGACCCGTCGGGCGCGGTGGGATCGGCCAGCAGGGTTTTGGATTCGATGATCGGGTCCGCTCCGGCGGTGCTACCGCCGAGCCCCGTCATCACACCGGTCAGCACTGCTGTGGCCGCGACCATCGCCGCGGCGCGCTTACCGCCACGCCGGGTGAGTCGACGTATCAATTTCGCACCTTCGCTTCGTCTCGAATTTTCATCCGGGCTCTTTCCGCACCGCAACAACCGGCTCCAGGTCCCGAACGCCTCACAGTAGCCGGGCAGGCTTCGCCCGCCCCGGCGCTTCTGTACCTGTAGTCGTACTTTGCGGACATATCGTTACCGTAGCGTTGCTCGAATATCTCGTTCCGGTCGAGCGCGCTGTGGCGATTCGCTACGAATGCCCGTCCGCACTGTGCTCCGGAACACTCCGTACCGGGGTCAATCATGCCCGCCCCGGCGGGAGCCGCTCATCAGCGACCCGCCGACACGTTCGACACGCCCGAGGTATTCCAGCACACCGTCCCGCCGGCGGACGAGGTCCCCCGTCCGGTACAGCCGCCCACCGCCACCGGTGGCGACGAACCGGGCCGCCGTCTCCCCGGCGACGCCATGATAACCGCGGGCCAGCTGCGGTCCGCCGATGTACATCTCCCCGACGGTGCCGGGCGGGACCGGACGCAGCTGTTCGTCGAGCAGGTACACCCGGTCGTTGGTGACCGGGCGCCCGCCGACCGAGCCCACGGTGATGACACCGGTCTCGTTGTGGCCGTACCAGATGACCAGTTCCGCGCCGGGCAGCAACGTCATGAACCGTTCGACCCCACCCGGTGGGAGCGCCGCCCCGTCCACGACCAGCCGCCGCAGACTGGGATGGGCGGCACGGCCGCCACCGTCGGTCACCGAATCCAGGAACCGGTCGAGCAGCGATGGCACCACGTGCACGACCGTCACCCTGTTGGCGGTGATCGAACGCGACAGGTCGGCGGCCCGGCCGGGATGATCGGGCATCAGGATCTGGGCACCGTGGTGCAACGGGCGGAACAGCTCCCACAGCGTGATATCGGTAACGGCCGGCGCGGCGTGCAGTACCAGATCGGCCGAATCGTAGGGATGGCTGCGCTGGGCCCGCCGCAATCGCTCGACCAGCTGGCGATGGGTACTGGTGACACCGGCTACCCCGCCCGGGACGAAACGGATATCGGCCAGATCGTCGGCGGCGACGATCGGGTCCGCGGCCGGATCGGCGGGCAGGTCCAGATAGAGCAGATCGATGGCGACGACCGAGATACCGGTACCGGTGGTGACCCCCTCGTCCGAGGTGCTCAGCACACAGATCGGTGCCGCCGCCGCCAGCAACTCGTCGAGTTCCCCGGCCGGCCGGCCGGGATCGACCGGTACGTAACCGCCACCGGCGCGCAGTACCGCGCAGACCGCGACCACCAGGTCGATACCGGGACGCATGGCCACCGCGACCAGGGTCTGCGCCCCGGCACCGAAGCGGATCAGCTCCACGGCCAGCGCCCGGGATTTACGGTCCAGTTCGCTGTAGCTGAGCACCCGCGCGCCCTGCCGGACCGCCGGGACGGCGGGCGTGCGGGTCACCTGTTCGTCGAACAGCGACAGCAGCGTGCTCTGATCGTCGTGTGCGCCGAGATCGACGATCGGCGACATGTACGCGGTGGTCTCCACGTCGGCGATCGGCCGCAGCAGGGTGGTGGGTTCCGGATCGGCGGTGAGCTCCGGAACAGCAGTGAGTTCCGGATCGGCGGTGAGTTCCGGGACAGCGGTGAGTTCCGGGACAGCGGTGAGTTCCGGGACAGCGGTGAGTTCGGGCTCCGGCGGCTTCGCGGCCCGTGAACGCTTCAGAGTCCAGTCCCGGGGCCCGTCCGATCCCGTCTCGTCCCGGAGCGGTTTCGGGCGGCGCTGTGGAAGTGGCGCCGGCGCGGACTCCACCACGGATTCCGGTTCCACTCGATCCCGGGTCCCGCGTTGCGGCAGCGCACCCGGACTCGGGTCCCGCGCGGGATCGGCGAGATCGGCGAGTCCGGCGGCGGGCCGGGATGTGCGCCGGGGCAGCCCCGGGAGCCCTGAATCCGAATCCGTTCCGGCGGACGTGGGTGGCTCGGCCGATGCCGGATCCCGGCGCGGCAGCACATCCGCGGACTCCGACGTGGTCGCCGCGGGTTCGGCGTCGGGCTGCGCACCGAACCGCGGCCGGCGCTGCGGCAACGACAGCGACGGCGGATCGGCGGCCGCTGCCACCGGTTCCGCGGCGGATCCGCTGTCGAGCCGGGAACGGCGCTGCGGCAGCCCACCCTGGGCCGCGGCGGCGGAGTCCGGCTCCGCGCCCGTACCGATCGGCTCCGGGGCTCCGGCGGTTCCGGAGCGGCGCCGGGGCAATCCGAGCGGCGGCCGGTCGGCACCGTCGACCGGTGCCGAGTTCGGAACGGACCCGTCCCGGTCCCCGGAACGAGACCGGGACGCCGAGGTATCGGGGCCGTCGGCAGGCACTGGACCGGCGGCGGGACCACTGTCGTACCGCGCACGGCGCTGCGGCAGTACACCGCTCGGAGCGGGGGCCTCGTCGGCCGGCGCCGACGGCGATTCGAGTGGCGGGCGGCGCCGCGGGAGTGCGCCCGGGCCGGCATCCGATACGGGGGCGTGGTCGTCTCCGGGTTGCGGACGGCGCTGCGGCAGCGACGGCGAATCCGCGTCGAGCTCGCCCGGGCCCGCCCCGGTGCCCGGCGTGGCGTCACGACGCGGCAGCGCGCTCGCGTCGGACCGGGCCCGAATGCCCGGCTCGGCGGTCGAACCCGCCGGGCCGGCGGGTCGGCGGGTCGGCAAACCGGTGGACGCGGACGCTCCGGACTCGAACTCCGCGGCCGGCGCGGGCTCGGCGGACCGGGACCGGCGCTGCGGCAGCCCACCGGTACCGGGTGCGTCCTCGGCATCCGACTGTCGATCCACGCCCGATCCGCGCTGTGGAAGCACGTCGGAGGCGGAATCCGGCACGCCCGGGAGCGCACCTGCGGTAGACCCACGCCGCGGTAGGCCACCACCCACCTCACCCGCATCCGGATCACCGGACGAGCGTTGCGGAAGCCCACCCGACACGGCACCCGACGCGCCCGAAACCGAACCTGCGGTAGACCCACGCCGCGGCAACCCACCGGACGCGGCACCGACCCCACCGGTTTGCGGATCTTCGGCGGATGAATATTGCTGTGCGGCACTGCGCTCCGGGGCGAACCCGGCCGAATCGGGTGGGCCGGTAACCGGACGAAGCAGCGAGGTGACCTCGGCGTCCGGGGTTTCCCGCACTGGTTCCGGTTCGGGTGCGGGGGCGGGGTCTGTACGACCCGTGTCCGGGCGCAGCCCGTGTTCGGCGAGACCGCCCAGCGCGCGGACCCAGTGCTCGGCGAAGGTCTTCACATCCTCGCTGGCGAACACCTCTGTCGCGTAGTCGAATCGGCACAGCAGGCCGTCGTCGGTGGCGTCGACGGTGAGCACCAGCGGCACACCGTCGGCCGGGCCGTCGGTATGGACCCGGGCCGGACGCAGATCCCGGTAGCGCAGGGTGAGCCGGCCCGATTCGGCGGCGGCGAATTCGGCGGTGGTCTCCGGGTTCAGGTATCGCAGCAGCGCGTAACCCGCGCCACCGTCGGGAACGGACCGGAACAGATCGCGGATCTGCGACAGTGCGATTCCCGCCGCGGGTCCCCCGACCAGGGCTTCGGCGGTATCGATATCGACGATCCGCACCGACAGTGGGAATTCGGTGCCGAAACCGCCCACCAGATCACCGGTTCCGGCGGCGAACGAGCGGGCGTCGGCGACACAGCGCACCAGCGAGCCGATCGCGCGGGCCACCGTGCCCTGTTCCGCGGTACGCAGCGCGAGAGCGACGGCGGTCAGCAGCACCTCGGGCACGGTGGCCCGATAGGCATCGGCCGCGGCGGTCACGGCCGAGGTGCCCTCGGCGGTGATGGCCAGCGAGACCCGGCGCCGGGGCCGCAGATCGGTGGTCCCGAGCGGGGTCGCGATCTGGGCGCCGGCCAGGTTGCGCCGCCACCAGCCGGATTCGTCCAGCAGTTCGATGGATCGGGCGCGCGCGTCGAGGGCGTGCGCCAGCTGCGTCAGTTTGCTCTCCGGCGCGGCCGCGCCGAGCTCGGCGGCGGTCCAGCCGGCGATCAGTTCGTCGACGATGATCCGCCACGAACGATCGTCGACCGCCAGTCCGTTGGCCACCACCACGAGCCGGCGTTCCGGCTCGGAACCGGTCACGACGAAATGGATGTTCCGGCCGGACGCGGGGTCGAGTGCGTCGGCCGCCGCCTGCACCACATCGTCGGTGGCGACGGTGTTCTCGCCGGATTCCGGTCCGAGCCACCAGTACTGACGGTCGCCGCGCTGCTCCCGTGGCGGAATCCGCAGCGTAGGTGGCCGATCGCCGGTGTCGAGCCGGGCCGACAGCATCGGATGCCGGGCGACCAGCGATCGCACCGCCGCTTCGGTACGGCTCAGCGGCTGGTCGGCGGGCAACTCGAGCACGACCGACCGGATCTCGACACCGGGGACCGGGTTGTCCAGCAGCCGGGCGGCGGTCGGAGTGGCGGGAATCGCACCGGTGGCCTCCGGCGCGGTAGCGGCGAACGACTCCGCCGCGGCACCGGCGGAGACCTCGGGCGAGGGGGTGGCGGCCACTGCCGGATCCGCCGGCGGTTCGGGCTCCGGGGCCGTCGGGGTACCGACGGGCTCGGCGGGAATATCCCCGGCCCACGGACCCGGATCCGGTGGCAGGGGCGCGATGCCGTCCGGATCCGGGAGCCCGGCGCGGTCGGGTGCGCCGGCGCCGGTCAGCGGAATCCGCTCGATCGCGTGGAAAGCCGCGGGCACCAACTGCACCGGCAGTATCCGGGTGAGCGCGGCGCGGATCCCGGTGAGGTCCGGCTCGGCTCCGGTCTGCTCGGGCACCACATAGGCGACCAGGCGCGCGCCGGGCCGTGCGGCAGACGATACGACCGGCCCCGTGCTGCGGGTGAGTACCGCGGCGTCGGCGATACCGGGCAGGGCGCGCAGCGCCGCCGCGATCGCGGCGGGATCGATCCGATGACCCCGGTAGCCGAACCGGCCGTCGGTCCGGCCCAGATGCTCGAGTCGCTGCGGTGTACCGGCGGTGACCTCGTGCCACAGCACCAGATCTCCGGTCCGGTACATGCGCTGGCCGTATCCGAAGGGGTTGGCCACGAACCGGTCCGCGGTGGCGTCCGGCCGGCCGGTATACCCGCGGGCGAGCTGGTCACCGGCCAGATACAGCTCACCGGGTACCCCGGGCGGGACCGGTCGCAGCCGCGAATCCAGAACGTACACCCGGGTGTTCCACTGTGGCAGCCCGATCGGGACCGACCGATCCGCCGAGCCGGCCGCGGGCCACGATGTCGCGGATACGGCGGTCTCGCAGGTTCCGTACAGATTCTGTGCTCGCGCACCGCACCGTTGCCGCACCGTCGCGGCCGTCTCCGGGGCCAGTGGCCCACCGGTCACGAACACCTCGCGCAGACTGCGCACCGGACCCGGATCGGCGTGGCCGGCGAATGCGGCGAGTTCGTCGGGCCCGAAATCGGTGACCGTGACAGCGCGTGCGGCGATCGTCGCCGCGATCCGCTCCGGATCTCCGGTTCCGGCCGGAGCCAGGGCCAGTTCCGCGCCCGCGCGCAACGGCAGGAAGGTCCCCCACAGCGAGGTGTCGCGGGTCGGTGGGTTCTGCTGGAGATAGACGTCGGTGAAACCCATCGGGTGCTGGGCGAGCATCAGGGTGATCTGGTTGTTGATCGCACTGTGCGAGAGCGCCGCCAGCTCCGGCCCGTCCGGCGAAACCGATGCGCACAGCAGATATGCGGTATTGCCCGGGCGCACCGGGCGGATCAGTTCCTCCGGCCGTACCGGGTCGGCCGAGTACCCGGCGAGCTCGTCGTCGTCGATCAGGAGCAGCGGTATCCCCGGTCGCGCTCCGGTCACCGCCGCCAGGCGCGGTTCGTCCGCCCGGCCCACGAGTACGCAGGCGGCACCGGCGGAATCGATGACCTGCGCGTTCCAGGCGGCCGGATCGTCCGGATCCAGTGGCAGGCAGGCCCCGCCGGCGGTCAGCACCGCGTAGATCGCCACCAGCAGGTCGGGCGAGTTCCGCAGCGCGACAGCCACCGGTGTTTCGGTGCCGACCCCGGCGGCGACGAGTCGCCGGGCCACCCGGTTCACCCGGGCGTCGAGTTCCTGATAGGTGAGCTCGGTTTCCACGTCGGCCACCGCCACCGTATCGGGGCGGGTGGCGACGGTGCGGCGGTACCCGTCGAGCAGCAGATCCGGCGCCACCGGGTATCGGGTGTCGTTCCAGACCACCAGCAACCGGTCGAGATCGGCCCGCGACAGCAGGTCGATATCCCCGACCGGACCGTCGGGATCACCACCGGCGACGGTGAGCACCCGCTGCAACCGGCGCGCGATCTCGGCGACGGTGGGGGCATCGAATCGAGCCGCGGTGTAGTGGAATGCCGCCGCGATCCCGTCCGGCGAACCGTCGGGCGCGCGATGCGGATCGATGACCAGCCGCAGCAGGCATTCCGCGGACGTACTCGCGATATCGATCGGCTCGGTCGCCAGGCTCGGCATCTCCAGTCGCGGAATATCGTTGTGCCGCAACGATATCGCGATATCGAACAGGGGTGCGCCGCCGCCGATCACCGCGTCCAGGATCTCGAAGGGCAGATCCGCGTGGGCGAAGGCGCCGCGATCGGATTCCGCCACCCGGGCGACCAGGTCGAGGAACGATTCCGCCGGGTCGATCCGGGTACGCAGCACCACCGTATTGGCGTAGGGGCCGATGGCATCGTCGAGTTCGCGTTCGTCGTGGCCGCGCACCGAGCTGCCGAGCACGATATCGGCGACCGCGGCCGAACGGGCCAGCAGCACCGCGAACGCCGCGCGGACCACGATGAATTCCGATACGTCGCCGCGACGGGCGATATCGGCGATCCGCCGATGGGTCCGGGTGCCGATCTCGAAACTGTGCACACCGTGGCCGGTGGCGCCGGAGCGCGGGGCCGCGGCCGGGATTTCCAGGCGCGGCGGTAATCCGGCCAGGTATTCCCGCCAGAACGCCAGCCGCCGCGCGGCGAGCGAGCTCGCATCGGTGACCTCGCCGAGTTCGGCCCGCCGGCGTAGGAAATAGTCCAGATACTGCACGGACAGCGGCTGCCACAGCGGCCGCGACCGGTTGCGCCGGCCCAGGAACGCGCGCAGCAGATCGCGCAGCAGCAGCCCGGCCGATACTTCGTCGGCGAGAATGCGGTGCACGACCACCGCGACAACATGTTCCCGCGGACCCGTTTCGGCGAGGGCGAACCGCACCGGCACCTGTTCGGGGTCGGCGGCGTCGAAGTCGGTCCGGGACAACGCGGACAGCCAGCCCGCCAGTTCGGCGGGGCCGACCGGTTCGGCGACCACTTCCGGTACGGCCTGTTCCCGTGGCAGGACCACCTGATGCGGTACGCCACTGACCTCCGGATACACCGTGCGCAAAGTTTCGTGCCGGTCGACCACATCGGCGACGGCGGCCTGCATGGCCGTCGCGTCGAGGGTGCCCGTCAGCGTCATCGCGGCGATGACAGTATCGGAGCCTTCTTCGGGCGTGAACCGGTTACGTTCCCACAGCCGCAACTGGCCCGGGGAGAGCGGGATGGACGCGGGACGCCGCACCGACTCGGTGATCCGGCTCGGTATCGGTTCCGGCGCCGGCGATTCGGCCGCCACGACCGGATCGCCGCCGGGACGCGGCCACAGCGGGCTGGGGGAATCGGTCTCGCGGGCGCCGAACGGGAAATCGGAGGCGTGCAATTCCTCCGGCCGCACAGCGGGCCGCGGGGCCCGGTTCGCGGCCGCCTCGGACGGTGCCGGGCGCTCCGGCGTGTTCTCGTAGAACGCCAGCGCGTCACCACCGACCGGCGGGAACGACCCCCCGCGAGTGGTCGGCGAATCGACCGGCGCGGGCAACTGGTAGCCGCCGCTCAGCCAGGTATCGGCGGCGGCCTCCGGCGACCGTTGCGCTTCCGGTTCCACCACCTCGGGGGCGGGCTGTTCCGATATGTCCGCGGTCCGCCCACCGCGGCCGCCCAGCGGATGCTGACGGTCGGGCATCTCCAGATAACCGCGCCCGGGCAACTCCAGATCACGTTTCTCGGACGCCAGCCGGCTGTCGGTATCGGGGCGCGCGGGTAGTTCGGCCACCGCGTCCGCGCCACCGGAGTCGCGCTGGGGCAGCCCGTATCCGTGACCGGCACCGCCGGCCGGCTGCTCCGGTTCGACCGCACGATCCGGCCGTTCGGCCGGCGTCTCGCGGATCGGCAGGCTCCGTTCGAAATCGGTCGCTGTTCCGGCCGGCTCGGGTTCCGTTTCGGCCGCCGGCTCCGTAGCGGGCGGAGGCTCGGTATCGGCAGGCCACACCGCGGCGTCCAGCGCCTCCTGCTGTATGGCCGGCAGCTCTATCCGGCCCACGAATTCCATCTCACCGTCACCGGCGCGGCATACCAGGTCACCGGTGCGGAAGAGCCGGGATCCGTCGCCGGCGTGGGGATCCGCGACGAGTAGTTGCGCGGTCAGTCCGGGCCGTCGGTGATAGCCGCGGGCGAGCTGCGGGCCGCCGAGGTAGAGCTCGCCCACCGCGCCGTCGGGCACCTGTGCCAGCTGTTCGTCCAGGATATGGGCCGTCACGCCGCGGATCGGGGCACCGATGGTCGCGGGTCCACCGGGTGTCAGCGCCGTGCTGATATTGGTCATGACGGTGGATTCGGCGGGCCCGTACCCCTGGTACAGCACCCTGGTCGAACCCCCGCCGACCGGAATCACCCAGCGCGACACCAGTTCGGGCGGGCACGGCCGGCGCCCGGCGATCACGACACCCAGCTCGTCGAGCCCGGCCGGATCGACAACCTGCAGGGTTTCGGGAGTCAGGTATGCGTGGGTCACCCCGGTGCGGCGCAGCAGTTCGGTCAGTTCGTCGGCCGTGGACACCAGCGGCGACACCACCACCATGGTCGCGGCGCCACCGAGCGCGAGCAGCAGTTCCAGTACGGACGAATCCGAGGGCAGCGGCGCGAAGTTCAGCGTGCGGTCCTCGGGTTCGACCCGATAGCGGCCCTGCTGTTCGGAACACAGACCGGACAGGCCGGCCTGGGTGACGACGACGCCGTCGGGCGAGGTCTCCCCGTCGCTGGCGTAGCTGACATAGGCGGGGTGTTCGGCCCGCAACGGGCGGATCCGGTCGGCATAGGTGACGGGCTCGGCGGAGAACTGTTCCAGTGTCCGGGCGGCGTCGACCGTATCGACGTGCAACCATTCGATCTCGTCGGGGAGTTCGTTGCGGACCCACGACACGGCCAGGCCGTAGACGGCACCGATATCGACCAGCAGATGCGCGATCCAGTTGGACGGATAAGCGGGATCGATCGGTACGAAACCCGCGCCCGTCTTCGCGACCGCCCAGACGGCCAGTACCGCGTCCAGGGAACGCGGGATGGCCACGGCCACCAGATCCTCCGGGCCGATACCCCGCGCCATGAGTGCTCGGGCCAACCGGCTGGACCAGGCGTCCAGATCGGCGTAGCTGACCTGTTCCAACGGACCGGTGCCGTCGGCGAGGACGAGCGCCGCGCCGTCGGGATTGGTCTCGACAGCGTTCGCGATCAGCTGCGGAAGGGTGGTCACGCGGGGCCGCCGGGTTCGGTTGGGCCGGGTCCGGACTGGCCGCGTCATACCGACTTCGCCCTCCGGAGGTGGTCACACCGCTGACCGACTACCGCATCCATCTGTCCGCCTCGCCTGCCTATCGCACTTCACCGCCGCGCCCTACCGTGGTCGCAGCTTGGACAGCAGCCTGCCACAATGCGCCGGTACCCGGTATGGCACCCGGCAGGTTACCGGGCGGGGACGCGCACAGCTACATTCCGCGGGAGTCGGCAGCCGCCGGATACCGATTCCTCAGCCCTCCAGCAGGGCGGGCAGATCCAGCACTGTGTCGATTTCCGCCCAGGCCGCGCCCGGTTGTCCCGGCTCGTCCAGGACGAGCGCGCACAGATCCTCCAGTGCGTACGGGTCGAGCGCGGGCAGGCTCATACTGTCGGACCACAGATGGGTCACCCACTCCCCGACCGGGGTCACGCCCGGCGCGTCCTCGGGGACCAGCACCATGGAGGCGCCGGCGGCACCCGCGGCCACGGTTTCCAGCAGCCCCGCCGGAGAGTCGCCGCGACCGGCCCGGTAGGTCCGGGCCTCGTAGGTCAGCTCCGTGGCGGAGTGCACCCGGGTCACCGCGGCGGCCAACTGGTCGTAGCTCACCAGTGTTCCGGTACCGTCCAGCACCGCGAGATCACTACCGCGCAGTGGTCGCGCCCGGTCGGCATAGGTGACCGGACGCGGGGATTCCGCGGCGATCTCGCCGGCCACCATCGGATCGTCGAGCAGCAACCACTTCACCGGCGGCAGATCCGGTGCCGGTCCCACGGCCAGCCCCGCCTCGACCACCAGATCCGCGGCGGCCGCGACATCCTGGGCGTCGGCCGGTACCAGTGTGGCGCCGGCCTTGAGTACCGCCCAGACGGCCACCACGGCATCGACACCGCGTTCCAGCGCGCTCACCACACCGGTGCCGGGCCCGTAGCCGCGGGCGATCAGCGCCCGTGCCAGGCGCGAGGACCGCGCGTCGAGATCCTGATAGGTCACCGCCGCCTCGCCCCACACCACCGCCGGGCCGTCCGGATCGTCCTCCACCGACGCGCTGAGGGTCTGGGCCAGCGCGGTGCCCGCCGTGGCGGCGGGTGCGACCGGGCCGGTGGGCACGGCACCGCGTCGGCGCACGGCCGTATCGGGGAGATCCAGACCGCCCACCGGAAGCCGGGGATCCGCGGCGACCGCGGTGAGAATACGGGCCAGCCGACGGCCGAACGACCGCACTGTGGGCTCGTCGAAGAGATCGGTGGCGAAGGTCAGCACGGCGCGTAGCTCACCGGGCGCGTCGTCGGTATCAGGTCCGGGGTCGATATCGATCCGCAGCTCGAATTTCGCGGCGAGGGCGCCGGGATACGGCGCCCGCACGGCCAGCCCGGGCAGGTTCAGGGCGGCCTGTTCGTCGCTCCGCAGCGAGAGCACCACCCCGAACAGCGCATCGTGGGCGACGGCCCGGTCCGGCGCCGCGACCTGCACGACCTGTTCGAACGGGATATCGGTGTTCGCGAACGCGTCCAGGTCGGTTTCCCTTGCCCGGTCGAGCAATTCGGCGAAGGACAGGGTGGGTTCGATCCGGGTGCGCAGCGTGACCGTATCGGCGAACATTCCGACCAGATCGTCGAGCGCTCGCTCGTCGCGGCGGGCGACCGGGGTACCCACGGCGATATCGACGGCACCGGTCACCTGGTGCACGAGCACGTTCACCGCGGCGTGCAGGACCATGAACAGGGTCGCGCCGCGGTCACGCGCCAGCCGGTCCAAGGCCTCGCGCACCTCGCCGGGCACCGCGAAACCGGTCGTGCCGCTTCGCATCGAGGGCCGGGCCGGGCGGGGGCGGTCCAGCGGAAGCCCGGATTCGCCGGGCAGGTCGCGGAGCCGATCCCGCCAGTAGGCCGATTGAGTGGCCGCGACGGAATTCGTGTCGCTGTCCGTGCCGAGCAGCGCGCGCTGCCAGATGGCGTAGTCCGAATACAGCACCGGCAGCGGCGACCAGCGCGGGGATTCCCCGCCGACCCGGGCCCGGTACGCGATCATCAGGTCCCGGGTCAGCGGTTTCAGCGAGGTCTCGTCGGCGGCGATATTGTGCACGACCAGGGCCAGCACATGTTCGTCGGTCTCGGTGGTGAGCAGCAGGCCCCGGATCGGCGCCTGGGTGACGATATCGAAACCGGCCGAGCGCATTTCCCCGATCCGGCCGGGCAGATCGCCGGTGCTCACCGATTCCAGTCCGCCGCGCAATGCCTGCGCCACCGGCAGGGTCTCCTGGTACGGCACACCCTCCGGATCGGCCGGGTAGCGGGTACGCAGCGGTTCATGGCGTTCCAGTACATCGGAGAGGGCGTAGCGCAGCGCGGAGATATCGAGCGCACCGGTGAGTCCGATGGTGAGGGCGAGATTGTCGATCACGGAATCCGGATCGGCCCGGTGGCGCAACCACATCCGGTGCTGGGCCGGCGACAGCGGAATCCGCTCCGGCCGGTCGGCGCGGACCAGCGCCGGCCGCTCCACCTCGGCCGGGACCCCGGGCACCACCCGCGCGGCCAGTGCGGCGACCGTCGGCGCGTCGAACAGGGTCCGTACCGTGATCTCCGCCGCCAGGGCGGCATTGATCCGGGTCACGGCCCGGGTAGCGAGCATCGAGTTCCCGCCGAGGGTGAAGAAATCGTGGTCGGCACCGACCCTTTCGGCACCGAGCAGCTCGGCGAACACATCGGCCACGACCTTCGCCACCCGGCCCGCCGGCGCGGTGTAGGGCACCACATCCGAGGCGGCCGGATCGGGCAGCGCGAGCCGGTCGAGCTTCCCGTTGGGAGTCAGCGGCAGCGCATCGAGGACGGTGACAGCATCGGGAACCATATAGCCCGGAAGGAATTCCGCGACTCGCTCGCGCAGCCACCCCGGTTCCGGCGCCACTTCCGAGTCCGCGGCGGGCACCACATAGCCGAGCAGTCGCTCGCCGGTCGCCTCGTCGCCGCGCGCCAGCGCGACCGCGCGGCCCACCCCGGGGCACCGCGCCAGGGCGGCCTCGATCTCGCCGAGTTCGATCCGGAACCCGCGCACCTGCACCTGCGCATCGCCACGTCCGGCGTACTCGAGATTCGCGCGACCACCGAGACCGGCCCAGCGGCCGATATCGCCGGAACGGTACATCCGCGATCCCGGCGGACCGAACGGATCGGCCACGAACCGGGTCGCGGTGAGACCGGGGCGGGCATGGTAGCCGCGGGTCAGTTGCGCCCCGGCCACATAGATCTCACCCGGTACGCCGACCGGCGCGGGATGCAGCCTTTCGTCCAGTACGAATGCGTCCAGACCGGGTATCGCCCGGCCGATCACACTGGCCGGGCTGTCCACCAGCTGCTCGTCGAGCGCCAGGAAGGAGACGTGCACCGTGGTCTCGGTGATGCCGTACATGTTCACCAGCCACGGCGCATCGGGTTCGGCGCCGTGGCGTTCGTACCAGGGCCGCAGGCGACGCAGATCGAGTGCTTCGCCCCCGAACACCACGTACCGGAGGGCGAGCCCGGCCGCCTCGTCCGACGCGGCGGCCCGATCGGCCTCGTCGAGTTCGTAGAAGACCGACGGTGTCAGGCCGAGCACGGTGACCTGTTCGCGGACGAGCAATTCGCGCAACAACTCGGGCGAGCGGGTGGCCGGTTCGTCGACCACCACCACCGAACCGCCGCTGGCCAGTGCGCACCACAACTCCCACACCGAGAAGTCGAAGGCGAAGGAGTGGAACAGGGTCCACACATCGGCATCGTCGAATTCGAACAGCAGCTGGGTATTGGCGAACAGTTCCACCACATTCCGATGTGCGGCCCCCACCCCCTTGGGCATGCCGGTGGAACCGGAGGTGTAGATGACATAGGCCAGGTTGTCCGGGCGCAGCCGCGAACGGCGCTCGGCATCGGTGACCGGCGCCGCGGAGTGGCGCACGGTGCCTTCGAGCAACACCACCGGCACTCCCGCGGCCGGTACCGCGTCCCGTTCGGTGGCGGTGGTGAGGACCGCGACCGGGCGAGCGTCGGCGAGTACGAATTCCAGTCGCTGCCGGGGGTGCGCGGTATCGATCGGCAGACAGCCCGCACCGGACAGCAGCACGCCGAGCAGCGCGACCGGCAGCTCCTCGGTACGCGGTACCGCTACGGCCACCAGATCGTCCGGGCCCGCACCGGCGCCGATCAGCGCCCGCGCCACCCGATACGAACGGCGCAGCAGTTCGTCGAAGCTCAGTGTGGTCTCGCCGGATCGCACGGCCGGTGCCCGCAGCCGCAACCGTGCCTGGGCCTCGATGAGATCGACCAGTGTCACCGCCGGTACCCGGACCCCGCCGCTGTTCCATTCCCGCAGGACCAGATCGTGTTCCCCGGGGGCGAGCAGATCGATATCGCCGACGACGCGACCGGGATCGGCGACCACGGCGTGCAGGACCCGCAGCAGCCGGTCGGCGTGGTCGCCGATGGTGGGCGCATCGAACAGATCGCGGGCGTAGGTGAAGGTCAGCTGCGGATCGACCCCCGCCTCCACCAGGTTCACGCGCAGATCCAGTGTGGCCGGCAGCTTCGCGGGCGCGTCCCCGGCGGCCAGCAGCACCCGGAAGGGCGGCCGCCCGGCCGCGGTGCGCACCGTATCGATCAGGTGGCCGAGCTGCTCGTCCCCGCGACCCGTCGGCGCCATTCCACCGGCGGCCCGGGCGATACCGAGCAGTTCACCGAAACGCAGGGCCGGATCCATGGTCGTGTGCAGTACGGACAGACCGGGCGCGGATTCGTGGGTGCTGAACGCGCCGACCGCGATATCGCGGTTCCCGGAGAGCCGGGCCAGCAGAATAGCCAGCGCCGTCTGCACCACCGTGAACGCGGTCACTCCCTGTTGTGCCGCGATATCGTCGAGCGAATCGAGCAGATCCAGCGGTAGCTCCCGCGACAGCTGACCGACGCGACCGGACGGGGTGGCCGGACGCGGTCGGTCGGCGGGCAGCTCGCCGTACCCGCCGGCCGCTACGACCCCCCGCCACCACGCCTGAGCCGGTGCCTGCGACGCCGGTGCCCAGGGCACGGCCAGCAGCTGTCCCACGAGCGCGTGGAGGAGTACGGACAGGGCCCGCGCGGCCGGTTCGGCCACCAGATCACGCCGATACCACAGTCGCAGCACCAAACGGTCCGCCGATTCCACCACCAGGGTCAGCGGATAGTGGCTGAAGGTGCGCGAGATCAGATCCACCACTTCGAGACCGTCCACACCCCCGGCCGCGGCGCGTAGTACCTCGGGACCCGCCGGACGGGCCTCGAAGGCCACGAGGGTGTCGAAGAGTCCGGCCGCGCCGGGCGCGAGATCGCTCAGGCCCAGATAGTGGTGTTCGGCGAGGGCGTCCTGTTCGGACCGGATACGGGCCAGCAGATCCCGCACGGTCCACTCGACCTCGAATCGCACCCGCACCGGAATCGTGTTGGCGAACAGGCCGGTCATCTCGCCGGCCCCGGTCAGCTCGGGCGGTCGCCCGGGGACTACGGCTCCGAACACGATATCCGCGGATCCGGTCAAACCCGCCAGCAGTACCGCCCACAGGGCCTGCACCACGGTGTCGGCACCCACGCCGGCCCCGTCCGCATAGGCCGCCAGGACGGCGGCCTCGCCTCCGTCCAGCACGAGATCGACTTCTCCGATACCGGTTTCCGGTTGTTCGGGCGGTGTCAGCACCTGCGCGAGTTCGGTCGGCCGGGCCCCGCGCAGCACCTCCGACCAGCGGGCCCGGGCATTCGCCCGGTCCCGCTGCGATATCCGGTGCAGATAGTCGCGGTAGGCGGGAACCGCGGGTAGCGCCGACAGACCGCCGTGCCTGGCGTAAGCGGTCAGCAGATCGCGGACGAGAATCGGCACCGACCAGCTGTCGAACAGCAGATGGTGGGCGGCCAGCACGAGATGGGTGCGGCCGGAAACGGTGCGGTACAGCGTGATCCGCAACAACGGCGCGGTATCGAGGGGAAAGCGGGTGAGTCGCTCGGCGTCCAGCAGTTCCGGGATCTCGTAGTCGCCGACATCGTCGATCACCCGCCACGGCACCTCGACATCCTCGAGCACCAACTGCACCGGCGCACCGTCGGCGGCCGTGCCGAACGCGGTACGCAGCACGGGATGCCGATCGAGGAGCCGCTGCGCCGCCAGGTGCAGTCGCTCCGGATCGATGACACCGCCGAGCTCGACAGCGAACAACATCACGTAGTCGCCGGGTTCGTCCGCGGCGAATTGCGCACGGAAGTACAGCCCTTCGCCCAGCGGCGACAGCGGCAGCACCTCGGCCAGACCCGGATAGCCGGTACGCCAGGTGTCGAGTTCGGACTGCCCGACCCGGACGAGCGGCAGATCCGACGGCGTCAGGCCACCCGCCGCGGGGTCGGAGGTGTGCCGGGCGATGGCGTGGACGGCAGCCAGCCATTCGTCGGCGAGTTCCCGGACCGCCGGTTCGTCGACGATATCGCGGGCGTAGTCGAACGCGAGGGTGATCCCGCCGTCGGGCCGGGTCACGGCGCAGGTGTCGAGCACCAGCTCGGCCGGCATGTCCCGATCGGACTCGGTCTCGAAACCGCCCAGCTCACCGGTGGGCAGCCAGGACGCGTCACCGGTTCCGGAGGGCGGTCCGGCGAACGCGCGGTCCAGATAGCCGAAACCGAGCTGCGCCACGGGGCCGGCGAGTTCGGCGGCGCCCTCCGGTGTCTGCCGCGACAACCCGAAACCGGCACCCCGGCCGGCCGCTTCGACGAGCTGTTCCTTCACCGAACGCACCAGTGCGGCGGTCACCGGGCCCGCCGCCAGCGCGGCGCGCGGATCGATGGCGGCGAGATCCAACGCCACCGGATGAGCCGAGGTGAACCAGCCGACGGTACGGCTGAGATCCGCGCCCGGCAGGAGCGGTTCGGCGCGCCCGTCACCGTGCACCCGGATACGGGTGGTCGCGCAGTCCACGCCGCGCCGGGACCGCCAGTTGCGCACCGCCAGGGCGAGAGCGGCCACCAGCGGTTCGGCGGGCCCCGTCCGGTACAACGCGGGTACCTCGGTACGCACCACCTCCGCGATATCCGCGGAGATCTCCACCGTGAACCTGCGCATCGACGCGCGGGTATCGATCGTGGGATCGAGTGCCCGCGACCCGAGCGGCGGGTCCGGAGTGTCCAATACGCCACGCCAGTGGGCGAGTTCGCTCTCGGATCCGGTGACGTTTTCGGTCAGCGCATGCGCCCACCTGCGGAACGAGGTGGCGACAGCGGGCAGTTCGGGACGCCGCCCCTGGCGCACCCGGGACCAGGCCAGCGTCAGATCCGCGAGGATGATCCGCCAGGACTCACCGTCCACCACATAGTGATGAACGGCGAGCAGCAGTGCGTCGCGGGCGTCCGGCCGGCGCAACCAGGTCGCCGCGACCATCCGGCCACCCAGCGGATCGAGTTGCGCCACAGTGGATTTCATGGCCGCATCGGTGATCCCGGCGAACTCGGCAGATCGGGTGCCCGCCGGTACCTCCACCTCCGAGACCCGCGCGCCCACCGCGACAGGACCGGTATCGGGGACCTCGAGCCGGTACCGCCCGTCCTCGGCCACCAGCCGGGCCCGCAACATATCGTGACGGTCCACCACCGCTCCCAGGGTGGCCGCCAGCCCGGCGCGATCGATACCCTTCGGCAGGGCCAGCGCCACGGTCTGCGCGAAACCGGAATGCACTCCCCCGGCCAGGTATTCGGCCAGGATGGGGGTCGTCGGGACCTCGCCGATACCACCTCCGGGCAACTCCGCCGGAACGGCCGCCACCGCGGCCCCGAACTCCGCGACCTCGGCGAGCCCGGCGACCGTCCGGCACTCGAACACATCGCGCGGGGTGAACCGGATCCCGGCCGCCCGCGCCCGCTCGACCAACCGGACCGCCTTCGCGGTATCACCACCGAGCGCGACGAAAGAATCCCCGGCGCCGACGTGCTCGACCCCGAGTACCGCCGCGAACAGGCCGGCCAGCCGGGCCCCGGGCTCGCTGAGCGGCGGGCGCGAACCGGCAGGCTCGGACAGCTGTTCCGGTACGGGCACCCGCTCGTCCGTGCCGTGGTCCGGCTCCCCGTACGGTAGCGCTCCCACCGCCGGAGCGGCCGGTTCCGGTGTTCGCGGACGCGCGACCGTGCGGTCCACCGCGGGATACGGGGCGGGCGCTTCGACGATCGCGCCGGAACCGTGCCTCGGCACGGGCGAATCGGCACAGCCCAGATATTCGATTTCCGCACCCTGCGCCGTCCGGATCCGGCGCACCAGCGCACCGGTCCGGTACATCCGGGTCCCCGGCCGGCCCGGATCCGTACCGAAGGGCCCGGCCACGAAACGTTGTGCCGTGAGTCCGCGCCGGTCGAGGTAACCGTGCGCCAGCGCCGGCCCGGACAGATAGAGCTCACCCGCGGTACCGGGCGGCACCGGCCGCAACCGGTCGTCGAGTACGAAGGCACCGAACCCGTTCAGCGCGGTACCGACGGTGATTTTCTCCCCCGGGTGCATCGTGCCGGTACCGGTCGCGACGATGGTGGTCTCGGTGGAGCCGTAGGAGATGAAAACGCTGCGCCCGTGGGCCCAGCGCCGGATCAGTTCGGGGTCGAATTCGTCGGCGATCGCCGCGACGCTCTCCAGCTCGGTGAGTCCGGCCGGATCCACGCCTGCCAGCGCGGCCGGGGTGGTGATCATATGGGTCACCTGCTCCCGCGCCAGCAGTTCGGCGACCCCCTGCCCGCCGAACGCACCGGCCGGGACTATCACCAGCGTCGCGCCGGAGGTGAAGGTCAGCAGCAGTTCCAGAACGGAGATATCGGAGTCGGGGGAACAGATATGGGTCACCCGGGAATCGCTGGTGATCCCGTAGAGGTCGGTGGCCGCCGCGACCACCGGGGCCAGTCCGCTGTGCGCCACCACCACACCCACCGGATCACCGGCCGCGCACGAGGTGTGCGCGATATAGGCGGGGTGACGCTCATCGAGCATCCGCACCCGGTCGGCGTAGGAGATCGGATGCCGCGGCCGCCGCGCGATCCGGGCCGACTGCACCGGATCGTCCAGCTCCATCCAGTACAGCGACCGCCCGAGCGCGGAGCGATGTTTCGAATCGGTCAGGCCGAGCGCGGCCCCGGAACCCGCGGCGATCCGGTCGATCCGGTCGCCGGGAAGGGCAGGGTCGATCGGGACGTGCGCGGCGCCGGCTTTCGCGATAGCCCATACCGCCAGCACCGATTCCGGACTGCGCGCGAGACCGATCGCCACCACATCGCCGGGCCCGATTCCGCGTTCGATCAGTTCGCGCGCGAGCTGCGAGGACGCTTCGTCGAGCTCCTGGTAGGTCATTTCCCGCTGGTCGGCGGACCGGCCCGTCGGGTTGTAGCGAATCGCGACTTCCGCGGCCGCGGATTCGACCGCGGCCGTCAGCAGCTGTGCGAACAGCGGACTGCCCGAACGGCGCCGTCGAGTGACACTGAAAGGACGGCGGGCAGTTTGCATTCGGGTGCGTTCACCTCTCGCATCGAGCCGGGACCCGGCCTCCTGCGTGCCCTGTGGGGGCGGAAGGGCATAACGATCGGGCCGGCGCGGTGTGGCCATCATATTCGGGAGTGCGCCGGACCGCCGCTCGGGCAGCGAGCCCGACCGGCGGCACCCGCCCGTCCTGCGGAACTGCCGGCGGATCGGTACCGGCTATCCCCGGACGAGCGGCGCGGATACCGCCGTCGGCACCCGGCACGGAAGCCGTTTCACAGCCAGCCGCGCCGGATCGCCTGCACGCCGGCCTGGAATCGGGTACTGGCCCCGAGCCGTTCCAGCAGCCGAGCGGTGCGCCGGACCACCGTGCGACGCGACATCCCCAGCCGGCGGGCGATCGTATCGTCGGTCGCCCCCATACCCATCATGGTGAGGATCGCGCGGTCGCGTTCGTCGAGTTCGTCGGCTTCCGGTTGTACCGAAATCGGCGCGGACAGCGTCCAGAGCACATCGAAACTGCGGATCAACATATCCAGCAGTGGCGATCCGTTGATCCGCAGCGCCATGGGATCGGGACGGCGCTCGTCGGTGTGCAGTACCAGACTCGCGCGTTCGTCGTCGGCGATGATGAGTTTGAACGGCGGATCGGGCAGCGTGCGCGCCTGCGCGCCACGGGCGTTGGTGGCCAGGGTGTGACGCAGCCGGTCGGCGTCCTGATAGATCGTGTCCTGGTAGAGGATCCGATATCGCACGCCTTCGGCCATCCGGGCCTGTTTTAGCTCCGCGATACGGCTGTCCCGTTCGGGGTCGCTCAGATGCGGGCTGCGCTCGACCATCTTCACCGAGTAGTCGGCGTTCGCGTGCAGCGATTCGAAATCGGCGAGCAGTTCGGCGCGTTCGAACACCGGCGAGATCACACCGTTCCAACCCTGCGAGCGCCGGACGGACCGGAAGGTCTCGCTGAGCCGGGCCGCGGCCGCGTGCATGGTGCTGATCTCCTGGCGCCGCCGCCGGGCTTCGGCTTCCGACAGCGATTCCGGGGCGTGCGCATCCCAGCGTGGAGTGCCGTCCGGGTCGGTGAGCCGGATAACGGCCCGCAACCCGCACAGGTCGTCCAGCGCGTTCTCGACCTCGGTTTCGGACAACCCGGTATGCCGGGCGATATCGGCGAGACCCGACCGCGGCCGATGGACCAGGGCCGCGTATACGCGGCCGTGGATCGAGTCGGGTTCGAAGATCTCGGCCAGTTCGGTCACGCCGGGCGCTCGCAGTTCTCCCGGCAACCCCGCGGGGGTGGCAAGGATCGGACGGTCGAGCGATTCTGTCGATCTCAGTGCGAGGGTCCCCACTCCAGTGGCACCCCCTTTGACACCATCCAGGTCATCGGATCGATTTTGTTACCACCTTGATCCCAGATCTCCAGATGCAGGTGAGGGCCCGTGGATTGACCCCGGTTGCCCACGGTGGCGATCACATCACCCGCGTTCACCCGCTGTCCTTCGCTGACGTAGATATCGTTGACGTGCCCGTAGACGCCGGTGGTGCCGTCGTCGTGCAGCACCCGGACCCACATTCCGAATCCGGAAGCGGGACCGGCCTCGATCACCGTGCCCGAGGCAACGGATTTGATCGGCGCGCCGAGTGTATCGGCGAAGTCGATACCGTAGTGCATGGCGCCCCATCGGCTCCCATAAGTGGAGCTCACGACACCGGCGACCGGCCGGACCGCGGCCGCCGGAGCGATCTGCTGATGCAGTTGTTCGATCGCCTGCTCGGCCTGGGTCAGCGGGGCGGCGACCTCGGGCGGCAGATTCTGGAGACCGAACGGCGCGGCCACCGGCGCCGGTGCGGCGATCGGTGCCGCCTGCACCGGAGCGGGCTGCGTATCGGCGACCGGCGCGGCCTGTGTCATCCGCTCGGCGACCCGGGCCACCTCGTCCACGACGGGCGCGACCGGCTCGGCCCGCACCGCTTCGTCGTTTCCGTTACCGGGCAGCAGCGGCGCGGCGTAGGCGATGGCGGGAGCGATCTGGGAAGCGGTACCGATCAGCGCGCCGGCCGCGACGGCGGCTCCGGCGGCGGCGCGGACCTTTTCGGCCGCGGTGGCATCCGCGCGATGGCGCCGGGGACGGACCTGCACCTCGTCACCGATCAGACTCATGACGGTGATGGAGCTGGGGCCTAATCGATGGTGCGCCAAAGGTCCGTCCTCGCTGTCCGATCATCAAGGTCACGAACGCCGTACGCGGATCCAGCTACTCGAGCCGGAAAACGTAACGTTTCGGCATCCGTTGTGACGGTAACTCTACCGGTCCGTGATCATATCGCAACCTTTTCGGCAAACACCCAGTTCAACCGGGTAATACAGTTCCGCGACCACCTTGTGAACACTGCCCTTTTCGTAACATTTACCTGCCGCGTGAACAGGCCCGCAACTCGCACGGACATCCGCCGGCAACCTCACATACCCGACAGGACATCCCACAAGGAAGACCTCCCCACCGACGTCCACCACCCCAAGGACCGGCCGGGGCAATGATGCCGCAAATCCGAAAACCTGGCTCTTCTAACGACTTTCACGGCCAATCCACTGCTATTGACAACCAATTTCGATTAGACTCGGCCCGGCAGATCTGCACGCGGGTTTCCGCGCCATCAGCCGAAGACGAGTTGACCTCAGGAGGTCGCCGTGTCCTTAGATGTCCCCACCGCTCTGCTGGAACGTGCCGAACGCGGTGATGTCACCGACGCCGAATTCGTCGAATGTGTCCGTACCTCGCTGCCCTACGCCTGGGAGGTCGTGAGTCGCGTCGCGAGCGAACTGGGTTCCGGCACCGCGGAATTCGCCGACAACGAGGTCGAACCGCCCGATGAGACGGCACGCGGTCAGCTGCTGCGCGCCCTGGCTTCCGATGCCATCCGTGGTGGCCTGGAACGGCATTTCGGCGTGAAACTCGCCTTCCAGAACTGCCACCGGGTGGCGGCGTTCCCGCTGGCGGCAGTCGGCGGCGAGACCTACAGCCGGTTCATCAGCCCCCGTAACCAGTTACTCAACCAGAGCCCGGAACTACGAAACTGCTGATCGGTGCGATCCCCGGCGCTCGGTGCGCCGGGGATCGACCGCGGGCCGGGATCAGCCGAAGACCGTCACATCCAGTTCCCCGTCCGCGTGCTGCGCCCGCAGGCGCTTCTTGTCGAACTTGCCGACGCTGGTCTTGGGTACCTCCGCGATGAAGGTCCAGTATTCGGGCAGTTGCCATTTCGCGAAGCGGTCCGCGAGGAACTCCCGCAGCTCCCCCGGTTCCACCGTCGCGCCCTCGACCACCACGATCGCCACCAGCGGGCGCTCGTCCCATTTCGCGTCCGGGATACCGACCACCGCGGCCTCGGCCACGGCCGGATGGCCCATCACGGCGTTCTCCAGATCCACCGACGAGATCCATTCGCCGCCGGACTTGATCACATCCTTGGACCGGTCCACCAGGGTCAGGTAACCGTCCGGACTGATCTTGCCCACATCACCGGTACGCAGCCAGCCGTCGTCGAATTTGCTCGGATCCACCTCGGCGCCGTCGGGCGAATAGTAGGAGCCGGTGATCCACGGACCCCGCACCTCCACCTCGCCCAGCGAATTACCGTCGTTGGGCACCACTTCGCCGTCGTCACCGACCAGCCGCGCCCGGACCCCGGCCGGGAACCGCCCCTGCGTGACGCGGTAGGCCCAGGCCGCTTCACCTGTCACCCCCTGCGGCGGCTGCGCCACACTGCCCAGCGGGGAGGTCTCGGTCATCCCCCAGGCATGGATCACCTGCACACCGTGCTTCTCGTCGAATGCCTTCATCATCGCCGGCGGCGCGGCCGCCCCGCCCACCACCACCGAGCGCAGATGGGTGATGTCCTGTGGGGCGGCGCTCAGCGCGGCCAGCACCCCGCCCCAGATCGTCGGCACCGCCGCCGCGAACGTGGGCCGCACCGCGGCCATCATCTCCAGCAGGGGCACCGGCTGCAGGAAACGGTCCGGCATGAGCACATTCGCGCCGGACAGCAGCGCCGCGTAGGGCAGGCCCCAGGCGTTGGCGTGGAACAGCGGGACGATCGCGAGCATGGTGTCGTCGTTGGTGATCCCCATCGACGACGGTGCGGTGGCCTGCATGGCGTGCAGCCAGTTGGACCGATGGGAGTAGACGACACCCTTCGGATCGCCTGTGGTGCCGGAGGTGTAGCACATCGACGAGGCCGTGCGCTCGTCCAGCACCGGGAAGTCGTATTCGGCAGGGTATTTCGCCAGCAGTTCGGCGTAGTCGTGCACGGTCACGCCCGCCGGGGCGGTCAGCGCCGCGGCATCACCGTTGACCACGATCACATGCCGGACCGTTTTCAGATTCGGCAGGTACTGCGCGAACATCGGCAGCAGACTGCCGTCCACCAGCACCACCTGATCCTCGGCATGGTCGGCCACGAAGACGAGTTGCTCGGCCGAGAGCCGGATGTTCAGCGCGTGCAGCACCGCCCCCATGGCCGGGATCGCGATATAGGCCAGGAAATGTTCGTTGTTGTTCCACATGAAGGTGCCGACCCGGTCGCCCTCCCCGATCCCCAGGTCGGTCAGCGCGTTGGCCAGTCGTGCGGAATCCGCGCCGACCTCGCGATAGGTCATGGTGCGCACCCCGTCCCCGGTCCAGGTGGACACCGTGGAATCACCGACGAAGGTGGACGCGTAGCGCAGCAGCGTGGCCAAGGACAGCTGGTCGTCCATCATGGTGCTCAACATCGGGAATACCCCTAACTCATCTGGGCGGCGGGCGACGGTGCGGCGAGTCCGATCGCACCCCTGTGAGACACAGGAACAGACATGACTCACATCACACCGCCGAACACTACCGTGGAGTAGCCGGGAGCGGTGAGGGTCGACGGAAACGGGAGAAGTTCCCCGCGTTCAACGGCCGATACGGGCCGGAGCGGGATTCCGTGAACGCGCCCGACGGCCGGATGGGACGCAATGCCCGCGACGCCCCCTGCGGGCCACCGGCACTGCGCCATCGCCGCCGAGCACTCCACTGTGATAGCGGGGAATCAGGCCCGCCGCCAAGTCAGATAACGAAATGACATCCAAACGAGACACGAACCCAGTTCATGACCCATTGATGGGATGAATACCCGCAGCTCCAGAGCCCGTAGACCACCGGTTTCAGCCCTCGTGGACATATCGCCCGGATTTGTCGAGCGCTCGCTTACATATGCACGCGCATCACCCCCGGCGGTCGATTTCGTGGCCGGAAATCTCTATTCACTGTCCTCAGTTATCTTCGGACAGGCTGCCGCCGGTCCTACTCTGAGAAGATGTCATCTCCGTCGCCGACGCCATCGCCGTCGATCGTCATCATCGGGGCCGGGTTCGGTGGGCTCGGCATGGGACTGGAGCTACTGCGTTCCGGCGTGCACGATTTCACCATCGTCGAACGCGCCCAGGACCTCGGTGGGGTCTGGCGCGAGAACACCTACCCGGGCGCGGCCTGCGATGTGCCGTCCCCGCTGTACTCCTGGTCCTTCGAACCACGCTCCGATTGGCCCCGCCGCTTCTCCGAGCAGGCCGATATCCACGAGTACATGCGCCGCGTCGTCGGCAAATACGATCTCGAACGCAAGATCCGCTTCGGCACCGAGATCAGCGACGCCGAATACGACGAGAGCGCCGCGAAATGGCAGATCCGCACCACCGACGGTGACCGGCTCACCACCGACGTCCTGATCTCCGCCGTCGGCCAGCTCTCCCGGCCGGCCATGCCCAACCTCCCCGGTATCGACACCTTCGCCGGCCCCGCCTTCCATTCCGCCGAATGGGACCACTCCGTCGACCTCACCGGTAAACGCGTCGCCTGTATCGGCACCGGCGCCAGCGCCATCCAGTACATCCCCCGCATCCAGCCGATCGCCGAACACCTCACCCTCTTCCAGCGTTCCGCCGCCTGGGTCCTGCCCAAGGCCGACGCCGCCTACGAACCCCGCCACCACGCCGTGTTCAAATACCTCCCCCCGATCCGCTGGGCCGAACGCTTCGGCTGGTGGATGTTCTTCGAGGTGATGGCCCTGGCCCTCACCGACCTCCAGGGCATCCAGAAACCCGTGGTGAAGGTCGCCGACGGCCACCGCGCCCGGCAGATCCCCGACCCGATCCTGCGCGAAAAGCTCACCCCCGACTACGCTCCCGGCTGCAAACGCGCCCTCTTCTCCAACGACTACTTCCCCGCCCTCGCCCGGCCGAACGTCACGGTGGAGACCAACGCCATCACCGAGATCACCCCCACTGGCGTGCGCACCGCGGACGGTATCCACCACGAAGTCGACGTCATCGTCTACGGCACCGGCTTCAAGGGCACCGAATTCCTCGCCCCCATGAACATCTACGGCACCGACGGCCGCAAACTCGCCGACACCTGGGCCGCCGAGGGCGCCCGCGCCTACCTCGGCGTCTCGGTACCGAAATTCCCCAACCTGTTCATGCTGTACGGCCCGAACACCAATGTCGGCTCCGGCTCCATCGTCTACATGCTGGAAACGCAGGCCCGCTACATCCGGCAGGCCGTCGAATACCTGCGCGCCAACCCCGGCCGCGGGGTCTCCGCCCGCGCGGAAGCCGAACAGCGCTGGGACAACTGGCTCCAGAAACGCCTGAAGGACACCCCCTGGAACTTCTGCTCCAGCTGGTACCGCAACGCCTCGGGCCGCATCACGAACAACTGGCCGGGCGCGACGGTCCTCTACCGCTGGAAGACCCGCCGCTTCGACCCCACCGACTACGAGACGAGCCACGCGGCATGAGGCTCACCGGCGCCGCTCCCCACGATGCGGCCCCGGACCGGGTGACCCGGTAGACTCCTGCCCACCGGTCACGGCCCGGCCCTCGTAGCTCAGGGGATAGAGCACCGCTCTCCTAAAGCGGGTGTCGCAGGTTCGAATCCTGCCGAGGGCACAACCTGCGACAGCGTTTTTCAGGTCAGATGAGTTTCATCCCAGATCCGCAATCGCAGGAACCGAGGAAGGCCAAGTCGAACACGGTCCCCTTCAAATACCCCGTAGGGCACCTTGAACAAGGGTGGGCGGCGAGGCCGCTTTTCATACCGGCAGTTCGGATCACGGAAGTACTTCAGCTCCGCGACCACCGGGTCTGTGGCTTCCATGGCATTCGATTCACAGGTCGAGCCCGGCGTCTGCGCGGAGGTAGCGTCCGGGTGAGGTTCCCACAGTCCGGCGGAACGCCGCGAGGAAAGCGCTCGCAGTGGTGTATCCCACGGCGTGGGCGGCCTGGGATACAGTACGGCCTTCGGCGAGGAGAGGCAGGGCGGCGCGCAGCCGCATATGGGTGCGCCAGCGGTCGAAGCTCATGCCGGTGTCGCGGACGAACAGCCTGGTCAGTGTTCGTCGACTCACTCCGATGTCGTGCGCGTGTGCTTCGAGGCTGCGGGGGTCTGCGGGGTCGGCGAGCAGGGTGTCTGTCACGGCGCGGACCCGTTCGTCCACGGGGTTCGGGACGTCGATCGGCAGGGTCGGTACGGGGTGCAGCAGGTCCAGCACGACCGCCTCGGCTCGCTGCCGGGCGTCTTCGGCGAGATCGTGGCGGGCGAGATAGGTGATCAGTTGGGCCAGCAGCGCGCCGACGCCCACCGCGGTGGGCTCGGACCAGTCCGGGGAGCATGCTGCTGGATCGAGGTAGAGGCTGCACAGCACCGCCTCGCGGGTGGCGCCGGTTCGGTGCACCACCCCCGCCGGTAACCACAGGGCCCGGGTCGGCGGCAGTACCCAGTACGCGTCGGCCACAGCGACGCTGAGGACCCCGCGCCGTGTCCATGCCAGCTGGTGGTGGGTATGACTGTGGGCGGGGATCCATTCCCCCGACGTCAATGGGAATTGGTCGACGATGATCACTCCCGCGCCGGACGGATCGAACGAATCGGCGGGTTCCAGCACGACGCCAGCCTATGTCCTCAACGCGATATCACTGGTCCTCATTACGTATTGTGGCCAGCTTCGAGGGCCACATAGCGTCATCGAGTGCTGAAAAATCTCGTGACTCATGATGGTTGGCGTACGCCGTCGCAGCCGGAGCGTCTGCCGTGACGCCGGTGGTTGCTTCCGTAGTCCCCGGTCGGCGCCGGGCAGCGCTGGTGGTGCTGTGCTTCGTGCAGTTCATGCTCGTCCTCGACGACAATGTGGTCAGCGTCGCCCTCCCCAGCCTCCGCGACGAGCTGGGTTTCAGCGGCGCAGGGCTGGCCTGGGTGGTCAACGCCTACTTTCTCGCATTCGGTGGATTGTTGTTGCTGGCGGGACGCGCGGCCGACCTGCTGGGCCGCCGCCGCGTCTTCCTCCTGGGAGTGGCGCTGTTCGGCGTGGCCAGTCTCGCGTGCGGGCTCGCCCAACAGCCCTGGCAACTCGTGCTCGGACGGTTCGTTCAGGGCGCCGGCGCAGCCATGGCCAGTCCTGCCGCGCTGTCGTTGATCACTCTGCTGTTCCCGGGCACCGCGGAACGCACCCGGGCACTGGCTATCTGGGGTGGGATCGCGGCTCTGGGCGGCACCGCGGGCCTGGTGATCTCCGGTGTGCTGACCGACCTCACATCCTGGCGCTGGATCTTTTTCATCAACCTGCCGGTGGCGGCGGTGGCCCTCGTGCTGCTGCCTCGCTTGATCCCGGAAAGTCGTGCGCACTCCCGGGTACGTCTGGATATACCCGGCGCAGTTCTGGGCACCGGCGCCGTGGTGTCCCTGGTCTACGGTCTGCTCAGAGCCGGGGAAACGAGCTGGGCAAACCTCCCCGTCATCGCAGCCCTGCTGCTGGCTGCGTTCTTGGCCGCCGCATTCATCGTGGTGGAGTCGAGGGTGGCGGAGCCGTTGGTGCCGATAGCGTTCCTGGCCGACCGGACGCGTTCGGCCGCCAATGCGGCGACGTTGCTGTTTTCGGTGGCCTTTTTCGCCATGGCCTTCTTGTTGATGATCCACCTGCAGACGGTCCTCGGATACGGTCCGTTGCAGGCCGGCCTGGCCTATCTGCCCTATGGCGCTGGAATTCTCGTGGGTATGCGCCTCTCCACGTACGCGATCACGAGGATCGAGATGCGGTGGGCGCTGGTCTCGTCGTTCCTGATCAGCGCAGCCGGGCTGCTGATGCTGTCCGGTGTGGCGGCGGGCGATCCATACGCTACGGGTGTGCTGCCGGGCATGCTCGTCACCAGCCTGGGATGCGGGCTGAGCCTGCCGGTCCTGACGGCGGCCGCGGTCACCGGCACCACCACGGAGAACGCGGGCCTCGGCTCGGCGTTGTTCAGCTCGGTGCAGCAGATCGGTGGCGCAATCGGCATCGCGGTTCTGGTCACCGTGGCCGAAGGCCATAGTGGCGCCTCGGCCGGTTCCGCTGAGTCGCCGGGCTTTTCCTTCGCGCTCACGATCGCTGCCGGCATCCTCACTCTCGGTGCTGTCCTCATAGCTGCACTGCTGCGAACACACCGCTCAACCCCAGCTGCCACCTCGACCGACGTCCGGACAGCGGCAGCAGACCGGGCCTGACCCCTCGACAGACACCGCATCCTCGCGCCTGAGCGACCCGGACGTCGTGCAGGAGGCCCGCCGTTGGATCAAGGGCGGGCAGGGCCCGGCCTAGAGATCATCGGGCAACAGGCGGAATGCGGCATCACCGGTGAGCGGGCTGATTCCGCGGAAATCCCGTCGGTCGAGTGTCAACACCGCCACGGTTTCGTATCTTTCCGCCAATGAAACATTGGTGGCGTCTGTGAGATCCAGGCGCAAGGCCAGGTATCTGTTCTGCACCCTGCGTGCGACCCGCAACAAGTCCGCCGACACCGTGGGCACTTCGATGCGTCCGGTGCGCTCCTGCGCCAACAACCAATCATTCACCGCATATGCGGCTCGACGGTTGAGATTTCGGGTGGTGATGTGTTCGACTTCGAGCAACACGAGTGGAGAGACGATGGTCAGCGCCGCCCGCTGCAGCGCTGCGCGCGCACGGACGTGCTCGGGATCCGCGGAGTTGAAAGCGGCGACCAGACCCGAGGTGTCGCCGATGACGATCATCCAGCATCGGGTCCGGTGTCGATGATCGCTTCTCGCACAGTGCTATCGATCTCATCCGCCGACACTGCATGCCCGTAGTCGAGTACGGGGATATCCCACTCCTCATCCCATCGACGAGTGCGTATCGCGGCCAGATGAAAAGCTTCACGAAAATACTCGGACTCCGGCCGCCCTTCGCGTGCCGCGGCCATCTTCACCAGTTCGAGGTCGGCCTCGTCGACCATGACCGTCGTCTTCTTCAAACCCATATGGTTATGGTACCCGTACCATAACCATATGGCGGGCGCCGGATATCACCCGCGCTCCTCAGATCCGGTACAACCCCACGATGACCAGGCGTTTTCTAGTTACCCATGCATTTCGCGTCCTGCCGAGTGCCCAACATCTGCAGTTGCTGCCGAATTCGGCCGACCGTACCCGGCCGACCTTCCGCAGTTGCACACGAATCGGCCGAGCCGCGATGCGCGGCGCCGTCGTCTCGGCCGGCAGCCTCGTCCGGCTACGATCCGGGCTCGGCGCTCAGCTGACCGCCGCCAACGCCCGCCACGGCTTTCTGGAACGCGATCGAGCCCGCGGAGCGGCGCATTCGATTCGCCGGCGCGCCTCGGAGGTACTGATCCGCAGCAGATCACTCAACAGCTCCGCCGTGTCGCGGTAGCCGGTATCGGCGGCGAGACCACGGCGCTCGGCCTCGGCGACTGCGGCGACCATGGCCGCACCCAGTCGCCGCCGGTGGCGCTCGGTTTCGACGAGAGTGCGCAGCAGGTCGACATCGGCCAGTTCCGGCCATTTCCGCGCCCGCGCCTGCGGTGCCAGTGCAGTCGAATGTGTGTTCACCCCGCCGACCCTACCCCATGAATAGAACATATGTTCGATAAACAGATCTGTCGGGCAATGTTGTGTCCGGGCAGCCGCAAACGCACTGCCGGAACTCACCGCCGAAGCCGTCATGGACGGCGCCACGCTGTTCACGCCGCTGTATGCCCACCGGCCGAGCCGGGGACCGAGCCTCGCGGACCGCGAGCTGCGGCGGGCGCGGTACGGTGACGTGCTCGGGCCTCCCGGACACAGTCGCGTACTCCGCCGATACTCGCCGGCCGGGGCAAGCCCGGCCCCGAACTGCTCTCCCGAAGTAGCAGTCGCGGCTTCGAATAGTGCCCCGCAACGACATTGCGGGTCGGCGTCGCGGCCGAGTGACAGCCACATCACGACGGCCGGCTATCCATAAAGTTGGCTATAGCCCGACGAAATACATACTTTCCGAGCTGTCGTTCGTCCCCGTGTTCAATCCGCGGCCGCCTCGACGACGGGCCCGCGTGGGAGCGCCGAGAGAATTTCCGCGACTCCGGCCAACTGCTCGGTGAACGTAGCGGGATCGACCGCCCCGACCCGCAACAGGATGTGCCGCGCACCGGCCTCGACGAACCGTCCGAGCCGGTCGGCGATATCCGGACCGGTCATCATCACCTGGATCTGCGCGACGGACTCCAGCGGCATGCGATACGTGGCCCGGCAGTAGTCGTCCAGCGCCTTCGCACCCCGCTGCGCGTCGTCGTCCACGAACACTGTCGCGAACAGAGCCGGGGTGACCGGCCGCGTCGCGGTGTCACGGATCGTGCTCAGTGCGGTCGCGTAGTCCGCCGGGTCGGGTGGGTAGGGCAACCAACCGTCGTACAGCCGCGCGGTGCGCCCCAATGCAGCCGGGGTGATCCCGCCCAGCCAGATCGGCGGGCCGCCCCGACGTGCCGGCGCGGGCACCTCGGGCAACCAGTCGTAGTGCAGTACCTTGCCGTGGAACGACTGCGGGTTGCCGGTCCAGAGTTCACGCCACAGCGCGACCGTATCGTCGAGCCGGGAGAAGCGCGTACGGAAATCCACCCCGACGAGCTCCAGTTCCTTTTCGCTGAAGCCGGGAAACCCGGCACCGACGCCGACCACGAGGCGACCTTCGGAGAGCAGATCGAGCGAACCCAGCGTCACCGCGGCGTGCACCGGATGCCGGTAGGCGGGCATCAGCACCGCCGTACCGAGGGTGATGCGTTCAGTTGCCTGCGCGACGGCGGTCAGCAGGGTGAGCGGCTCGATTCTGGCGCGGACGAGGGAGTCGCCGGCCCAGACGGAGTCGAATCCGAGCCGCTCGGCCTCGACGGCGATCTCGACCAGGGCCTGCGCCGAGCCACCCGCGTCGAGCTGGGCCCGGCCCGCAGGAAGGAGAAGTCCGTATTTCATGTAATCCACCGTCGCCGAGCGAGGGTATGCGCTCAATTCCCTGGAGGGAATATGCTTCGCTCGCCCTATGGATGGTTTCGGTGCGGCACTGAAGGAATGGCGGAAGCGGCGGCGACTGTCACAGCTGGAATTGGCGCTGCGGGCCGGCACCACGCAACGGCACGTGAGTTTCATGGAAAGCGGCCGGTCCATGCCGGGGCGGGGCATGGTGGTGCGGGTCGCGGAATCGCTGCAGCTGCCGCTACGGGAACGAAACGCACTGCTGCTGTCGGCCGGCTACGCACCGAGCTACCCCGAAACCGATCTGGACGATCCGGCGCTCCAACCGGTGATGGACAGCCTGGGCCGGCTGCTCGACGGGCACAGTCCGTACCCGGCGATCGTGGTGAACCGGTTCGGTGAGCTGGTGGCGGCCAACGACGGGCTCGGCATTCTGACCGAGGGCGTCGCACCGGAACTGCTGGAACCACCGGTGAACGTGCTGCGCCTGGCATTACATCCACGCGGAATGGCGCCGCGGATCCTGAACTTCGACGATTGGGCGCAACACGTACTCGAACGGCCGAGACAGGACAACGCCCGCGCCCCGCACGAGCGGCATATGTCGATGCTGGCCGAACTGGAGGGTTATCTGCCGCACCCGCCCTCGATCAGCACAGACCATTTCGGCTTCGCAGTCCCGCTACGGCTTCGATCCAGCCTGGGCGAGCTGAGCCTGATCACCGCGATCACCACTTTCGCCACTGCCGTGCACGTCGCGATCTCCGAGCTGCGGCTGGAGACATTCCTGCCCGCTGATTCCCACACTGCGCGAGCGCTCGAGCGAAAGACCCGAGCGGTCGGCCGATTATGAGTTCCAGGCTCCTCGAAAGGTGACATCCCGACACCGTTACGGTCGGTCTCGGCCGGACCGCCCGTCGGTGTCGTGAGATGAGCACGTCATGGCACAGCCCAATGTCGCCGAACCCATAGAGCTTCGAGCCTGTCCTGAATCCGCTCGGCGCCGGGTGGCAGGGCGATCGAGTGCGCGGCGTCCCAGACCTGCGCCATCACGGACCGGACCGTTCCCTGCGCGACTCGCGGCGCCAGCCCCCACGAGCGGGCCTCGGCCACGAGATCGGCTTCATCGACAGTATCGATGTTGCTGCGCCCGTTGATGATGTGACCCGTGCCTTTGAATCGAGAATCCAGGTACATGACCGGGGCAGAGTCGTACAGCGGTGCCAGTGACACTTCGCCGCGCCGGCCGAGCAGCAGTGAATAGTTCTTCGAATGCGCGTCACCATTGCCCACGATGACGTTGAAGGTAACCGCCGACAGCAGGTCGACACGGAACGCCTGGGGATCGATCGCACGGTCGGCAGCCACGGACGCAAGGCGACGCAGTCGGGGTCCGAGGCGTTCGTACTCGGTTGTACTTTCATACTTCGCGTCGGGGTCCAGCCCGGGCGCCTGACAGAAATCTTCCTGGTGCAGCCGGTCCCCGTTGTGGGTCCGGTCATAGCGGGCAACGACGAGAGCGTCTCGCCCGCCGAAAGATTCGACACTGGTCTTTGCGGCACTGAGGCCCGCCGCACCAGCTACCGACATCGCCCAATCTTCGGTCTGAATGAGATGCGGCACAGGCGCGCCGCCCAACGGCTCGGGCTTGATGATGTGTGATTATGCCGCGCCACCTCGGGGCCATCCCCAGGAACCGTCCGGTCGCGCAACCAACAGCACCTTGTCTTGTATTCCCGCCAGCGACGCTTGTGGCGCTGTTCCTTCGGGGAGATGGTAAGTGGGGAGGTCGGCAACGACCCGGTTCACTTCGTCGTCCGTGAGCTCTCTGATCGTCCCGGCGGACAACATCTCACCTTCGGAGACGAACTGCACCGCACCCGCGCATTCGGCGCCCACTGCTCGCAGGAGCGCCAGTGTGTCGATGGCGGTGACACCGAGGCCGGCAGCGAGATGGCGGCGGAAGTTTCCTTCCGGAAGAAGCCCCTCCAGGAACGCGGCCACGGGTCGACGACTCGCCCCTTTGGCATCGACGACCGCCTCGGTATCGAAAGGCAGTGCAAGCGAGAGCACCCGCGCGCTCCCGGACCGAAGACATCGAGCGCTTCGTCGGTGAATTCGAGTTTGTACCGGTAGTTGCCCGGTTCAGTGAGGTGGGCGACGCGATGCCCGTACAACCATACGTCCAAACCGGGGGCCTTCTTGCGAGCCACCGAGTCACCGGTCCTCGACGATGACCCGGCTGAACTTGGGTACGACCACGGCCTCGTAGCCACACTCGGAAAGCGCCCGGATGGCCGTTCCCATACTGACCGCGCCCCCGCGTTCCAGCCGCGACACGGTCATCCTCGTGACGCCGAGCCTCTCGGCAAGATCCGCTTGGTGCAGGCCTCGTCGCTCGCGCGCGCGACGCACAGCCCGACCGAACTCAGCGGGGGTAACAGCCCGCACATGATCCATATAGCGATCTTAGCAGCCAAAATCTGCGATGATTGATATATCGATCACCAGCAAGACGGCCGGCAAAGATCGGTATATGAATCATCCCGATCGGATCGGTCCAGTACCGTCCTGGCCGGCCCGCGGATCGACGGCCAGGGTGACCGATCCTGACAGCGCGTAGCCGGGCGGCAGAACCCCCCCGCAGCAGGTCGACCCAGACCGAGGCATCGACAGCGATCACCCGTCACCCCGGTCGTAACCGTCCCGGACCTCCCGGACCACGTCGGCACCGGAAACCACCTATCTGCCGGTCACCCCCAGCCGCCGCTGTGTCTTTTCCAACTCTTCGTCCCATTCGACGATCGCCCGCCGTTGCAGTTCCCGCCGCACGTCGGCGGCCATCAGGTCCCGCAGGTACGCGGACACCGACTTGTGCTCGGCACTGGCTTTCTCCGCGATCACCGCGGCGACTTCGTCCGGTCACGAACAGAGCGGTGAATCCGCCGGTCCGCGCAGCCCACCGAAAGGCCGGATCGGAACCGGCCGAGGCGGCACCGCGCTCGAACACCGCATCATCGATTCGAGATGAACCAGTAGAGGGATCGGCGGGTCGCTCGGCCTTCCGCGCTTCCCCGGTCCGAATCCGGCGAAGTGCCCGGCGCCGCCCCGACGAGTCGGGGCGGCGGGCATGCGGACCCGCTACGTCAGTACGGATAGTCCCGGAACGTCATCACACCGCCGACCAGGACGACCAGCACCGTGAGGATGTAGATCGTGACGCGGAACCACATCGGTCCGTAGTAGCTCACCGCCAGCGACGCACCGAGCGCAGCGAGGATCAGCACTATCCCGTAGAAGGGTGTGCGTTGCTCCCTGTCGGCCATTCCCCAAGTGTCCTCCGGCGGCGACGCGGGTGGCAATGCCCGAGCCTGCTCTGTTACCTCCGCGGACAGGCGACGGCCGGGGCGGTCGTCATGGTTTGCCGAACGCCCGGTTCGGCCTACTATCCGGATCTGTGGGACTGCTGTTCGGAACGCGTGCGTCGGATTCGCCGTGGGTCGAATCCGTGTGGACCTGCCGCAGCGAGTACGTCTCGGAGATGACCTCGGTCGCGTCCGAGACCTGGGGGCTGGTGTTCTGGGAGCAGGAGGGGCGGCCGTACGCGGCGGTCACCGGCCCCGAGACCCGAACCGGTACCGCACCCGTGCCCGAGGGCGCGGGTTTCGTCGGTATCCAGTTCGCGGTCGGGACGTGCCTGCGTACGACGGCGACCCCGGCCCTGCTGGACGGTGGATTCGTGCTGCCCGAGGTGACCGGGCGGACCTTCTGGTTCGACGGCGCCCACCGGGAGACGCCACGGCCCGACGATGCCGAGGCGCTCGTCCGCCGTCTCGTCCGGGAGGGAGTCGTGGTCCGCGATCCCCTGGTCGCGGCGGTCTTGCAGGGGTCGCCGCCGGAAGCGACCGAGCGGACGCTCGAACGCCGTTTCCGGGCGGCGACCGGGCTCACCCAGGGTGCGGTCCGGCAGATCGGACGGGCCCGCACCGCCGCGCTCCTGCTGAGTTCGGGGGAGACATCCGGCGATGTCGTCGACAAGCTCGGGTACTACGACGAACCCCATCTGGCCCGCGCGCTGCGCCGGTACATCGGGCGGACGGCGCAGCAGTTGCGTACCGGGTCGGGTGGCGCGATCGCGCTCGATACGGGTCAGCGCACGACGTCGTAGACGAGTTTGGTCACACCGTTGGAATAGGTCGCCGAATCCCGTACGCGCAGCGACTGCTTTTCGCGGTCCGAGCGGCTGAACAGACTCTTGCCCGCGCCGAGCAGGACCGGGAACACAAGCAGGTTGTACCGGTCGATCAGGTCGGCATCGGCCAGGCGGCGGGCCAGCTCGGCACTGCCGTGGATGTAGATCGGCCCACCTTCGGTCTGCTTCAGCTTCGCGATATCGGCTTCCGAGCGCAGGATCGTGATCGGACCCCATCCGTCGATCAGCGCCTCCTCGGTCAGGCCGGTGGAGACGACGTACTTGGGCAGGTCCTTGTAGGCGGCGTGATCCGCGGAATCGCGCCACATCGGGGCGAATGCTTCGTAGCTGCGGCGGCCGAACATCAGAGCGGTGGTATCGGCGAGTTCCTCCCCTTTGAGCGAGAACGCCTCGGGCACGAACTCGGTGTCCATCACCCAGCCACCGCTGCGATGGCCCTCGGCCTGCCCGCCGGGCGAGTCCACGACGCCGTCCAGCGATATGAAACCTGTGTAGACGAGTTCGCGTGCCATCAGTTCCTCCTGAGTACAGGGCATCGGATTCTGCCCGCGGTCAGCTTAGGAACTGACGATCACCGCTGTCTTGGACGAAACCGACACCGCGGCGGGCGACCGTCGCCGCGGATCCGGGCGGCACGTATGCCGGGTGGACGCGAATCGGAATCGCAGTTCGTCGCGCGGTATCGGGTGTAATACCGTCGCTGTTCCGGACGTGTCCGGCCGTTGGGTGTCTCGGGGTGAGGTGCCGCGGGCCGGCCGTGGAATCAGCGGGCAGGCGTCACGCGGCCCTGGCGGACCAGCCGTGGAATGTTGCGGAGGTGCGTGGCGCCACCACGGCGGCGGGGGCACCGGAGCAGTCCGCGGAGGCGTACACCAGGAAATCCCGCGAGCTGCGGTTGTCGAAATGGATATCCCGCGGGAACCCACTGGCCCAGCAGGCGTTCAGATCGCTCAACTCCAGTGTGTTGTCCACGATCACGACTTCCCGCCCGTCGCCGAAACCGGCCGATCCGGTGGGGAGCGAAGCCGCGGTGGGCGCGGCGACAGTGAGCGCGGCGAGGACGAAAGCTCCTGCGAAAGCTGATTTTCCGAGTTTCACCGCGCCGATGCTACGCGCGCCGGGCCTGATACTCGCAGCAGTGGGGATGATCGGCCGCGACGAATGCGCGGGCGTCACCGGCCCCCGTTCCCCGCGTAGCGCGCGGCGAGGAACTCCTCGAATGTGATCTGTCCGTCCGCATGTTCCGGTGCGAGGTGCATACCGGCACGGAAATCGCGGATCGCTCTACCCGGTAGCGGGATTGCGAACACCGGTCGGCGACGTCCGGTCGCGTGGAGATGAGCACGGGCCAGATCGGTGGCGGTGCGGATCTGCGGACCGCCCAGATCGGGAACCCGCTCCCGCGCCGGGCCCGCCGCCAGTTCGGCGAGACGTCCACCCACCTCGGTCACATCGACCGGCTGGAAGGACACCTTCGCGGGCATGGCGAGGAACGGCAGCCGGCGCTGGGCCTCGCATATCTCGGCGATGAGGTCGTGGAACTGCGTGGCCCGCAGGATCGTCCACGGCAGCGCGGATCGTCGGATCGTGGCCTCGCATTCCGCTTTGGCACGGTAGTAGCCGAGGGTGTGGTCGTCGATACCGACAATGGACAGGTACACCAGATGCGGGCCGCCGCCGGCCTGCGCGGCCTCGAGCAGCGTACTGGTCGCGGTGATATCGCCGCGACCGTTGGTGGTGGCCAGATGGACGATCACCTCGGTATCGGCGACGGCCTCGCTCAGCCCGCGCCCGGTGCGCAGATCCCCGATCGCCCAGTGATGAGCGGCGGACGCGCGTTCGGAACGGGTCAGCACCCGCACGTCGTGGCCGGCGGCGAGCAATCGCGGTACGAGTACGCGACCGAGGCGACCGGTGCCGCCGGTGACCAGTATTCGTTTCGTCATCAGTATCTCCGTGGTAGCCGACGAATTCTTCTTGCACAACGACGACCGGACAGTTTCCTCGAAGCCGACGACCGATACGCACGGAGCCGCGAAATCGAAACCGGCCCGGATCGGCGACAACCCGGGCACCGGTGATCCGGGAATCCACGATCTCCGGGCCGATCCCGTCCGCGACGGGCTCGAACCGTCCCGCACTGCCTATCGGAATCCGTGCCGGTCACCGATTTCGAATGCTCCGGTGCGGGAATCGTTCCCGGCCTGCCGCGATACCCGGCCGCTGCGTGATGATACCTACCGCGCACCCGCTCCGGCCTGTGGTTCCCGGCGGAGTGCCGCCGCGCGGCGCAGCGACCGGCCCACGCGCACCGATACCGGCTCCGGAAGTGGGTATTAGGCTGGCAACGCAAATGTCCGGCGAGCGGGGAGCATGTGATTTGAGCACCTATCCGGGTGGATGGCAGCAACCACCCCAGAACCAGGGCCCGAACCGACGGCTGCTCGTCATCCTGACTCCGTTTCTCGTACTTATCGTCACCGCTGCCGCGATCGGCATCGGATTGCTCGCCCGCAGTGCGGCGGCCGACGATGTCGCGGGGGTCGCGACAGCGGTCGGTGGCAGTTCGGCACCCGCGAATGTCGCGGCGGACGGCGCGGTCCGGGTCGGCGAGCCGGACGCGAAGGTCACCGTCCGAGTGGTCATGGACCTCCAGTGCCCCGCCTGCAAGGCCTTCGAAGCGGCCAACGGCACCGTGCTGGAGGACGCTGTCCGCGATGGTACGGCCGCGGTCGAGTACAGCGTCATCACCTTCCTCGACCGTGCCAGCACTACCGAATACTCCTCCCGGGCCGGTAACGCCGCGTTCTGCGTCGCGAACTCCGGGGTGGCCCACTACCAGGCCTGGCTTGCGGATATGTTCGCCGAACAGCCCGCGGAGGGCGGTGACGGCCTGCCGGACAGCGCGCTGATCGATATCGCCGAATCCGCCGGCTACACCGATCCCGCGGTGGCCCAGTGCATCACCGACCGGCAGTACGACTCCTATCTGCGCACCAAGACCGACGAGGTGCTGAACAGCGGTGTGAACTCCACTCCCACCGTCGTCATCGGCGGCGAACAGGTCAGCGATGCCGGCGCTCTCATGAGCCCGGACGGGCTCGCCCCGCTGATCGCGGCCGCGGGCCGATGATACGGGTATCCGAACGATCGGCGTTCTGGATCGGCGTGGTCGGGTGGCTCGCCCTGCTGGTGGGCGCCGTCGAGATCGCCCGGACCTCGGGCTCGGGCGTCGTGCTGACCTTCGTGGTCGTCACGCTGGTGATCCTGGCGGTGAACCTGTTCATGCGGCGTTCCGCGGCGGGTATCCGGACGCGAAAGGACCGTCCCGAACAGTGACGGGGGCGGACGATCGCGTATCAGCGGTCGTATCAGCCCGGCATCAGGGCCGTATCAGCCGGCCCGCCGACAGTACTACCCATGAGCAATCCGGCAATCGCGGCTTCGGGGCTGCGGAAAGCGTACGGGGACAAGACCGTCCTCGACGGTATCGATCTGAGTATCGGTGCCGGCACCATTTTCTCCCTGCTCGGCCCGAACGGGGCGGGGAAGACGACCACGGTGAACGTGCTGACCACCCTGTTACGAGCCGACGGTGGTACGGCGCGGGTCGCCGGGCACGATATCGCGACCGCGACCGGGGCGGTCCGGGCGGCGATCGGGGTGACCGGGCAGTTCGCGGCCGTGGACGATCTGCTGACCGGCGCGGAGAACCTGGAACTGATGGCCGATATCCATCGGTTGAAGGGGGCCGAGCGCAAGCGGGTGGTCGCCGGACTGCTCGAGCGGTTCGATCTGCTGGAGTCGGCGGGTAAACGGGCGGCGACCTATTCCGGGGGGATGCGGCGGAAGTTGGATCTGGCGATGACGCTGGTGACCCGGCCGCGGATCGTCTTCCTGGACGAGCCGACCACGGGGTTGGATCCGCGGAGCCGGCGCACCATGTGGGAGATCGTGCGGGATCTGACCGATACGGGTGTGACGATCTTCCTCACCACCCAGTATCTCGAGGAAGCCGATCAGCTGGCCGACCGGATCGCAGTGCTCGATCAGGGCCGGATCGTGGCCGAGGGCACCGCGGACGAACTCAAACGCCGGGTGCCCGGTAGTCATATCCGGCTGCGCTTCACCCACAGCGCGGACCTGGACGCGGCGGCGCGGGCGCTGCCCGGCTCCACCCGCGACGACGAGTCCCTGACCCTGCGGGTGCCGGGCGACGGTGGATCGAAATCACTGCGCCACGTACTGGACCGGCTCGACGAGTCCGCTCTCGAGGCCGCCGGCGTCTCGGTCCACACTCCCGACCTCGACGACGTCTTCCTTGCCCTGACCGGCCACGCGACCACGGAGGTCACCGCATCATGAGTACCCTCACCGCCCCGCTGGCCGATTCGTCGATCATGCTGCGCCGCAACTTCAAACACATCGTCCGCAACCCGGTGACCGTGTTCAACGCGGCGTTCATGCCGGTCGTCATGATGCTGATCTTCGTCTACGTGTTCGGCAGCGCGTTCGCTGTCGGCGGCGACTACATCGACTACGCGACACCGGGCATGCTCCTGTTGGCCGTCAGCTACGGGTTGTCGGGCACCGCGGTGGCGGTGAGCTCCGATATGTCCAAGGGCATCATCAACCGGTTCAAGGTCATGGATGTCTCCCGCAGCGCGGTACTGACCGGCCATGTCGTGGCGACGATCCTGACCAACGCGGTAGCCGTCGTGGCCATTGTCGCGGTGGCCTTCGCACTGGGGTTCCGGCCGCCCGCGACCGTGGTCGACTGGTGCGGGGCGATCGGGGTTCTGGCGGCGACATCGTTCGCGGCGTCCTGGCTCACGGTCGCGCTGGGGATGGCCGCGAAAACGCCGGAATCCGCGGGTATGGGCGTGGTACCGCTGATCATGCTGCCGTTCCTCAGCACCGCGATCGTCCCGGCCGAGAAAATGGGCCAGGGGGTCCGGCAGTTCGCGCAGTATCAGCCGTTCACCCCGATCATCGAATCGCTGCGCGGGTTCCTGGCCGGTGATCCCTCCGGTGGCTACACCGCCGCGGCTCTCGCCTGGTGCGCCGGGTTCGCCGTCCTCGGATTCCTCTGGTCGCGAGCCACGTTCAACAAGCGAGCGTGACGGCGGCCAGTTCCTGCCAGTCCGCCTGCGCACCCGCCCGCATCGCCTCGGTGAAATCCGCTTCGCCGAGGCGATCGCGCGCTTCCCGCTCGATCCGGGCCGTATCCGGCTGGGAACGGTCGGGCATTCCGTGGACCACAGCGCTCACCGCGAGCAGCCGCGCGGCCTCGGTATCGCGCCGTGCGCGCAATGCCAGATCCGCGATACCGACGAGTACCTGGGCGACCAGGATCGTGTGTCCCGCCTCGACGGCCGCGCGGAAGGCCACGGCATGATGCTCCCGGGCCTCGTCGAGATCGGTGGCGAGATATCCGAGCAGGGTGTGGATCGCCGCGGCCAGCTGCGGCATCTCGGCTTCGCTGCCCAAAACGGTCCGCGCGATACCGATCTGCGCGTGGGCCTGTTCGGTATCGCCGCGCCAGCGGGCCAGTTCGGCTTCGGCCAGCGCCAGCTCGGCCAGCGCGACGGGCCAGACGACCCGATCCGCGCAACGCCGCGCTTCGGCCACGACGGCCGCGCTCGCCTCGGTATCACCTGCCAGCCAGTACAACTGGGCCTGCCGGGACAGCAACGCGACGATATCCTCGGTCGACCCGATCTCGGTGACCACGACTTTCGCCTGTTCCAACAGCTCACAGGCGGCGGCGAACTCACCACGGGTCGCATACCGGTTCGCCAGCTCGCTCAGCGCGAACGATATCCCCCACCGCTCCCCGAGGGCCCGGAATTCGGCCAGCGCGCGCTCGAGATAGGCATCCACCTCCGGCCCGTCCAGCCCGACCACGATCCGCATCTTGCCCATCTGCAGCCGGGCCAGCGCGCGCACCCACGGATCGTCGTCGGCGAGCAACGGTTCGAAGGCGGTCGGCAGGGCTTCCGGACCGTGCAGCAGGCTCTCCAGCGCGGGAATGAACGCCGACACCGGATGAACGGCCCGGACACCCCGGCTGAACCGATGTGCCTTGCGGATCCAATCCCCCACCTGGACCGCGTCGTTGCGGCCGGAACTCAGGAAATGTACGACGAGCCCGTACACCAGGGTCCGGGTCGCGTCGTCCACCTCCGCGGGTTCGTCGGCGACGGCGCTGACGAATTCCAGGCCCTCGGATTTGTGCCCGCCCAGCCACCAGTACCAGCCGGCGGCCGCCGCCAGCCGCAGCGCTCCGGCCGTATCGCCGGCGGCGAGCGCGGCGCGTACGGCGACCGCGATATTGTCGTGTTCGGCCTCCAGGGTGGCGAGCCACTCCAGTTGCTCGGCCCGGCGCAGATGCGGTTCGGCGGTTTCGGCGAGGCCGGTGAAGTAGGCGAGATGGGCTCGGCGCGCCGAATCCGACTCCCCCGACTCCGTGAGCCGGTCCCGGGCGTACTGCCGGACGGTCTCGAGCATCCGATACCGCGGTTCGGTCTGCCCGGCGGTGACCAGCAGCGATTTCTCGGTGAGCGCGCTCAGCAGTTCGAGCACCTCCCATTGCTCGACCACCGAGGTCGTCGCATCCAGCTGATCTACGGACCCTTGCGCCGGGCGCGCGCAGACCCGTTCGGCCGCCGCCAGACTCGCGCCCCCGGAGAACACCGCGAGCCGGCCCAGCACCATCCGTTCGGCGTCGCTGAGCAGCTCCCAGCTCCAGTCGACCACCGCGCGCAGGGTGCGATGTTGCGGAATCGCGGTGCGGCTGCCACCGGTCAGCAGCCGGAACCGATCGTCGAGGCGGTCGGCGAGCTGATCGAGGGATATGGTGCGCAACCTGGCCGCGGCCAATTCGATCGCCAGTGGGATTCCGTCCAGTGCCCGGCAGATCCGCGCCATGGTCGCCAGTGCGCGGGGGTCGGCAGCGAGATCCGCGCGCACGGCACCGGCGCGATCGCGCAACAACTGCACGGCCGGGGAGGATTCGATCTCCCCCGGGTCCGCGTTCGCGGCGGGTAGTGCCAGCGGCTCGACCCGCCACAGCGCTTCCCCGGTGATACCCAGCGGCTCCCTGCTCGTGGCCAGGATCCGCAAGCGCGGGCATTCCCCGAGCACCCGGTGGGCGAACACCGCCACCGCGTCGATCACATGTTCACAGTTGTCCAGGATCAGCAGCGTTTCGCGGTCACGGACGGCCGCGACGAGCCGTTCGATGGGCTCCGCGTTCGGGGCGCTGCCGAGCAGCGCGTCCCGGAGGCCGAGCGCGGCGACGGCCGGCTGCGCCACATCGTCGTCCGCGCCGACGGATGCCAGTTCCACCAGCCAGGCGCCGTCCGGTAGATCGTCGAGCATGGTGCGCGCGGTTTCCAGCGCCAGCCTGGTCTTCCCGGACCCGCCGGGCCCGGTCAGGGTGATGAGCCGATGGCCGGACAGCAGTTCGCGTACGACGGCGATATCGGCGTATTTGCCGATGTATCCGGTCAGTTCGGTGCGCAGGTTGGTCCGGCGGTCCTGCTCCCGCGCGCCCACCTCGCCGCGCAGCAGGGCCACATGCAGCGCGGACAGTTCCGGTGCGGGGTCCACGCCCAGCGTATCGGCGAGAGCCGCCCGCGCATCCTGGTACACGACCAGTGCCTCGGAGCCACGGCCCGCGGCGGCGAGCGCACGCATCAGCGCGGCGACGAGCCGTTCCCGCACCGGATACCGGGCCACCAGATCGGTCAGCTCGCCGACCTGTTCCGCACCCCGCCCGAGCCGGATCTCCGCCTCGTACAGATCCTCTGCCGCGGCCAGGCGCAGGTTCTCGAACCGGGTGATCACGGCGTCGACTGCCTCGCTGTCGGGCATATCGACGCCGTGCATCAGCGCACCGCGCCACAGGCCGAGGGCCTCGCGCAGCAGACGGGTCCGGTCCGGATCGGCACCACCGCGGGCCCGGTCGAGGAGCTGTTCGAACCGCACCGCGTCGACCGCGCCGGGTTCGGCGATCAGCCGGTATCCGCCCGCCTGCCCGTCGAGTGACCCGGCCGGCAGCAGCCGCCGCAGCCGGGAGACCAGAGCCTGCAGGGCGTTGGCGGCGTCGGCGGGCGGCTGCTCCCCCCAGATCCAATCGACCAGCGTGGTCTTCGGTACCGCGCGACCGGGTGCGAGCGCGAGGGCGATCAGCAGTGTTCGCAATCGGGCACCCGGTACCTCGATCGATCCACCGTCGTCTGCTCGGATATCGAGCGGTCCAAGCAACCCGATCTGCACCGGACCATTCTGCCGCAGCCGATCGACGGCCGCCGCGCCACCTTTCCGCCCCGGGCAATCAAGCCACTGAACTGAGCAAACACGATATCGGGTGCTGTGTCAGGGCGGTATCAGGCCGGTATCAGCGGACCGGGCGACAGTACTCACCATGAACATCCCAGCAAGCCCGGACACCGGACCGGCGCGGATCGGAATCGACCGGGAGCGCTGCATCGGTGCCGGTATGTGCGCGCTGATCGCACCGGAGGTGTTCGACCAGAGCGACGCGGACGGCCGGGTGCTACTCCTCGACCCCGCACCGCCGGCCGCGCAGCATCCGGTCGCCCGCGAAGCCGCCCACAGCTGCCCCGCGGCCGCGATCACCCTGCTCGGCCGACAGCAACACCGATAGCACCGTGTCCCGCGGTCCCCGGGACACCGACGAACACCGAAAAGGAAACCCGATGAGTGACACCACCGCCATCCCGCACGGCCTCCCCACCGACCGCGACGCGGGCCCGTTCGACCCGCCCAGCGCGCTCACCCGGCTGCGGGAGACCCGCCCGGTCAGCCCGCTCCTTTTCCCCGACGGTCATGCGGGCTGGCTCGTCACCGGATACGACGCGGTACGCAAGCTGCTGGCCGATACCCGGTTCAGCTCCCGCTTGGACATCGGCGTGCTCCACGCACTGGACGCGACTCCCGATATGCCCGTCCAGACCGAACCGTCTCCGCAGATCCCGGGCATGTTCGTCGCCATGGATCCGCCGGACCACACCCGGCTGCGGCGCAAACTGATCGGTGCCTTCACCGTCCGCCGCATGAAAGAGCTCGAAGAACACATCGCGGACGTCGTCGAACGGCAACTCGACGAAATGGAACGCCTGGCCCCGCCCGTCGACCTGGTGCGGGCGTTCGCGCTGCCGGTGCCCTCGCTGGTGATCTGTGAACTGCTCGGCGTCCCCTATGCCGACCGGGAGACCTTCCAGGTCAACTCCGCCAAGTTCCTGCTGCGGGATCAGCCGCTGGAGGAGAAGATGGGTGCCTACGGCGCGATGATGGGTTATCTGGCGGAACTGGTCGCCGCCAAACGTGGCGAGCCGGGCGAGGACATCCTCTCCGACCTCGCCCGCGACGAGGATCTCTCGATCGAGGAACTGACCGGGATCTCCTTCCTGCTGCTGCTGGCCGGCCACGAGACCACGGCGAACATGCTGGCGCTGGGCACTTTCGCGCTCCTGGAGAATCCCGGGCAGCTGGCCGAACTGCGCGCGGACCCGGACCTCGTGCCGGACGCGGTCGAAGAGCTCATGCGCTATCTGTCGGTCGCCGATATCTTCTACCGCTACGCCACCGAGGATCTGGAACTCGGTGGAGAGACGATCCCCGCGGGGTCCACCGTCGTCGTCTCGCTACTGGCCGCCAACCACGACCCGCTGCGCTTCGACAATCCGGACGCCCTCGATATCCACCGCAAGGCGCGCGGCCATGTGTCCTTCGGTCACGGTGTGCACCAGTGCCTCGGCCAGCAGCTGGCCCGCGTCGAGATGCGGGCCGGATTCGCGGGACTGGTACGCCGCTTCCCGACGCTGCGGCTCGCCGTCGCCGCCGACGCGGTGCCGCTGCGGACCGATATGAACATCTACGGCGTCCACGAACTGCCCGTCACCTGGGTATAGCACTCCGGCAACACCTTTCGCACGCGCACACCGACCACGATTCGCAAAGGATCACCGCCATGCCCACATTCACGACACCCGAACCGATCGCGGTCACCGCCGAGGTCCTCTCCGGCGATATCCGGGTCATCCCCTCCGACCGCACCGATACCGTTGTCACCGTCCGGCCGTCCGACCCGTCCGAGAAAGGCGATATGCGGGCCGCGCAGCAGACCCGGGTCGATTTCGCCGCCGGCACCCTGACCGTGATCACGCCGAAGGATTGGCGGACCTACACGCCGTTCGGCGGCAATCCGTCGATCGAGGTGGTCATCGAGGTACCCACCGGTTCCCGGCTGAAGGGCACCGCCGGGGTGGGCCGGCTGCTGGCCACGGGCGGACTGGGTCGCTGCGAGCTGAAGGTGGCCGCCGGCGACATCATCGTCGAGAGCCCTCGTGATTCGGTGACCGCCACCGTCGCCAAGGGCGATATCCGCGTCCGTGACGCATCGCGCGGGGAGCTGCGACTGGAGACATCGATGGGCGAGCTGGAAGTGGGGATCGCCCCGGGCAGTGCGGTGCACATGGAGGTCGACGCCCTGTCCGGCACCGTGCAGAACCAGCTGCGACCGGTCGACGTAGCGCACGGCGGCGAAACCGTACGGGTCCATGCGCGCAGCTCGTTCGGGAATATCGTCGTCCGGCACGCCACCGCCGTGTGAGCGCCGCGGGGGCGCCCCCATCCCCGACGCCCGGCCGGAGCCGAGGGTCCATCGTATGGATCCTCGGCTCCGGCATTGTGGCGCGAGTATCCCGGTCTTCCTCGGGCACTCACCATTCCACTCGGCCTGCACGGCAACCGGATCGCCGGATGAACCGGGACGAACAACCGCTTGCCATATACCCCCATGGGGTATTAGTGTTTCGCGATATCGAAGCCGGACACCCGAGGAGCCCGTCATGAACGCCACCGCACACACCCACCAGCACGCGCATCACGCCGCCGGAACGCACACTCAGCACACCGCCGGAACGCACGGCGGTCACCCGGTCACGACCCCCGCCCTCCCCGGCGGGCTGCAGATCACCGAGGCCGGATACACACTCGATCTGGAGACCGCGATCACCGAACCAGGCGTAACCGATCTCCGGTTCCGCATCCTCGGACCGGACGGCACCGCGGTCACCGATTTCGCGCCGATCCACGAACGCGAACTGCATCTGATCGTCGCGCGGCGGGAACTGACCGGTTTCCAGCACGTCCACCCGGTGCGCGACGCGTACGGGACCTGGACCGTCCGGATCGATACGAACGAGCCAGGCGCCTACCGAGTGTTCGCCGATATCGCGCCCGTGACCCTGGGCCGCACGATCACCCTGGGCGCCGACCTCGCCGTCGCCGGCCGTTACGAACCACTGCCCGTACCGGCACAGGAGGCCGCGACCGAGGTCGACGGCTACCGGGTCACCCTGACCGGCGCGCTCACCACCGGTGCCGGAGGGGCGCTCACCTTCACCGTCGAGAAAGACGGCGCGGCCGTACACGATCTGGACCCCTACCTCGGCGCCTACGGCCACCTGGTGATCCTGCGCGCCGGCGATCTGGCCTACGTGCACGTCCATCCCGGTGGCGAACCCGGCGACGGGGTGACCCCCGCAGGTCCCGCGGTCGGGTTCCACGCGGCCGCACCGGGCCCCGGGACCTACCGGCTGTTCCTGGACTTCCGGCACGGAGGCGTGGTGCGCACAGCGGCTTTCACCGTCACCGCGGACCCCGTCCGGCACTGACCGGGATCCGGAACCACCCACGCCGGCTCACGAGAATGCCCGTGCCGGCATATTTTTCAACTGCAGATATACCCTACCGGGGTAGAGTTCAAGTGGAAGAAACGGAAATGCCATGAGTACGCAGACACGTCCCACCACCCGGAAGTGGTGGGCGCTGGCGGTGATCGCCGCCGCCCAGTTCATGGTCATCATGGACACCTCGATCATCGGGATCGCGCTGCCGCGGATGCAGATCGATCTCGGCTTCTCCCAGGAGAATCTGACCTGGGTGTTCAATGCCTACGTCATCGCCTTCGGCGGCCTGCTGCTGCTCGGCGGGCGGCTGTCGGATCTGCTCGGCGCGCGCCGGGTGTTCGCGGCGGGCTGGGTAGTGCTGCTGGCCGGATCGGTGCTCGCCGGTGCCGCCGGTACCGTCGGCACCGAACTCACCGGGCGAGCGATCCAAGGTGCCGGCGCGGCACTGATCGCCCCGGCCGCGCTCACTCTGCTGATGATGCTCTTCGGTTCCTCACCGAGTGAACTGACCAGGGCCCTGGCGGTATACGGCGCCGCGGCACCGGCCGGCGGTACGGCCGGGGTGTTCCTCGGCGGTGTGATCACCGAATACATCAGCTGGCCGTGGGTCTTCTACATCAACGTCCCGATCGCGGTCCTGGCATTGATCGCCGTCCCGGTGCTGATGCCCGAGGCTCCGGTCCGCCGCGGCTCGATCGACCTGCTCGGCGCGTTCACCGCCACCGCCGGTTTGGCCGCCGCGGTCTACGGGATCGTCCGCGCACCCGAGGTGGGCTGGGCATCGGCACAGACCTGGGCGGTACTCGCCGGAGCCGCCGCGCTCCTCACCGGATTCGTATTCCTGCAGACCCGCCGCAGCCAACCGCTGATGCCCCCGTCCATCTTCCGGGCACCCGATCTCGCTGCCGCCAACCTCGCCCAACTGCTACTGGGCGCGGCCTGGGTACCGATGTGGTTCTTCCTGAACCTGTATCTGCAGCAAGTGCTCGGCTACAGCGCCTTCCCGTCCGGCGCCGCGCTGCTGCCGATGACCACACTGATCATGCTCGGCATGATCGTGCTCGCGCCCCGGGCGATGCGGCGGTTCGGCGCCAGACCGATGATCGTCACCGGCCTGGCGGTCCTCGGTCTCGGACTGGGCATCATGTCGCTGGTGCGCCCGACCGGCACCTTCTGGATCGATGTACTGCCGGCGTCACTGGTCGCCGCGGGCGGGATGTCCCTGGCCTTCATCCCCTCGCTCGGCACCGCCATCGCGGCCGCCCGGCCGGAAGAAGGCGGATTGGCCTCGGGAATCGTCAATGTGAGCTACCAGATCGGCTCCGCGCTCGGCCTGGCCGCGATGACCGCGCTGGCCACCGCGTTCGGCGCCGACCGGCTCGGCGACCTGCCCCGGCTCACCGACGGGTACTCCGCGGCATTCCTCGGCGCCGGCGCGGTCGCCCTGATCGGCGCCGCCGTCACCGCCGCCACCATGTCCACACCCGCCAGGTCGTCCACTCCCGTGGAGCGCGCCTCCTAGGCACTCGGGACCGAGACCGACCGAACTACTACAGGAGAAGTCATGAGCACCAGCCGATTCACCGTCACCGGGATGACCCGCGGAGGCTGCGCCGCCTCGCTCCGCGGCGAACTCGGCCGGATACCGGGCGTCACCTCGGTCACCGTCGACCTCGGCACCGGCACCGCCGATCTCCGCGGCACACTGCCGATCGACAGCGCGGCGATCGCGGCAGCGGTCAGCAGCGGCGCCGGATACGCCGTCGCCGAGTGAACCGCGCAGCGTGTGACCGGAACGGGCCCTCCCGAAAGGGAGGGCCCGTTCTGCTGTGTGGGCGCCCGCGCAGGCTCGCGGTCGACGCCGGCGGGTCGGGTTCACCGCTCGGCCATGTACGGATCGAGTCGAATCGAGAGGGATGGTCTGTGCCGAAATGACCGGCCACCGCGGTGCCGGCTGCTACCCCGTTCTCCGGATGCCGCCGTCGCGCCGGGTGGTGACGGACGGGTCCGGGCAGCCGCGACGCTCTAGTCGGCGGAGCGGATCGCCGGGCCGACGCCGTGCGTCATCGCGACATGCTCGGCGAGTTGTTCGATATTCATCATGGCCGGATGGCTGTAGTACATGAGTTCGAACCGGTCGTGCCGCCGGGATGCCGGGTCCTGCCGTCCGGCATCGCTCGTATCGCACAGCGATTCGAGCCGGCCCAGATCGAACGGCTCCTTACCGCGGGCATGCGCGTCCGCTTTGACGGCTGCCAAGCGCTCTGTCCGTGTCAGATCCGTTCTGCCCCAAACCCCTGCGGCGAAACGGCGTGCTCCTTCGAGGTCCACTGACGCTCTCCTACCTGCCCGCGGGCCCGGTCCAGCCGGAAGGCTGGTTTAACCACGAGTAGTTCTGGGTACGAGTCTAGGCCGTCATCCACGGCCCCGCATCGCCGAATACAGTGTGCACCCCGAAACCCCTTGCACACTGGGCATTCTACGAATCGTGTGGCACCGTTGCGACCGAATCGAGGCCGACAGCCACGGAGACGTCGCTCACTTCCGCTCGAGCCGGACCTCGCTCCACCGGGACGGCTCGTCGAGCAGCGGCGCCCGGCCACCACGCAGGAATCGGTCGAAGAACGCCAGGGTATACGCGGCGACGATCTCGTGGCCGCGCTCGCCGCCGATCGGTCCCGCGATCCCGAGTCCTTCCGAGAGCGGCGTCCAGCTGGGCGCATCGGTGTAATTCAGATGGAACATCCCAGGGATCTCCACGTAGTAGCCGTGCCCCGGCGAACTCGCTGCGAAAACCGCGCGCTGGGTGGCGAGAGTTTCGGTGATCTCCCGATCCGGCCAGCCACCGCTGCGGTCGCGTTCGAGCAGAATGGAACCGGTATCGCGGGTCAGCCACATACTCGGCTGCCGCAGGCCGTCGCGAACCACATCCTGCGTCATCGCGGCATCCATCATCGAACACGCACGCAGCCGCGGATCCGCGTGACATGCCGCGCCGACCGTCATCGCACCGAGCGAGACCCCGAACGCACCGGCCCGGTCCACGTCGAGGCGGCCGGTCAGCAGACCGTCCGGATCCGCGGCGTTCAACCGGGTCAACTGGTCGAGCGCGAAGCCGATATCCCGGGCCAGATATGGGATCAGCCCGTCCGGTAACTCCGCGTGGCCCAGGGCGGGCGGCGGCTCGGCCGGGGTCAGACTCTGCTGGACCGCCGGGTACACCCGATCCTTCGTCCAGCCGTCGACGAGGCGGCCGTCCGGGAACACGGTCGCGGCGGATGTGTAGGGCTGGTCCAGGCCCACCACGACGAACCCGTGCGAAACCAGCCGTTCCACCTGGAACATATTGGACTGACGGAACGCGTTGAGGCCCGAGGCGAAAACCAGCACCGGGTACCTGGGGCGGGCCGATGCCACCGGAGGCCGCCGGGTGGCGTGGGTGGGGACCGAATCCCAGAAATCGAAGACGAAACCCGGGGCACCCAGCAGCGGACCCGCCGCGGCCGACAGAGCTTTCGCCTCGTCCACATAAGGGGCGGTGGGAGCACTCGTCCCGGGTTCGGCCGGGTACCAGATCTGCGCCATCAGTTCACGCCGGGCGGCCGGATCGGGGTCGAAGATCTCGCGCCGGCCGGCATCGCGCCAATGGTAAGTGGTGGTCCCGATCGCGTACGGGCCGCCGGGATCCGGCAGCCGGAAAACAGGGGCGGCCACCGGCATCGCCACCGACACCGCGAAAAGGAGCGCGCCCGAGACGGTTCCGGCCCCGCGTAACCACCACGGCGCCCGAGCGGGGCGCACGGTTCCCCGTAACCACAACCCGGCGAGTGCCGCGGCCAGGATGTACGCCGGGATCAGCGGCCAGCGAAAGCCTTCGAGAAGCAGCTGGGTGACGGCCGCCGGGAGCGTGAGCACCGCCGTATGCCGGATCCGGCGCCACCGGCCGCGCCACGGCACCGCCGAGGCCACCAGACCGACGGCGTCCGACGCCCACAACAGGACCTCGCCCGGCATCCGGTACTCCCTTCCAGCACAGCGGTGACCTCGCGCCGGATACACCGGCGAACGGACACCACTATCGGACGGCCGGCCGCGCTCGTTCTAGGAAGAATGTTCCCCACGCCCGGTGGCGGCGCGCGGAAAACGGGTCGAGCGCCGCACGCGTCATCGCCCCGGGGGTGATACCGGCAAAGCTCGACGTATCGCGGCCCAGATGGGATTGGTCGGTATAACCGCAGGCCGCGGCGATATCGGCGGCGGACCCGCCCGCCACCAGACCGTCCACCGCATGCCGGAACCGGACCAGCATCGCGGCACGTTTGGGGGTCAGCCCGATCTGCGCTTCGAACCGCGCCCACAACCGCTTACGGCTCCACCCGCACGATTCGGCGAGTTCGCCGACCTGCACCCGGCCCCGGCTGGTGACGATGCGCTGCCAACTCGCCGCCACCTCCGGTTCCACCCACCGGGCCGGATCGCCGTCCGCGGCGAGGAAGGCGTCTGTCGACGCGAACCGCTGTTCCCAGGTCGCGGCGGCCGCCAGCCGTTCCCGCAGTACCCCGGCCCGGGCGCCCCACAGATCGGCGAGATCGACAACGGTACCGGTGAGTTCGGCGGGCGCGATCCCGAGCAGCGAATACGCCCGCAGCGGCGATAAACGCACCTCGACACATGCGGCCCGCGCACCACCGATATGCATGACTCCGCTGGTACAGCCCGCGACGAATCCGGTGAGTTCCCGCCGATCGCCCGGAACATCGACGGTCAGCCCAGCACCGCCGAACTCGATCACGACGGTGATCGCCGGAATATCGGCGACCCGCAGAGCCAGACCGCTGTCGCCGCGGTGCCGGAAGCCGATCATCGCGGCGCGCCCGGATCGGATACCTGCCGGGCGGCCGAACTCCCAATCGGCCGCGGCATCGTCGAACCCACTCGCCACATCCTCAGATTAACCGGGCGTTCCGCAGATGGGCAGCCGCCGGTCGGGCCCGTGCCCACGCACCCCGGATCCGGCGACCGCCGGGAACCTGCCCACCACCGCCCCGGCGATCCGGGCTCATCCGTCCGCCGCGGGCAGACGCAGGGCCGCACCGGCACCGAGGTCCAGCCAGGTACCGGCCGGAGTCTCGGTGATCCGCAGCAACACCCGGGCACATCCCGGACAGCGGGCGACCCGGCCGGGACACCGGCTGTACACGACGGCCGTCGCCAGCGGGCCCACCCGGCCGCAGTACCCGCAGCGGCAGTCGCAGCCGGTGACCTCGGCGACGAATACCGCGGCCAGTGGCCCGGCCAGCGCATTGCCGTCGACGTGGTCCTCACCGAATTCCGGGGATCCTGGGTTCGGCACAGCTCATCCTCCGCTCGGTCCGAAACGCTCGGTGCGCACCGCCCCGGCCGGATATCCGGCGCCGACCAGCAGCGCCGCGGTGTGCTCGACGAAACCGGTCGGACCGCAGACATAGCACCCGGCGCCGGGCGCCGAGGCAACGTGGTGGACCGGCAGGTCGGCAGCCGTGAGCCGACCCGCCGGTCGCGGGCAGTCGGCGGGCGCGCGCCGGGTGTACACGAAGTCCACCCGGGCCTCCGAGCCGCCGAAATGGTCCAGTTCATCGCGGTAGTAGCGCTGGTCCGGCTCGCGCACGGAGTAGACCAGGCGCAACGGTGCCGGGCTGCCCGCCGCCCGGTGCGCCCGGACCATCGCCATCAGCGGGACGATCCCGGCGCCACCGCCGACCAGCAGCACGGGCGAGCCGGCGGGTTCCCAGACGAACCAGCCGCCGACCGGCCCGCGTATCTCGATCCAGGCGCCCACCGGAAGGTCGTCCACCAGATACGGCGACACCTCACCGCCCGGTACCCGCTGCACGGTCAGCTCGATCAATTCGCCCGCGGCCGGAGCGGCCAGCGAATAACTGCGTTCGGCCTGGTAGCCGTCCGGCGCGGTCAGCCGCACGTCGACGTGCTGGCCCGGCAGATGCCCCGGCCAATCGGATACGCGCAGCGTCAGGGTGCGTGCGCCGGGAGTTTCCGGACGCGTCCGCACCAGTTCGGCCGCCAGCCAGCGCGCCGGCACGCTCAATCGTCCCGGTATCGCTGTTCGCGCCACGGGTCACCGTATTCGTGGTAGCCGGCCGCCTCCCAGAATCCGGGGACGTCCGCGTCGAGGAGCCGGATCCCCCGGACCCATTTGGCCGATTTCCAGAAGTACAGATGCGGGATGAGCAGGCGCGCGGGGCCGCCGTGCTCGGGTTCCAGGTCCCGGCCGTCGAAACTGTGCACGATCCAGGCCTTACCGTCGAGAAGATCCTCGAGCGGGACGTCGGTGGTGTAGCCGCCGTGGGATTCGATCAGCGCGTAGTCGGCCTGCGTTTCGATATCGGCGAACAAGGTGTCCAGCGATACCCCCTGCCAGTCCGTGTCCAGCTTGGTCCAGCGGGTGACGCAGTGGATATCGACGTGCGGCGTCTCCTGTGGCAGTGCCCGGAACCCGTCCCAGTCCCACGCGGTGCGGCCACCGGTCTCGTCGGTGACGGTGAAGGTCCAGTTCTCGGGGTGGACGCCCGGGGTCGGCCCGGCCGAGAGAACGGGGAAGTCCTCGGTGAGGTACTGCCCCGGGGGTAGCCGCGTATCGACGGCGGCATCGCGGCGGCGACCGGAGAATCCCGGCGAGAAAAGCGGCATCCCTCTCTCCTGTCCAGGAGCGGTGCGTGCGGTCTGCGTCGCGGTACTCGATCGTTGTCCGACCAGTAGCAAATATCCTGCTACCGCTTTCGAGTGTCAAGAAGGGGCCGGGTTGCAGAACGGCCACGGATCTCCGCGTCCGGCTGTCGAGGCGCGGCGTGGATCTGTCCCGGATGCTGCCCGACCGGTGCGACGTCCTCGGCCGCGCCGATACGCCCGCGGGAACCGCGCCCGCGGCGGCGGCCGATCACCGCCACGGTCACCGAGATCACGCCGATCGCGACACCCATACCGAGGAAGGCGCCGAAATACCCGGCCGTGCCCACCCACCAGCCGAGCGCGGTGGCGCCGAGCCCCAGCCCACCGTCGTAGGCGATATTCCAGAGTGTGCTCGCCGTACCGCTGTGGGCCGGTCCGAGTCGCTGCACGGTCAGCACGAACGAATCGTTCTGGCAGGCGCCGAATCCGGCCCCCAGCAGGGCGGCCCCGCCGAGCAGGACGACCTGGTGACCGGTGGCCAGCGCGACCGCCGTCAGCGCGAGTCCGGCCGCGCAGCACAGCACCGATACCAGGAGCAATCGGCCGGCGCCGAGCCGGTTTCCCACCATCCCGGCACCGAGCCGGGCAGCGACCAGCGCGATCGATGCGGCGAGCAATGCCCACGAAGCGGCCCCGGCATCCGGTACCGCGACCGGCAGGAAGGTGGTGACCGCGCCGAACGAACCGGCGGTCAGGGCGAAGAGCGCGATCGGTGCCGCGATGGCCCCGGCATCGGCGGTGGTGGCGAAACGGAAGGTGGCCCGGTGCCCGCGTGGGAGCACCACCGCCAGCGCCGCGCCGGTCAGGCAGGCGAGCGTCGAGGCTCCGAAAACCAGTGGGAATCCCCAGGTCCGGGCGACCCAGACCCCACCGGCGAGGGCGCCGAGATTGGGCAGTGCGGCCGCGACGCCGAACAGCGAAGCGCGGGTGGGTAATTCGCGCGCCGTGGACAGATCGGCGACGAGGGTGGCGCCCCCGATCACCACCAGGGCCAGCCCGATCCCCCGGACCACGGTGATCACCAGGACCGGGCCGATATCGGCGGACAGCAGGTACAGCGGTGTCGGTGCCCCGAGCAGGACCGCGCCGCTCGCGATCATGGTCCGCAAGGTGAGCATCCGGAAGAGCCACGGCGCGGCCAGCTGGGTCGCCACGGTCGCGGCCATCATGGCGCCGGTCGTCGCCCCCACCGCGACCCCGTTCGCTCCGCCCACGGCGGACCAGAGCGGGACGACCGACAACAGTGCGGCGTAGTCGACGAAGGCGAGGAAGGTCACCGCCAGCAGTACCGCGAAAGCGCCCGACCCCGTGGCCCTTCCGGCGGCCGGTGCCGTCCGGGACGCACCGTGCGCGGTATCGGCCGGACCGGCCTGTGCCGTCATCGAGTCACCCCTCTCCGGCACCGGGTCGCCGGATGCGCCCGTGCCCATTACTGCCGACGACTCCACCATCCGGCCCGCAGAGCTATTCTGTCCAACAATGACTTCCGATCCAGTGCATCACGAATCGCGATAGTGAGGTCCGTATGGACACCGGACTGCTGCGCAGCTTTCTCGCGGTGGCGCGGCTGGAGAGCTTCACCGAGGCCGCCCGCGAACTCGGCTACACCCAGTCGACGGTGACCGGGCATATCCAGAAACTCGAACGCCGGCTCGGCAGCCGCCTGCTGGACCGGCTCACCTCGCGCGTGGTGGCGACCGAGCTCGGCGCCCGGCTGATCCCGCACGCGGAAGATGTCCTGGCCGCCGAGGACCGGCTGTGCGCGGCCGCCCGGGATACGGCGGCACGGCCGGCCGGGACCGTCCGGCTGATCGCCCCGGAATCGCTGTGCACCTATCGGCTCCCCGCCGTGATCCGGGAGCTGCGTACCCGGGAACCCGGCGTCCAGTTACAGATCGGCCCGGGCGGGATGAGCGATGCCCTGACGGCGGTGCGTCGCGGAACTGCCGACCTCGCCCTCACCATGGAACCCCGGCTCCCGGTCACCGATCTCGCGGTGGAGAAGATCGGGGTGGAGGCCCTGCTGTTCCTCGATCGCGGACCGGGACCGGGCGCGGCGGCGGACTGGTCCGAGCTGGCGCTGCGCGACGCACTCCTGATCGAGGAAGGGTGCGGTTACAGCGACGATGTCGCCGACCGGCTGGCACAGACCGGCCCCGGCTCCGGCCGGCGCACCCGCTTCGGCAGTGTCGAGGCCGTCAAACGCTGTGTGGCCGTGGGGCTGGGCTGGACGGTGTTGCCCGCGATCACCGCGGCGACCGAGGTCGGATCCGGCGAATTGAGTGTGCTCGACGGCCCCGCCCTACCCGACTGCGCCATCCACCTGGTGACCCACCCGCGCCGCCACCACAGCCCCGCGCTCGATGTCGTCGCGCACGCGATACGCCGGAGCTGGCGGGGGCGCGATCAGCTCACCTCATGACCGCGGGATCCGAGCCCCTCCCGCCGCTACCGGCGTGCGGTCAGCGGAACAGTTCGAGATGGCCGGTGACCCATTCGGCGTAGGTACGCGCCGGTCGCCCGGTGAACCGCTGGACAGCGGTCGAGGGCGCGACCGGTTCGAGCCGGGCGTACTCGAACGAGCGCAGCAATCCGTCGGCGGCCCAGGCGGGTACACCGGCGTCCAGCAGACCCCGGCGCACCGTATCCGGCGGTACTTCCTCGAAGGAGATCGCGATACCGAGGACCTCCGCGATCGTCGCGACCAGCTCCCGCGGAGTGAGCGCCGCCGGACCCGTCAGAAGGTACTCCCCGCCCGCAGCGGCCGGACCCTCCAGCAGGGCACCGGTGATCACCGCCGCGACATCACGATCGTCGATCGGCGTAACGGCCACATCCGGATAGGGTGCGGCCGCGACCCGCGCCTGCCGGATCCCCGCCGACCACCAGTGCGCGGTGTTCGACGCGAACAGTACGGAGCGCAGAATCGTCGCCGTACCGGTGAAATTCGCGATCCGGTCCTCGAGTGGCCGGTACCCGGCCCCGATCGGGCTCTCGGGATCCAGTGCCGATACCGACGAGAGCAGCACCAGATGCGCCACGCCGTGTTCGTCCGCCGCGGCGAGCAGCTCGTCGAGCCGGGCCCCGGGGTCGGCCGTGGGATCGCCGTGCCCGAGTGCGGTGATATTGACCAGGACGCTGCGCGCACCCGCCGTCAGATCACCGAACGGCCGCTGCGCCGAGACAAAGTCGACTCCCCCGGTCGCCGGCGCCGACTCCGGATTCCGGGTCACCGCGCGCACCGGCGCGCCACCGGCGACCAACCCCGCGACCACCCGGCGGCCGACCGGCCCCGTCGCGCCCGTGACCACGATCGCCGGCCCCATCATCGCCCCTGGCGACTGCTCGCGCGACGGGCACGAACGGCGGTACGCGAACTTCGAACAACCATGGAGCCCAGCGTAACCGGCCGCTCCCGGGCCGGACGGCGACAGCGACCGGCGCACCGGTGCCGGCGTTTCCCGTGCTCACGCGCTCGGCATCCCGCGCCCCATCACTCGGCCGGCGACCCGGCCGTGTAGCGGATCCGCCATCCCCCCGCCCAGCGTTCACCGGGAGCCAGGTGCCGTAATCCGCGGCCGGAGTTCAACGCGTTCGGCGGCGCGGTCATCGGCTCCAATGCGAGCGCGCGGCCCCGGCCGTCCGGACGGGGGAACTCACCGGGTGTGAAGACCTGCAGGTATTCCCATCCGGCGTCCAGGACGAGTTCGACCGTCGCACCGTCGGGTGCGGTCAGCCCGGCAGCCGACGCGGGGGTCACCCCACCGAACGGCGTATCCAGGTCCAGTTCCGCGAGCGGCACTCCGGCGCGCAGATCGTAACGAGTACCTTCGACCGGATGTTCGGCCACCGGATTCATTCGAGCGTCCACCTCGTAATACGTACTCGCGGCCACCGTGAGCACCAGATCATCGATCGGGTTCGTACCGATCCGGAAGTACGGGTGGGCGCCCACGGCGTACGGCGCGGACCGCCGGCTGTGGTTCACCACACCGTGGGTCACGGCGAGCCCGTCGGGGCGCAATTCGTAGCGCACCCAGGTGTCGAGCAGGAACGGCCAGCCGTGCTGTGGCGGGATCAGCGCACCCAGGGTCACCGCGTCGGCGGACTGCTGCCGCACCTCGTATTCGGTGTTGCGCAGCAGGCCGTGAATCGCGTTCGAACGCGTCACCTCCGTGATATCGAGCTGCTGCGGTAATCCGTCGAGGATCCAGATACCGTCGCGGACCCGGTTGGGCCACGGCGCCAGCACGATACCGGCACCCATCGGCGGCGTGGTGTCGGCGGGCACCGGTTCGGTGACGGCGACATCGTCGACGGTCAGTCCACGCAGGACAGCGGCCACCGTGCCGATCTCGGCCCGCGTACCGGCGAGCTCCAGGACGATCGGCCGGCCGGTCGGAGTGGGGTCGGAGGGGGTCACCTCGCCAGCCTAGGTTCCCGGCCCGGACATCGGGGCCGGCCGCGCGGTTCACCCGAATCGGATGAGGCGCCCCGCGCACCCTCGGAGCAGGATCGGCAACCATGACGACCGAGCGCCTGGGCCCCGTCGAACTCGCCGTGCTGGCCTTTCCCGCCGAGCGCGTGGCGCCCACCGTGGTCGACGCGTTGCGCGAGGTGGTGGACCACGGCGCTGCCACCATCATCGACCTGATCTATCTGGCGCGAACAGCGGACGGCGAGATCGTCCAGCTCGAAGTGGACGAGCCGTTACAGGAGGTGGGGTTGGCGGGACTACCCGTCGACCCGCGCGGACTGGTCAGCGACGCGGACCTCGATATCGTGCGCGACACCCTCGAACCGGGTAGCTCCGCCGTGGTGGTGGTCTACGAACAGACCTGGGCCCGCCGGTTGGGCGCCACGGTGGCGGCCGCCGGTGGTGAGCTGGCGCTGCACGTCCAGATTCCGCGCGACGCCGTGGACGCGGCGCTCGCGGCCTCGTGAGAAAGGACCGGCCATGGTTTTCCGGGCAGGACGGGTAGGACGGCCGGGGTTGCTCGGCACAGTCGCCCGCACGGCAGTGGTGGCCGGTACCGCCCGCGCCACCACCAATGCCCTCGACCGCCGGGCCCAGCACCGGGCGGGCGAGCAGGCCTACGCGGAACAGCAGCAACAGGTCTACGAGCAGCCACCCGCGCAGGACGCACCGCCGCCCCGCGAGGCGCCGCCCGCACCGGCCGGAGACGATCTGGTCGCCGAGCTGGAGCGCCTCGGCCGCCTACGCGATTCCGGCACTCTCTCGGAGCAGGAGTTCGCGGCGGCCAAGGCCCAGTTGCTGCAGTAGCGGACTACAGCCCGTTGACGATCACCGCATTGCAGTCCGCGGCCGCCTGCCGCAGCGGGATCGCCGCCTGGTATTCCTCGGATTCGTACCAGGCGCGGGCGGCTTCGGGAGACTCGAATTCCAGCACCACCGTCTGAGTGGCGGGCCATTCTCCTTCGAGGACCTCGAACTTGGTATCGATCGCCAGGACCTTCACCCCGGCGGCCATCGCCTTACCGGCCGCCTTACCGTATTCGGCCATCCCCGCGGGGTCTTTGATCAGCTCGGTCACGATGACATAGCCCTTGGCCATCCTGGATCTCCTTTTCACGCGTGAGCCGCAACCGGCTCCTCGACGACCCTACCCAAAGGACGATTTACGTTGTCAGAAATCCCATATGCTGAAATCAAGAATTGAAATCCTGCACGGTCAGGATTCGGCTTTGCCGTTGCGCCGGAGCAGATGTGGCCGCAACCGGTTGAACCCGCGTACCCGCACACTGCGCAGGTGCCGGATGTTCAGCTCCTTCTCACCGTCCAATTCCGCCGCGGCACCGTCGTCCACCAGGATCGTGCCCGGCCGGGCGACACCGGTGAGCCGGGCGGCGATATTCACCACCGAGCCGTACAGGTCGCCGAAACGCTGGAGCACCGGCCCGTAGGCGAGGGCCACTCGGAGTTCGGGGGTAGTTCCCACGGTCATGGTCGATTCCTGTAGCGCCAAGGCGATCCGGGCCGCGGCCAGCGGCGATTCGGCCGCGAACATCACCTCGTCACCGACATTCTTGATGACCCAGCCGCCGTTCTCGGCGATGGCGTCGTTGGTGGTGGATTCGAAAGCCTCGAGCAGCGTGGACAATTCGTCCGGATGCAGGTGCCGGGTGAGCCGGGTGTAGCCGACCATATCGGCGAATCCGACGGCCAGTACGCGGGTCGAATCCGCGGCCGGTCCGGTCTCCTCCTCCAGATTCCGCGAGAGCGCCGCGTCGAGATGCCGCCGCCAAGCATACGACAGCAGGCTCTCCAGCAACTCCACCGTTTCGGCGGTCGCGGTGCGGGTGATCTGCGCGCGGTCCCCGTCCGCCCCGGCCGCGGCGACGCGCCGATCGATCTCGTCGAGCACCAGATCGACCTGCCATTCCGCCAACCGCGCCATGGTCTGTCCGATGGTGCGCGCCGTGGCGGCCTGCTGGCGGGCGTCGGCCCCGGCCAGGATGCCGACCTCACGGAACCGCTGGATGGCCGCGATATCGGCATCGGTGTAATCGCACGCGCTGTCGTCGGCACTGGCCGGGAACCCCAGGGAGACCCACAGCCGCCGGGCCAGTTCCGGCGATACCTCGGCCTTTTCGGCCACCTCGTTGCGGTTGTAGCGCCGACGGCCGGCCAGCAGACTCGCCTCGGCCGCCGACCGCACCGATTCGGCCCTCTCGTGCGACACCATGGGCGAAACCTTACGACGCCGCGGAGTCCCCGCGGCCGGACCGGGCGAATCGCCGGGTGATCTGCGTCATGGCGCCGGGCTTTCGGTCCACCGGACACCGGGTGGCGCCGGTATCCGGGAGCGGATGCCAGGGATTCGGCAGCCCGCCGGCAGTGTCGACCGGGCCCGATCGCGAGAACTAACCGACCGCACCCGGGACGGACTGCGGCGCCACCTCCGCGGGAACAGGCGGGGTCGTCGTCGGCTCGGCAGGTGCCGGCGGGTCAGCGGGAGTGGGCACCTCGGCGGGACCCGGCACCCCAGCGGGCGCCGGCAAGTCCGCGGGAGCCGGCACTCCAGCCGGAGCGGGCATCTCGGCGGGGCCCGGCGAATCGGCGGGAGCGGGCGACTCAGCGGGAACCGGCAACCCGGAGGGTGAGTTCACCGGAGCCGGGGGCGCGGCCGGAGCCGGCGCAGTGCGCACCGGCCGCGGTTCGGGGGCCGCGGGCGGTTCCGGAGTAGGTGCCGTCCGCGGAACAGTGGGAGTGGTCGGGGCCTGCGCCGACTGCGGCGCCGGAGCCGAACGCGGGACCGTCCGGGCCGGCGTGCTCTGCGCGGCGAACAGCGGCCGGTCCGTCGGGAGATTGATGAAACTCGGCGCCGCCGGATCCAGTTCCAGATGCTGCGGTGCGAGTTCGGTGTTGTTCAACATGGGGCGGAAGGCCAGCGCCTTGGGGGAATTACCGGCGAAGACATCGAGCCGCAGCCGGTGCCCCGGTGCCAGTACCGCCTGGATCGGAATCACCGCGATATCGAGCGTGACCGGCCGGCCGGGCACCACCTTCTGGACGCTGTCGAGGGTGAGCGGATTGTGCGGCGCGGTGAGATCACCGTTGGGTGAGCGGGTACTGCGGGATTCGTCGATCGCCCGCAGCGACGCGGTGAGCTGGCCGGTGCTCAGCACGGTCGAGGTACCGTCGGGCGCCACATCGTTGACCGTCACGTTCCAGTAGCCGTCCGCGGCGTCGTGGACGGTGTTGAGGTGCACATTGATCGGTCCCGACACGATCGTGCGCTCGGCGATCGGCTCGGTGGTGAAGGTGAGCCCGTTGCGTTCGGCTATCCGGGAATCCTTGGCGCACATATCCAATACCGCCCCGATCCCCGCCGAACCCTGCGCCATATCCCGCGAGCACAGGTTCGTCAGTCCCGGTTCCACCGTGAGCCGGTCGGGCGCCCCCGGCCGGTCGGCGAGCGATCCGTCGTGCACGCTGTCCTCGGTGGTTCCGCTGGGGGCGCTGGACAGATAAACCCGCCGATGCGTCATCCCCGGCTGCGGGAACTGGTCCATCACCACCCAGTTGCCGCCCTGCTCCCAGACGATGACCGGACCGTAGCCGGCGATCCCGTTGTCGACATCCTTGAGCCAGTGGTCGAACCACGCACGCTGCAGAACGTCCAGTCGCGGCGGGGAACCCGCCCGGCCCGTCCCCGAACCGGGATTGGCGTGATAGGTATCGCCCACGATGAGCTGTTTACGCCCCGGCGGCAGCGGGATCTCGTTGTAGAGGGTGGTCGCGCTGTTGGCGAAGATATCGTGCCAACCGCCGTAGACGAAGGTCGGCACGGTGATCTTCTCCGGATGACCCATGATCCCTTGGCGGAAGGCGCTGCTCTCGTCCAGCGCGTCGGCCAGGGCCGGCGGCATATTGCGCAGCGACGGGGTGAGCAGGGCCTGGGCCAGCAGATCGTAGTTCGTCGCGGGATCGGCCATCCGGTCGCTGAGCCACTGCCAGTCGAAGGTGCCGTTGAGCATGGCCTGCACATCCGGCATGAGTTTCGCCTGGTTGACCTGGTTCAGCCACAGCGGCAGGAAGGTCACACCCACACCGCCGCCCGGCGCCACGACATCGCGCATGAGATCACTGCCCGGTTCGACCGGGAAGATGGCCTGCAACGGTTTCGGCGCGTTCTCCGCGGCGCGCAACTGGTTGATCCCGGCATAGGATCCGCCGCTCATGGCGACCCGCCCGTTGGACCACGGCTGCCGCGCCGACCATTCGATCACTTCGCGGGTATCGAGTTGTTCGCGCGCACCGAGGGTGTCCCACAACCCCTGCGACTGCCCGGTACCGCGCACATCGACCGAGACCACCGTGTATCCGGCACGCACGAGCTGGCTGTCGAGGCCGAGCACCGTCGCGACCGTGCCGCCGTCCAGGGCGTGCAGCAGATCCCCGAATCCGCTGATCGGGGTGCCGGTCAGATTGATCCGGCGGACCAGGTCCATGGTCCACTGCCGCACCCCCGGATCGCCCATCGCGGAATCGATCAGGCTCGACATCATCTTCGAGTACGGCGTCATGGTGACGATGGTGGGCAGCGGCCGGGGCTCGGCGGCGCCGCCGGCCGCCGCGGGCCGGTACACATCGGCTTTGAGTACGACACCGTCGCTCATGGTGATCAGTACGTCTTTGTCGATCTGCGTTTCGGGATAGGGCTGGGGTCCGTCGTGCAGGTCGGTCCACTGCTGGGCGAGTTCGGCCGGTGATACCGCCGGCGCGGTGTCACGGTGAACCGGATGGCGTGCGGATTGTGCCGCCACCACCAGGATCACGGTCACGATGGCGACAACGGTGACGGCCGCGGCGGCCGCGAGCCCGTGAACCCGGTACAGCCGCATGAACAAACCCTCCACCTCGTGGTTCCGGTTTCGCGCACAGGTGGCGCCGACAGCGGATTCCGCGCGCAGGTGGCGCCGGCCCTGGTTTTCCGTGCGCAGACGGAGCCGACGATAGCAATCGGCTCTGGCCGGACCGTGTTCCGACGCGCGGTCGGAACCGATTACCGGAATCCGAGGTGGAGGGTGTCCGCGCGGGTAAGCGCGCGGTCGCGTCAGCCCGCGCGCCGCACCCGCAGGACGAGATCCTTGATCTGATGCCCGGCGGCGGGCCGGTTGCGGTCCCGCCGGTCGTCGACCTCGACGGTCCATTCGTCGTCCAGCAGCGCCACGATCTCGGACGGCTGATAGAAGTCGTAGGGGTCGAAGTTGTGCGAGTTCTCCTCGCGCGGCGGGAATTCGGTGGGATCGTGCGCGACGAACAGCAGCGTGCCGCCGGGCGCGACCGCGTCGAGCAGGCCCCGCACGGTGGCGTGGTCCGATTCGTGGACGATCGGGAAGTAGTGCGCCGAAACCAGATCGAACGAGCGCGGCGGCAGCGGAGCGGCCGTGATATCGGCACGCTGCCACGTGATCTCCGGATGACCGGCCGCCGCCGCCCGATCCAGCGCGACCTGCGAGATGTCCACGGCGGTCACCCGCCAGCCGTGTTCGGCCAGCCAGTACGCGTCCGCCCCCTCGCCGGCGCCGAGGTCGAGCGCCAGGCCCGGTGTCATACCGGTCACTTCGGTGACGAGGGCGTCGTTGGGCAACCCACTGAACCGCTGTTCGCTCTCGCTGTACATATCGTCCCAGAACTGCTGGTCCATGCGTTTTCTCCTGAGGTGGTCGAGGTCTGCTTCCCAGCATCCGGGCAAACAGCCGGCTTGACAAATTTATTTGCCATAACTGCAATATAGGGATGGATCAGGAGTTCGGCGAGGTCATCGATGCGATCGGCCCGCGGCTGCGCGAGCTGCGCCGCCGCAACGGCACCACGCTGGCAGCTCTGTCCGAGGTCACCGGCATCCCGGTGAGCACTCTGTCGCGGCTGGAGTCCGGCCAGCGCAAACCCAGCCTCGAACTCCTGCTCCCGCTGGCCAAGGCCCACCAGGTACCACTGGACGAACTGGTCGACGCGCCGGAGACCGGCGACCCCCGGGTGCACACCCGGCCGGTCACCCGGCACGGCCAGACCTTCATCCCACTGACCCGCCGACCCGGTGGCCTGCAGGCATACAAGCAGATCCTCTCCGGTCGCGAGACCGCCCGTCCCGATCCGCGTACCCACGAGGGCTACCACTGGCTCTATGTGCTCAACGGCCGACTGCGCCTGATCCTGGGCGATCAGGACATGATCCTCACCCCCGGCGAGGTCGCCGAATTCGATACCCACCTCCCGCACTGGTTCGGCAACGCCGACGAGCACCCGGTCGAGTACCTGAGCATCTACGGCCCCCAGGGCGAGCGGTTCCACATCAAGGCCAGATATCGGCCGGAATGATTCGGCCGTCTTCCTACGCTGCGGAAATACATTTGGTTACCGTTTCGTGATGCACGTTGTCCGTGTCGTTTTCCGGATCTGCGCGCAATAGGGCGAAATATGACTCCCCGGGTTTGCAGGACCGACATATAGCTGTGGTGTATTTCCAACGCTGTTCGAGCAGTCGGTGATGTTCTCACCGCGCACTTGGCGGTGAAAGTAGTTGCGATCCACCGACGCTCGACCCGAGCACGGAGGACCGCAATTATGGATTCTGTACCGATACGTCAGCGCTGCGCCGCACTGGTTCTACTGACCGCCGCGGCCGGCGCCATTCTCGGAACAACGGCACCCGCCGGAGCGCAGCCGATAACGGTTCCCGGTATCGGCACCTTCGAACTCCCCGATCAGATCCCTTTGCCGGCCGGAATCCCCGGTATCGGCACACCCGCCCCACAGATATCACCGGCCCCACCGGCCGGCGATATCGCGGTCGCGGCGGCGCGCAGCAAACTCGGTGCACCCTATGTATCCGGTGGTACCGGCCCGAATGTTTTCGACTGTTCAGGTCTGGTGCAGTGGGCATACCAGCAGGCCGGAGTCCAGGTACCGCGCACCAGCTGGTCCCAGCTGTCCGCCGGCACCCCGGTCCCGCTGGATCAGCTCCAGGTCGGCGATGTGATCTCCTACAGCGGCGGCGGGCATTCCGCGCTGTACGCCGGCGACGGCCAGGTGATCCACGCGGCGACCGACACCGTGGAGATATCCCCGCTGACCTATTCGCCCGCGGTCGGAGCGCGCCGCTTCTGACCCGGGCCGCACCGCGGTCCCCCACCCGAGCCCGAACCACAGCACCGGGCCCACGGTGCACCTTTCGAGATACGGCCCCGGGACGGAAACGTCCCGGGGCCGTATCTCTATACCTCAGAGACGTTCGATGATGGTGGCGTTGGCCAGGCCACCGGCCTCACACATCGTCTGCAGCGCGTACCGGCCGCCGGTCTGTTCGAGGTGGTTGACCATGGTCGCCAGGATCCGTACCCCCGAGGCACCCAGCGGATGCCCCAGCGCGATGGCCCCGCCGCGCGGGTTCAGCTTCTCCGGGTCGGCATTCAGCTCGTGCTGCCAGACCAGCGGCACCGGCGCGAACGCCTCGTTGACCTCGTAGGCGTCGATATCGTCGATCGTCAGCCCGGCCCGCTCCAGGACCTTCTTCGACGCCGGCACCGGCGCGGTCAGCATGAGCAGCGGATCGTCGCCCACCACCGCGAAGGAGTGGAACCGCGCCCGCGGCCGCAGGCCGAGTTTCGTGGCCGCCTGCTCGCTCATGATCAGTGCCGCCGAGCCCCCGTCGGTGAGCGGTGAGGAGTTGCCCGGGGTGATGGACCAGTCGATCTCCGGGAAACGCCGGGTGTACTGCTCATCGGCGAATGCCGGTTTCAGTCCCGCGAGCTTCTCGGGGGTGGACCCCGCCCGGATGGTCTCGTCCGCGGTCAGCTCACCCGCGGCGACCAGCTCGCGGTCGAACCCACCGGCCGCGGCCGTCTCCGCGGCCAGCCGATGCGAACGCGCCGCGAACTCGTCCAGTGTGGCCCGATCGAACTTCCAGCGGGCGGCCAGGATCTCGGCGGCGACACCTTGCTGCACCAGCCCCTCCGGGTACCGGTGCGCGATGGGCCCGCGGTTGGCATCCTGGCCCTGGGCATTGGAGAACATGGGCACCCGGCTCATGGACTCCACACCGCAGGCGACGGCGATATCGTAGGCGCCGGCGATCACACCCTGAGCGGCGAAATGCGCGGCCTGCTGACTGGAACCGCACTGCCGGTCCACGGTGGTGGCCGGTACCGATTCGGGGAATCCGGCGGCCAGCACGGCGGTCCGCGAAATATTGAAGGCCTGCTCCCCGCTCTGGGTGACACAGCCGCCGATCACATCGTCGACCAGCGCCGGATCCAGCTCGTTGCGCTGCAGCAGTTCGGTCAGCACCCCGGCCAGCAGGGTCGCCGGATGCACCCCGGACAACCCACCACCGGCCTTACCCTTCCCGGACGGCGTGCGAACCACATCGACGATGACGGCGGACTGCATAGTCCCTCCTGAAATGCTCGTTCCGGCCGGTCCAGTTAGCGACCGTTCATCAATAAGTTAACACGGATTCGCATCGGTGGACCAGACCCACCACCACGACCTCACACCCGACAGGGCACGGCGATACCGCCCGGAAGATTCGACGCGGTCGATGTAGGTCGCGCAAACGACGCAGGTGTGCGAACCGTCGCCGAAGCCATTTCGGAAATCGCGAACCGGCGAAGCGGGACCGGCCCCTCCTCCGCCCCATCCGGTTCCGAGGTTCGCTCGCGAACGAGCTCACGGATATCTCCCACCGGCGCTGGGCGAGCGATCTTCACGCCGACGACCGGGAAACCAGCCGAACCAATTCCGGAGATATCACCGGGTTGGCCGCCACGGTGTGACGCGACAGCGTGCTGTGCGATGTGCCGTCGGAGTCGGTCACCACAGCACCGCTCTCGCGAGCGATCACCACACCGGCCGCCATATCCCACGGCTTGTTGGAGAGGATGACGCATCCGTCGGTGCGCCCCTCGGCTACCCAGGCGAGGTCGAGAGCCGCTGACCCGAACATCCGCACCCGCTCGACAGAGGCGGCGAGAGATTCGGTGAGCGCGAGCCTGTCCCGATTCACGCCGGCGGCGCGCGGTCCTACCGCGTAATCACCGATCGAGACTATGGCATCACCGATGCGCTCTGCCGTACCGGCAGCGATGGGTTCCTCACCGGCGAACGCACCTCCGCCTTCGGCCGCGTAGTACTCGTAACCGAGAAAAGGAGCGCTGATGACTCCGACTCGCGGCTGTCCGCCCTGGACCAGGGCCAGTGAGACGGCACAGAGCGGGAGACCGTGAATGAAGTTGGAGGTACCGTCGATCGGGTCGAGGATCCACACATAGTCCACATCGGTCCGCGCAGTCTCGGGACCGTCGGTTTCCTCACCGAGAAACCCGATCGACGGCGTTGCCGAATTCAGATGGCGCTGCACCGTACGCTGGATCTCCAAGTCCAACTCGGTGACGAAGTCCCGGTCACCCTTCGCGTGAACTTCGCCTGGCGCCGCATTCGACAACAGGGCCGCTCCCTCGGCGACAGCCGCCCGGGCAATGTTCAAAAGAGCGGAGAAATCGGTCAACCGCCCATCTCCTTTCCTCGCACCCAGATACCGTCGAACACCCCCGCAAAGGTATCGAATACTCCAGCGTCCTCGGTCCTGCGTACAACGAAGGTGGGCGACTCGAGTCCACGGACGAAAGGGAGGTAGGGCTGAACAACACAGAGTGCCGAGTCTACGATGACGATATTGAATCGAGCCGTTTGATCGTAGGTCCGGATACGAACAGTACCCGGCACAACGCCATCGGAAGCCTCGTTGATTCGCTGAAGTACCCCCATGTTCAGAGTGGTCAAGCCGGCGAGCGCACCCGGCACCTGCCCCTCTTCCGATTCACGCCGTCTCGTCTCTTCACCTTCCGGGTCGAGAAAAAGACATCTGATCGTCGACCCGGATTCGAGTAGGCGGGCGATCTCGCGTTCGGGGTATTGCTGGCACAACATGTTCAGCGAGATACCGATCATATCGACCGTTGTCGCGGATTCGAACAGCTGCTGCGGCGGTATATCCCGCGTGAAAGCCGCCCGACTGGGGAAGACGGATTCGACATCGGCCGTGCGATGCCCCCGCTGTCGCGGTGCCTCCTGAGTCATCGCGTCATGCCGGATCCTCGGGCCCGAGCCGTCTTGGTCGAACAACTCCTCTATCGACCGCCCGGGAAACATCGCCTGCAAAATTCGTCGGTGATGCGGGTAGGGCAACCCCGCGATATCTCCGGACAGCCAGCGGTAGAACTGCGCCTTCTTCGGACCGCAGCCGACGATCACGGGATCGATCTTCAGTGCATGCCGGTCGTACTCCCTGTTGAAAGCCGCGACAGTCTGGATGTGACGTTGCTGCAGAAGCGCTTTCAGAACAGTCCCCATGCCCAACCCCTCAGAAGCGTCTGCCGATACGAGTACCCACGAGCAGAAGAGACAAAGAAGATACCACCACTATCGAGAGTATCCACTGGGAGCGACGAGACGATACCGCCGTCACCGGCAGCCTCGAGCAGTACTTTCACTGCTTCCGAGAGGACTGATCCTGGTGACCCCGACCGAGCAATACCCTGTCTCCATCGAACCTCCCGTCAAAACAGGGCGGGTGCAGTTCTGATGCCTCATGCCATCGTCTTCTTGAAACGGTCGCTTTGTGGTACCGGCCGCGTACTACTCGAAACCGACTGCGGGCTGCTGGCAGCCGCACATGGATTCCACATCAAACGAGTCGCCGTACACGATCCGACCGACCCGATCCCGTGGACACTCGACGAAATACTCGAACTGGGCCCGAGCGGTATCATCGTACCTTCGCTGGACCATATCGACTTTCGCGCCCGCGATGTGCTGAGCCGATGCTCACTTCTCGTCGGCCGCCCCTACGGCTGGTACCACCGCGGAGCGACCGATAGATATATAGCCGGGCTACCTGACGAGTAGTCGTTCGGCCGGAATGTGGCGAGCCTCGCGTTCAGACCGCGCCGACGCCCCCCTGCGGCATATCGTAATTCACGAGGTGCCTTACAAAATCTTTCTGGGACATCGTGTTCGCCAGGAGGTCGATATCGTGTGGGAAGTCCGGCACCCGGCCGAGATGATATTGGCCCGCACCTGCGATATAGGTTCTGGTGACCGCATCGGAGCCGTTTTTCATCTGTGGTGACTCGAAGAGTTTGTAGCTGACATCCGCCCATTTCCGGGTGGTGAACTCGCCGGGCTCGGCGAGTTGTTCGAAAGCGTCCGCGAATATGCGGCCGCGGTCGGCCTCGGAGGCGGTGAGCGTCATGGCTTCCTCCGCGGTCGGCTCCGGCCACTCACTCACATCGCGGCCTTTCGCGGCGCTCCACTGCCGGAGGTATTCGAAATGCTGCCGGGCGGCCTCGCCCCGTTTGATGAGGTTCCCCTTCACCTCCGTTCCGTCGGTGAGGCGCACCACGGTGTGCAACTCGTCCCCGGTCACACCCTCCGCTTCGAACCGTGCCAGCGCCCGCCGGGCGGCCTGTTCGAAGGTCATGTTGTGCGGCGAGGCGCGGCCCCGGATGAATTCGTTCCTGGAACGGTCGAACAGCAGGACGTCTTTCTTGAATTCGGGCCCGAGCCACGTGAGATTCGGATAATCGTCGGTGATGGGTGTGCCCAGATCCGATGTGGAGAAGAGGGCGGGTTTCCCGGAACGGGATTTCAGCAGGTTCCAGTACTCATTCTCCCAATCGCGCGCTTCCGGTTTCCTTTCCAGAGCACGGAGGTTGTTGACCATGGCATTCGCGGCACCGGCCTGCCATTCGGCGAATCCGCGTAGTCCGTCAACTTTCTCCGATACCTCTCTGGGTAGGGGCATGGGTTCATTTATCAGGCGACTCGGGAAGGGAAAGTCGGCCGCTTCGACACGTCCGCTCCCGGCCCGCTCGATCCGCTGCGCTCCGGCACGAATCGGTACCCGGTAATGTTTCGCGAGGCCGGGGGCGAACCCGCGGGCCAGTACCCGGCCGAGTGCGTCGGCGAACCTCTGCAGGGCTTCGTTGGGGGGTATCGCAGGCATCGGAGGTGTCAGCACCTATGTGGGTGAAGGGATCGTCGCCGATCCCCGCTCGCGGATATGGTCGCCGACGGATCGGCATTCCGCACGCCACGTGCCGTCGGCCGCCCCGCACAACTCCCGACTCGGCTACCGCGCGGCCGGCAACCCGGCGGGCACATCGGATCATCGGCCCGGGACGAGCCCCGGCGCGCTCGTGCGGACGCCGAAAGTTTATGCGCCGAAGGGGTATCCGGATAGTACTGTTTCCGGGCTGTTGTCGGCCGTTCAGATGCCGTCTACAATGGCGAGGGCCTGGTGGAGGTTTTGTTGACGCCGCTCCCCGGCAGTCGGGCGGCACGGTCACCGAAGCGCGAGTGGCGCACCACATCCCATCGAACATCGGCTCATACGCGCATCATGTGATTCGACCGATATCTTCTCGCCGAGCCGGGCGGCGCCGGGAAGAGGCAGGTCATGAGCAATCCGCTCGACGATATTGTCGCACTGCGCCGACGGCTCACCGGCGAAAGCCGGCCGGAGGCGGCCTTTCAGGTGCGCACCGCCGTACACGGACTTCCGGCCGGGATCGGATCCGCCCGGCTGTTCCGGGAAATGGCCGGCGGCGAAGGATCCGTTGTGTACCCGGTACGTTCCGCCGTGTTGCCGGACGCGATATCCAGCGCGCAGCGACGATTGGAAGCGTCGCTACTGCTGCGCATCCGGGACAGTCAGCCCATCGGATGGGAGAACTCCGGTGCGTGTCATCGTGTCTTCCGCGTACTGAGTCCCCGCCACGCGGGCTTGGTTGTCGATGTGTACGAAGAGGCGCTCGAACGCTTTCTCCGGGCACTGCTACCCGTAAGTGACACCACCGGTGACCATCTCGGTGTGCCCGGGCTGCGTTTCGCGGTCTCGGAACGGCATCTGCGCATGTACCTGCTGGACGAATCGAATCGGTTGACGGACGCCTGTGTGATCGTCCGGGGTCTGGGCCGGGGAGCCTGGTCCAGGATCTGGGCCAGGATCGGCACGGCGGACTATACGGACACCGTGAGCTACGGCGATTGTCTCGATCCGCTCCTGAACCGATCGCCACGGCTGCGCGCACTCGAACGGGAGGGCTGGAACTGGTGTCCGGAATTCACCGCCGAGCTGTGCAGCCCGGTACTGCGTAGGTTCGGGGTATTGCGCGAAGCCTGGTCGGTCGATATCGGGCAACCGGCGCGGCGCAGCGTCACAGTGGATATCGAAGGCGGGCCGGCCGTTCCGGATGTCCTGCGGGCATGGGGGAATCGGTGCCTGGGGCTGGATCCCGCGCAGTTTCGTATCGACACCGATCGGCGAAGGATCAGATCAGCCCGGTCCGAACTGACCCTGGCATCGGCCGGCGATCCCGCAGTCGCACCGCCGGAGGGTATTTCGCTGCGCTGCCTGGCCTGGCAGGCAGCCGCTCCACCCGAGTCCCCGCATCGATCCGGACGATCGGTGAGCCCGGCGAACGGAATGCGGTGATGCCGGAGCGGCGCACACTACCGGCCGTGGCCGGTATCCGACTGTTCGCGCTGGTCGTCGACAGCGACGACCAGGCGCGCCGCGCCCGGTCGCTGCTGCTCACGCTGGCCGTATGCGGCGTACTGGTCGTCGCCGGCACCGCTGCCGCTCTCGCCGCCCTGGCACTGATTCCCGGTGTCTCGGCGCCGCTGGCGACCCTGGTCTTGGCGGCGACCACCCGATCGGTGCTCGGCCGGCGCCGAGCGTCCGGGGTGTGAGCGAACGAAACGAGCGGGTCCGGTTCGGGGCGCCGGACGACGCCGGGGAGCGGAGTTGGTCGGTGCCGATCTCCTCCCCGCACGGTCGCCTGCGCGACGAGCGGACGCGGCTACCGGATCCGCTCCCATCCACGCCGCTCGGGTCGCGAACCTAGTTCCCGGTCCCGGCTGCGGTAGACGATGTAGGGCCGGGTGAGGTAGCCCAGCGGCATCGAGAACACGTGGACCAGCCGGGTGAACGGCCAGAATGCGAACAGCAGCCAGGCGGCGATCACATGGAGCTGGAAGCCGAGGGGCGCGGCCAGGATGAGGTCGGTATCGGGGCGGAACGACAGAATGGAGCGGAACCACGGACTGACCGTCTGCCGGTAGTCGTGGGGATGATTGTTCGCGTTGTTGACCACCGTGGTGCCGAAACCCAGCAGCAGCGTACCGATCAACAGCACGTACATGATCTTGTCGTTACGGGTCGTCGCGGAGAAGACGGGTCCGGTGGTGCGGCGGCGGTAGATGAGGATGGCCGCGCCGGCGAGAGTGGCGACACCGGCCAGGATCCCGAGGCTCGCCGAGGCCACGTGATAGACCGATTCGCTGATCCCGACCCCCTCGGTCCACCCCTCGGGAACGAGGAGGCCGACGATATGGCCGAGGATCACCAGCAGGATTCCGTAGTGGAACAGCGGGCTGCCCAGTCGCAGCAGCCGGTTCTCGTAGAGCTGGGAGGAGCGGGTGGTCCACCCGAACTTGTCGTAGCGGTAGCGCCAGTAATGGCCCACCAGGAAGGTCGCGATGGACGCGTAGGGCAGCGCGACCCACAGCAGGATGTCGAAGGCGGTGAGGTCTTCGCCCGGGGCGGCGAGCAGCACGGGATTCATCGGCGCACCTCTGTGTTGAATTGCGCCGCCTCCGGCGGCGCGGGTCGGGGCCCTATTAACCCCGGTTCTTCACTCCGCCGCTCAGTCGCTGCGCTCCTTCGCTCTGTCGCTCCAGAA
>NZ_JBSGIP010000017.1:0-86872 GCF_053605105.1 Nocardia sp. NPDC003963
GGATCAACCTGGTCGCCGCGTGGCGGGAGGCGACGGTGTTCACCGAAGCCGAACGCGCCGCGCTCGAACTCACCGAGGCGGGACCCCGGGGCCGCCTGCAACAGATAGCGTTGAGGCGTGGACCTGCGTGAACTGATCGATCGACTATCCGCCGGCGCGGTGCTCACCGACCCGGACGTGCTGGCCGGATACCGGCAGGACTGGGCCAAGGACCCGGCGGCCGGGCAACCGGTTGCCGTGGTCCGCGCGACCGGGACCGCCGATGTCTCCGCGACACTGCGCTGGGCCGGTGAGCACCGGGTCCCGGTGGTACCGCGCGGCGCGGGGTCCGGGCTCTCCGGCGGGGCGACCGCGGTGGACGGCGGTCTCGTGCTGAGTACCGAGCGGATGCGCGATATCAGCGTCGATCCGGTCACCCGGACCGCCGTGGTCGGCCCGGGGTTGCTGAACGCCGAGGTCAAACGGACGGTCGCCGAGCACGGACTCTGGTATCCGCCGGACCCCTCGTCGTTCGAGATCTGCTCGATCGGCGGTAACGCCGCCACCAACGCGGGTGGCCTGTGCTGTGTGAAATACGGCGTGACCACCGACTACGTCCTCGGGATGGAGGTCGTCCTGGCCGACGGCACCGCGGTCCGGCTGGGCGGCCCGCGGCTGAAGGATTCGGCCGGGCTGTCGCTGACCAAGATGTTCGTCGGCAGCGAGGGCACCCTCGGTGTCATCACCGAACTCACCCTGCGGCTGCTCCCCGCGCAGCCCGTGCAGAGCACCGTGGTCGCCTCGTTCGGGACCCTCACCGCCGCCATCGAGGCGATCCTCGCGGTCACCGGCGCACTGCGCCCGGCGATGCTGGAGTTCATGGACAGTGTCGCCATCAACGCCGTGGAGGACGAATTGCGGATGGGCCTGGACCGCGACGCCGCCGCACTACTGGTCGCCCGGTCCGACGCACCCGGGGAGCACGCCGCGCAGGAGGCCCGGATCATGCTGGACGCCTGCCGCGCCGCCGGAGCCACCGAGGCGTTCCACACCGCCGATCCGGAAGAAGGCGAAGCGTTCACCGCGGCCCGCCGCTACGCGATCCCCGCGGTCGAACGGCTCGGCCCGCTCCTGCTCGAAGACGTCGGAGTACCGCTCCCCCGCCTGGGCGACCTGGTCACCGGTATCGCCGAGATCGCCCGGCGCAACGATGTCACCGTCTCGGTGATCGCGCACGCCGGTGACGGCAACACCCACCCACTGATCGTGCACGACCCCACCGACCCCGGCGAGACCGAACGCGCGCACCGCGCCTTCGGCGAGATCATGGACCTGGCCATCGCGCTCGGCGGCACCATCACCGGAGAACACGGTGTCGGCCGTCTCAAGAAGGCATGGCTGCCGGATCAGCTGGGACCCGAGGTCATGGATCTGACCAGGCGGATCAAGAACGCGCTGGACCCGCACGGCATCCTCAACCCCGGCGCCGTCCTCTGACACCGGAACAAACCGCACCCGGACCGCGGTTCCAACGGAGGTGAGTACCGAACTCCGGCACAACGCCGACGACACCCGCTTCGAGATCTACCTCGACGGAAGCCTCGCGGGCTACGCCGACTACGCGGAGACCGAATCGCCCAGGGTCCGCAATTTCCACCACACCATCACCTTCCCGGAATTCCGGGGGCGGGGTGTGGCCGGTCAGGTGGTGAAGTACGCGCTGGACGAAACCCGCGCCGCCGGTTTCGAGGTCGCGGCGACCTGCTGGTACGTCGACGACTACATCGGCGCCCATCCGGAGTACGCCGACCTGGTCCACCGCTGAGCGGAATCCTCCGCGGGGCCGACCGGGGATCACGCCGCCGGCCCGGCCACGGCGACCGGCGCGATCAGTTCGCGGTCTCGTCCAGGATCCACTGACCGTAGGCGGGGTTCACATCCGCCACCGGTACCGCCACGACCTGCGGAACCTCGTCGGGATGCTCGGAGTTGGCGCGTTCGACGATCGCCGATACCAGCGACGCCCGGGTGTGCAATACGACGACGGCCTCGGAGGCATCCTCGACCGCGCCTTCCCAGCGGTAGATCGATCGCACCTCGGGGAAGATGTTCCCGCACGCCGCCAACCGGTCCGTGACGAGCCGGTGGGTGAACTCCGCCAGCCATTCCTCGTCGGGTCCACTGATGGTCACGTCCACAAGATCGGTATCGCTCACGGCGTACATGATCCACGAGGTCGGCGGACCGGGCGGAGTCGGCCCGCGCTCGGTACGCCGACGTCCCGGGCCGTCTTCCGCTGCCGTCCCGATGGCAGCGGTCCGGACGACAGCCGCGCCGCCTGCCGCACTGTCGGATGAAGGGCGATGCGGGATGAGCGTCATGACGACCGAGACGATAGCCCCCGCGTGGATGCACGAGCAGATCACGAGCGAGGAGTACGACTCCTGGTCGGAGGAGCAGTGTGCGGGGATCGAGATCGTGGACGGGATGGTCGTCGTGAGCCCCAGCGCGTCCGAGCGGCACAACCGGGTGGCGCGGGTCCTGGCGAATGCGCTTGATGCCGCCGGTGGGCCCGACTGGAACGCTGATACGGACTTCGATGTCCGGCTCCAGGACGTACCGTTCAACAACCGACACACGGATGTCGTGGTGTATCGCGCGGATACGATCGATATCGCGCCGACCCGCCCCGAGCATGTCCTGCTGGTCGCCGAAGTAGTCTCGCCCGGCTCCGAGACCACCGACCGGATAGTGAAGGTGGAGCAGTACGCCAGGGCCGGTATCGCGTTCTACTGGCGGATCGAGCAGGCCGCGGCCGGCGTTCCGCTCATCTACACCCACATCCTCGATCCGGCGACCGGGTCGTATCGGACCGGAGAGATGTTCACCGGGGTCGTCGAGGTTTCCGCGCCGTTCACCGTAACCATCGATCTCGGCCGGATCTGACCCGTACTCCGGTGCGGAGGTACACCGCACGACCGGAACACCATGCCACCCATCCGGCAACGCCGGCACACCGAACTACCCCGCATGCCTCAGCCAGATGGTTCTGACTGCGATTGCCGGAGCGAGCCCTGGATCCACCTCGGGATGCTCGTGACCACCTCCGCATCCGGCCGCTACCGCTGCCCGGAAACACTGCACTGCCTACACGGGACGACCGTGGTGGACAGCAGAGTGGCCGAACACTGGCGCAATGTGCCCGGTGAATGCCCCTGGGTGGGAATCAGAGTCACCGGCCACACCGTCTGCCCGGCCGGGCATCGGCCCTGGATCAGCTCACGTCAACTGCGCAGCGGGGTCCATCGCGATCGTGCCGGGTCGATCACCACCATCGGCTGCCCGGGATTGTGCCCGGTCCGCAATGTCACCATTGTGGCCGGACGCGTCAGCGAACATCTGCGCGACAGCCGAACCGTATGCCCGTGGTCGGGTACGCGGATCATTTCCAGGGACTTTCCTCCGCCGCTGCTCCTGCGCAGGTCCGATTCCGCCGGGCCGCGCGAGGAGGTCCGTAACGTCGACTGAGCATCACACCGCCGCGGAACCGGTGGTGAACTGCTCGGCGTACTCGCCGGTGGGCGGTATCTCGGTGATGATGTCGATCAGTACACCGCTCGGGTCCGCGACGATGAAATGCCGCTGCCCGAAATCCTCGGAGCGGATAGCGAGTTCGGCCCGCAGCCCGCCCTGTACGACCAGCCGCTCCCATTCGGCGTCGACATCGTCGACCTCGAAGTTCAGCAGCAGGCCCTGGACCGGTTTGCGATATCCCTCGGGAATCGTCGGATGGGTGGGGTCGAGCAGGGCCAGCTCGTCCTGCCGTTCACCCTCCACCCGCCGGAGACTGACGTACCAGTCGGCCGCGAAGACGACCTCGAAACCGAACCAGCGAGTGTAGAAATCGCGTGCCTGCGCGATCCGAGTGGTACCGACGACCGGGTAGAAGCTGCTGATTGCCATGGGGTCTCTTTCGCCATATTTCACATACCAACGGTATGCGAACTACACTAGGTCGCATACCGTCGGTATGTCAATGGAAGGTTCGCGATGGCCGGTTCGCTCCGCACCCAGCAGCGGGAACAGACCCGCCGCACCCTGCTGCGCACGAGCAGACAGCTCTTCGCCGTCAAGGGCTATGCCGCCGTGGGCCTTTCGGAGATCGTCGACACCGCCGGCGTCACCAAGGGCGCGCTCTACCACCACTTCGACAGCAAACTCGCCCTGTTCCGCGCAGTCCTGCAGGACGTCCAAAGCGAGGTCGGCGACCGTGTCGCCGCCGCCGCGGATGCCGAATCCGACCCGTGGACCCAGCTCGTCACCGGCTGCGAAACATTCCTGACCACCTGCGCCTCCCCCGAGATCCAGCGCATCATGCTGATCGACGGCCCGGCGGTTCTCGGCTGGCAGCAGTGGCGGGCCATGGACGAATCCACCTCCGCCCGCCATCTCGCGGAAGCCCTCACCGCCCTGGCCGCCGAAGGTGTCATTCCGCCCCAGCCCATACCGCCGCTCGCCCACCTGCTGTCCGGCGCCATGAACGAAGCCGCGCTCTGGCTCACCACCACCTCCGGCCCCGATGCCCTCGCCGACACCCTGGCCGGCCTGCGCCGAATACTCGACGGGCTCCGCGCCGCACCGGCCCGCTGAAACCGGGCTCGGCGGAGACGATTCGGATAGAACCGTCGAACTGCCCGAATGGCGACGCGAACTCGCGGATCCGGATTCCGCGGCCCCGAGAATTTCGCGGTAGCGACCCGCACCGGCATAGGTGATGCTGATACCGGCTCGCTTTCCGCACTTCCGAGGGGATATCCGATGGCCGATCCGCCACAGGCGTACGCGATTCGAGCGACGGTCGATCGGCTGCTCACCATATCCGTTCCGTTCACCGTAGCCACAGTCGCCGCCGCCTGTACGGCCGAGTTAAGCGAGATCCCCTGCTCGAACTCCTTCATGCAGGAATTCGTCGGCCACCCGGAAACGGGCCCGTTCGAAACCGTGACCCTGCGGATTCCACGTCCCGGTTCACCGGCTTCGTTACACCTGACGGCATTGACGGTCCGGCCGGGCGTGATCGTGCGGCAGGAGGAGCTACGCGCGTACTTCGCCCTGTCCAGGCACGGTATGGCCCTCGAACCGCATGTGCCGCCGGAGGGAGTCGTATCGTTCCGGGAGGAGATCGGGGATACGGTGCTGTTCCTCGATCTCACGGCGAAGTCGAGAACGCTGACCACCGTCGCACTGCACCGCCATACTTCCTCCGGTTCATTACGGGAGAGTCCGCGAGAGTGATGTCCCGGTTCACTCGGGATACATCATCCGCGCGATCTGCAACGTCTCGTCGTTGTCGAAGATATCGCGGTAGATATCCTCGTAATGGGCCAGATAGGTCTCCGGAGTCCCGGATTCATCGCTACCACTGCGGAATTCCCGCATGTAATGATGCGCGTTCTCGTCTCGCGCTTCTTCCCGGGTCGATTCGCCGCGCCGATACTGGTCGTAGTTCCTCTCGTATTCGGCACCGAAGCGGCCGGAAGGACGTAGCCGGGGTCCACCCGCCGCGGCGATCTCTCTCAGGATCTGTGTTTCCACCAGCGCGGCCTCACCTTCGTCCCGCAGATGTTCGAAGGCACTCGAACGCACCCAGCGGGTGCGACCCTGCCCGCGATAGGGAACAGACTGCGGCTGGTACGCCGAGCCGTAGGCGTGCCCGATTTCGTGGGCCAACGCGCCGAGAACCTTTTCCGGCTGATCACGGATACCGCTGTCCACGGTAATTCTTCTGTTACTGCGCGTGGTATGCGCCCCGCCACCGATATCGCCGTACGCGACCGTCCACCCGTCCGCCTTCGTTTCCCGGAGCAGCCGCTGAAAGGTCGGCGACAGCGAAGCCAATCGGTCGACCTCGTGACCGAGCCCGGTCCTCTCGAACCGCGGCGGATCCACACGCCTGGGCAACGGGTACTCGCCGGTGGGACCATCGCCTCCACCGTGGGGATCGGGGCTGCGGATCCCGTCGGCGAGACGCGGATCGAGGCCTTCGAACCAGTCCGCGGCCGCACGGGATTTCCCGGCGTGTCCGCGGAGTGCCGATATCCGCACGTCCCCGTTCCCGGCAATGAAATTCTTCGTTCCGACGAGCACCTGTTGCAGCGCCCGTGCGACGCCGCCGGCCATCAGGCCCCCGCTTCACCCACTGAGCCCCTCATCGGGTCACGATATCCGCAGAACTGCTCCTACGCAGCGCAATCCGGACCCGAGCGGCGCGAAGACCGAGCCCGCGGGCCGGGCCGCACCCGGTCGGCACCCGGTCCGCGCGGGCTCACCACCACGGCGAATACCCGCTACCGCGGTCGCGGACCCGCCGATCTACGGCGCGGCGAACCCTGCCGATCGACGGCCGGCGCGATCTCGCGGACAGCAGGCGATCACCGCCCGGGCGTCTCGAGCACGGGTGTGGCCGGCGGGGTCTCTCGATCACCGTTTCCGACCGCACCGGCGGTACCGCCGCCGGTGCGATCCGAACCCGCGGTGGTGGCGGCACCGAAATGGTCCACCGCCCAATCCGCCAGCGCCGACAGCGGGACCAGCAGCGTTTCACCGAGCGGGGTGAGCCCGTATTCGACGGCCGGCGGAACCGTCGGGTACACCACGCGGTCGACCAGCCCGTCCTCCTCGAGCGCGCGCAGAGTCCGGGTCAGCATGCGCTGGCTGATGCCCTCGATCGAGCGGTGCAGGTCGTTGTAGCGGTAGCGGCGCCGGGCCAGCAGCGCGATCACCAGCAAGCTCCATTTATCGCCGATCCGGCTCATCAGTCCCGATACCGGACAGATCTGATGCTCGGCCACCGGCACCGGCACGGGCAGTTCGGCGGCGGCGATGGAGGGCACATCCGTGTGCGTACTGGACATAAAAGTGCCTTCTTTCGCGTCCGGTGGCCACTGCCGAGGATGAGTACAGCAGTCGGATCCACGGAGGTGTGATGTCCAAAACCATTCTTATCAGCGGCGGCACGGACGGTATGGGTCGCGCGATCGCGCTCCAACGCCTCACCCGGGGCGACCGGGTCGTGGCGATCGGCAGCAACCCGGCCAAAGGCGAACAACTCACGGCCGCGGCCGGGGCGGACGCGGATCGGCTCCGATTCGTGCGCGCCGACCTGAGTTCGGTCGCGGAGGTGCGCCGGGTGGTCGGCGAGATCGGCGCGGCCTACGACGCCGTCGACGCGCTACTGCTCTTCGCGAACCGGACGACGCCGAAACGCGTCCAGACCGCCGAGGGCTTCGAGCACACGTTCGCGCTGTACTACCTCAGCCGGTATCTGCTGTCGCACGAACTGGTTCCACTGCTGACCCGCACCGCGCGACCGGTGATCGTCAGTATCGCGGGTGTCGGTGTGCAGAAAGGCACGGTCCACTGGGACGATCCCCAGCTCACCCGCGGCTACAGCATGGTCGGTGCCCAGCTACAGGCCGGGCGAGCCAACGACCTCCTGGGTGTGGCGTTCGCCGAGGAGCACGGCGACAAGATCAAAGTCGTGCTCTACCACCCTGGTTTCACCAGGAGCGGCGATCTGACCCCGCTCGGTTTCCTCACCCGGACCGCGATCCGTTCCCTCGCCGCGGTCGCCGCGCGCCCCGTCCGCGAATCCATCCGTCCGCTGCACGATTTCATCGACAACCCACCCGCGGAACCACTCACCGCCGTGGACCGCGGCCGCGCCCTGAGCCTTTCGCTCCCCTCACTCGATCCCGGCAACGCCCGCCGTCTCGCCCGGCTCACCGCGGATCTGCTGGCCGCGCGGGCCTGAACCGATATGCGGAGTTCGGCCCGGGCAAGGGCGGTTCGCGGCTCCCCCACCCGTCGGTGCCTCATCCGCCGGTCCGGGTCACCGGCCGGCCGGGCTGCTCGCACAGGCCACATCCTTCTCGGGCATGGTGCCGTCGACCAGGTAACCGGTGGCGATATCCGACGCGCAGGGGTTCTTTCCGAGGACATACACGCCGTGCCCACTCCCGTCGACGGTCACCAGCCGGGACCGCTCACCGAACTTCTCGTCCAGCAGTTCGCCGCCGCGCAGCGGGGTGACCGGATCGCGCCGGTTCTGCAGGATCAGCACATCGGCCGGTCCGCCGCTGTCGATCCGCACCGCCGGCTCGACCGGCGCCCACTTCCAGTAGGCGCACGGCAGGATATTGGCGGTGGCCGCGCCGAAGAGCGGGTACTGCTCGCGGTCTGCGGCGACGGCCCGCTGATAGGCCCCGATATCCTCGGGCCATTCGACATCGTTGCAGGTCGTCGCGAGGAATACCGTCAGGCTGTTATCGCCCGGCGACAGCGCGTCGAGATCGATGGACGGATCGGCGGCCGCGTCACCCGGGGATCCGGCCCGCACGGCAGCGAGCTGTGTCTGCCAGGTCCGCGCCATCTTGTCGTAGGACTGCGGGTTGAAGAGCGCGGCGAACACACTGAACCGGAAGAATCCGCCGTCGATCTGGTCGACCGGTTTCTTGTCGAGCCCGTCGGCGAGGACGAAATAGGTCGCGCGCACCTCCTCCGGCGTCCGGCCCAGACCGTACTCGTCGTGCCGGTCGGCGGCCCAGCGCGCGAAATCCGGGAACGTCTCCTCCACGCCCCGGCTGTACCTGCGCATCCCGTCCCGGTCGAGGAAGGTGTCGCCGATATTGCTGTCGAGCACGATACGGTCGGCCCGCTCCGGGAACATCGACGCGTACGCCGCCCCGACCGCGGACCCGTAGGAATAACCGAGGAAACTCGCCGTCTCCGCACCGAGCGCGGCCCGGATCCGGTCCAGATCGCGGGCATTGTTCGCCGTCGTCAGATGCGGCAGCCGCCCCTCGTGATCGTTCGCCGCGCACTGTTCGGCGACGCCCCGGGCGACCGTCGCCTGCGCGGCGACCGCCGCCGCGTCGGCCGCGTACGGCGGGACATTGGCGTAATACGGACTGCCGATGGTGAAACCGCAGCTCACCGGCGACGAATGCCCGACCCCGCGGGTATCCATCCCGATCAGGTCGTAGCTGTCCAGGAGCTCGGCCGGGGCGCCCTGGGTGACCAGCAGATGGGACAGCCCCAATCCGGACCCACCCGGACCGCCCGGGTTCAGCAGCAATACGCCGCGCCGCGCATCCGGTTTCGTACTGGCCAACCGGGAGATCATCAATTCGATCTGCGCGCCCCCGGGATCGCTGTAGTCCAGCGGTACGGGCACGGTCGCGCACTGCAACCGCGGCGGTTCGGCCGGGACATCCTCAGGGCACGCACCCCACTGCAGCCGCGCGGCGGGCGCGCCACCCTCTTCGGCCGCCACCGGGGACACCCCGGCCAGCACTCCGGCGAGACAGAGCACCACGACCAGCGACGCCCCGCGACGAAGATTCCATTTCCGGTCCATATGCCCCAACTTCCCGACGTGGTCCGGCAGATCGACTCTGCCGACCACCACCCCACACCGTGCCGTAACGGCACAGTCAAGGTCCTACCGCGGACCCCGCCTGCTCACCGCTACCGCAGGGTCGAGTCGACCCGGTGCCGCAGGCTCACACTCGGGCCGACTTCGGATGCCGGACAGGCCGGCTGCGAATATTCGACACATCCGCCCATCACGCCGCGAGTAGCGCCGCCGCCGGTGTCGCCCGCCCCCGGTGATCTGGCCGGCGGCGGCGAGAAGGGCACGCGTTCAGGATGATAGGAACATGGACGCTCCCGCACCCGGACCTGTATTCGACGTGATGGCCGTACTGAACGGCGTCGTCGACCTACGCTCCTACCCGCGCCGGAACCTGGCGCTGAGCTCGCCTCCGCGAAGAGAGTTCCGCAGGGCAGGAAGCAACGTATCCGTCCTCTTCGAGCCGGTCGTCCATCTGCTCAACGGCATCGAACTCCTCGAAACCCAGGGCTGGGAGCTGGTGAGCGTGATCGAACGGAGCGTCGACAGCAGCGCAACCAAAGAGTGCACATTGGTGGCGTTCATGCGCCGCGCCTGATGTAGACCGATCCGTGGGTCCGACATCGCGGACCTCCAGGAGTTCCCGCTCCGCTACCCGAATCGACGTTGTCGTCGAACGGTGCGTCGTTCTACTCTCGCCCGCTTCATGTTCGCGGTCGGCACCACCGAGAGGATCATGTGCAGCGCCGGAACGTAATCCGGTCCTTACCGACGAGACACCATCGGAATCACAGTGTCGAATCTGCCCGCCGCGTTCGAGAGAATCACTTATTCATATGGCGAACCCGTGATCTCCGCCATCAGCATGCGGAGGGTGAGCGAGTGCTTCTCCGGCGGTAGCGCATCCAGTGCTGCCGATGCACAGGAGATTCCACCTTCCCGGTCACCAGCGCGAACCAGCATGAGCCCACGATGCATCTCGAGGTGGGTGGCAAACCGGGGAAGGGTCGGAGGTAGCAGCCGACGCGCTTCGTCCTGGGCTGCCACCGCGTCCGATTCGTCACCGAGCCGAGCTCGGAGCAGCGAGCGGAAACCACCGAGCCGCCAATACGGAACCGCGTAGTCGGAGGCCTCCTGGTCTCCCGAACCGGCCCGGTCGAAGACTCGGCGGGCTTCGGTGTCCAGAGCGCGTGCCGCATCGACATCACCGGCGATCGCTGCGGCATGCGCCTTCCCGTAGATCGCATTCAACCGACCCAGCGAAGCCTTTCATCGATGGCCAGTGCCTGGTCGGCGAACATCGTCGCGATCGGCAACGACGCACCCTCATATCCGAGAGCAATGGCGGCGCGCCCGCGTACCCAGACCCGTGTGCCAGCGTCTCCGGAACGATCTGCCGATTCGGCTGCCATCCGGTACCAGGCCACTGCCCTGTTACCGTCCGATCCCGGAAAGGTTTTGGCGTACAGAGTCATCAGCCGGGACACATGCGCCCACATCTGCGGAGTGTCGCACTGTTGCTGGATGACAGCCAGATCGATGGCCAGCCGCTTCTGGATCTCGGCAGCACCCAGGGTCATGTAATCGGCACCATACGTGGTCAAGGTATCGGCCCACGCCTCGGCCGATGGACCGGCTCCTTTGAGCCGCGCGGAGAATCCCTCCACCAGCAGATCGGATGCGACCCCCGGTGCAACTGCGGTCGCGGCCACGCTGGATAGAAACCGTCTGCGGTTCACGTCGGACTCCATTACTGCCAGTGGCACATCGAGAACAGCGGCCAAGTGCCGCAACCAGAACGGGGATGGCACCGATTTACAGGACTCCCAACGCCGAGAGATGTACTCGCGGCTTATCGACGTGCCCGAGTGTTCGGCCAGTTCGTCGGCAAGGCGCCCTTGGGACCACCCGCGAGCCTGGCGCAGGTCGCGGATGAGCTTGCCCATGTGCATATCGCCATGATGCCCGCACAGTCACAGTGCTGGAGTCGGCAGATCTTCAGCCTGGAATGCTCCACTCGTTGCGGGCAACTTCGCATTGGAGATCACCGTTTCAGCAATTGCCGGCAGACGTGCACACGCTCAATAGAGACTGCTGATCACGCAGCCGATCCGACGAGCTGATTCGCTTGCCGATTGAACTCGCGAACAACCGGCAAGGCGGAATGCGGTTCGAGTGATTGCCGAAGATTTCGGACGGCATGCAGCGATCGTGCGGAATTGACCGTCGCAGTCAGCCTGACAACGATGCTCGCATGATGGGCTGCGGCCTCTATGTCGTTACGCTGCATACACGCCGCTGCCAGCGCCGCCTGGCTGAGGCTGCCTCGCCGAGCACGGCCCTGCGTACGGCATTCCCGGATCGATAGCTCGGCGAATCTTTCGATTTCGGCGGAGTCACCCAGATCGCGGAAGCAGTAGGCGGCTTCTCCGTAGAAGTAGGCACGATCGATGAAGCGTGCCCATTCGGGTTCGTTCGCGGGGTCGATGGCTTCGAAATGTGATTCGGCACGGGTGATCGCCTGGGCGCAGCCCCGCGCGTCCTGCAGGCGAGCCAGCGCGCGTGCCTCGAGGACGCCCAGGTCCGCCTGGCAGGCCGGGGAATCGACCGTTGCTATCCCGCGCATCCCCGCACGTGCCAGCGCAACGGCTTCATGTGAGTGCCCGAGCAGATTGGCCTGATCCGACATACCGGCGAGCACATGAGCGCCCAATATTTTGTTCCCGGCCGCCTGGGAAAGCCGCAACGCCTGGATGAGATAGCGCTGCGCGAGCCCGTGCTCACCGTCGTCGTAGGCCATCCAGCCGATGAGGTACGCCTGTTCGGCCGCCGCATCGTAGAGCGCGGCCTGCACGTCGGGCTGATGCTGATTGCGGATGAGCGGAATGACCGTGGTGTTCATATAGCTGACCAGAGCGGAGCGCGCGTGACCTCCACCGCGCATGACGTCCATTTCCTGGAACAGGCTGAACATCTCCCGGATACCTGCGACCTGGTGCATGCCGATGGTTCGAGGACCTCGCTCGGAGCCGACTTCTTCGAAGGTAGCGAGCAGCCAGTCCCGGCTCGGCGCGGCGAGCGCTGCCAAGATGAATGGTGCGGCGAACCCACCGGCGGTGTGCGCGTGCCCGAGGTCCCGCAAGGTGTCGAGGGTGTCCAGAGGGTCCGGTGAATAGCTCAGGCTGCGGAATGCAATGGATTCCGCAGCTTCCATACCGATCTCGGCCGGTCGCACCTGCCGCCCCAACTTCTCGCTCAGAGCACGAGAAATCAGGTGCGCGGCTATGCCACGGGGCTTCTGCCCCTGCTTCACCCAACGGCCTACGGCGGTGTAGTCGTAGCGAAGGGCCTCCCCTTCGTCCGCGCCCAGAGTATTCACGCGTTTCGCGAGCCCTGCCCACGACATCCCGGCCTCGTCGATCAGGTCGCCGAGGACTGTATTGGGTTCGGCCACTTCAGTCACCCATTCCTCGCCGGGTTTACTACCAGGTCGAACGCGATGATACGCCGACAGGTCACTGCACACGGGCGCGCTCGTGGCCCCGCGAATTCACACGGTGGTTCGCATGGTCCGTCGCCCGAGGTATCCGAGTTCTGCTGTCTGCACGAGTGAAACAGCAGACAACCGGGTCATCGAACCGCAATGGCCGGTATGGACGGGGGACAGTCCGACCGAACCTCACCGACGACCCGCTCTACATAAGAACACGGTGCAGGATCGTCGTCCTCCCCTGCCGAAGCGGCCGGCAACGAACCGCGCAATCGCCGCAACTCTTCGCCTGTGGCAGGACTACGGATGCACCGACCTGACAACACTTCAGCGCATTGCGACGGCCTTGCGCGAACCGAGCGAGGCAGGTACGCAGATGCCGCGCGGAGAGATCGATGGCATTCGTGGGCAGTCCGACAAGAAGAACATCGGCCACGGTCATCCACCACCTATCTACCGGCACCGGTCTCTGTCGGACAGCGACGACCGGTGAGCGTGCCTCACGAAGAAGGACACGTGCCGATGCAAGGCACTTCGGAGTGCAGGTGCCGAACGGCCCCCTGGATTCACATCGGCATGCTCACCCCCAAGCCGTCTCCGGGGCTCTACTACTGCCCAGAGAAACAACACTGTCTCCACGGCACCCGCCTGCACGACGGCCGGGTGGCGGATCATTGGCGAAACGTACCGGGCGAATGCCCCTGGGTGGGTATGAGGGTCACCGATGAGCCCACGTGCAGGTGCGGACGCGGACCATGGATCAATCTGCAATACATACGAATCTGCACTCGCCGGAACCTGACAGGTCCGCTGGTGAGCGTCAGGTGTCCGGGGTGGTGCCCATGTCGCCTGGTTGCGGTGGCAGACGGCCGTCTCGAGGAACATCTGCGTGACAGCCGTACCCTGTGCCCGTGGTCTGGGACCCGGCTCATCCCAATAGGTTTGCCGCCGCCACTGTTTCCTCCAGCACACAGATCATGAACCCGCACCGACCGACCCCGCTCGATTCTCCTGGGCGAACACAACCGAATACGACGCTGAGCTGGGCAAGAACATCTTTGCATTTCTGCCCAGTTCTCCGGCGTTCCGAGACCGTCACGGCCTGGAGACGGCCTGGCTGTAGTGCCATCCTGGAATCTCCGAGTTGTGGTCCTGTCGTGCTATGGAATTGTTCCGTTGGTTCGTGCCTTCCAGAGCAGAGCGCGAGCTTCGCGGATATCGAGTTTCTGCAGGCCAGTGACCGCCCAGTCGCGTAACACTTCGTCGTCCCCGTGGAGTTGAGCCGCGAGAAGTGGCAGAGCGGCGAGGGACCTGGCCTCACCGATGAGTTCGAGAAGCCGGCAGCGGAGGCCGTGATCGTGTTCGCACTCGAATTCTCCGATCAGTTCGGCGATATGGTCGGCCGCCAGCGGGACAAGCAGCGAGAATCCGTCCTCTTGCAGTTGTGGGTCATGCTTGCGCATCAGCCGCATCGCTGCATGAAACCGGTTCGTCCTGGGCCGACGCTATCGGTGGTTCTCCTGGTACGAGCGGTCGGCTACTCCTCTGATACCTGGCCGCCGTTGTCCCTGCTGGGTGGTGGTCTGCGCATAGGTGGGTCGGCTTCCCACCTGCCCCATAGGGCCTGCCTTTCGCGGGTGGACAGCTGCCCGCATCGGGAACGAAAATGCAACGCGGAACGGCCGACACCTCCGGCTGCACAAGATGTGTCGTGGTCGGAGGTGGTCCTCGGAGTGGCCGGGCAGGTGCTCACCGAGCTCGCCCGGTGGTACCGCCGCCTCCGCGCCGCCGAGGCCGATCAGGGTTGATGTAGAACCGCCCACCCCGGTAAACCGCCGTGTTCGGCGCATCGTCGTCATCCGGATCGCCGGAGTCCGCGGGGTCCGGGAGCTCCGCCCGCTCCTCGATGACGATCTGTGCGCGCGCCGCACCGGGATCGAACATCTCCTGGAACGGGCCGGCGAACGATCCCCCGAGGCCTCGGTGCTTCGCCCGCAGAGCCGCCCACCCGAAAAGCACCAACGGGCCGATAATGACGACCAGCAGTAACAAGTCCCCACCCATACCCACGAGGGTACCGATGAGATCTTTCGCGCCCGCGATGTGAACGTCGGCGGGAAGTTTCGACCGGCCGCCGGCACCTGGGCCGATGGGCGGCCCGAGAGTGATTCCCGGGCCGCCCATCGCACAGTGCGATCCGGAGAATTACCCCTTGAGGAGAGCGCGGGACATGACGACCCGCTGGATCTGGTTGGTGCCCTCGTAGATCTGGGTGATCTTGGCGTCGCGCATCATCCGTTCCACCGGGAAATCGGTGGTGTAGCCCGCCCCGCCGAACAGCTGCACCGCGTTCGTGGTGACCTCCATGGCCACATCGGAGGCGAAGCATTTCGCGGCCGCGGAGATGAAGCCGAGGTTGGGTTCGCCGCGTTCGGCGCGGGCGGCCGAGGTGTAGACCATGAGGCGGGCGGCTTCGATCTTCATCGCCATATCGGCCAGCATGAACTGGGTGTTCTGGAAATCGGCGATGGATCTGCCGAACTGCTTGCGGTCCTTGGTGTAGGCCAGGGCCGCGTCGAGGGCACCCTGGGCCAGGCCGACGGCCTGTGCGCCGATGGTGGGGCGGGTGTGGTCGAGGGTCTGCAGAGCGGTTTTGAAACCGGTGCCGGGTTCGCCGACGATGCGGTCGCCGGGGACCTTGCAGTTCTCGAAGTACAGTTCGGCGGTCGGGGAACCCTTGATGCCGAGCTTGTGTTCGAGCGGGCCCACCACGAAGCCCTCGTCGTCCTTGTGCACCAGGAACGCCGAGATCCCGTTGGCGCCCTTGTCGGGGTCGGTCACGGCCATCACGGTGTACCAGGAGGATTTGCCGCCGTTGGTGATCCAGCATTTGGAACCGTTGAGGATCCAGTCGTCGCCCTCCCGGCGGGCACGGGTGCGCATACTGCCCGCGTCGGACCCGGCTTCGCGCTCGGACAGCGCGTAGGAGGCCATCTCACCGTTCACGATATCGGCGAGCACCTTCTGCTTGAGCTCCTCGGAACCGTTGAGGATCATGCCCATGGTGCCGAGTTTGTTCACGGCCGGGATCAGTGAGGAGGAACCGCAGACGCGGGCGACCTCTTCGATGACGATGCAGGTCGCCACCGAATCGGCGCCCTGGCCGCCGTAGACCTCGGGGACGTGGACGGCGTTGAAGCCGGCGGCGTTGAGCGCGCTGAGGGCTTCCTCGGGGAAACGGGCGTGCTCGTCGACGTCCTTGGCGTGCGGGGCGATTTCCTTCTCGCACAGGGCGCGGATGGCCGAACGCAGCTCATCGTGGAAATCCGCCAGCTTGAACAGATCGAAATCCGGGTTTCCCGCCATTGGGTTCACTCCTGTTGCGTACGGATGGTGCCGATCAGGCACTCAGTGTCAAGACCTTGGCCCAGTATACCGCGAGCGATCCCACGATCACCCACCGCATCTTGGCACTCAGTGTCAATCGGTGGGTGTCTCTGCCAAACTACCCAGCCGCTGCCGCAACAGTTCGGCGACATGCCGGGCGGGCAGGTCCCGGCGGAACACGGCGAGCACCAGATCCTCCTCGCCGCCGCCGGGCCGGTGTCCACCCCGCGGTATCTCACTCAGCGCGCTCCGCAGGTCGGCCGGACCCGCCGCCGATTCGCCGCGGATCATCCGGCGCAGCAGATAGTTGTGGGTGGCGGTCACCGCGGCCGCGAACTGGACCCGCGACAGGTCGGGGGAATCGGGCAGCCGCTCCCGCAGGTAGTCGGTGAACAGACGCTCGTAACGGAAGACGGTGACGATCTCCCGGTCACGCAGTGCCGGGACCCGGCGCACCACGCGGTAGCGCCGGTCCGCGATATCGCGCCATCGGGTGAACCGCTCGAAAACTCCGACCGCGGCCTCGCAGACCGCGTCCCACGGATCGATCTGCGCCTGTTGCAGATACTCCTGCGCGGCGGCCAGCTGGGCGTCGTGATCGGCGAAGATCACGTCCTCCTTGGACCGGAACTGCCGGAAGAACGTACGCCGCGATATCCCGGCGGCCTCGGCGATCTCGTCCACCGAGGTCGACTCGTAGCCCTGATCCGCGAACAGACGCAAGGCCTCGTCCACGACACCGAGCCGGAAACGGACGAGCTCGGCGCCGCCGACTCGGCGGGCGGTTTCCTCGTTGTCCATGGCGCAACCGTAGCGAGCGGCGCGCCGGTGGCGTCAGCGCCTTCCGTCGAGTGCGATACGGAGATCGGCTCCACTGAACAGCAGGTCCGCACCGCGCGGCCGCGGTGGGTCGTTCTCGACGGGTCGCGTATGCGGGGCCAGCAGGTACAGCTGGTGGAGAAATACCTCCACGGCGAGCGTCGCCGATTGTTTACCGGGACAGATATGCCCGCCGAACCCGAACGTCAGCGGTAGTTTTCCGCCCCGGCGCAAGATCGGATCGTCCGGAAAAGCCGCCGGATCGCGATTGGCGGCGGCGAACATGACCAGTACCGGGCCCGGCGGCAGTTCCGTCCCACCGGCGAGCGTGACCGGGCGCGTGATACGCCGCTTCCAGGCCACCAGTCCCGGATCCAGCTGCAGTATCTTCGCCGCCACATCGCTCGCGGTCCGCGGTTCGGCCAGCAGGTGCCACCACGCACGGTCCGGATCGTGCAGCAGGCGCTGAACGCCCTGCTGGATGCTGCCGCTCACGGTGTGCACCCCGGCCGCCAGCGAATTCGCCACCGCCGAAACCGCCACCCGGCGCGGGATTCCCGCATCACGCAGGTGGGTCGCGAAACCGACCGTGCCGCTGCGCAGATCGTGATCGATGGCGCGGCCGCTCACCGTGAACAACTGTCCCAGCGCGGCCACCGCACCGGCCAGTTCCCGCCCGCGCATCGAACGGCCGAGCAACCCCGACTGAGCACCGCTCCACACCGCGACCCGCGGCCATTCCCCGGGCGGCAGGCCCACCGCCGAACCGGTCACCCGGGTGGCGTAGGCGATCGACAGCGCGGTCACGTCCAGGACCGGACCCGACGGCGCGATCCCGGCGAGCGCCGCATGGAAATGCTCGGTCAGCATCGCGATATGCCGCGGCCGGTCGGCGGCCCGGATCGTGAAATGACCGGCCGGACCGGCCATGGTGTTCCACACCCGCTCGTGCAGGGACTCGTCGGCCAGATCGGCGGTCGCCTTCGCGGGCAACGGGATCAGATGCCGGAACAGCGGGGGCAGGGCCCGTGGAGTCGCGGCGATCCGCGGGTACCCGACCAGCGGCTCCAGCGAGTTGTCCCGGGATATCTCCGGTCGCCCGGCCGCCAGCACCTCGCGGACGTCGTCGTATTTCCAGATCATCCGAAGACCCGACCGGTGCCGGTAGGAGCGCTGCGGCCATTCGTGCAGCCGCCGGTAGCGCGCATCCCGTTCGCTGAAGAACAGTTCGTTCGCGGTCACCTCGGCGAACGGGAAACCCGCCACCGGAGCTACACGACCACCGACCCTGTACACCGTCCGAATCGTAGACCGGCCGGGTGACGAGCACATCCCGGGATCCGAGCGGAAATCACGTCCCCGGGAGAGTGTTCAGCCCAGCAGACGAGCGCGCAGCGCCGCGTCCTTCTCCAGCACCATAGTTTCCAGCCCCGCCTGGAACTGCGCCATCCGCTGCCGCAGAGCCGGATTGTGCGCACCGAGGATCCGGGCGGCCAGCAGGCCCGCGTTCCGGGCGCCACCGATCGAGACGGTGGCCACCGGCACCCCGGCGGGCATCTGGACGATCGAGAGCAACGAATCCATACCGTCGAGGTACTTCAGCGGCACCGGTACACCGATCACCGGCAGCGGCGTCGCGGAGGCGACCATACCGGGCAGGTGCGCGGCACCACCGGCACCCGCGATGAGCACCTGGATCCCCCGGTCCGCGGCACCGCGGGCGTAATCGAGCATGCGCTGCGGAGTCCGGTGCGCGGACACCACACCCACCTCGAACCGGATCCCGAACTCGGCCAGCGCCTCGGCGGCCGCCTCCATCGTCGGCCAGTCCGAATCACTGCCCATGATCACCCCGACCGCCGGGGAGCCCGGAACACTGCCTTCCACCACGTCACTCATGCGGGTCCCATCCATCGGTCCATATCGCGTGCGACATCCAGTGCGCCGCGCGCTCGGCTCGTTCCCGCACCACCGCGACATCGTCGCCGAGCACGTTCACATGCCCGATCTTGCGGTCCGGGCGTTCGCCCTTGCCGTACAGGTGCACCTTGGCGTCCGGCATCCGGGCGAACAGATGGTGCAGCCGCTCGTCCATCGACATGGCGGGCGCCTCGGGCGCACCGAGGATATTCGCCATCACGGTCACCGGCGCGAGCGGGCGGGTGTCCCCGAGCGGATAGTCCAGGACCGCACGCAGGTGCTGTTCGAACTGGCCGGTGCGGGCGCCGTCCATTCCCCAGTGCCCGGAATTGTGCGGGCGCATGGCCAGCTCGTTGATCAACAGAGTGCCGTCGGTGGTCTCGAACAGTTCGACCGCCATTGCCCCGACGACACCCAGATCCGCGGCCAGCCGCAGCGCCAGCTCCTCGGCTTCGGCGGCCAGCTCCTCGGCCAGCTCGGGCGCCGGAGCGATCACCACGGCACACTGACCGCGCCGCTGCACCGTCTCCACGACCGGCCAGGTCGCGGCCTGACCGTACGGGGAGCGCGCGACCATGGCCGACAATTCGCGTTTCAGCGGGACCCGGACCTCGGCCAGCAACTGCACCCCCGCGGCGAGTTGCTCTGCGGTGATCTTCGCCGCCGCGTCGCCGTCCTCGGGCATCCACACACCGCGACCGTCGTAACCACCGCGGATCGCCTTCAGCACGATCGGCCAGCCGTGTTCGTCGCCGAAACGCACCGCGTCGGCCTCCGATTCCACCACGGTGAACGCGGGCACCGGCAGCCCCCGCGCGGACAACTCGGTACGCATGGCCAGCTTGTCCTGGGCGAACCGCAGTGCCTGCGGGGGCGGGAGTACGTTCACCCCCTCCGCGACCAGCGCCTCCAGATGTTCGGTCGGCACATGCTCGTGATCGAAGGTGAGGGCGTGCGCGCCGGTCGCGGCCCGGCGCAACGCGCCGAGGTCGGAATGGCTGCCGAGCACCACATCGGGGCTCACCTGAGCCGCCGGGTCGTCCGGCCGTTCGGCGAGCACCCGGAGCCGCTGCCCCAGCTCGATGGCCGCCTGATGCGTCATCCGCGCCAGCTGGCCGCCACCGATCATGGCGACGGTCGGCATCGCGGCAGGGTCGAAACTACGTGCGTTCACGTCGGTAAATACTGTCACGTCCTGCGCGAACACCGGCTGGCGGTATGCTCCGGACTTGTGTCATTCGTCGACGACGTGGTTCGCGTCCTCCCGCAGCCCCTCCAGGAGATCGCCTTCCGCCAACGCGAGCTCATCAAGTTCGCCATTGTCGGAGCGACCACCTTCGTGATCGACGGCGGCATCTTCTACATGCTGAAGTGGACGGTACTCGAGGAGAAGCCGGTCACCGCGAAGATCATCTCCGGAGTGATCGCGGTCATCGCGTCCTACATCCTCAACCGCGAATGGTCGTTCAAGAACCGCGGTGGCCGGGAACGCCACCACGAGGCACTGCTGTTCTTCGCGGTCAGCGGGGTGGGTGTGGTGCTCAGCATGCTCCCGCTCTACCTTTCCCGCTACGCCTTCCAGCTGCACCAGCCCACCGTCAGCTTCATGGTCGAGAACATCGCCGATTTCATCAGCGCCTACATCATCGGCAACCTGCTGCAGATGGCGTTCCGGTACTGGGCGATGCGGCGCTGGGTCTTCCCCGACGAGGTGGACCAGATGCTGGAGAAGCTCGAGGAATACGTCGAAGAGGAACACGACCGGCGCCGCCTCGGCAGCTGATCCGACCGGGCTACCGCGGTTCTCCCACCACCCGGTTCTCCACCCGCGCGGACAGCGGTTTTCCGAGGAACACCGCGAACAGCGCGGGACGGCGGCGTTGTAGTTCCAGCCGGCCGCCGTCCGCCTCGATCAGGGCGCGTGCCAGCGCGAGCCCCACACCCGTGGATCCGGCACCCGAGAAGCCGCGGTCGAAGATATGCGGCGCGAGATCGTCGCTGACCCCCTCGCCTTCGTCGGCGACCTGGACACACACCAGCGGTTCCCGGTCCTGCCCCGGGCGCACGGTGCGCACCGAGACCGTGCAGGTCCCGCCGCCGTGCATCAACGCGTTGTCGACGAGCACCGTCACCGCCTCCCGCAACCGGGAACCGGAGATCGGGGCGCGCAGTGATTCGTCACCGGTCAGGCGCAGGGTGCGCCCGGCCTCCCGGAACGGGTGGGTCCACTCGGCGACGATGCCGCGGAGTTCGTCCATCACCGGTACCGGATCGCGGTCGGTGGCGTCCTCGTCCCGCGAGGCCCGCACCAGATCGTCGATCGCCTCGGTGAGCCGGTCCACCTGGGCCATGGCTTCCTCGGCCTCGTGCACCACCGCCGGATCGGTATGCGCGGACAGTTCGTCCAGCCGGAGCCGGACCGCGGTCAGACGGCTGCGCAACTGGTGCGAGACATCGGCCACCAGCGCATGCTCCCGTTGCAGGCGACCGGCGATCTCCACGGTCGCCGAATCGAGCACATCGGAGACCCGGTCCAGTTCGGCTATCCCGTGGCGGCGCGGATCCGGACGGAAATCACCCATCGCGAGCCGGGCCGCCCGCGCGGCCACATCCCGGATCGGGTCGGCGACCCGGCGCGCGGTGACGATGGCGACCGTGATCGCCGCCGCCAGCGAGATCGCGACAGCCAGGGCCACCCCGGCCACCGCCTGCCGCTGCCGGGCCTCCATCGGCGTCGCGGGCACCTCCAGCCGCAACGACACATCGGTACCCATCGACAGCGACTCCACCAGCGGGTCGTGTACGGACTGCGACCCGACCTCGACCTTCACCGCCGTATCCTCCGGCGCCGGATACACGACGGTGAGCCGGCCGCCCTCGGGCACCAGCGGCTGCACGGTGTGCAGGTCCAGCCCGCCGCTGATCACCCCGCTCCCGTGTTCCTGGCCGATGACCTCCGCGGAGATCAGCTCCAGCCGGCTGCGCAGATCGTTGCGGGTGATGTCCTCCACCCACAGCCACGCGGTATAGGTGAGCGGCACACCGAGCACGACCGTGGTCAGCATCAGCACGGTCAGCATCGACCGCAGGATCCGGCGGCGCACGTCAGTCGGTGTTCAACCGGAAACCGACACCGCGCACGGTGACGATCCGGCGCTCGGCCATCGGTCCCTCGTCACCGATCTTGCGACGTAACCACGACATATGCATATCCAGGGTCTTGGACCCGCGCAGTTCCGCGTCCCCCCACACTTCACGCAGGATCGTCTCCCGGGCGACCACCTGACCGGCTCGATCGATCAGTACCTTGAGCAGCTCGTACTCCTTGTTCGCCAACCCGACTTCCACTCCGTTGACCAGCACCCGCCGCGCCGCCGGTTCCAGCCGGATCCCGCCGACCTCCACCGTGTCGTCGCCGATCCCGCTGCGCCGCAGCAGCGCACGAACCCGGGCCAGTAGTTCGGCCAGCCGGAACGGTTTACCGACGTAGTCGTCCGCGCCGGCATCCAGCCCGACCACGAAATCCACCTCGTCGGTCCGGGCGGTGAGCATCAGCACCGCCATCTCGGCGCCCCGGGCCCGCACCTGCCGGCAGACCTCCAGCCCGTCCATTCCCGGCAGTCCGAGATCGAGGATCAGCAGATCATGGTGTCCTTCCAGCGCGCGGTCCAGCACCGCGGGACCGAAGCTCTCCACGGTCACCGAATACCCTTCGCGGCCCAGCGCCCGGGACAGCGGCGCCGCGATGGCCTCGTCATCTTCGCCCAGCAATACGGCGGTCATGCGACAAGATTACGGTCCGCCGGGCGGGACCCACCGGCTCACGCCCACCGGTGCCGGGATCAGAAGCCGCCGTACCGGGGCGCGGCCTCGAAGACCTGGTGGTAGAGCAGCGCGTGGACCTGCTCCACATCCGGGATATCGCTGTATTCGAGAGGTTCTTCCGACGAAGAGCCGATGATCAGCTCCCCGGTCCCGAACATGCGATCGACCAGCCCGTGCCGGAACTGAACGCTCGAGATACGGCTCATCGGGATATCGATACCGGTGTGGGTCAGCACACCCTCACGGACCAGCACCCGGCGATCGGTCACGATGAAATGAGTCGATTTCCAGGACACGATCGGCGCGATACTGCGCCACGCCAGGATCAGCAGCCAGACGACCAGAACCGCCAGCAACGCGATCGACCGCCACGACTCGTCGACAGTGCGCCACACCAGCCCGCCCAGGAACCCGGCCACCGCCGTCACCACGATCAAGGTGGCGATGGGCCAGAACAGCATCTTCCAATGCGGGTGGGTGTGCAGGATCAACTCTTCGTCGGGCGCCAGCGCATCCTCCGGATAACCCATGGCCGCACACTACTCCCGAACCCACCCGAAATGCCCGATCCAGGCCGCACCACAAACAGAACCCCCCACCGGCCACCTGAACAAAAAACCCGCATGCCGACCGGGCCGTCAATGCCCCCCGCAACCCCCCGAGTCGAGTCTTACGAGACACCACAAAGGGTTGAGGCCCGTCCCGCCGTTCAGGCCTCGAAGCGCATGCGCGAAGCGCGAGTCTCGAGGCCCCCTGGTGTCCCGCCGTTCAGGCCTCGAGACTCGAGCCTTCGGCTCATGCGCTTTCGAGGCCTGAACGGCGGGACGGGCCTCGCCCCGTTGTGGGCCTCGCCGAACTCGGCGCCGCAACGGTGGCCGCCGAAGGGCCGGCGGCGGCTCGCTGACCGATCGGCGACTTCGTCCGCGCTCAGCTTCCGAGGAGGCCCTTCGCCACGTGGGTCACCTGGATCTCGTTGCTGCCCGCGTAGATCATCAGTGATTTCGCGTCGCGGGCCAGCTGCTCCACCCGGTATTCGGACATGTAGCCGTTTCCGCCGAACAGCTGCACCGCCTCCATCGCCACCTCGGTCGCGACCTCAGAGGAGTACAGCTTCACCGCCGAGGCCTCCGAAAGGCTCAGCGGTTTACCGGCTTTCCCGCGTTCGATGATGTTGAAGACCATGTTCTGCACATTGATCCGGGCGACCTCCATCTTCGCCAGCTTGAGCTGGATCAGCTGGAAGCGGCCGATCTCCTGGCCCCACAGTTTCCGGTTGCGGGCGTAATCGGTGCACAATCGCAGACATTCGTTGATCACCCCCAGCGCCATGAACCCGATACCGACCCGTTCGGCCACGAAACTGGATTTGGCGCTCTCGCGGCCGTCACCGCCGCGGTGTTCCTCGGTTTCGCCGAGCAGCCGATCGCGGCCGAGACGGACGTTGTCGAAGAACAGTTCCCCGGTGGGCGAAGCGTGCAGCCCCATCTTCTTGAAGGGTTTGCCCTGGGTGAGGCCCTCCATTCCCGCGTCGAGCACAAAGGTGAGCACCTTGCGATCGCGGGACGGGGTGCCGTCGCCCTCGTCGAGTTTCGCGTAGACGACCAGGGTGTCGGCGAAGGGCCCGTTGGTGATGAAGGTCTTCTGACCGTTGAGGATGTAGTCGTCGCCGTCGCGCCGCACAGAGGTTTTCATCCCACCGAACGCGTCCGAACCGGAATCGGGTTCGGTGATCGCCCAGCAGGCGATCTTGCGGAGGCTGACAATATCGGGCACCCACCGCTTCCGCTGGGCCAGCGTGCCCCGGGACAGGATGGTGGCACCGCCGAGCCCGGTACTCACTCCGAGCGAACTGCACAGACCCATACAGGCGCCGGAGAGTTCGCTGGTCAGCACGGCCATCATCGTCTGCTGATCGAAACCACCACCGGACCGGTCCTTGTCCGCCGCGGTCGGCTGCTCCGCTCCGTCCGCGGCCGCCTGCTGGGCGGCCAGCTGCTTGTCGAGGGCCTCCTCGGCCATGGCACCGATACCGAAATCCGCGTACAGCTTGCGCAGGATCGGATAGGGCAGCATCTCGCCGCTGTCCAGCGCGTCCAGATTGGGCCGCACTTCCTTATCGATGAACGTCCGCACCGCGTCGCGGACCATCAGGTCGGTATCGGACCATTCGAACATCGTCGTCCTCCGGTATCACCAGCAGCATTACGGTGTAAACCACCGGGCGGACGCATCGGTCGCGTCCGCCTTGTTGACAGCCTGCCAGTTCTCGGCGACCACGGCACCGAAACCGCGAAATCTCGGCCCACCCCGCCGGATATGCCGATGCCCCCACCCATCACGGGCGGGGGCATCGATACAGGCCGGGTGTCCTACCGCAGCGCGCGGGCCAGGTTGGCGTCCAGCGCCGCCAGGAACTCCTCCGTGGTGAGGTAGCCCTGATCCCCGCCGACCAGCGCGGCGAGATCCTTGGTCATCTGCCCACCCTCGACGGTCTTGATGACCACGTCCTCGAGAGTCTGCGCGAAACCGATGACCTCGGGGGTGTTGTCCAGTTTGCCCCGGTGCTCCAGGCCACGGGTCCAGGCGAAGATCGACGCGATCGGGTTGGTCGACGTCGGCTTACCCTGCTGATGCTGCCGGTAGTGCCGGGTGACCGTGCCGTGCGCGGCCTCGGCCTCACAGGTCTGCCCGTCCGGGGTGAGCAGTACGGAGGTCATCAGGCCGAGCGAGCCGAAGCCCTGCGCGACCGTATCGGACTGCACATCGCCGTCGTAGTTCTTGCAGGCCCAGACGTAGCCGCCCTCCCACTTCATGGAGGAGGCGACCATATCGTCGATCAGCCGGTGCTCGTAGGTGAGACCGGCCGCCTCGAACTGGCTCTTGAACTCGGCCTCGAACACTTCCTCGAAGGTGTCCTTGAACATGCCGTCGTAGGCCTTGAGGATGGTGTTCTTGGTCGACATGTAGACCGGGTAGTTCTGCTGCAGCCCGTAGTTGAACGAGGCGCGCGCGAAATCCTCGATGGATTTCTTGAAGTTGTACATACCCATGACGACGCCGCCGTCTTCCGGCATCTGCACGACCTCGTGCACGATGGGCTCGCTGCCGTCCTCGGGGGTGAAGGTGAGGGTGACGGTGCCGGACTGGAAGACCTTGAAATCGGTGGCGCGGTACTGGTCACCGAAGGCGTGACGGCCGATGATGATCGGTTTGGTCCAGCCGGGTACCAGGCGCGGGACATTGGAGATGATGATCGGCGCGCGGAAGATGGTGCCGCCGAGAATATTGCGGATGGTGCCGTTGGGCGAGCGCCACATCTTCTTGAGGCCGAATTCCTCGACGCGGGCCTCGTCGGGGGTGATCGTCGCGCATTTCACGCCGACACCGTGCTGTTTGATGGCGTTGGCGGCGTCCACGGTGACCTGGTCGTCGGTCTTGTCGCGGTACTCGATGCCGAGGTCGTAATACTCGAGGTTCACGTCGAGGTACGGGTGGATCAGCTTGTCCTTGATGAACTGCCAGATGATCCGAGTCATCTCGTCGCCGTCGAGTTCTACGACGGTACCTTCAACCTTGATCTTGGACATGGATCTTCGTGTCCTCCTAAGACTGGTGCCCTCATTGCACGGCCAGGCGAACACGCTTGTGAGCGGACCCCAGCTGTTCAACAGACAACGTATACATCCCGCGTTGTCCACGAGACGTCTGGTGTAACCAAGACGAGCGTACTGCTTGTGGTCGTCGCACGGTGCAGCCAGCCCCGGTCGTGAGATCTCACATGGGTGAATCGCACCACAAGATTACCCGGAGGGCGCGTATGCGGATTTCGATCGGTACCGGTGCCCGGTTACCATATTCGGCAGGTCATGAGCGCCAGCGTCAAGCCCCGGCTCGCTGGCCGGCAACCCTCCTGCTGCGGTGGGGTGCTCCGGGTGATGACCGGGCTTCCGAGAGCCGGGAGCAAGCGCACGTCAGGAGGTTGTCGATTTGTGCCGGTGCTGGTCGCGTTGAACGCGGCGATCTCACGATTCGACGAGAAATCCCCCATTTTCTGGAGCACGATATGACCGATCACAGCGTCCCCGGCGCATCCGCCGCCGGAGCGTCCCGCCGGACCCCTTCGGTCGCGTCGAGTGCCCCCGGCACCCGCACCGCCGGGTCCACCGCGGCGATTCATACGCTCCGGACATCACTACGGGCCGCCGGTTCGGCGGAAGTCCTCGCGTGAAGGTGGGCACCGAATCGACCACGGCTCGGCCCGTGGCCCAGTTACCCCCGCCCGACGGCACCCTCGGCCATGTGGACATCGGTGAACTCGCCCTGGAGAACGGTGCCGAGTTACCTCAGGTCCGGCTGGCCGTACAGCGCTGGGGCGAGCTCTCGCCGGCCATGGACAACATCGTCCTCATCGAACATGCGCTCACCGGCGACTCACATGTCGCGGGTGACCCGACGGCCGAACATCCACAGGCCGGCTGGTGGAACGGGATGGTCGGTCCCGGAGCACCGATCGATACCGACGAATGGTGCGTCGTGGCGACCAATGTGCTCGGCGGCTGTCAGGGCAGCACCGGCCCGGCCGCGCCGGCGCCGGACAGTTCGCCGTGGGGTTCGCGATTTCCGGAGATCTCCATCCGGGATCAGGTGACCGCCGAGTTGAAACTGTTCGATCTGCTGGGTGTACCCCGGCTGGCCGCGGCGGTCGGTGGCTCGATGGGGGGTATGCGCGTCCTGGAATGGATGCTGCTGGCCCCGCAACGACTGGCCGCCGCGCTGATCCTCGCGGTGGGCCCGCGGGCCACCGCCGACCAGATCGGCACCCAGAGCACCCAGATCGCGGCCATCACCAGTGATCCGGACTGGCAGGGTGGCGATTATCACGGCACCGGTCGCGCACCGATGGCCGGGATGGGTATCGCCCGGCGGATCGCGCACCTCACCTACCGCACCGAGATCGAACTGGACAGCCGGTTCGCCAATAGTGCCCAGGAGGGCGAGGACCCCCGCAACGGGGGGCGGTACGCGGTGCAGAGCTATCTGGAATACCAGGCCGAGAAGCTGGGCCGGCGGTTCGACCCGGCGACCTATGTGCTGTTGAGCGAGGCGATGAACCGCCACGATATCGGCCGCGGGCGCGGCGGTATCGAGGCCGCCATGGCCACCACCGAGGTGCCGTGCATCGTGGGCGGTATCGACTCCGATCGCCTGTATCCCCTGCACACCCAGCAGGAACTGGCCGACGGACTGCCGGGGTGCCGGCATTTCGAGGTCATCGCCTCCCGCGACGGGCACGATGCCTTCCTCACCGAGGCCGCGGCCATCGGGAAACTGCTGGTCCAGACGATGAACCTGGCCCGCGCCGGACGCTGAGTACCGGTCCGGGCGGGCGCCGCGGCCACGGGCCGATCAGCCCACGCCGAGCGTATTGATGGTCGCGGCGAGGAAGACCACGGCACCGCCCAGCAGAGTCAGGGCACCCACATCGAACGGTTTGCTGCGCACTGCCAGCAGTCCGACCCGGACCGTCGGCAGGCACAGCCGGAACGCGGCCGCGATGAGCGTGGCACCGCCGAAGAAGAAGGCACCACGACGCCAGCGGTCCTGCGCGACGAAAACCACGGCGATGAGCACCACCACCGCCACCACGACCATGGGCAGGTGGTAGCGGAGAAAACCGGCCCATCGGTTGCCGGTGCCGGGATCGTCGTCGGTTCCAGTCGCGGCGTCGGTCACGAGGGCGATTGTTCCAGATCCGGCGGATCAGGTCTGCACGAGCGGTCGGTAGTCCGCCTCGCCGACACCGAAGGTCCAGGCGACACCTTCCCGCGCGGTCCGGGTGGCCGGCGGCACCCGGAGCCAATAGGTGCGGCTGGTGCCGTCGGGTTCGGGCGTCGAATTGACCACCTCGACCATGACGACGTCCTCGTCGCCGGTCAGCGGGATCCGCCAGAGGATTCCGGTCTCGTCGCGCTGTACCGGTTCGGCGCCCGATTCCGACAGGTACCGGTCGTATCCGTAGTGTTCGAGCATCACCCGGCGCAGCTCCGCGTTCTCCTCGGTGCGGATCCGATCGGCGGTGAGTGTCGCGAGTTCGGCGATGAATTCGCCGGGGACCGGCATCCCCCGCCAGGCGTAGAGCGCGAAATCGTCGGAGTAGCCGATCGCCGGACCGTCACCACGGTCCAACCGGCCGGCCTCGTCCCGGTACAGCGCCGTGGGGCGTTCGCTGAGTACCACGAGGTTCTCGTACGGCCACCACCAGCCGGCCTCCCGCGCCACCGCGGCCAGCCCCTCCAGCGGGGTCCCCGCGCCGGTATCGAAGGCGCACAGCCAAGCCGCGTCGTGCTGCCCCATCACCGCGTCCAGCAGCAACAGCCGCGCCCGCAGTTCCTCCTGCCCCGCCGGGCGGGCGAGGCCCGGTTCGTCGGCCGGTTCCTCCGCAACGGGGGCCACCGCGGCGACCACACCCTCCCGGATCCGATTGACAACGGGTGCGGTCAGTTCCCAGAGTCCGGCCCCGGTGGCCTGCCAGTGCCGGGCGAACTCACGGGCCCCCGATGCGGTGTGCAACCGGTCGCGCTCGGCGGCCCACGGGGCACTGCGCACCTGTTCCCGGACCGGGGCACCGGCCTCCCCCGACAGCGTCGCCTCCGACAGTATGCGCACGGCCTCCAACGGCGAACGGGCCCAGCGGATCCGTCCGGGTGCGCGCAGACCGGCCCGTTCGTAGGCGAGCCGCACCCCTCGTTCGGCGGCTGCCCGGTCGCCCGGCCCGGTCACGGCGGAAAGCGCCCGCCACTCGGCGTATTCGGTCACAGTGTCACTCGATCCTGTTCTCGTGCTGCGGTTTCGGTGGCCGGTCAGTCGGCGACGATGCGCACCGAACCCGGTACGTATTCGCGCTGGCGCACCACGCGGTACCACCCTTTCGGCAGGGTGATCACGGAATGTTCCTCGTGTACCAGCCGGGCGCCCTCGGGCAGCTGCAGAACCATGCTGTCCGACCGGTGCGGATCGGGGTACAGCGTGCCGGGCGCGGCGATGGCATGCGCGTGGCCGGTGACCTCACCCAGTGCCAGCACCATCCGTCCCCGGGCATCCCGGCGGGCCGGCTGCCACGTCCCCGCGGCCTCGGCCACCGCTTCCCGATCGACCGGAACGATCAGGACATCTCCCTGGCGATACATGTGATTTCCTCCCGTAACGGCATTCTCGTGCCGTGTGATGCCGGGACCATAGCGCCGCGTACCGACAGGTTCGGGTGCCCCGTGCGGCCCGGGGCACCGATGTTTCGCACCGGTCACCGGAGGCTGGTAGAACCTTCTCGATATCGCTAGGGCCGGGAGGGCATCATGACAATCGGAGAGCATCTCGAGGAACTCGGCGGCCTGCCCGCTTTCGATTTCCCGCACGCGGAGCACCCGCCGGCCGGACTCCCCGCCGCGGATTCGGTGGCCTGGCGGATCAGCGTGGATTCCTGGCTGAGCAAGCACAGCTGGGCCGAGGTGTTCGACCGGTTCCTGGACACAGTGGACAGCGCCCGGGTTCGCGCGCTGATCATCGGCCACTGGCTGACCGATGCCGCGAATCCGCAGACGGCCGGCGAATCGGTGATCGACGCCGTGGTCGCGGCGGCGGGCCGGCTGCCGCGGTTGCGGGCCCTGTTCCACGGCGATATCACCTGCGAGCAGAACGAGATCTCCTGGATCCGCCCCGGTCCCGCGTCCGAACTGCTGCGTGCCTATCCCACCCTGCTCGAATTCGGTATCCGCGGCAGCGACCGCCTGGTGTTCCCGCCGACGACCCATCACTGCCTGGAATCGTTCACGATCCAGTCGGGCGGGACACCCCGCGAAGTGCTGCAGGGTATCGCCGCGAGCGATTTTCCCGCCCTGTCCAGCTTGGATATATGGCTGGGGACCAGCGAATACGGCGGCGACGGTGAGATCGCCGATCTGGCGCCGATACTGTCCGGCGACCGGCTGCCCGCGCTGCGGTATCTCGGCCTGCGCAACAGCGAGATCCAGGACGATATCTGCGCCGCCCTGGCCGCGGCACCGGTGGTCGCGCGGCTCGAAACCCTGGATCTGTCGATGGGTGTGCTCACCGATCAGGGCGCCGCGGCACTGCTCGGCGGCCAGCCGCTCACCCATCTGAAACGTCTGGACCTGCACTACAACTACCTCAGCGAAGAACTTCGCGAGCGGCTGCGGAACTCGCTGGAACCGGCGGGCGTGGAACTGGATCTGGAGTCCGACGACGCCGAAGAGGATATCGAGGACGACGGATCGGTATGGCGTTTCGTCTCCTGCGGTGAGTGAGCGGCGCACCCGGTCCGCACGTGTCGGCCGGTGTTGGTAGAACGATCGCGACACCGGCGCGACCCGGCCGCGGAAAGGCATATTCGATGATCAACGACGAACACCTGACGGAATTCGCCGGCCTGCCGGTCTTCGACTTCCCCGAACGCCTCGTGGAACCGGAGCACGCCGACGCCACGGGTTTCGATCACCCCGCGGTGGAATCGGTGGCCTGGCGGGTGGGCCGGATCGGCTGGGATTCGGACGCCTCCTGGGCCGATCTGTTCGACCGGTTCCTCGAACTCGTGGACACCACCCGGATCCGCGCATTCGTGGTCGGGTCCTGGGTGGATATCGAGGAGGACTGCGCCGAACCGGTGGACGCGGTACTGGACCGGCTGGTCGCCGCCCGTGACCGGTTCCCGGCGCTGCGCGCGCTGTTCCTCGGCGATATCACCCAGGAGGAGAACGAGATCTCCTGGATCTACCAGGGGCGGGTCACCGATCTGCTGGAGGCGTTTCCCGAACTCACGGAATTCGCGGTCCGGGGTTCGGAGGAGCTGAGTTTTCCGGCCGTCCGGCACGAGCGGCTGGAGAAACTGACGATCCAGGCCGGCGGCCTGCCGGCGACCGTGGTGCGCGGCGTGGCGGCCGCCGATTTCCCGGCGCTCACCCATCTCGAACTGTGGCTGGGTACTCCCAACTATCACGGCGACGCCGAGATCGCCGATCTCGCACCGATCCTGTCGGGTGACCGGTTGCCCGCGCTCCGGCATCTGGGTCTGCGCAACAGCGAGATCCAGGACGATGTCTGCACCGCGCTGGCCGCAGCGCCGGTGGTGGCCCGGTTGGACAGTCTGGACGTATCCCTGGGAATCCTCACCGATACCGGGGCGACCGCACTGCTGGGCGGGCAGCCGCTCACCCATCTGAAACGTCTGGACCTGCACCACAACTATCTGAGCGAGGGAATCCGCGAACGGTTGCGCGACACCTTGTCCCCGAAGGTGGAACTGGATCTGGATGCCGGCGGCGCGGAGACCCATTCCTACGACGGCGAAGTGTGGCGCTACGTCTCCATCGGCGAATGAATCCGGTAGCTGCGTCTCGCGCCGCCGAGTACCGGTGGGTGGTGGTCGGCAACGGCGAGAACCGGCGGGTCCGGTCGTTCCGGGCGGCAGCGGTGGCGGCCGGGTTGCCCGCACCGCGGGTGGTGGAATGGCTCGACCTGCTGCGCGACGGCGGACACCACTTCGCCGAGGACGAACTGGTGCGGCTGGATTCGCCCGGCGAACACCCCGAGGTGGACCGCATCCTGCGCGGGATCACCGATCCGACCCGGGTGGAGGGCACCGCGCGCTGGTACACCGGTTTCGGCCGGGCGGTCGCGGCGTTGCACGGCGGATGCCGGCTCGACGATCCCGCGGAACTGGCCGTGCTCTTCGACAAGCGACTGTGCCATGCGCGTCTCGCCGCGTCGGAGGTCGCCGTACCGGATTCACCGACGTCGGGCACTGCCGTACCGGTCGGTGACTGGGCGGATCTGCGGGCCCGGATGCGGGCGGCCGGGCTGGCGCGCGCGTTCGTGAAGATCGCGCACGGATCGTCGGCCTCGGGGGTGCTGGCCCTGGAAACACATCCTTCCGGCCGGATCCGCGCCACGACTTCGGTCGAGGCGACGCCCTCCGGCGCCCTGCACAATTCGCTACGCGTACGCCGCTATCGCACCGAATCCGAGATCGCCGCGATCGTGGACCGGCTCGCTCCGGACGGCCTGCACATCGAGCGGTGGGTACCGAAATCCACCCTCCAGGGCAGATCGTGTGATCTGCGGATACTGGTCGTCGCCGGTCGCGCGACGCATATGGTGGCGCGGCGGTCGGCGGTGCCCATCACCAATCTGCATCTCGGCGGTGAGCGCGGCGACCCGGCGGCTGTACGCGCCGCCGCCGGCGAACACTGGCCCCGGGCGTTGGAACTCGCGGAGCGGGCAGCGGCGTGTTTTCCCCGCACACTGTGTGTCGGGGTGGATCTGCTGCCCACCGCGCACTGGCGGGAATTCGTGGTCGGGGAGGTGAACGCGTTCGGTGATCTCCTGCCCCGGATAACCGGTCTGCCCGGTTCGCCCGCGGCGGGGCAGGACACCTACACGGCACAGATAGTGGCAGCTCCGCGCTGGTACGGTGCGGTGCGCACCGCATTCGCACCGGAGGACGAGCATGTGCCGGCCTGATATGAACGAGGTGGTCGGCCGGGACGATCTGCTCCTGCTCACCCTCGACACCCTGCGTTACGACGTCGCGGTGGTGGAGTCCGCGGCGGGCCGCCTGCCGAATCTCACCGCGGCGCTGCCCGGCGGGGTGTGGGAAGAACGCCACGCACCGGGCAATTTCACCTACGCCGCACATCAGGCGATATTCGCCGGGTTCCTGCCCACTCCCGCGGCGCCCGGCCCGCATCCACGCCTGTTCGCCGCGCGATTCGCCGGGAGCGAGACGACCGCCCCCGGGACCTTCGTATTCGACGAACCCGATCTGCCCACCGCGCTGAGCACCCGCGGCTACCGCACCGTCTGTATCGGCGGTGTCGGCTTCTTCAACAAGCAGGGTGCTCTGGGCAGCACCCTGCCCGGGCTCTTCGCCGAGAGCCACTGGGAGCCGGGTTTCTCCGTCGCCTCGCCGACTTCGTTCGAAGCGCAGGTGGAGTGTGCGCGCCGGGTGATCGCCGAGACGGCCACCGACCGGCGCCTGTTCCTCTTCGTCAATGTCTCGGCGCTGCACCAGCCCAACTGGTTCCATCTGGCCGGGGCCACCCGGCAGTCCGGCGATACCCGGGAGACGCATGCCGCGGCGCTGCGCTACGTCGACCGCCATATCCCACCGCTGTTCGACGCGTTACGCGCCCGCGGCCGCTGTTTCGCCGTCGTGTGCTCCGATCACGGCACCGCCTACGGCGAGGACGGATATACCGGGCACCGGCTCGGCCATCCGTCCGTGTGGACCGTGCCGTACACCCATTTCTTCCTGGAACCGCACCCGGACGGCCCCGCGCACGAAAGCTCCGAGGACCCAGCATGACCCGTGCTCTCCCCCGATTACCCCGGCCCTACCAGAGTTACGTCTACGCCTATCCGCACAAGACGGCCTACCGGCCGCTGGAGCCACGGCCCGCGCTACGCGAGGTATGGGCGGACGAGCCACGCGATCCGCTCTCGCTCTACCTGCACATACCGTTCTGCGAGATACGCTGCGGTTTCTGCAATCTGTTCACCCGCGTCGGCGCCCCCGGCGATCTCACGACCCGCTACCTGGACGCGCTCACCCGCCAGGCCGAAACCGTCCGCGCCGGCCTCGGCACGGCGGAGCGCCCGCGTTTCGCCAACGCGGCGTTCGGCGGCGGCACCCCCACCTTCCTCGAGGCCGGTGAACTGCTCCGGCTCTGCGATATCGCCGAGCGCATCATGGGCGCCGATCTGCGGGCCGTCGGGTTCTCGGTCGAGACCTCACCCGCCACCGCCACGGCCGATCGGCTGGCCGTCCTCGCCGAACGCGGCGCGACCCGGATAAGCCTCGGTGTCCAGAGCTTCGACGAGAACGAAGCGCGCGCGGCCGTACGTCCGCAGCGGCGTGCCGATGTGGAGGCCGCGCTCGCCCGGATCCGCGAGACCGCGGTCGACCATCTCAATATCGATCTGATCTACGGCATCGACGGCCAGACTCCGGCGAGCTGGCGGTACTCGCTGGACGCGGCGCTGACCTGGCGGCCCGAGGAGATCTACTTGTACCCGCTGTACGTCCGCCCACTGACGGGTTTGTCCCGGCGGGACCGCGCCGCGGCGGATCTGGCCTGGGACGAACAGCGGCTGCGTTTGTACCGGGAGGGCCGGGACCATCTGCTGGCCCACGGCTACGAACAGCGGTCCATGCGGATGTTCCGGCGCCGTGACGCTCCGGCGCCGGGCCCCGACGACTATTCCTGCCAGACCGACGGCATGATCGGCCTGGGCTGCGGGGCCCGCTCCTACACCAGGGGCCTGCACTATTCGTTCGATTACGCGGTATCGGCACAGGAGGTGCGGTCGATCATCGACAGCTACACCGCCACCACCGATTTCGGCCACGCGGTCAACGGCCGGGTGATCGATGCGGACGAGGCCCGGCGCCGCCATCTGCTCCAGTCGATCCTGCAGGCCGACGGTCTGCCCGTAGCGGATTACCGCGCGCGATTCGGCACCGACCCGCATACCGATTTCCCGGTGGAACTGGCACTGCTGGCCGACCGCGGCTGGCTCGCCGACACCGGCCCCGGGCTGCTCCGACTCTCACCCGAGGGTTTGGCCTATTCCGACGCCATCGGCCCGGAGTTCTTCTCCCCCGCCGTCGGCGCGGCCATGGCCGAATACGAACTGCGGTGACCGGTAGTGGATCTCACCCTGCTCTACCGCGGCCCGCTGGCCTCCTGCGATTACGACTGCCCCTACTGCCCGTTCGCCAAGCGCCGGGACAGCCGGGAACAACTGCGCACCGACCGGGCGTCGCTCGAGCAGTTCACCGGATGGGTGCGCGAGCAGCGCGCCGATCGGATCTCGGTGCTGTTCACCCCGTGGGGTGAGGGGCTGGTCCGGTCCTGGTACCGCCGGGCACTGGTCGAACTGTCCCACGAAGCCCATGTCCGGCGGGTCGCCATCCAGACCAATCTGAGCTGCCGCACCGACTGGCTGAGCGAGGCGGACCGCGACACCGTCGCGCTGTGGTGCACCTACCACCCCGGGCAGACGCCCTACCGGCGGTTCCTGGACAAGACCCGCGCCCTGCACGACGCCGGTATCCGGTTCAGTGTCGGCGTGGTGGGCCTGCCCGAGCATCTGGAGCACGCGCGGCGGCTGCGCGCCGACCTCCCGGAACAGGTCTATCTGTGGATCAATGCCGCCGAAGGCCACCGCTACACCGACCCCGAAGCGGCCGGCTGGACCGCGATCGATCCGCTGTTCCCGTTCAGCCGGGATCCGCACCGTTCGCTCGGCCGGGCCTGCCGGGCCGGATCGTCGGTGCTGTCGGTCGACGGCGACGGTACCGTCGCGCGCTGCCATTTCGTGAAGGAACAGCTCGGTAATCTCTACGACGGCTCCTATCGGGCGGCACTGCGACCGCGCCCGTGCCCCCGCACCCTGTGCGACTGCCATATCGGCTACGTCCATCTGGAATCGCTGCCGCTCTACGACGTGTTCGCGGGCGGAGTCCTGGAACGCATTCCCGCCGCCGGCCCCGGCGTGGTGGATCTGCCGACACCGATGGCGCTGCTCCCGGACGGTGCGTAACCAGCTGCCGCATCGTCCGGGAGATGGATCAGCGCAGCGCCTCCGTTTCGGCGAGCACCTTCGCCCGATGCTGTTCACGCAGCGCGGCATGGTGCGGACTGCGGCGCACCACCAGGTAGGCCACAGCCAGCACCACGAACCAGATCGGGGTCACCAGCATGGCCTGCAGAGTGTCGCTCTCCTGGGTGAGCGCCCAGAGCATGAAGACGAAGAACGCGAGCACCGCGTACACCATCGGTACCCCGCCCGGCATCTTGAACGTCGATGCCTCGTGCAACTGTGGCCGCCGCTTCCGGTACACCAGGTAGCTGGCCAGGATCATCGTCCAGACGAACATGAAGCACAGCGACGAGATGGTGGTGACCACCGTGAACGCCTCCACGATGGACTGGCCGGCGTAGAGCAGGACCACGCCGATCAGCAGGAACGCGCACGAGAAACGCAGCGCGTTGGCCGGGACCTTGCGCCGGGACAGCCGGCCGAAGAGCGCCGGGGCGTCGCCGTCGCCGGCCAGCCCGTACACCATCCGCGATGTCGAGTAGATACCCGAGTTCGCACTGGAGGTGGCGCTGGTGAGGACCACGAAGTTCACCACACTGGCCGCGATCCCCAGCCCGGCCAGGGAGAACATCGCCACGAACGGGCTCTCGTCGGCCGAGACCTGCCGCCACGGGGTCACCGCGCAGATCACGATCAGCGCGCCGACGTAGAACAGCAGCACCCGGACCGGAATCGAATTGATCGCGCGGGGCAGCGTACGTTCGGGATCCTTGGCCTCGGCCGCGGTAGTGCCCACCAGTTCGATCCCGACGAAGGCGAATACCGCGATCTGGAATCCGGCCACGAAGCCCATGGGGCCGGTCGGGAAGAAACCGCCGTCGTTCCACAGGTTGGCCAGCGATGCCGTACTGCCGCTGTCACCGGTGAAGCCGGTGATCACCATGACCAGGCCGGTCACGATCAGCGCGCCGATGGCGATCACCTTGATCAGCGCGAACCAGAACTCGGTCTCACCGAACGCGCGCACGGTCGGCAGGTTCAGCACCAGCAGGACAGCGATACAGACCAGCGCGGGTATCCACAGCGGCAGATCCGCCCACCAGTACGAGACGTACCCGGCGATCGCCACCACATCGGCGATACCGGTGACCACCCAGCAGAACCAGTAGGTCCAGCCGGTGAAGAAGCCCGCCCACGGGCCGAGCAGATCACCGGCGAAATCGCTGAACGATTTGTAGCCGGAGTTCGACAGCAGCAGTTCCCCCATCGCCCGCATGACGAAGAAGAGGAAGAAGCCGATGACCATGTAGACGAGGATCACCGAGGGGCCGGCCAGCGAGATGGTCTTACCGGACCCCATGAAAAGGCCCGTACCGATGGCACCACCGATGGCGATCAGCTGGATATGTCGATTCGCCAGCTGGCGGCTGAGCTTCTCCGGGCCGCCACCCGGATCACTCACCCCGCTCGCGTCGTCTCCTGAACCTCCGTGGCCCTGCAGCACGGCCATAATTCTCCCTCCGGAACCTATCGGACAGCCCATTCGACCACCGGTAACGGATTCGTGCAGAGTGGGCGGCACCACGCTACGCTGCCGCAACCCGTGCCGTGCGCGGTACCCACACCCCGTCGGTGATCGCATTCACTCAGTTCAGGGCGTTATCGCAGCCGTACAGCCGCGCCGGCGATCGGTCCGGCACCGTTGTGGCCAACACTCGATCGTCCGGCTCGATGACCGCCCGGCGCCACCACCTGATCGACTGGTCCGCTGTGTTCCGATTGATGTTCCACGAATCGTGAATCGACCTTCGCGCAGTATCAGCACACATCGAACCGTCCTCGGGCATTGGAGGTGGCAAGCCACTAAACTCATCGGTATGACCGCAGCGCACAACTATGAAGACCTCCATCGTTTGGTCGACCGGCTTACGCCGAACCAGGCGTGGGCGTTGCGTGCAGTCGCGCTTCAACTGGTGGTCACCGAGGCACCCGAAGCGGAGCCGAGCCCCGAGCGGCGACGGCATTTCTCGTTCGCGGGCGTAATGGATGCCGAATCCGACCTCGCAGGGCGATCGGAGGATCTGCTTCGCGAGGAACGTGGTAGACAAGCCGGGTGATCGTCTGTGACACAGGCCCGCTCGTTGCCGTCCTCAACAAGAACGACGTGGATCATCGGCGGTGCCTCGACCTGTTGGAGACCCATCCAGGCCCCGTTCTCGTCCCAAGCCCAGTACTCGCGGAGGTCTGCTATTTCTTGGAGACTCGCGTAGGGCCGGAAGCCGAGGCCACGTTTCTGGAATCCGTCGCCGACCGGGAAATCGAGCTCGTGGAGCTGACCAGCAGCGATTTGCGACGAACTGCCGAACTGGTGCGGAAGTACGCCGACTTCCCCCTAGGAGCCGTTGACGGCGCTGTCCTAGCTGTAGCGGAGCGACTCGAAGTCCCCGAAGTCGCAACCCTGGATCTGCGCCACTTCCGCGCCGTCCGTACTCGACACTCGACGCCGCTTCGACTTCTACCGGACTAACTGACTCGCTACCGGCACCGCCCACCTGATTGACTGGTCCGCTGTGTTCCGATTGATGTTCCACGAACCTCGCATACCGGGTAATACCGGCAACGCCATCCGGCTGGCGGCCGGGACGGGCAGTGAGCTGCATCTGATCGAACCGCTGGGTTTCGATATGTCGGAGGCGAAACTGCGCCGGGCCGGGCTGGACTACCACGACCTCGCCTCGGTGACGGTGCACCCGGACCTGGCGACGGCATGGGAACGGCTGCGGCCCGAGCGGGTGTTCGCGTTCACCACCCGTGCCACCACCCCGCACACCGAGATCACCTACCGGTCCGGCGATGTACTGCTCTTCGGGGCCGAACCCTCGGGGCTGCCGCCGCAGGTGCTCGCCGACGACCACATCAGCACCGAATTGCGGATCCCGATGCTGCCCGGCCGGCGGTCGATGAACCTGGCCAATGCGGCCGCGGTCGCGGTGTACGAGGCGTGGCGGCAGCACGGGTTCCCGGGCGCGGTCTGATCCGGCGGCCGGTCAGTCGTCGACTTCGAACCGCTTGTACCGGGAGGTCGCTCCGCCGGTGAGCCGGACCGCGCTCTTCGGGACACCGAGATGGTCGGCCAGTAGTTCGGCCGCGGCCCGGTTCGCCCTGCCTTCCACAGCGGGCGCCCGCACCCACAGCCGGAGGGTGCCGTCGGTCAGGGTTTCGACCAGCGGGCCCTTCCGGCTGTTCGGGGTGATCACGGCGCGGACCGTGGTCGGCACCGGTCAGTCCCGGTCGGCGGCGGGGCTGTCCGATCCGGCCACGGGGCCCGCACTGTCGTCGTCCGCCGGCGCGGACTCACCCGTGGGCTTCGCCGGGGTATCCGCGGTCTTCGCGGGTTCGGCCGTGGTCTTCGCGGGTTCGGCCGTGGTCTTCGCGGATTCGGCCGTGGTCTTCGCGGATTCGACCTCGGTCTTCGGGGCCTCGGTCTTCGCAGGCTCGGCCTTCGGAGAGTCGGTCTTCGGAGAGTCGGCGTGCGCCGACTTGTTCCCGGACGGCGAACCGGCTCCGCGTGGTGCGCGCAGCCGGCGGGCCAGTCCGGCTATCGCACCGACGATCGCACCGAGCAGCGCGAGGAAGACCACCCACGGCAGTACCTGGCCGACGAAGACCACCGCACCCTTCAGCCAGTCGAGCAGCGAGTTCCAGCCGTCCACGATCCCGTCCCAGAAATTCGCGGGCCCGTCCGCCACCGTCTTCGCTTCCGTACTCCGGATATCCACGGTGAGCGTGGACAGCGAGATCTGATCGTCGAGATAGCGTCGTTGCCCGGTGAGGCTGTCGAGTTCGCCCTGCCGGTCGGCGAGCGCCCCCTCCGCGGCGATCAGGTCGGCGGTGTCGGCGGCGCGAGCCATGAGATCGCGCAGCCGATCGACCGAGGCGCGCAGTGCGGTGATACGGGCGTCGAGATCCTGCCACTGCAGCGTGACATCGTCGCGATTGGTGCTGACCTCGGTGATCTGACCCAGTTCGCGCAGACCGTTGATGAACGCGTCGGTATCGGTGGCCGGAATCCGGACGATCAGATTCGCGTGCGGATCGGAATCGGCGGTACCCGGATTCTCGGTGCGCTGGTCGACCCGCCCGTCGAGTTCGGCCACCCGGTCCACGAGGGTCTGCGCGGTCGCAATGGGGTCGTCGGCGGTGAGATCCACCGTACCGGTGACGACCTCTTTGCGGTCGGCGGCGAGTTCGCCGGTATCCGGCGCAGTGGGAGCGGGCGCCTGCTCCCGAGCAGGTGCCTTCTGCACCCGGATCCCCGGCGCCCCGGCGGGCGCGGGCACACCACCCTCGAAGGACATCGTGTGATCCGCTGCGCCGGAGTGGGAGTCGTCCCCACCGCACCCGGCGAGCAGAACCGACCCGCACACAACCATCAACAGCACCCCGAGCTTTCGCATGCTGGCAGCGTAGTGGGCGGGTCCGGGATCAGATACCCAGATCTGGAGGCCCGCGCGCTCCGGCGCCGCCGGGCTATCTGAAATCCCTGGAGCGAGAGCTTATGCGCATATCCAGGCGGCTCAGCTGTTCGGCGTAGATACTGACCGCGCCTTCCGCGTTCTGTATCCGCCCGCGGATCAGCAGCGCCGGGGAACCTTGCGCGATGCGGCGGTACCGGGTCCACAGTCCGGGCGAGCACACCACATTCACCATGCCGGTTTCGTCTTCCAGGTTCAGGAAGGTGACCCCGCCGGCGGTGGCGGGACGCTGCCGGTGGGTCACCGCCCCGCCGACCAGTACCCGGGTGCCGTCGGGGACAGCGAGCAGACCGGCGGCCGGGATCACACCGAGCGCGTCGAGGCGGGGGCGCAGGAACTGGGTGGGATAGCTGTTCGGCGAGACACCGGTCGCCCAGACATCGGCGGCGGCGTGCTCGAGCTCGCTCATCCCGGGCAGTACGGGTGTGGCGGTGGAGGCACCGGTCCCGGGTAGGCGACCGGCTCGTTCACCGGCCGCCGCACCGGCCGCCCACAGCGCCTCGCGCCGGGAGTACCCCAGGCAACCGAGCGCCCCCGCGGTCGCCAGGGATTCTGCTTGCGGGACGGTCATTTCCACGCGCCCGGTGAGATCGAGGAAGGAGGTGTAGGGCCCGCTTCCGGTCCGGGCCGCGACTATCCGGTCCGCGAGGTCCGAGCCGATGGACCGTACCGCCGCCAGACCCAGCCGCACCTCGGTCCCCTGCTGCTCCAGCGTGGCCTCGGCGTCGCTGGCATTGATATCGGGGCCGTGCACCGCGACCCCGTGCCGGCGGGCATCGGCGACCAGCGACTGCGGCGAATAGAAACCCATCGGCTGGGCGCGCAGCAGTCCGGCGCAGAAGGCGGCCGGATAGTGCAGTTTGAACCAGGCGGAATAGAACACCAGGGCGGCGAAACTCTGCGAATGGCTCTCCGGGAAACCGAAATTCGCGAAGGCGCGAAGTTTCTCGTAGATGCGGTCGGCCAGTTCGCCGGTTATCCCGTGCAGATCGCGCATGCCCTGATACAGCCGGCCCCGTAACCGTTCCATCTTCTCGGGAGAACGTTTCGAGCCCATGGCACGCCGCAGTTGATCCGCTTCGGCGGCGGTGAATCCCGCGACGTCCACCGCCATCTGCATGAGTTGTTCCTGGAAGAGCGGGACCCCGAGGGTGCGTTCGAGTGAATTCCGCAGGGCCTCGTGATCGAAGGTGACCTTTTCCAGCTTGTTCTTCCGCCGGATATAGGGATGGACCGAGCCACCTTGGATCGGGCCGGGGCGGATCAGCGCCACCTCGACCACCAGGTCGAAGAATTCGCGCGGTTTCAGTCGCGGCAGGGTCGCCATCTGCGCCCGGGATTCCACCTGGAAGACGCCCACCGAGTCGGCGCGGCACAGCATCTCGTACACCGCGGGTTCGGTGAGGTCCAGGGCGTGCAGTTCGACCCGCACACCGACGTGTTCACGAACCAGGTCGATCATGTAGTGCAGGGCGGAGAGCATGCCCAGGCCCAGCAGATCGAATTTCACCAGACCCGCCGCGGCGCAATCGTCCTTGTCCCATTGCAGCACGCTGCGACCGGGCATCCGTGCCCATTCCACCGGGCATACATCGGCGATGGGCCGATCGCAGATCACCATGCCACCGGAGTGGATACCCAGATGCCGGGGCAGCCCTTCGATATCGGCGGCCAGCGCCAGTACCGGTTCGGGGATATCGGTTCCGGTTTCCGATCCGACACCGGTCCACCGGCTCACCTGTTTGCTCCAGGCATCCTGCTGGCCGGGGGCGAAACCGAGCGCGCGCGCCGCGTCCCGGACCGCGGATTTCCCGCGATAGGTGATCACATTCGCCACCTGCGCCGCGTTCTCCCGCCCGTAGCGGCGGTAGACGTACTGGATCGCTTCCTCACGGCGATCGGATTCGATATCGATATCGATATCGGGAGGTCCGTCGCGTTCCGGGGAGAGGAACCGCTCGAACAGCAATTTGTTCGCGACAGGGTCGACATTGGTGATGCCGATGGCGTAGCAGACCGCGGAATTGGCGGCCGAACCCCGGCCCTGACACAGAATGTCGTGCTCGTGACAGAACCGCACGATATCGTGCACCACCAGGAAATATCCCGGGAAGCCGAGCCGGGCGACGATCGCCAGTTCGTGTTCGAGCTGCCGGTAGGCGGCCGGGTTCGCGGCGGGCGGTCCGTAGCGGTCTGCGGCGCCGCGGCGGGTGAGTTCACGCAACCAGGAGTTCTCGTCGTACCCGGCCGGGACGTCGAACGGTGGCAGGCTCGGTGCGATCAAGCGCAGATCGAAGGCGCATTCACGAGCCAGTCGCACCGAATTCGGTACGGCGGCCGGGAATTCCGCGAACAGCCGGGCCATCTCCGCGCCCGAACGCAGGTATCCACCGCCGGCCGGGGCGAGCCAGCCGGCGATATCGTCGAGGCTGCGCCGGGCCCGGATGGCGGCCAGGGCCGCGGCCCGGCGGCTGCGGTCGGGGGTCGCGAAATGTGCTGAGGTGGTGGCGATCACCGGCACCCCGACCCTTGCGGCGACGGCGGCCAGCGCGGTATTGCATTCGTCGTCGACGGGCAGACCGTGCCGGGTGAGTTCCACGGTCACCCGGTCGGGGCCGAACCGTTCGCACAGTTCCCGCAGTGCCGCCTCGGCGCGCAGCGGCCGGCCACCCGCGTGCAGATCCCGGTCCAGCGCCCGGCGGACCCGGCCCTTGCGACAGCCGGTGAGGATCTGCCAGTGGCCACCGGCCGCGGCGGCGAGGGTATCGAGGTCGTAACGCAGGATCCCCTTCTCCCCGGCGGCCATATGCGCGGCCGCGAGCTGCCGGGACAACCGCCGGTACCCCTCCTCCCCACGCGCCAGTACCAGCAGATGTTCACCGTCCGGGTCGGGTTCGCCGGTGCGGGGCGCCGAATCCGTCTGCGGGGAACCGGATTCCACGAGGGTGAGTTCGGCTCCGTACACCGCGGCGATTCCGTGTTCGGCCGCGGCCTCAGCGAACCGGACCACTCCGTAGTAGCCGTTGTGATCGGTCAGCGCGATCGCCGAGAGACCCAGTCGCGCGGCTTCGGCGACCATCTCCTCCGGCTGCGAGGCCCCGTCCAGGAAACTGAACGCCGAATGCGTGTGCAGTTCCGCGTAGGGCACCAGCGGGCCGGTCGGCGGGTCCACCGGTTCGGGCAGGTACGCCCCGCGGCTGTGGCTCCAGGCCGGGGCGTCGCCGCCGTCGGGTAGCTGTCCGGGGTTCGGCCGGCCGGACAGTACCCGTTCCATCTCGGCCCAACTCGGCGGGCCGTTACTCCATCCCATGCCGCGTGTCAGCAGGCGACCCGTTCGGTGGACTGGGCTTCCAGCAGTATCGCCACATGTTCCACGCCCGCCCGGATCACCTGCCCGTAGGCATCGTCGGCGAGGACGTTCGCATGTCCGCGCGCCAATGCCAGTTGCATTCGCGCCGCATCGAAATCGCCTACCAGCCGGTGACTGTCGGCCAGACTCAGATACAGCGACGGCAGGAATCCCAGTAACCCTTCGCCGAGCGGAACGCCGGGTACGAAGGCCGAGTCGAGCGCCCGGGTGTCCCAGAGCAGCGCATCCTCGGCCGTGTCCTGGACATCCGCCAGATGATGGGCCACCACACTCCGGGACAGGGGTTCCCCGGCCGGTTCGAGCTGGTCCCACAGCAGTTGTAGCGTCCGGCGTGCCGCCTCCCGATTCACGCCGCCGAGCCGCACCGCGGCATAGATATCCGCCATCCGATCGTCCGTCATACTCCCAATTATCGCACATATGTTCGAATAGAGTCGGATGAAATCGAACCTGTTTTCGAACGCCGGATCAACCCTGGCGGACTTTCTTACTTTGGAGTAAGTTCGGCCCCGGAAGACCTGCGCAAAGGGGCTGTCATGAGCGGATCCGGGGCCGACCAGGCCGAACACGCACTTGCCGGGCGGCATGTCCTCATTACCGGCGCCTCGTCGGGAATCGGGCGGGCCGCGGCACTCGCGGTCGCGAAGAAGGACGCCGTAGTGTTCCTGCTCGCCCGCCGCGAGGACGAGCTCGCCGCCGTCGTGGCGGAGATCCGAGCGGCCGGCGGCCGAGCCTACGGCTACCCCTGCGATATCACCGATACCGCCTCGGTCGAGGCGACCCTGGACGAGTTGCTCGGCGAGCACGACCGGGTCGATATGCTGGTCAACAATGCCGGCCGGTCCATCCGCCGGGCCATCCACCGCTCCACCGACCGGCTGCACGATTACGAACGCACGATGGCCGTCAACTACTTCGGCGCGCTCCGGCTCACCTTGGCACTGCTCCCACAGATGCGGGAGCGCCGATTCGGCCATATCGTCAACATCAGCAGCGCGGGCGTCCAGGTGGCCACTCCGCGATACTCCGCGTATCTGGCGAGCAAGGCCGCGCTGGACAAGTTCACCGAGGTCGCGGCGGTGGAGACCATGTCGGACGGCGTCACCTTCACCACCATCCACCTGCCGCTGGTCCAGACCCCGATGATCGCTCCGTCCGGAGATCAGGGCCGTGCCGAATCTCCGGAATGGGCGGCCGCGACCATTGTGCGCGCACTCACCGACCGACCCCGCCGTATCGACGTGCCGATCGGCACCCTCGGCGAGTACAGCGCGATGTTCGCACCACGCCTGCGCGATCTGGTCCTGCACCGGTACTACCGGATGATCCCGGACTCCCCGGCCGCCCGGGGTGAACAGAACGAGTCGTCCGCGGACCCGGCGGTCACCGCCCTTCCGGCCGGACCGGCCGCCGGGCGGGCCACCCCCGCCCACCGCCCCACCCCGCGATCGCGCGCCCCGCTCCCCCGCGCGGGAGCACGGGTCGCCCGGGGCACCGGGACCGTCCTGCGGCGCGCCGCCCGCTGGGTTCCGGGCACACACTGGTGACAGCTCCGGCTGCGGAAGGATCGGCGACCGTGACAGATGAGCACCACGCGGTACTCGACGCCGTACTCGATCTGGTGACCTCCCGCGGCGTGGCCGAGACGACGCTGCGCCGCGTGGCCGATCACTGCGGTGTGGACGGGAAAACGTTGCGCCGCAAATACGGCGATCAGTACGGATTGCTGATGAGCGCCGCCAAAGAACTCGAACTCGACCGCGATCGCCGTCTCGCGGCGGTCGGGCCCGGACCGCACAGCGATTCACCGGCCGACCGGCGGGCCTATCTCGAGGCGGTCACCCGCGCACTCCTGCTCGATCCGGCCGACCGGCGGCGCCTGCTGCTACGCAACGAGATCGTCGCGAATGCCCGGCTGGTGAACGGGATGGAGGCGGAAACCGGCTGGATGGGGACCAGTACCCGGACCATCGTGGCCACCGCGCTCACCCGGGCCGGGGTCGCCGATATCGAACTCGAAACGGAGCGGCTGGTCGCGCTGATCAGCGGCCTGGCCTTCGAACTCGCCTACCCGCACGGCGCCGGTGACGGTACGGCGGATCTGGTGCTGCGCCACCACATCGCCTCCCTCGTGCCCTGACCGGCGGGCTCGGCCCGGCGATCCGAGATGATCCTCAGAGTTCGAAGATCCGCTGCGCGGGGGGTAGCGGCCGGAACGCCTCCGAGATCTGCGCGACCAGCTGCCACGGCCGTTCGCCGTCCAGCGAGCATTTCCCGTTCGTCAGGATCGCCCCGCTGAGTCCGCGGTCCGGATCGGCCCAGCCGTACTGCGTGGTGAACCCGCTGCGGCCGAAATGCGCAGTGGTGTCGTGCCCGAATTTCGAACGTTGCCCGCCCAATTCGTATCCCGCGCGGCTCACCCGTCCCGCCACTCCGGGGACCCGGGGCGCGGGTCGAATCGCATCGCGCAGAGTTTCGGCACGCATGATCCGGACACCGTCGAGTTCGCCACCGCGCGCCAGGATCTCGTAGAACCGGGAGAGTTCGGTGGCGGTCGTCACGAGGTTGCCGGACGGCAGTTCGGCGGTGAGGAAGGACCGGTTCGAATCCCGGTTCACCGCGTCGGGGGCGAATCCCCCGCCCAGCGCCCGGCCGGCCACGAACGAGGCGAGCTTCGAAGGCGGTGGGCCGGTCTTCACGCTCGGTACGACCGCGTCCACGTCCGCGGGCGCGACACCCAGGTTCGTCCAGCGGAAGCCCAGCGGTTCCAGCACCCGCTCGGCGAGATGGTCCCGGAGCCGCTTCCCGGTGGCCCGCTGGACCAGCAATCGCTGGATCAGCCCGCTGGTCAGCGCGTGGTACACCCGGAACCGGCCCGCCGGGTAGCTGGGTTTCAGATCGATCAGTCCGCGCAGGCACAGTTCCTCGTCGAACACCATCTCGTGCCCACGGTAGGGGCGGGTCACGAACGGCACCCCGGCCGTATGGGTGAGCACATGACCGATGGTGATCGCGCCTTTGCCGTGGGCGGCGAATTCGGGGATGTAGTCGCTGACCGGGTCGTCGAAGCCGAACACGCCCTGTTCGATCAGCATGAACATCACCGCGGCGGAAACGCCCTTCGCAGTGGAGAATCCGCAGAAGGGGGATTCGGTGGTCACCAGGATCCGCTCGGCGTCGGGACCGTCCCCCGGTGCGTTCCCCCAGCCGTGGCCGATGGCCCGGTTGAGGACGATCCGGCCGTTTCGGCGCAGGCAGACCTGGATCGCCGGGGTGCTGCCCATCCGGTACCACGCCCGCACCGACTCCCAGATCGCTTCGATCTCCGCTCGGGCCGGCCCACCGTCCCCGGCGTCCTCCTCCGGGCCGACAGTGGTGATGTCGTCCAGTTGGGCGGCGACCGGGACCAGGAGCGCGGTATCTGCCTTCACACGCCCCAGGGTAGCCACGCCGGCGAGGTGGTGACGGGCGCCGGCGAACCGCCGGCCCGATACCCGGGGTGCCCACCGCACACCACCCGTGACCAGGCTGTCCGCCAACCCGCAGCGAGCGTGACGGAGATCACGGACAGCCGTCCGGCTGAATTGTGCTCTGATCAATGGAAGCAACCGCTTGTTTCCATCTGCCGGGAGGTGGCCATGACATCGGTGAACACGCGCCTTTCCCGGGCGCATATCTGGCTGCTCACTCTGTCGTCGATGGCAGTGGCACTGGTCATCGCGGCCATGGCCGCCCTCTACACCGCACTCCCCGAGATCGCCGCCGATACCGGCGCCACCCAGCAGCAGCTCACCTGGGTGGTCGACGGGTACACCCTCGCGCTGGCCTGCCTCGTCCTGTTCTCCGGCGCGCTGGGCGACCGGTTCGGCCGCCGCATCATGATGGTGCTCGGTCTGGTGGTGTTCGCGCTCGCCTCGGCGGTACCGCTGGCGCTGGACGAACCGCACTGGATCATCGCCTCCCGGGCCGCCGCCGGGGTGGGCGCCGCGCTGGTGATGCCGTCCACTCTGTCGCTGCTCACCGGCGGATTCCCGCCGGAGCGACGCGGTGTGGCCGTGGGACTGTGGGCCGGCGTGGTCAGCGGCGGTGCCGTACTGGGCATTCTCGGCTCCGGACTGCTGCTGCAGATCTGGTCCTGGCAGGCGATCTTCCTCGCGATGACGGTGGCCGGCACGGTACTCGCGATCGCCGGCTGCACGGTTCCCGAATCCGTGGACGAAACCCGGCCGCCGCTGGACTTCTGGGGTGGTATCACGGCTTCGGTGGCCGTCGGCGCCGTCGTGGTCGGCGCCATCGAGGCGCCGGTGCGCGGCTGGACCGATCCGCTGGTGCTGGGCCTGTTCGGTGCGGGAGTCCTCGCCGGGGTCGGGTTCGCGACCGTCGAACTGCGGGTGCCCAACCCGCTGCTGGACGTACGGCTGTTCGCCGACCGCGGTTTCGGCAGCGGCGCGGTGAGCGTCGGGGTCCAGTTCCTGGTCGCCTTCGGTTACTTCCTGCTGTTCGTGCAGTACATGCAGCTGATCTTCGGATACTCACCGCTCATGTCCGCCGTCGCGATGGCACCGATGATCGCACCGCTGATCGGTATCTCGGTTTTCGCGCCGCGGCTGGCCGAACGGTTCGGGCTGCGCCTGCCCACCTTCATCGGTCTGCTGTGTGTCGGCAGCGCGCTCATCCTCGTCTCCCGGACCACCGTGGACAGCACCTACCTCGACGTACTCTGGCCACTGCTGATCCTCAGCACCGGCCTCGGCCTGTGCACCGCCCCCGCGACCGCCGCCATCATCAACGGCACGCCGCCGGAGAAGCACGGCGTGGCCTCCGCGGTCAACGATGCCTCCCGCGAAGTGGGTGCGGCCATCGGTATCGCGATCTCCGGCAGCATCCTCGCCGTCGGCTACGCCGACCGGATCGCTCCGGCACTGCCCAGCCTCCCCGAAGCGGCCCGCGGGCCGGTCGGTGATTCGCTGGCCGCCGCACTGGAGGTCGCCGAGCAGGCGGGTCCGGCGGCGGACCCCTTGGCGGCGTTCGCCAAGGAGGCCTTCGTAGACGGCGCGCAACAGGCCGCCCTCGCGCTGGGCATCCTCACCGTGGTGATGGCTTTCGTACTCGGCGCGTGGGCACCCGGGCGCAAGACGACCACCGCTCCCACCTCAGCCGCCGAAGATCCCGTGCTGATGAACCGATAACCACAGCGCGTACCCGAGCAGCGCCTGCGCCTCCTGGATCCGCGGCGCACTGCGCGAACCGACCACCAGGCAGCGGTCCACCGTGCCGCCGCGCGCGAAGGCACCGCCATCGCAACCGGCGAAACCGATCGTGTACATCCCGCGACGGCGCGCCTCCGCCAGACCCGCCAGCAGATCGGGCGAACTACCGCTCGTCGACATCGCGACCGCGATATCACCGGCGCGGCCGCGCGCCGCCAGTTGGCGGGCGAACACCGATTCGAAACCGATATCGTTACCGACCGCGGTGAGTACCGCCTCGTCGGCCGACAGCGACCACGCCGGCAGCGCGATACCGTCGGGCGGCCGCGCGAACAGGGCCGCCAGCGTGGCGGCATCGGTCGCGCTACCACCGTTACCGAAGGTGAAAAGCCTTCCTCCGGTACCGAACCGGCGCGCCGTCTCGCGCGCCGCCGCTGCCACCTGCTCCGCGTTGTCCGCGAGTGTCCGTTTCCGTAGACCGGCGCTCTCCGCGGCCCGCGCCCGCGCACACGCGGCGAGTTCCCCCAGCAGCTCACCGGTTTCGTAGGCGGTCACAGATCCTCCCCCACGTCGGCCTCCTCCACACCGGCCGTGCTCACCGCGATACCCGCGTGCACCAGTACCAGGTCCCCGGCGCGCACCGGCTCGACGAATGTCGTGGTGACGGTTTCGGTTCCGAGCGGTGTCCGGATCCGGGCCGTCCCGTCCCCGAGCGGCGTCACCACCTCACCGAGCCGGGCCTCGTCGCGGCATCCTGTCCGAAACCCCGCCCGGCGCTCCGGCACCAGCAGCCCGGGGTGCTCGAAGCACCGCTGGGTGAGTTCCCCCAGCAGGTGGTAGAGCAGTACGAGGTCACCGGTGGCCGACATACGCGAATCGGGACCGTCCAGCCAGAGCAGGTGGTCGGCGATCCGCGCCCGCGGCCGCGGTCCCGAACCTATCCAGATGGTGTGCACGCCCCAGGCCGGGCTGCGCGCGAACAGCGATCGCACCTCGGCTTCGTGCGCGGCGGCGACCGCGACCACCATATCGCCGGAGCGCGCCGAAACTCGCGCGGTATCGACCGGATACGGCCCGGTCAGGGCGGCAGCGGGGAGTGCGCGCGCGCCGGCGTCCACCGGATGTACGAATTCGAGAGCGAGGTGCTGGGCGTGCGGTTCCCAGGACGGGGCCACGCACCACAGAGTCGCGCCCGCGTTGAATCGGCGGGCCAGCGCCAGCGCCGCCGCCGCCAGATCGTCGGCCAGTTCGGCCCGGAAAGGTGTGGCCGCCACGGGAGTGCTCGTCACGAGCCCGCCCGTTCGCCCGCACCCACCGGCCGGACCGGGGCCCCGCCGGCGTCGCCGGAGCTCCCGCTGATCCGGCCCGGAATGCCCCACCACATCAATCCTCCTCCGACGAACAGAAGCGATTGCCGAATTACGATGGCGTGCCGCTGTTTCCGGCCATCAGTCGTTGTTCAGCCCTATCGGTGCGGTACTACCCAGCTGTTACGGAAATACGAATCGACGGCCGCGGATCGCGTCACGGCATCCACCGGACTACTGGCATCCCCGCCTACTGGCATCCCCGCGGAAAGAACTGCCGCAGTGCGTAACGCGGCCTCGTCACGCTACCCGGCCCGGCGGATACCGCCGTAGCGGCCCGCACCTGCGCTGTCCGGCGACACCCGGACCCGGCCTCTGCCCCTGCGCGGGACCGCTGCGGCATTCTCGACCTGTCCGCACCGACGCGAAAGGCCAACCGATATGCCGACCCCGAACATGTTCATCGTGTACGTCGCCGACGCGCCCGCTTCGGCCCGTTTCTACTCCGACCTGTTCGATACGGCACCGAAGTTCGAATCCCCGCGCTTCGTCACCTTCGAACTGAGCGCGGGTGTGGACCTCGCGCTGTGGAGCGGGCACGCCGGCCAACTGGAACTCGCCGGTGCTCGCACCGCCGAGCTGTGCCTCAACCTGCCGGGCGGCCCGGCCGCGATCGACCAGCAGTTCGAGCAGTGGCTGGGCCGGGGCGTGAAGGTGGTCCAGGAACCGCACGACGCGGTGTTCGGACGCACGTTCGTGGTCGAGGATCCGGACGGCAATCTGATCCGGGTCGCCCCCATCGACTGAGCCGTATCGGGGCGTGCGGGCGGTACGAACGAGGGCGCCCGGCCGGCCGGACACGAGGTCCGGGCGACCGGGCGCTGTTCCCTCACCCCGGTTACACCGCCCACCGGGGCAGAACCGGGTGATCGCCGGCTATCCGACCGGTACCTGCGCCGCGTCCGCGGAGCCTTCGCCGGCGGATTCGGCAGCGCCCGCGGACTCGGTACCGGCAGCATCCGGTGCCGTGGTCCCTGCGGGTTCCGCGGAGGCGGCGGCAGCCGTGGCCGCCCGGGACTTCCGCCACGCGAGGACGGTGAGACCGACCGCGACCACAACGATCAGTACGTAGCCGATCGTGCGGGGCGCGCCTTCGATATCGAAGTACTTGAACAGCGAGCGCGCATTGGTGAGCACCAGCAACCCGCCGACTCCGGTCCCGAGCACGCCGGGGGTGATCCGGCTGACCAGCCACGCGGCGATCGGCGCGGCGATCACGCCGCCGAGGGCCAGACCCGCGATGATCAGCAGATTGTCGAAGAAGTCCGAGCCGAGCCCCAGCAGGAAGCCGACGCTGGCCGACGCGGAGACGATGAACTCCGAGGCACTCACCGAGCCGATGACCGTACGCGGGGCGCTGCGTCCGGTGGTGAGCAGGGTGCTGGTGGTGACCGGGCCCCAGCCGCCGCCACCGCTGGCGTCGATGAAACCGCCGAACAGGCCCAGCGGGGTCAGGAATTTCGCGGAATGAGCGGTCTTCTCCGAGGTGGCGAATTCCACCGGTGGCCGCGACGAGAACCGGACGACCAGGAAGACACCGATCGCGAGCAGGATCCCGGCGGTGATGGGCGCCGCGGATTCGGTGGAGATCCGGGAGAGGACGGTCGCGCCGAGGAAGGCGCCGACACCGCCGGGCACGCCGAGCCGTAGCACGACCTTCCAGTCGATATTGCCGAACCGCCAGTGCGATGCGCCGGAGGCCAGGGTGGTGGCGACCTCGGCGAAGTGGACCGCCGCGCTCGCATGCGCTGCACCCGTACCGCTGAGGACGAGCAGCGTCGTAGCGGTGACGCCGAAGGCCATCCCGAGCGTGCCGTCGACGATCTGCGCGCCGAGACCCACAAGGGTGAAAACCAGTAACTTGATCATGACGGTGTGCTCCCCGAACCTGGACCGGAGATCCGAGGGTATGACGCGATCCACCGGTTGACACGGGTTGCGATCACCGTGAACGCAATACTGCCGGCCTACCCCGAAGGGCAGCCGGTACGGCGCCGGGAGGCGCGGAAATGGACGCGACACCGGCCGGGTCCCTGCTGAAGACTGGCCGCTATGACCGACCGGACCTTCCGCCGCATCGTTCTGAGCGAACGACCGGCCGCCGGGATCACCACCGGCACCTTTGCCGAAAAGCGTAGTCCCTTCCCGATATTGGAAAGCGGCGAGGCACTGGTACGGGTCGAGTGGCTCGGTATCGACGCCACCCAGCGGACCTGGCTGAACCCCGCGACGACCTATACGACTCCGGTCGGCGTGGGTGAGGTGATGCGCGGCAGCGGGGTCGGGCGGGTGGTCGCCTCCCGGAATCCGGACCTGCCGGAGGGCCGGTGGGTCTACGGCGAGCTCGGCTGGCAGGAGTACGCCGTGGCCCGCGGCACCGGTCTGTTCGGTGTGAATCCGGTGCCCCCGGGTATCGATCCTCGCCATACGCTCACCGTGTTCGGGGTGAGCGGTCTGACCGCCTATATCGGTATCACTCGGGTACTGGAGGTCGCGGAATCGGACGCGGTGCTGGTCACCGGTGCCGCCGGCAGCGTCGGTTCGCTGGCCGGCCAGATCGCGCGCCTGCTCGGCGCCCGCGTACTCGGCACAGCGGGGTCGGCGGAGAAGGTGGCCTGGGTACGCGATACCGCCCGCTTCGATATCTGTGTGAACTACCGCGACGGCGATATCCCGGCCGCGTTACGCGCGTTCGCCCCCGACGGCCTGACCGCGGTCTTCGACAATATCGGCGGCGCCCTGTTGGAGAACGCGCTCGATCACCTGGCCCCGCACGCCCGGATCGCGCTCTGCGGTTCCATCTCCTCCGGGTACACGGCCGCCGGTTACGGCAGCGGACCGGCCAATTACATGCAGCTGGCCTTCCGCCGCGCCCGGATGGAGGGCTTCGTCTTCTACGACCATCATGCCGAATTCCCCGCCGCACTGACCCGGCTCGCGGGCTGGGTCGCCGCGGGTGAGCTGCGCTGGGCAGAGGATATCGCCGATGGTCTCACCGCGGCTCCGTCCGCTCTGCAGCGGCTGTTCGACGGACACAACCTCGGGAAGCAGCTCGTCCGGGTGCACCCGGACGAGGGCTGATCCATCGGACGCACCGCGCCTCGGCACGCGAGCCCCCGGAACCGCCCGTCACCCGGCGGGCGCGCTCCGGCGGTCTCAGTACTGCGACTGCGGGCGCCGGATGATCGCCCCGGATCCGACCCCACCGAGCAGCGATATGATGCACAGACCGGCGATCAAGTTGATCACGGCCGTCGCGATCTTCGCGTCCACACCGGCGACCAGTGTGAACGGCACCAGCGTCGCCAGCGCGGTGACCAGCCCGGTGATCCAGTAGAAGAACTGCATCGGACTCGGCATCAGGGCCAGCAGCAGATTGAGCAGCCCGGTCGCCGCGATCGCGGCCGCACCTCCGGCCACCGCGTACGACGTGGTCGACACGGTTCCGTAAGCGCCCGCGCCCTCCGGCGAGAGGACCGAGATATTGAGGATGCCGCGCACAAGCATGATCAGTACGACGATCACCAGGGCGACGACGATCGCGGTACCGACCCCGCCCGCCCACAGCCGCCCGAGATTGATCTTCGGCTCGTTCGACCGCTCGGGCTGATCCGATTCGTACCCGTATTCGACCTGGTGGCCGTATTCCGGCTGCTGCGAATAATCCTGCTGGGGATAGCCCTGCTGCTGATAGGCCTGCGTCCGAGGGTAACCCTGGCGGCGAGGGTCCTGGCGCCCGTAGTTGTGCGGCGGTTCCGTCATAGGGGGAAAGTACCCCGCATGAGCTCCGTGACCCACCCGAATCGGACGCGCATGTCGGTCGAGGCACGGGCCGGGTTCATCCGCCGCAGCTCTGATCCGCACCCTTGCCATATGTCGCCAACGACATATACTGCCTGGCGTGGGAGAACTCTTCACCATCGAGATCGAGCCAGAAGTGCGGGACTGGCTCTAGGCGCTCCCTGCCAGGCACTTCCTGAAAATCGACGAATACGTCGGCCTTCTCGCCGACCGCGCCGAAACTCTCGGTGAGCCGTACGCACGGTACCTGGGCGACGGAGTGCGCGAACTACGCCCGACGCTGGATGGTGCCGATATCCGCATCACCTATTGGCTCGCACCTGGTCGGCGCGCCATCCTGCTGACCGTCTTCCGCAAGACCCGGATGCGAGAAGACAGCGAAGTCAAACGAGCGAAGCTGGCCCAACAGTTTTGTCAGGCGCAGCACGAACCGGCGCATGAGGAATTCATTCGCACAATCGAGAAAGGAGAACTGGACCGATGAACCATGCCCACTGGAAAACCCTCCAGGAACGTAAACTCAGCGAGGGCTACACCGAGCCCGACGATGTTTCCGAGGTCCGCCGCGAGATCCGGCTCTCCATGGCGCTGGCCGAAGCTGTCTATGTTCGTCGCACCGAACTCGGACTCACGCAAGCCGAACTCGCGGAGCAATCCGGGCTCACCCAGGCCAAGATCTCCCGTATAGAGGGTTCCGACACCGTACCGACCCTCCCTCTCCTCGCCAGACTGGCAGACGCCTTGGACGCAACCCTCAACATCGCACTCGACGCCGAAGACACTCGCGTCGACTTCATCGGCCATCACACCGACGCAGCTTGACCACCGGATCCTTCATCGCGCTCCCGAGTGACACTGAGCCTCTCACCTCGTAAGGCAGCCGTTCCTCCTGGCCTCGGCGCGAACCCCGATGGGGAACTTTCCACCGATATCGGGCAGAGTGTCCAGCCCGCCGTAGAGTCTCCTGCCCCAGGGTGACTCGAAATTCGGCGCCCGCCACCGGCAATTTCCAGGCGTTGGTGGTCGTGCTGGCTGGCTGTGCGGGGATGAGTTTCGAGGTCGGTCCGCCGCGCTTCGACCGGTGAGCATCCACATGAGCTCCGTGACCCACCCGAATCGGACGCGTATGTCGGGCCGTGCGCCCGGGGAGTTCATCCGCGGCGGGTGAGGACAGCGATCCGGACGGCAGCTTCGCTGGAACAGCACCGGGACGGCGGACAACCCGCCTTCCGGAACACGGAGGAGAGGAGTTCGGGGTGACGCCAATGACCAGCTGTCCGGGTGACCACGACCGTCACGGGTACCTGCGACGGATGGGCGGATGGGGCCGCTGCGGTTCGATCCCCGCGCTCGCACCTGGGTGGCGCTCGTTACCGGGCCCGATTGCCGTCGGCGCCGGTGGGAAATGATGCGTGCCCAGGAGAATGTGCCGATAGATCCCGGCCTGACCGACCTGTACAAGGACCTGCACCGGCATCCGGAACTCGGCTTCCGAGAACATCGCACCGCGGGAATCGTCGCCGACCGGCTCACCCGCCGAGGACTCGAGGTGACCGGTGGCGTCGCGCGAACCGGGGTCGTGGGTGTGCTGGCGAACGGCGCCGGCCCCACCGCGCTGCTGCGCGCGGACATGGACGCCCTACCGGTCGCCGAAGCCACCGGTCTCGACTACGCGAGCACCGCGACGGCGGCCACCGAGGACGGTACGGTGCCCGTGGCCCACGCCTGCGGTCACGACCTCCATGTCACCTGCCTGCTCGGCGCGATCGACGCTCTGGCCGCCGATACCGACAGCTGGCGCGGCACCCTGGTGGCGGTGTTCCAGCCGGCGGAAGAACTCGGTGCCGGCGCGCAGGCCCTGGTGGACGACGGTCTCTTCGAACGCTTTCCGCGCCCGGATGTCGTACTGGGCCAGCACGTCGCCCCGTTGCCGGCCGGCACCGTCGCCGCCCATCCCGGTCCCGCGTATGCCGCGTCGGATTCGTTGCGGGTGCGACTGATCGGCCGGGGCGCCCACGGATCCATGCCGCAATCGTCGGTGGACCCGGTGGTCATGGCGGCCGCGACAGTGCAGCGGTTACAGTCCATCGTCGCGCGCGAGATCCCCAGTACCGCGACGGCGGTGCTCACGGTCGGCTCCCTGCACACCGGCGACGCGGCCAATGTCATCCCCGGTGAGGCCGAACTCCAGCTCAATATCCGCACGTACGACGAAGGTGTGCGACGTACCGTCCTCGACGCGGTCGCGCGCATCGTCCGGGGCGAGGCCGCGACCGCGGGCGCACCCGAAGAGCCCACCATCACCGAGACCGAGCGATTCCCCGTGGTGGTGAACGACGCCGCGGCCCTGCGAAAAACCTTCGACGCCTTCACCCCCTGGCTGGGCGCCGACCACATCCTGGACCCGGGAGCGGGCGCGGGCAGCGAAGACGTCGGCATCCTGGCGACGAGTTCGAACGCGCCACTGGCCTACTGGCTGCTGGGTGGGACGGACCCCGCGCTCTTCACCACCGGCGATATGAGCGATCCGGCACTGCTGAAGGTGCCGTCCAACCACTCCCCGCACTACGCACCGGTGCTCGAGCCGACCCTTCCCCTCGGAGTGACAGCGCTGGTCACCGCAGCACGAACCTGGCTCCCCGCCCGCTGACACCCGGCCCGCTCCGCACGCGGGAAGAACGGGCCCGGGATCCATCACGTGATCGTGGAAGTCTTCCGTAAGCGTCGCACCCGGCACGGCGGCGGGCGTCCCGCGTCGCGATGCACCGCTCAGTCGGCCGTCGGAACGGGATGGTTGTATGCGTCGATGGCCGCCTTGGCCGTCGACGGCTCCTGCATCACGAGTTCCCACGGTCCGGTATTGATCTCGAAATTCTTCCCGAACCCGACCCACTTCCCGGCCATCCGATTACCGGTCAACTCGATCAGCAGTTGGATGGAGCCGTGGTATCGCGCCCCTCGGTAGTAGCCCTCCGTGGCGGTGCGCTCGCTCCACACACCGGTGGCTATATGGCCATCGACGGTGAGGTCCATCTCCAGCGAGGACGGCGACGAGCCCGGAAGGCCGCGAATCGTGAGGCGATCGTCGTGCTGGAGGACGACCACGTAGTGAGCTGCGGTGAACGTCGCGTCCCGACCGCTCGAGTAGTACTCGTACCGCGACAACCACACTCCGGCGTAGTTGCCCGGCGGGCGCGGGCGGGTAGCGGAGATGCTCGGCTGCTGGTCCGCAGGTACTCGTCCGATGGTCGATTCGACTTCGCGGCTGCCGTCATCCGCACCGGAGAGGGCACGCCCCGCCATCACTGCACCGAATCCGAGCGTTTCGATCGGTAGGCCCATCACCTTCTCCAAAGCCCGGGCATGCACGGGACGTGGGTGCGCGGTATGCCCGGCCTCCCAGCGCTGCACCAGACGCTTTGTGGCACTGAGACAACCGGCTTCACGCAACGCGCGAGCCAGGTCGTCCTGACTCATCAACCGGGCGTTCCGCGCCGCCCGAAGCGCCGTATTGGGTCCCGTCATGCGCTCACGATAACGGTTTAGACGCCTTAATGTCGCCCTATTTCGGCACCTGATCGTCGCCCTTTCTGTCGCCGTTTTTCCCGGTCCGGACCGTCAGGCTCGAGAGAGCAGTCGCCGAGAAGCGCTGTATATCGGGCTTTCTCGGCTCACAACCTTCCGAGCTGTCGAGCAAGAGAGTGAGGACACAGTGGTACTCCGAACGCATCACAGGCCGATCGTCGCATCATGGGAATTCCCGGAGGCGACATGGGAACTCGACTCGTGAGGCGGGCAGTTGCCCTGCTGCACACCGACCATGACGCATCCGAACTGGGAGCGCTGACGGAGCGGAGCGGACTCCGTCTCGTCTTCACGGTGTGGACAGACACTCGGGCTGTACTGGCGGCATTGATCGCTGTCCAACACGCGCTCGAACATGCCGCCGAGGTGGTGGTGATTCCACATCTGGGATCGCTCGAACCCGATACGCCCTGGTGGGTGATAACCGACGTAGCCGAATTGGTCACGAGCACGCACGTGTATCCACCGCGGGCCGGCGTTTTCGACCCGTTCGGGGATGAGTCGTGATCCGGAGCCCGACTCTGGCCGCACTCGCCGTCATCGGAATCGCAGTTTTCGTCGTGGCCGTCACCCTGCCAGGACCTCGGGACCGATGAGGGCGCCGGACTTCGCTGTGGTGGGTTGCGGCCCTCGTCTCGTCCCTGCACCCGCCCACCGCAAACTCGGAGCAGGCCTTCGTTTGCTGTGCCCGTCCTACGGGGTAATTAGCGAAAGCAACCTTCAGAGAGGGGCTTGGTGCGTACTTCCCTGCGTCCGTTCCTTGTCGGAGCACTCGTTGTACCTACCCTATTCGTGTTTGCGGCCCCCGCGGGAGCCCAGGGCTTTCCCGAATTCGAGGAGGCCCCGGGGTCACCGTGGCGCCCGGCTGCGCGGGCACCGTCCGGGCCGAAGCAGCCGTCGCGCCACTGCAGAACGGAAACCGAGGCGTATCGCTGACGCTGATGTTCACGGCGGAGCAGCCGGACCCATCCTGCGCGCTGACCGGGACCGCGTCATGGCGCAATGTCGATACGGGGGCCGCCGGGGCGACCGATATCACGGTCTCGTCGGTCCCCACTCCGGGACGGTTCGAGACCGACCACGGTTACGCACGAACCCAGGCCGATACCGGCCCGGGCACGGTGGTCGTCACCTTCAGCACGAACCCCGGTGAAGTCACCCTCGAGGTCTGATGCCGAGGTCGTGTTGTGGGCCTGCACGACCTCGGCGATGACGGCGCAAGCCCGCGTCTCGCGGCGTCATGGGTAGATTCCGGTGCGTACTCCTCCACGCAACCGTGCCCATCCTGCCGTAGCGCAGCCCGCGAGCACCCCGCCCGGCCTCGGACACCCTGTCCGACCTGCGGCGCAGCAGTGCCCCCAGTGGGACTCGAACCCACACTTGGCGGATTTTAAGGTTGACCAGCCGAATAATTGCAGGTGACGGCATCATTGGTGGATGTGGGTGAAACGCCGTGACCTGGGAAGATCCCCGCTGACAGCGTTGGCGGGGTTTGTCGCGTGCGTGCTTACTGCGGACTGGTTGCGGACTACCTCGCCACCAGGCACAGGGACGGCCCCGGCCAGGGCGTTTCCGCCCCTTCAGTCGGCGCGAAGTGGACAGCGCCACTACTTCGCTGTGCCGTCGATGCTGTCGTGGCAGACCCACGCCGTCACCGGCGTGAAAGCGCGACTAGCCACCTCGAACGATCCAGAGCCACTATGCTTTTGGAGCCATCATGTAGATGCTCGCGCCATTCGAACCAGTAGCTCAAGGTTGTCAAGTAGATCAGGGTGAGTCTATGAAATCCAAGTTCCCCGATTGGTATGGGCCAACGCCCGCGGAGATGAAGCGCCTCCTCGGCGAGGCGACGGTCGCCCTAGACGCGAACGTGCTTCTAACCCTGTATCGGGTGAACAATTCCCAACGAGACCAAGTATTTAAATCACTGTCAAAAGTATCAGACCAGCTTTGGCTTCCGTACACTGCAGCCCACGAATACCAGAAAAACCGATTCGCAGCACTCACGGGACAGCAGGGTGCATACGAAGAGCTCGTGTCTCGAACTCGGAGCCTCCTTCATGAGCTCAGAAGCAACCTTCGAACAGAGCTGCAAGACCTCAATCGAGATACACGGCGCATGGGCTTCGACCGTGAAATGCTAGCAGTAATTGAGAGCGAACTGAACGAGGTAAACAAGAAAGTAGACTCCGCGATCCTCGGCTCAAGCAGGCGTATCATTTCTAAATTCGAGACGATTAGACGTAACAACGTTAGAGTCGTCGATCACCTTCAAGATGATCCAATTCGCGAAGCGCTGGATGCCATTTTCACCGAAAGCAAGGTCGGCGACCAACCCGACAGCGCCACCTTGGCGAGCAGGGTTGAACAAGCAAAAGAACGTGCGCGCTTGAAGATCCCGCCGGGATATCTCGATGATAAATCGACCTCGCCCTACGGGGATACCTTGATATGGTTTGAGCTCCTTGAGCACGCAAAGGCCTCATCTAAGCCTTTGATTTATATCACGAACGACACAAAAGAAGATATGTACATGAGGGTTCAAGGCCGCATAGTCGGCCCACGTGTCGAACTGATCTCCGAAATGCGCCAATTTTCGGGACAACAATACTTTCAGACCACCCTCGACCGATTTATACGCCTAATTAATATTCACCTGTCGAGTGACGTTACGGCGGAATCGATTGAGAATCTCTACACGGATCGTAACGACCAGAATTCCATCCAAGAACCGGCACCCGATCAAATTACCCCGGCCGATACTTCACTAGATTCCCAGCTCGTATCCAAGGTAGCAGCCGTGCGAGCTTCCGCAGTCGAACAAGTAAGCAATGGGAATCGATTGGACCCCCTAATAGACCTTGCTCTATTGACAATAGAGTTGCAGAATAAAATCGGCAAAGAGCACGAGTTGACGCGAACCGTCCAGAAGGAGCTGGACGAAATGGCAAAAGCTAACGAAAAAGATAACAACTCCCAGCATGACTAACCAATGTCAGCACTAGTCAAACTCCGGAAGCCGTTGTGCACAAGACAATAGTAGTAATCGATACCAATATCCTAGCTTCCTCTCCCCGCCTTCGCGGACAAGAGTGGCAGTCCATGTCTGAACACTCCTCAGACTGGGGCGTTTCAATGATGGTGCCTGAAGTTGTCTTGATGGAGACCGTGAATGTAGTCCGACGTCGATGGGAAGAAGTAAAGAAAGGTGCGGCCGCACTAAAAGTTGGCGACTTCGGCCTGAGCGATGATCTGAGCCGCATGATCGAGGCCATAGCTGGGCACATTGAGAAATACCCAGAATTCTTAGTCAATCGCTTATCGGAGCTGGGCATTACAGTTGCCAAATGCCCAGCAGTCGATCACATGGAAATCGCAAGACGAGCATCAGATCGTCGAGCGCCATACCAGGAGATAAAGGATAAACGCGAAATTCCTAAAGACGGATATCGCGATACCTTGATTTGGCTCACGACCCTGAATATCGCAGAGGATAATCCGGATGCAACTGTCTGGCTTGTAAGTGAGAATTGGAAAGACTTCGGGCCCACTCAAAATAATTGGACTGGCCCAGGCAAAGGCGAACGCACAGATTGCCCAATCCAGTTCCATCCCCAGCTCAAATCAGAACTGGCCGAAAGAGAATTAAAGGACAGAGTCAACTATGTGGTGTCACTTGGCGTGCTTGAACAGCACTTTGCAAGCCAATGGCAGCCAATTGACGGGCCAGCCCTTGAAGCACTGATCGAGAAGGTTGACCGCATAGAGCTAACCAGAAGGGTAAGAGAATTAGCCAAGTCCCTTCCCATTGACCCAGAGACGGTGGGGTACTCGGGCAGCGGCGAAGTCTTTGCTGTACGAGTTCGCAGCTTCAATAATTGGGCCTTCGACGACGGCGCTGGGCGCCCTGAAGACCGATGGACCGTCCGATTTTCAGTAGACGTAAAGGCAGACGTCATCACCCTCATGCGCATACCAACCGGTAGTTACGATGCTGCTCAACGGATTGTGCCACTGCGCTTGGTGGGGATCCTAACGTGCACAGGTGGCGGCAACATTGCGGATATTGCAATGAGTTCGATTGAGGCGCCGCCACCGGCCATCACTTCTGGAAGTGACGAAGAAGTTACGGCGTACGAGTCACTCGCGCGAATTCTCGTGAATATCCCCGGTTTCGATCATGGTGCGATGATGCAGTCATTAGAGTCAGGAATCATGAGCGCGGCGGACCGGGAGTCGCGGCAGTTGCTCCAGGAAGCTATAAGGCGCATCGCCGTTGTCCCGCCAAATAGCTTGAGCGTAAAGCCTGAGGGATCCGGTGACCAGCGGTGATGTCAGTGATTCCGGTGCCCGTTCGGCCAGGACTTGGTCTACTTGTCTCAGGTCGCGGCGAGACGTGCTGGCTCTGCTGACTGGTGTCCTGCGCATAGGTGGGGCTGGCTACCCGCCTGCCCCGATAGAGCCTGCCTTTCTCGCGTAGAGGCTCCACGGTCAAGGGTGGCGAAGCCATCAGCGCAGCTGACGCCTTTGGGCGCCCTTGACGGTGGAGGGGCGCGGGAACACAATGCAGGCCACCAGTCAGCAGGGCCACGCGGCCGGAGGTCGCGCACATCCCACCTCGAGAACCGGTCGACTCATCTGTTCGGCAACTCGGTGGGACGGGACCACGGCCAGTCACCCCCGAGCGTTGCCGGCCGATTCGTGCTCGGGCTGCGGGAGAGCAAGCCGGGTACGGCTCTCGTCGTGCCCACACTTCTCGGTTATCGAAAATCAACCATCTCGGGTCGGTGGCTATGGCGCCAGCCGCGCCGCTGTCGGCCGACGCGCCGCGCTGGCCAAGCCTGCGCCGGTCTGCGCGGTTGCGTGGCGGACGGCGGCGGCGCGTAAGCGCCGTCGCCCTTGATCCTATATAGCTAAATTCGGCAACAGACCACGAGCAGTCCGGGCGATGACTCCCTGACGTTCACGCCGTGGGCTCACGACGTATGGTCTCGATCAGCCGCTGAGCTTGCGCCCGCAGGGGCTCGCTGTCTGGATCGTTCTCGATGATGATGTGATCAACCGGAAGCGCGAACGAAGTGTTCAACCCGGCGCTGTACTTGTCCCAGTTGGACAGCTTCCAGGTGTCGCGGGCTGCTCCGCGTCGCCGCAGGTAGGTCAACATCGTCTCCACCGAGCACCGGACCCAGACGAATGTCGCGTCCGCTCCGGCCGCTTCGGCTTGTGAAATCGCCCGTTCCAGCCAGGCTGGCTCGCTGAACTCGCGAATATATGGTGCTGCGGCTATGACGGAGTTGCCGCACTCGATGTTCTCCCGCACGACTGCCGCGAGAGCGTCGTATTCCCTCGGTCGGATGTGGTTCAGGTAGATATCGGACTCGCGGTCATCGATGGTTGATCCAAGGTCTTCGAGTGCAGGCTCGATCATCGGCCGCGCCATCGTGTCCTTGTCGAGGAGTGCCCAGCTCGTTTCTCGGGTGAGCGTCCGAGCGAACTCGCTCTTTCCGCTGCCTGCGTAGCCTCCGATGTAGACGACTTGGGAGCGAATCGGCCGCACTGGCGCGGCCAGCGTCAAAGCCAGAGACGTCGGCGTGGTGACCACCCGGCCTGAACGGTCGTGACTGGTTATGTAGCCATCCGCCGCAAGCTGCTCCATGGCCTTCGTGATCGTGAGCTGGCTGGCCTGCCATTCCTGCGCGAGAACACGCGTTGTGGGAAGCCTCTGACCGTCGCGAAGTCGGCCGGACTCGATGTCGTTCCGGATGGCCTGAGCGATCCGGAGGTGTGCCGGTGGATTCGACGATGTCTGTTGGCTTACCACGGATAACTCCTTCAGGTAGCAGTTGCCTCCCACAGAGTATCAGGTGCTCTCCATGCCTGAGCTGGGCATATATGCCGTTTGCGTACTACTTCACAGAAGTACTTGCTTTCATATGAAAGCAACTGCTACCGTTGATGTAACGCACAACACAGCGTCGGGAGGCCGGAAATGCAGATCAGGGCGACTCAGGTAGCGGACGTTCTTCGTCCATCACGGTTGAACGCGGCGGGGCGGTGCATCAATTGCCTTGGCCGACACTGCGAGAGCGCGCGGTGCATCACCTGGTTTGCGGGGGCGGCGTGGGAGACCTGCACTCGGTGCGGCGGTACCGAGTATGTGAACGGTCATGTCGACCCGGAAACGGTCTTGGATCGGTGCGACTGCACGCAGGGCCTGATCGAGTCGGAGAGCTCCGAAACGGTGGCTGAGGTCGTGGAACTGAACCGGGTGCGGCCGGTCGAGCCGGTGAAGACTTCGATGCTGGCCTATGGCCCGGTGGGTCCGGTGGTGTACGAGTCCTGGCCTGCCGGTGGCGGTGCCCCGAAGCGGTGGATGGCCTGATGACAGCGGCCGTCGTGGAACTCGATGGAGCTCCCGAAGATTCGACCACTCCGGCTCGGCAGACTGCGGCACAGCGTCGTAGCCTGCCGGACTTCCGGGACGTCGCTCAGTCGCTGGCCGAACAGGAACACATCTGCGCGCGGCCGATTCCGATGCTGGCCTACGACTCCAAGGCCCTGACCGAGGAATACCTCGGAGCTCCGTGCAAGTCCACGATCGCTTCCGTCTGCCCGGCCTGCGCCGACAAGGCCCGGTTCCTGCGCATCACCCAGTCCCGCGAAGGCTGGCACATCGCCTCCGAACCGGAGAACGAGAAGGTTCCCCCGACCGAGCATCAGACCGCCCTGCTGGCGGCTCGCGCTGATCTGTTCGAGACCTTCGGGCAGGCCAAGGCCGATGGCGATATGGACATGATGTCCGGGATCCGGGAAGTCGTGGCAGACCTCGACAACGAGATGAAAGAATCCGGGTTCCGGGGACGGCTACCCGCCCTCGACCGAGAGCCCAAGCCCCGGCGTGCTCGCTCCACTCGTCGACGGCAGGATGCCCCGAACCTGCCCCGCCTCAAGGTCGAAAAGACCACTATTGGTCGTGAATACGGCGGAGGGCATCGGCCCTCGATGTTCATCACCCTGACCATGCCGTCCTACGGGAGCATCAACCGCGACGGCGCGATCAACGGCAAAGGCGAAACCGTAGGCGACGGTTCACCCCGCGACCCGAACACCTACGACTACGAACGTGCCGCCCGTGACATCGTGCACTTCTCCGCGCTGTTCGATCGCTGGATTCAGAACCTGCGGCGGGCGGTGGGCTGGAACATCCAGTACTTCGCGACCGTCGAACCGCAGAAGCGCGGTGCACCGCATCTGCACATCCTGATCCGGGGCACCGTGTCTCGTGAGATCGTCCGCCAGGTCACCGCCGCCACTTACCACCAGGTGTGGTGGCCCCCGCATGACCGGGCCAGCGAGGTCTACACCGGCGATATCGTGCCCGTCTGGGACCCGGCCCGACTGACCTTCGTCGACCCCGGCACCGGTTCGCCGCTGCTCGCCTTCGACGACGTGCAAGACCTCCTCGACGACGTCGATGACTTGGAACCCGCACACGTAGTCCGGTTCGGCGATCAGATGGACCGCGCCGATATCCGTGGCTACGTTCCTGGCCGAAAGGCTGACCGTGCTGTGGGCTATGTGACCAAGTACCTGACGAAGTCGATCGCCGAAGTTCTCGATACCGATTCCGACCGCACCCGCCACCACTACAACCGGTTGCACGCCGAGCTCCAGCACACCCCGTGCTCGAAACGCTGCCCGGTCTGGCTGCGCTACGGCATCGTCCCCGAAGGCGCCACCGAGAAGACCATCCCCGGCCGCTGCAAGAGCAAAGCGCATCGGCGGGACACCCTCGGCCTGCCTGGTCGCCGGGTCCTGGTCTCGCGCCAGTGGTCGAACAAGACCCTCCCGGATCACAAGGCCGATCGTGTCGAATTCGTCCGGCAACTGCTGGCCTCGGTGGGGATCGTCAAACCCGACCGGTCGCACCTGAAGTTCTCGATCGTCCGGCCCGGCGACCGTTCGGCCCCACCCCGCGATCACCTGATCCTGTCGGAGATCGCGCGGCGCAAAGTCTGGCGGGCCGAGTACACCAGGGCACTGCTCGCGGCCGGTCCACCAGCACAGCAAGACATCTCGGCAATCCCGGTAGCGGCATGAGGAAGGAAGAAAAATGCAGGTGATCAACGGCGGTAGGCGTGTCGCATCTCCGGCTACGTACACCGTGAACGAGGTCGCGGTGCTGCTGGGCCTGTCCCGGGGCATGGCCTACCAGTTCGTGAACGACGGGGTGATTCCGGCGAAGCGCATCGGTCGCCGGTGGGTCATCTCCCGGGCGTCGTTCCATGCCTGGCTGGATTCCTCGGACAACCTTCCGGAAGCGGTGTAGCCATGGGTTGGGTAGATCAGGCTCCGTCAGGCCGGTGGAAAGCTCGCTGGCGTGATCCTTCGGGGTCGCAGCGGTCTAAGACGTTCCGGACCAAGAAGGAGGCGACCACCTTCCTGGCTCAGGTCGAGGTCTCCAAGTCTCAGGGTGCCTACGTGTCGCCTCACGCGGGTCGGACGCTGCTCGGTGCTCATGCTGAACAGTGGATGAAGTCGTGGAATACCGAGCGGACCACCACGGCCCGGGATACATCGATCATGCGGACTCACGTCTTGCCCAAATGGCAGGGTTGGCCGCTCGGCAAGATCGATCACCTGTCGGTGCAGACCTGGATATCGGAGCTCTCGCAACGACGTTCGCGGGCAACGGTGGCCGAGGCCAAGCGGATGCTGTCGGGGGTGATGCGTTCGGCAGTGGCGAACAGGCTGATCGCGGGTGATCCCACGGCCGGAGTTCGGATCCCCAAGCGGCGGGTCCGGGACACCGATGAGCGGATGCTGTCGCGTGAAGAAGTTCGGCAACAGCTGCTCCCGGCCGTCCAGCCTGACCGATATCGGGTGCTCGTGGCGATTGCGGCGTTCGCTGGGCTGCGGTGGGGAGAGGTCGCCGGGCTGTGCACGGATGCGGTGGACTTGGATCGTGGTCTGATCCGCGTCATGCGCACCGTGACCGAGGTTGCCGGCCATGTCGAGTTCAAGCCGTTCCCCAAGTCGCGGGCCGGTCGGCGGACGGTGCCTATTCCGGGGTGGCTGGCTCTCGAACTGCGGGCGTACATGCGTGAGTACCCCCAGGGGCCTCAAGGCTTGATCTTCACCAATGAGGCCGGTGGCCCGCTGCGACGGACGTTGTTCCGGTCTCGGGTCTGGCGTCCGGCGTTGGTACGGGCTGGCCTGCTCGGTGAGGTCTCCCAGGTAGACGACAAGTTCGAAGCGGTGTGGATGAACGAGGCCGGGGAGGTGAACTCCGAAGTGTTCGGCAAGTACGAACAGGCGGTGCAGATGGTTGCCCGCCACGAGCACGGCGGAGTCCGGTTTCACGATCTGCGCGACATGTTCGGGACCTGGCTGGCCGATGACGGGATGGAACCGCACAAGATCGCGGTGGTGATCGGCCACGAGAACGCCACGACGACCATGCAGTACTACATCCGTATGACCGAGGACTACGACGCGGTGCGCCGGTCCATGGGCGACGACGACAGCGGTCAGGAAGGCGGCTGATGCCTATTTGCTCCCCGCTGGGTGCCCGGGAAGGCTTCCAGCCCCGATGAACGGGAAAAGCCCCTGACCGATTGCACTGGTCGGGGGCTTACTCGTGGATGTGGGTCTAGGAGGACTTGAACCTCCGACCTCTTCGTTATCAGCGAAGCGCTCTAACCGCCTGAGCTATAGACCCGCGGGGCTCGTAGCCGAACCGCGGTAGAGATTACCCGACCGGATCCTGTACAGCCAAAACAGCAGGTCAGAGCACTACTTGTAGGCCAGAAAAGCGATACGGCCGACACCCGCGACGGGTGCCGGCCGTATCGCCGTGAGCACGGATTCAGTCCGGATCGGCCAGGGTGACCTGGATTCCGCCGACCATATCGCAGCACTGGTTGTAGATGAACGTGCCGACCGTGGCCAGCGCGGTGAACAGGACCACGTTGATCAGCCCGATCACCCCGGCGTAACCGAAGACCGTACCCGCATCGATAAGCCCCACCGACCCGCTGTCCGGGGACACCATATCGGTGAAGGTGCTGTTGAGCCGCTCCCAGACACCCATACCCGCGAGCACCATGTACAGCAGCGCGACCGCGATCATCCAGACGAAGAACATGGCCACGCTGATCACCAGCGTGATCTTCAACGTCGACCACGGATCGATACGGCGGACCTGGACGGTGGCGCGCAACGGTTCTCCGCCGAGCACCGCCTGCGGTAGCCCGCGCGGTGCCGCGGGCGCCGACGGGGCCACCGGCGGCGGGGTGTAGGGGTTGTGCGGTTGATGCGGAGGCTGGTCCGGGGGTAGCGGGTGCCGGATCTCGGAGAGGTCCGGCATATCCTTCACCAGCTCCGGCCGGGCGATACTGCGGGTGGGCCCGTCCAGGCCGACCGATTTGGCCATGGCCGCTTCCTTGCGTGCCGCCTTGGCCGCCAGGTCGCTGGTGGTGCGGGCGTTGGTGACTCCACCCTGGAGTCCGCCGCCACCTTGGAGACCACCGCCGCCCTGGAGGCCGCCCGACCGTGGCTGGGCGCCACCCACCGGCATATGTCCCGGCCGCGACAGGTTCGACTGCGGTTCCCGCTGCGGGAGCTGCGACCAGCCCTCCTGATAGCGGTTCGTATCGGGCCCGTTGCCGCCCTGCTGGTTTCCGGGACCGCCCTGCTGATCGCCCGGCCCGCCGGTGTGCGGACCGGAATTCCGATCCGCCGGTGCGTTACGCGATTCGGACGTGAATTCGCCTTGCTGCTCCTGCTTTTCGGGCTGCGGACCACCGGCCGGCGCACCGCCGGACGGATTACCGCCCGACTGCCCACCGGCCTGTTCGTTGTCCACGGCCTCGCCCGGCCGCTGAGTCGGGCGCGGCGAAATCGGTGACGGGGTGACCCGCTCGGTCACACCGTTCGTCTGCTGCCGCTCGTCGCTCGGCTGTTTCGGAGTGGTCAATGGGAATCCTCGGATCCGTTCTTTGCCGCCGATATGGGATTACTGCTCGGGAGAACCGCCGCCGTCGATCTGCTCGGGCTCGTCGGCGTTACGTGCGATCGCAAGCAAGGTATCGCCCTCGCCGAGGTTCATCAATCGCACGCCCTTGGTCTGCCTACCGGCCTTACGCACCTGCCGGGCGGCAGTACGGATAACGCCTCCATTGGAGGTGATCGCATACAGCTCGTCGTCGTCGTCGACGATCAGTGCCCCCACCAGGGTGCCACGCCGGGTGTCGTACTGGATCGTCAATACGCCTTTTCCACCACGACCCTGGGCGGTGTACTCCTCGATGGCGGTCCGCTTGGCATAGCCACCCGACGTCGCCACCAGCAGATATGTCCCATCACGGACCACATTGAGCGACAACAGGGCGTCCTCGGCATTGAACCGCATGCCCTGCACGCCGGACGTGGCGCGGCCCATCGGACGCAATGCCTCGTCGGTGGCCGAGAAGCGGATCGACTGCCCCTGCGCCGAGACCAGCAGCAGGTCGTCCTCGGCCGAACACAGTACGGCGCCGACCAATTCGTCGTTGTCGCGCAGGTTCACCGCGACGATGCCGCCGCTGCGGTTGGAATCGAAATCGACCAGCCGCGATTTCTTGACCAGGCCCTTCTGCGTGGCGAGCACCAGGTAGGAAGCGTCTTCGTAGGACTTGATCCGGATGACCTGGGCGATCTTCTCGTCCGGCTGGAAGGCCAGCAGATTCGCCACGTGCTGACCGCGAGCGGTGCGGTTGGCCTCCGGCAATTCGTATGCCTTGGCCCGGTACACCCGGCCCTTGTTGGTGAAGAACAACAACCAATCGTGCGTCGAGGTCACGAAGAAGTGCCGGACGATATCGTCCTGTTTCAGGCCGGCACCCTGCACGCCCTTACCGCCGCGCTTCTGACTGCGGTACAGATCGGTCTTGGTGCGCTTGGCGTACCCGGTCTCGGTGATCGTCACGACCACGTCCTCCCGGGCGATCAGATCCTCGTCGGCGACATCGCCGTCGGCCGAGATGATCTGGGTGCGCCGGTCGTCGCCGTACCGATCGACGATCTCGGCGAGCTCGTCCTTGACGATCGTGCGCTGCCGCTCCGGCTTCTCCAGAATGTCCTTCAGATCGGCGATCTCGGCCTCGAGCTTGGCCAATTCGTCGACGATCTTCTGCCGTTCCAGTGCCGAGAGGCGCCGCAACTGCATATCCAGGATCGCGGTGGCCTGGGTCTCGTCGATATCGAGCAGTTCCATCAGGCCGGTACGCGCGGTATCGGTATTGGCGGACCGGCGGATCAGCGCGATGACCTCGTCCAGCAGATCCAGCGCCTTGACCAGGCCGCGCAGGATATGGGCCCGCTCCTCTGCCTTGCGGAGCAGGTACCGGGTGCGCCGGACGATCACTTCCAGCTGATGGTTCACATACAGCCGAAGCATCTGATCCAGCCGCAGGGTGCGCGGTACGCCCTCGACGATGGACAGCATGTTCGCGCCGAAGCTGGTCTGCAGCTGGGTGTGCTTGTACAGGTTGTTCAGCACGACCTTGGCGATCGCGTCACGTTTGACCGTGACCACGATGCGCAGGCCCACCCGGTCCGAGGACTCGTCGTGGATATCGGCCACGCCGGCGATACGGCCGTCCTTGACCTGCTCGGCGATGGCGTTGATGAAGTTGTCGGTGTTCACCTGGTACGGCAGCCCGGTGATCACGATCGTCGTGCGGCCGCGGTTGTCCTCTTCGATCTCCACCACGCCGCGCATGCGGATGGAACCGCGCCCGGTCGTGTAGGCGTCGTGGATACCCTGCGTGCCGACGATCAGGCCGGCGGTCGGGAAGTCCGGACCCTTCACCCGCTCCATACAGGCGGCGAGGGTGGCTTCCTCGTCCGCTTCGTGATTGTCGAGGATCCAGTAGATGGCCGCGGCCAGCTCGTTGAGGTTGTGCGGCGGGATATTGGTCGCCATCCCGACCGCGATGCCGTTGCTGCCGTTCATCAGCATGTTCGGCACCCGGCTGGGCAGGACTACCGGTTCCTGGGTCTTACCGTCGTAGTTGGGGATGAAATCGACCGTGTCGTGGTCGATCTCCCGCAACAACTCCATGGCCAGCGGGGTGAGCCGGCACTCGGTGTAGCGCATGGCGGCGGCGCCGTCGTTGCCGCGGCTGCCGAAGTTGCCCTGGCCGTCTACCAGCGGATACCGCATCGCCCACGGCTGGGCCATCCGGACCAGGGTGTCGTAGATGGCCGAGTCGCCGTGCGGATGGTAATTACCCATGGTGTCGGCCACCGGACGCGCCGATTTCACATAGCTGCGATCGGGCCGGTAGCCGTTGTCGTGCATCGCGTACAGAATCCGGCGGTGCACCGGTTTGAGGCCGTCCCGGACCTCGGGCAGCGCCCGGCCCACGATCACGCTCATGGCGTAATCGATGTAGCTGTTCTGCATCTCCTGCTGGATATCGACCGGCTCGATCCGGTCGCCCGCGCTCTCCGGCGGCAGCGTGGTGTCGGTCATGCAATCTCCTAGGTACTGACGGAATGCGGCGGATCACCCGCGCGAGCGCGCTGTCGACGGAGCGCGCGAATGCGCTGCGGGTGCGACCACCGCCCCTATACGTCGAGGAAGCGGACGTCCTTGGCATTACGGGTGATGAAGCTGCGGCGGGCCGCGACATCCTCGCCCATGAGAACGCTGAACAGCTCGTCCGCGGCGGCCGCGTCGTCCAACGTCACTTGACGGAGAACGCGCACCGAGGGATCCATGGTGGTCTCCCACAGTTCCTTCGGGTTCATCTCGCCGAGGCCCTTGTACCGCTGGATACCGTCGTCCTTGTTGATCTTCTTCCCGGCCGCCAGCCCGGCTTCGAGCAGACCGTCGCGTTCACGGTCGGAATAGGCGAACTCCGGATCGACCCGATGCCATTTCAGCTTGTACAGCGGCGGCTGCGCCAAGAACACGTGACCGTGCTCGATGAGCGGACGCATGAAGCGGAACAGCAGCGTCAGCAGCAGAGTGGAGATGTGCTGCCCGTCGACATCGGCGTCGGCCATCAGCACGATCTTGTGATACCGCAGCTTGGCGATATCGAACTCGTCGTGGATACCGGTGCCGAACGCCGTGATGATCGACTGGACCTCGGCGTTCTTGAGGACCTTGTCGATCCGGGCCTTCTCGACGTTGATGATCTTTCCGCGCAGCGGCAGGATCGCCTGGTACATCGAATCGCGACCCGATTTGGCCGAACCGCCGGCGGAGTCGCCCTCGACGATGTAGATCTCGGATTTGACCGGATCCTTGGACCGGCAGTCGGCCAGCTTGCCCGGCAGCCCGCCGATATCGGTCGCGCTCTTACGCCGGACCAGCTCACGCGCCTTACGCGCGGCGACCCGGGCCTGCGCCGAGGACACCGCCTTGTTGACGATGGTCTTGGCATCCGCCGGATTGGCCTCGAACCAGTGCCCGAGGTGTTCGTTGCAGGCACGCTGCACGAACGACTTCACCTCGGTGTTCCCGAGTTTGGTCTTGGTCTGGCCCTCGAACTGGGGCTCGCTCACCTTGACGCTGACGATGGCGGCCAGGCCCTCGCGGATATCGTCACCGGTGAGGTTGCCGTCTTTCTCCTTGAGGAGCTTCTTCTCCTTGGCGTACCGGTTGACCACCGTGGTCAACGCCGCCCGGAAGCCCTCCTCGTGCGTACCGCCCTCATGGGTGTTGATGGTGTTCGCGAAGGTGTGCACCGACTCGGAGTAGCCCGAGTTCCACTGCATCGCCACCTCGAGCTCGTGCCCGGGGCCTTTGCCGTTGAACGAGACCACCGAATTGTGGATGGGCTGCTTCGTCCGGTTGATATGCCGCACGAAATCCTCGAGACCGCCGGGATAGTGGTACGTGCGGCTCTTCACCTTGTGCTCGACCGGCGGCGTTTCGCCGTCGTCGTGCTTGGGTGCCTCGGCGGTCTCGCTGACCACCTCGTCGGTGACCTCGGTGGCGCTGACGCGCTCATCGGTCAGCACGATGGTCAGGCCCTTGTTCAGGAAGGCCATCTCCTGCAAGCGCCGCGATACGGTCTCGAAGTTGTAGGTCGTGGTCTCGAAGACCGCGGGATCGGCCCAGAACCGGATGGTGGTTCCGGTCGCCTTGGTCGGTTCGCCCTGGATCAGTTGCCCCGGGACCGCGTCCTTGTAGGTCTGGCTCCAGTGGTAGCCGTCGGTGGCGATCTCGGCTTCGAGCCGGCTCGACAGCGCGTTGACCACCGAGATGCCGACACCGTGCAGACCGCCGGATACGGCATAGGAATCGGAGTCGAACTTACCGCCGGCGTGCAGCTGGGTCATGACGACTTCGATGGTCGGGATGCCCTGGGCGTGCATGGCCACCGGAATACCGCGGCCGTCGTCGACGACCTGGACACCACCGTCGGCGAGGAGGGTGACCTCGACCTTGGTGGCGTGACCGGCCATCGCCTCGTCGACGGAGTTGTCCACGACCTCCCAGATCAGGTGGTGCAGGCCGCGCTCACCCGTGGAGCCGATGTACATGCCCGGGCGCATCCGCACCGCCTCGAGGCCTTCCAGGACCTTGATGGAGGAGGCACCGTAGTCCTGCTTGTCCGATGCGCTCGTGCCTGATGCTTTGGAGTCTTTGGCAGCCACTGGTCGGTAGCTCTCCTTACTTGCTGATCCCCGGGACGGCGGTGGGACAGCGCACGTGGGCCCGGGACCGATATAGAGGGCTGCACGCAACGCGCCGAGGGTATCGCCGCTGATTTACGTTTCCATCCTACTTCGCGGCCCAACTTACAGTGCACCTGCGACACCCCTGACGGCTTCCTGGATGCGAGAAATCGGACCGGCACGGGTCCCCTCGCGATCCGAGCCTTTGGAAGCATCAGATTCGGCCTCAGAGTTCACTGACGCGCAGCGGCCGGGAAAGCAGGCGGCGTTCCACGTGAAACCGCGCTCTAGCCGTAGGTGTCGCGCGGCCCGCGGCCACGGATATGACGTTGCCCTTTACGCCAGCTGGGCGCGGTCGGACCCGAGATACGCAGCGAGCGCACCACACCGGGCCCCACTGCCGCGGTGATCTTCGCCAGCAGCTGCGACTGCAGCAGACGCAACTGCGTCGCCCAAGCCGTGGACTCCGCCGCGACGCTGAGCACCCCGTTCTCGAGTTTCACCGGTTTCGCGTGCGCGGCGATGTCCTCCCCGACCACACCCGACCAGTGCCCGAACACGGTGCCCTCGGCAACCTTCGTGGACCACCCACGGCTACGCGCGATCGAGGTGGCGAGCTTGGACAGCGGCTGCGGATCACGGTCGTCGGGACGGGGACCGGACCAGCCACCACGGCGGCGGGCCCCGGATCGACCGGCGCGCCGCGGCGAGGAACGCCCCTGACCGACGGATTTCCCACTGGCCCGAGCGGCCGCCCGCGCCTCTTCCAGTGCCCGGCGGGCCAGGTCGACGCCGCGCAGTTCCGGTTCGGACGGCGGCGTCGCGCCGCCTGGCGTTCCGGACGGATCGGTCATCGCTGCTCCACTCACCGGTTCGAGTTATCCCCAGGTTCGACCGGTTTTCCTCAGGCTGTGCACATCCGGGCACCGAACTACGGCACCGCGGCAACCGAATCGGCCGAAGGACCGATCCAGAGGATAAATGCCCAGTTCAGGATGGGTATTTCGAGTGCCGGTGCCGGTTGTCACCGAGTGGACCCGGACGTCGGCCGGGATACGAGCCGACGACCTGGTCGAACAAGTTATCCACAGGCTGTGGATAACTGAGTTCTGATACCGGGCGGAGGATAACGGCCCGGTGCATCGGCTCACTCTACGAACGCCCCGCCCCGCATGCAAGGTGGTGCCGGGTGCGTGTCCGTCAACCCGGCGAATCGCCCGCGACTGCCTGCGGCGCTCCGCCTCCGGTAGCCGGGTGATCCGGCACGAAGCCGGATATCCGATGCTCCGGGTCGCCCGTGGTCGTCACCCGTAAGGTGTCGCCGATCAGTTCGGCGGGGACGTCCTCGGGCACCGCGGCGGTGATCAGCACCTGCTCGGCGGCGGCCGCCACGGCGGCCAATGCGGTACGGCGGCGCCGGTCCAGTTCGGCGAAGACATCGTCGAGCAGCAGCACCGGCTCGGTCCCGTCGGCCCGCTGCAGTTCGAAGGCCGCGAGCCGCAGCGCCAGCGCGAAGGACCAGGATTCCCCATGACTGGCGAACCCCTTGGCCGGAGTTTCACCGAGCATCAGATCCAGTTCGTCGCGGTGCGGTCCGACCAGGCAGATACCACGTTCGAGTTCCTTGGACCGCACCGCCGCGAGCTCCCGCAGCAGGATCTCCTCGAGCAATGCCGGATCGCCGGGTTCGGGCGGCCGGAGGGGATCGAGCAGCTCGGCCGGTAGGGCGCCGCTGCGGTAGCCGATGGCGGCCGGCCGGGATTCGGGCGCGAGAGCCGCGTACGCCCCGGCCAGATGGGGATGCAGTTCGTGGACCAGGCGGAGACGTTCGGCGAGCAGCACCGAAGCGTGACCGGCCAGGTGGCCGTCCCAGACGTCCAGCGTGCCGAGATCCGCCCGCGCGGACCGGCCGGCGGTTTTCAGCAGAGCGGATCGCTGCCGCAGTACCCGGTCGTAATCCGCGCGCACACCGGCGAGACCGGGCCGGCGCGCGGTGCACAGTTCGTCCAGGAAACGGCGACGCTCTCCCGGGTCCCCCCGGACCAGCGCCAGATCCTCCGGTGCGAACAACGCGGTGTGCAGGATCCCGAGGATCTCGCGCGGTCGGCGCGCTGGTGACCGGTTGATCTGGGCCCGGTTGGCGACGCCGCGGTTGATCTCCACATCGATACGCAGTTCCCGGCCCAGATGCACCACATTCGCGCCGATCCGGGCCTGTTCGGTACCGGACCGGATGAGCGGAGCATCCGCGGAAACCCGGTGCGACCCCAGTGTGGAGAGGTAGCCCAGAGCCTCCAGCAGGTTGGTTTTGCCGTTACCGTTCGCCCCCAGGAAAACCGTAGGGCCTGTGGATAACTCGATCTCAGCGCGCTCCCAGGATCGGAAATCACGCAAGGTCAGAGCACGGATATGCACCTGTTCACACCATCCGGGAAACGACAGCCCAGTTATCCACAGCTGTGGATAACTGGGGACGGCGCAGGTCGGGGCGATGGTTTGCGGGGGTATCGCTGCCGATCGCCGCTCGCAGACTACAGGGGCACCCGCGGTACCGCGTGGACGCGCGCCGGTTCGCCGCTACCGAACCCACGCCCGCTCAGCCCGGAAGCCGGACCGGCATCAAAAGGTAGATGTAATCGCTCTCCAGCGCCGGATACGCACCGGAATCGAGGGGCTCCGGCTCCTCCTCGCGAGCGGGCAGCAGCACCGCGGGGCGGCTGGGAGTGGTGAACCCGAAGGTGACCCGCTCCGAACGCAGTGCCGACAGCCCGTCGATCAGGTAGCCGGGGTTGAAGGCGATGGTCAGCGGTTCGCCCCGGAAATCGGCGGTGAGCCATTCCTCGGCGCGGCCGGCATCGTCACCGCCCGCCGACAGCAGCAGCCCTTCTCCGGAGAACTCCAGCCGTACCTGCGCGCCACGCTCGGCCACGAGCGCGACCCGCTTGATCGCCTCGGTGAGCGAGGCCACCTCCAGCGTCGCGATCGAAGTGTGCTCCTTCGGCAGCAGCTGGCGGAACTTCGGGAACTCGGCGTCGAGCAGCCGCGTCGTGGTCCGCCGGCCGCCGTTGACGATCCCCAGCAGCCCGTCGGCCCCGGCGCCGGACCCCAGCGACAGTTGCACGGGCCGGTCGGACGCACCCAGCGTCTTGGCTGCTTCGGACAAGGTGCGGGCGGGGATGAGCACCGCGGTCTCGATATCGGTACGTGCGGGGTTCCACTGGATATGCCGGACCGCCAGACGGAACCGGTCGGTTGCCGCGAGGACGACCTGCGGTCCCTCGATCTCGACCCGGATACCGGTCAGCATGGGCAGCGTATCGTCGCGTCCCGCCGCGACGGCCACCTGGCCGACCGCCTCGCCGAACACCTCGACCGCCAGCTCACCGCTCGACTGCGGGACCTCGGGCAATTGGGGATAGTCCTCCACCGGCATCGTCGGCAGCGAGAACTTGGCGCTACCGCACTGGATCAGTACACGACTGCCGTCCACGGAGACGTCCACCGGTTTGTTGGACAGCGCCTTGGTGATATCGGCCAGCAGTTTGCCGGAGACCAGGACGCGGCCGGGACCGGCGACCTCCGCGGCGACCCGCATCTGCGCGGAGACCTCGTAGTCGAACCCGGAGACGGTCAGTCCGTCCTCGTCCGCGACCAGCAGGACTCCGCCGAGTACCGGCACCGGCGGGCGAGACGGCAGACTGCGTGCCACCCAGGCGACCGACTCCGCGAAATCCTCACGCGCGACCCGAAACTTCATGCCTGCAAGGTCCATCGCCCGAGGTGTCCTCTCCCGTTCAGTGTGGATCGACGGCTGTACTGCCCCCGTGTATCCCGCTGTACCGACTCCGCCGCCGACGCGGGGCGCGCCGGCGATGCGGCGGCCGGGAATCCGGACCGCCCCGGAGTGTGGCACGAGCGGCCGACATCAGACCGTACCCCGTTTCGAGCGACCGGGTCGGCTGCCCCTCCGAGTGCAGGATACGTCGTCCGGTGTGGTCCGGGCCAGGCCGGGCGTGGCGACGGGGGTCCACCGGCTCGACCTGTGCCGATGGGCTGTGCACGACTGTGGATGGACACAGAACTCCCCCGCTCGTGACTCTGTCCACACTTGTCCCCCGGTATCGGTGTGCACCACTCCGGTACCCGTTCCCCGCTCGCCTCCTGCCCGGCAGTTCGGAACGAGCTCTTGGTGTCACTGCACTGCACAGCGGGAAAGAACGCGACACGGACAGAAGGGGAGCTCGCGCAACGTACCGCGCAGCGCGTTCGGATTCGCTCCACAGGAGACAGCGATGCCGGGCGCCCGAGGTCGTAATGCGTGCACGGATCTGAGCATCCGGAGCGAATCGGTATGTGGGTACCGGACCAGTGGCGCGATCTACCCCGGGGACAACCGACTCGTGGACGTGAGATCGGTTCCGGAGGGAGGGCTCCCTCGCTGTCCCTGTGTCGTTTTCGGCTTCGTGCGGTCGTCCGAGCCGTTCGAGACTTGTCCACACAGCCTGTTTTGAAGAGGAATTCTCTAGATGAAGAACAGGAGTAGTAATAGGCCCTGTGGAAACTGTGGATTTCCCCTGTTGTTCCAGTTCACACCGCGTGTCCGGCTGTGGATGGCTCGAGGATAACTCGAGGATGAATTCGCGGTGGCTGTGGACAGGTTTTGTTGTCCACACGGCGTCCACAGCTCGTCCCCAACTTGGTCCCCAGATTCCGGGCACTTGTACACACTGTGCATGGATCGGTGGACAACCTGTGGATTCCTCGAGGATTCCACAGGGATTCAACAGGTTGTCCCCAGCCCTCTGACCGGATCGTCGCTGTTCAGTAGCTGTGGACGAATTTGCCTGTGGAAACTGTGGATAAACAGCATGTGGACAAGTTGCCCACAGCAGCCCACTGAACCTGGGGATGCACCGGTGGACAACCTGGGGATTCCACAGGTGTGGATACCGGAAAACCCCAGTTCAGGGTCTCCACAGCCTGTTAGCGACACACCTGTGGATGGTTCCGACACACCGGCGGTGGTCGGATCGAGTTCGGTGCCGGGAAAACGAGGTAACTCGTCCGTCCAGCGAACCGGATTGCGCCGGTGGAACTTTCCGTCACCGGGTCCACGACGGTCATATCGAAGTGGGCGTGCTACAGCCGCGAACAGGCCCGAGCGCGGGCTACCGGAGGCGTGCGACGGGACAGCACCGAACAGGCGCGACGGATCCCGCCCGGATCGACACCGTGCGATCCTGCGCCGCCAATGGATCCGGGACTCCCCACTGCCTTCGACCACGGGGCGATGTGCGTGGGCCGGGCACCCTTCACAAGCCATTGCCGCTTCTCGGCGTGGTCGAAGGTGCTGGTACTGGCATATTTTCGACCCGCGACCGCTCGGCCCGGTTACCCGTAGTTCCGAGTCCCCTTGCCCGCGCTCGGCCGTTTCTCCATCGCCGCGCTCACCGAACCGATGAGCTCTTCGTGGATACGGTGGCCTTCCGGCGGCGAACGTATCCCGACGCCGTTGTCCCCGAACGCAACTCCGGAAGATCGGAGTCCACGGTTCGGCCGGCGCTGTGTGGAGCGATGGAAGCGCCCTCAGGCGACGCGGGTGGCTATACCCGGGTAGCTCAGTACGAGACCCGAATCGTCGAAGACCAATCGGCAGGCGAAATCGAGTGCGGGCGCAGCGTACTCGTAACACTGATGACCACCGTCGTCGGCGATACGCCGGTAGTGCTGTTCCAATCGTTCGACTGCCAGATCGGTGGCACGGACGTAGACCGCGGGCGCCGAGGCCGCGCCACCCACCGGCAGCGCGAGCCGGTGCACCGGCAGCGTGTTGGTCGACGCCGAGGATTCCAGGTCCACGTCGAGGCAGCCGTCCAGATGACGAGCCGCCGAGCCGTCGATCAGCCAGTGCCCGGGGCCGTCGGTCTCCAATAGCACCGATCGCCGCCCGGCCGCGGTACGGGCCGTCACCTGCGCCGCCCGGGTAGCCCAGCTCGGATCGATGGTGAGGTCGTATTCCACGAACCAGGCCTGTCCGGCCTCGACGGCGGTGGTGCAGCCGTTTATCGAATAGCCGCCGCGGTCGCGTCGCGGATAGGCGACCTCGAAGCCCGACCGCGCGTCCCGGTGAGCCCAGGCCGCCGTCGCCGGGAGTTCGGTGAACGACACGATTGCCCTACCTCTCCCGACCGCCGGCCGCCCGGTGGCGCGGCCACGCCGGCAGCGTATTCGGATCGCTGTCCCGGCACGATAGGATATCGGCGCGTATCGCCGCCACTCGATCGAACAGATCACCGCGGGAGCCGGAATAGACGCCTCGGCCGGAGTTCGTTGTGGACCCGGAAGCGGAGTCACCCGGTCGAAAATGTCACCGCGAGCGCTGTTTGATCCGGGCCGTGAGTTCCTGGACCTGGTCGTACACCCGGCGCCGCTCCGACATCTCCTTGCGGACTTTCTTCTCCGCGTACATGACTGTCGTATGGTCGCGACCGAAGGCCTGCCCGATCTTGGGTAGCGACAGATCGGTGAGTTCACGGCACAGATACATCGCGATCTGCCTGGCCTGGGCGAGCGGCCTGGCCTTACCCGGGCCGGTGAGCTCGTCCATCGAGGTGTTGAAGTACTCCGCCGTGACACCCATGATCGTGGACGCGGTGATCTCCACATCCTGTGATTCGGGCATGAGATCGCGCAGCACCACTTCGGCCACCGATTGATCCAGCGGCTGGCCGTTCAACGACGCGAATGCGGTGACCCGGATCAATGCGCCCTCGAGTTCGCGGATATTGCGCTCCACCCGGCTGGCGATCAACTCCAGCACATCGTGCGGTACGTCGAGGCGATCCATTCGCGCCTTCTTGCGCAGGATGGCGATCCGCGTCTCCAGTTCCGGCGGCTGCACATCGGTGATCAGGCCCCACTCGAAGCGAGTGCGCAGCCGTTCCTCCAGCGTGGCCAGCTGTTTGGGCGGGCGGTCCGAGGACACCACGATCTGCTTGTTCGCATTGTGCAGGGTGTTGAAGGTATGGAAGAACTCCTCCTGGATGCCTTCTTTGCCCTCGATGAACTGGATATCGTCGACCAGCAGGATGTCGGTCTCCCGGTAGCGGCGTTTGAACGCCACCTTCCGGTCGTCTCGCAGGCTGTTGATGAAGTCGTTGGTGAATTCCTCGGTGGAGACGTACTTGACCCGCATACCCGGGAAGAGACGCTGGGCGTAGTGACCGGCGGCATGCAGCAGATGGGTTTTTCCCAGGCCCGAGGCACCCCAGACGAACAGCGGGTTGTAGGCCCGGGCCGGAGCCTCGGCGATGGCGACCGCCGCCGCGTGGGCGAACCGGTTGGACGCGCCGATGACGAACGTTTCGAAGGTGTACTTCGCGTTCAGGCTGGCCGCGGGTTTCGCCGTATCGCCAGCATCGGGCGATTTCGCGAAGAAGGTGGGCCAGGAATCCCGGACGTTCACCACCTTCTCGTCCTCGGGATGCGCATCGGGTTCGGCTTCGACCCCGGAATCGCGGACGCTCTCACGCAGACTGTCGCGATCGGTATCGCGGATCCCGTCTCGTGCCGCGATATCGCCCGGGGCGAGATCGGGCGCGAACAGGGTCTCCTGCGCGGGCCGACCGGCGCGTCGCGGCGGCACCATCGGATCGAGTTCGGGGGCCGGATCCCGCAGCGAGGGTGCACCGCGCTCATGGCCGTTGGCCGCGGGATCGGCGATATCGCCGCGGCTGCCCCCGTAGGTATCCAGGTACTCCGCCGGTGGATACTCGCGGTCCCGCTCGTAGCCGTTGTCCCGCGGATACTCGGCGGCCGGTGCGTACTCACGTGGGTAGGGCCGCGCCGTCGGGTAGGGCTCGCGCCTCGGTTCCTCGGCCTCGTGGGGCAGCGCGGATTCGGCCGGGAAATCACCGCCGTGTGGCAGTTCGGGGAGGGTGGGCCGGCGTACCGGCTCGCCCCCGACCGGGTCGGGGGTGCGCGGGTGCGCCGGATTGAGCGGCAACTCACCGGTGAGCGGCAGTTCGGCCTCGTGCGAGAAACCGCGCCGCGCGTAACGTGGCTCGCCGGGAGCTTCCGGAGTGCGCGAGAATCCGGGTTCCGGCTGATATCCGCGGGCCGGGAAATCGCCGCCGTCGGAATCGCGCACACCGTCGACCGACCACGTGCGCCGTACTGGTCCGGCTGTGGGATAGGTAACGGGCGCCGGCCCGGGTCGGGGCGTGACGGCCTCCGGCCTGCTGGTCATCCGGGCGTGCCGCGCGGGGCCGGTATCGGTGCCGGCGGGTGCCGGTGCGGCGATGCGGACGCCGAGGCCCTCCACCTGCGGCCCGAGCCGCCGGGCGAGTGACCGGAGAATGGGTTCGCGCAGGTCGCGTTCGATGGCTTCCTGGGCGAGTGAGGACGGAACCGAGAGCAGCGCGAAGCCCTGAACGACCATCAGCGGTTTGACCAGCTTCAGCCAAGCCTGCTGAGCTCGGCTCACCGCGCCGATGGCGCCGTCGGGCGAACCGGTGGTCAACTCCGCGACCACCTCCGGCCACACGGTGGCCAGTACGTTCTGCTCGTCGTCCATCCAGTGTCCTCCCCGGGAGTCGGTTGCTCGGCGCAGACGTCCGGGGCTCGCGGTGCGTCTACTGTACTGGTTCGTCCCAGTGACACCGCATACGTCCGCACCACCGCTCGGCCGCATCCCGCGGACACGGCACCCGGGGACGCTGCCCGGAATCCCCGTTCTCCCGGCTGCGGCGTGGCACCTTCGGCTCTACGAATATGCCATTCACAGGGTATTTCCACACAATTATCCACAGGTGGGGACAATCTCGGCGGACCACCGCCCACGGTCGCGCGCTGTGCGCGGTCGGCGGGTAGCGCCCGGCCTGTTATCCCTGTGCGCCACCACGATCGCACGGTGACGACAGCAGCCGCGAAGCGGGTACCGTGGTCGCGTGGATCGCCACGACGGGGGCGAGTTTGACCCGGTAGAACTGGATAAGTACCCTCGTACAGTCACCCCCCGGCGTGGTGACAGTTCTGTGCTGACCGTTCGCCAGAACCACGGCGCCGGGTAGACATCGCAAGAATCACCGAAAGCTTCGGGTGCCGGAGGGCGCCCACCAATTCGAGGAGTGTTCACCGTGGCCAAGGGCAAGCGGACGTTCCAGCCGAACAACCGTCGTCGGGCGCGGGTCCACGGTTTCCGTCTCCGGATGCGGACCCGTGCGGGCCGCGCCATCGTTTCCGCGCGGCGCCGTAAGGGCCGCGGCACCCTCACCGCCTGATTCCCCGTCGAATTCGGTGTCCGATGCCGGGTCCGCCGAACCCAGTAACCCAAGCCGCCGGTAGCTGCACCGCAGCGGCGGCTTCGACGACCCCCGGGTGCCCGGGTGCTTCCTGAGCCGCACCGGTTACACGATCGTGCCGATTTCTCCCGAACGGTACGACGCGGCCGGCGAGCGGGAAAAGGTGATCTGGTCGTCCATGTATCGGCCGAACGGTCGGATCCGGCAGTGTCCGATGCGCAGGTCCGTTTCGGTGGACCGCGGTTCGGGCTGATCGTCAGCAAGGCGGTGGGCAATGCGGTCGTACGACACCGCGTGGCCCGCCGCCTGCGTCATATCTGTGCAGAACTGACCGCCGAGATCCCCGCCGAGGTGGATATCGTGATCCGCGCACTTCCCGGTGCCGCCACCGCCGACAGCGGTGAGCTCCGCCGGCAACTGGTGAGTGGTTTGCGCAAGCTCGGTGCCCTATCGGCTGTGACGCCGGGCGGCCGGGGTATTTCGCGATGAACGCCTCGAGCGCGTGCACAGCGGCCGCTCGGCGGTGGCCGGCGAATATCCTGATCTTTCTGATCGAGCTGTACCGGACCTATGTATCCCCCACCCGTATGCCCGTATGCCGATTCACGCCGACCTGCAGTGAATACGCGGTCACCGCATTGCGCACCCGTGGGCTGGTATTCGGTCTCGGATTGACGGCCGTGCGATTGGCCAAATGCGCCCCCTGGCACCCTGGTGGATGGGATCCCGTACCGGAGCGGCGGCGCAACGTCGGCCACGACGATCCGCGGCCCGAAGCTTGTAAGGGATCACCGCATGCGGTGATCGGTGACACTACCGACGGGAGTGCATAGAGCCGTGCTCGATTTCATCTACTATCCGGTGTCCTGGATCCTCTGGTTCTGGCACCGGGTCTTCGGCTTCGCCTTCGGGGCGGACAACGGCCTTTCCTGGGCGCTGTCCGTGGTGTTCCTCGTCTTCACGCTGCGTTTGGTGCTCTACAGGCCGTTCGTGAGACAGGTTCGCACCACCAAACAGATGCAGGAACTGCAGCCGCAGATCAAAGAGCTGCAGAAGAAGTACAAGAACGACCGCCAGAAGATGGCGGTGGAGATGCAGAAGCTCCAGAAGGACCACGGCTTCAACCCGCTCATGGGTTGTCTGCCGATCCTGGCGCAGGTGCCGGTCTTCCTCGGCCTGTTCCATGTGCTGCGTTCGTTCAACCGGACCGGCCACGGTTTCGGTCAGCTCGGAATGGACCCCTACACCAACGCGCACACTCCGAACTATGTCTTCAACGCCGACGATGTGCAGTCGTTCCTGAGCGCGCGTATCTTCGGCGCCCCGATCTCCGCGTTCATCACCGCCCCGGCCGACGAACTGCTGGCCTTCGCCGACTACGGCGGCGTTCCGAGCAAGGTCAGTATCGCCGCGGTCGCCATCCCGCTGATGATCATCGCCGCGATCGCCACCCACTTCAACGCACGGGCGTCGGTCGCCCGGCAGAGCGCCGAGGCCGCGGCCAACCCCCAGGCCGCGCTGATGAACAAGCTGGCGCTGTGGGTCTTCCCGTTCGGTGTTCTCGTCGGTGGTCCGTTCCTGCCCATAGCCATCCTGCTCTACTGGGTCTCCAACAACATCTGGACCTATGGCCAGCAGCACCTCGTCTTCGGCCGGATGGCGAAGGAAGAGGAAGCGAAGCGGCAGGCCAAACTGGAGAAGCAGGCCCAGAACGCGCCGAAGCCCGGTGCCAAGCCTGTCGATACCAAGAAGAAGCCCGCGAAGGCGGACGGTGAACCGGATGACGCCGAGTCGGCGGATGAAGGCACGGCGGAGACCAACGGTTCGGCGCCGACGAAACCGGCCAAGTCAGCCGGTAAGCAGCAGTCGGGCCAGCGACGTTCGAGCGGTCAGAAACGACCGGGTAACCGCGGCCGCGCCAATCAGAAGCGTCGGCGCTGAGCTACTCCCCCAGACCCCTTGTGATCGTGATCCCGGCCGGGGCGGCCGGAATCCGGCGAGCAGATAGAGGAAACATATGACTCTCGAGACCGAAGGTGGGGACGCCACCGTATCCACGACCGTCGTGGAGGCCGAGTCCGGCGATGCGGTGAGCGAGGCCGAGGAGGCGCTCATCGAGGAGGGTGAGATCGCCGCCGACTACCTCGAGCAGCTACTCGACGTGCTCGATTTCGACGGCGATATCGATCTCGACGTCGAGGGTGACCGTGCGGTGGTGAGTATCGACGGTGGTAAAGATCTGACGAAACTGGTCGGCCACAGCGGCGAGGTGCTCGACGCACTTCAGGAGCTCACCAGGCTGGCGGTTCAGCAGTCGACCGGTATCCGCAGTCGCCTCATGCTTGATGTGGCGGGCTGGCGCGCCCAGCGTCGGGCCGATCTCAGTGCGCTCGGTGCCGCGGCCGCGCAGCGTGTCCTGCAGACGGGTGCCCCTGAAGAGCTTGCTCCGATGACCCCGTTCGAGCGCAAGATCGTGCACGACGCGGTCTCCTCGATCGACGGTGTCGCGAGTGAGAGCGAGGGTGTCGAACCCAACCGCCGGGTGGTCGTCGTACCCGAGTGAGGCAGCCGGCCCCGAGTAGCGGGTGCGAGCTCAGCGACCGGAGGAGGCCCGGGTCCACGGACCCGGGCCTCCTCTGCATCCGGTGGCCGGACATCGTCGCCGCGCCGCGGCTACGGTTGGAGGTCGGTAGCGGATGATCCATGCAGGCAAACTTGTCACGACCACAAAGAAGGGTGTTTCACGTGAAACCTGATCTCGGCGATTCGGAGGCCGGACCACCGGAATCGCTGCCGCCGGCCGAAGCGCAGATCGTATTCGGTGACCGGTTGGACCTGGCACGTGAGTACTGGGCGGCCCTCGCCACCGCCGGGGTGGAGCGGGGACTGATCGGGCCCCGGGAAGTTCCGCGACTCTGGGAACGGCACATCCTCAACTGTGCGGTCGTCGGCGAACTGATCGGCGAGGGCGCATCGGTGGTCGATATCGGTAGCGGCGCCGGTTTGCCCGGGATACCGCTCGCACTGGCCCGTCCCGATCTCCGCATAGTTCTCGTCGAACCCCTGTTGCGCCGGACCGTCTTCTTGAAGGAATTCATCGACGCGGCGGGTCTTGCGGTCACTGTGGTTCGTGGCCGGGCCGAGCAGCCCGGCGTCATCCAAGAAGCAGGTGGTGCGGACGTCGTCACCTCCCGGGCGGTGGCTCCCCTGGCCCGCCTGGCGGAGTGGTCGATACCGCTGCTCCGCGACCACGGCCATATGCTCGCCCTCAAGGGTTCGAGCGTCACCGAGGAGCTGGAACGCGATCGCGCCGCGGTGGAGCGGGTCGGCGCGGGCAACTTCTCCGTACTGGAGTGCGGGGCCGGAATAGTCGCCACACCCACCGTGGTCCTGTCGGCGGAACGGCTTCGGCGCTCCGAACGCGCGCCGAAGAAATCCGCCCGACGCGCGGCGCGGGCGGAGCGCCGGGTCGGCCGTAGGTAGCAGTCCATCATCCGCGGCTCGGTCGGCGGTGAATGTTTCACGGGAAACATTCACTTGCCGCCGACTGTGAGTTGGGTGATCATCCGTCCCGG
>NZ_JBSGIP010000017.1:86968-106029 GCF_053605105.1 Nocardia sp. NPDC003963
CCGGAGTCCCGGAGTCCCGGAGTCCCGGAGTCCCGGAGTCCCGGAGTCCCGGAGTCCCGGAGTCCCGGAGTCCCGGAGTCCCGGAGTCCCGGAGTCCCGGAGTCGGTGCGTGGAGATCTGCCGTTGCTCGGAGGTCTCGGCTTTGCGGTGATCTCGGTGCACTCCCCCGTGCCCGGTCACGGGACGGGCAGGCTGCGGGCACGACTTTCGATCTGTCACGATCGACTTCCGGGTGGGAACGGCTGGTATCGAAGAGGCCGGTTACTCGGCGTTGTGCTGGAGATCCGGCCGGTGCAGTGGTCGCCCGAGCGCGGAGCGCGGTTGAGTCGCGTTGTACAGCCTTCAGCAGGAAGCAACGCCCGTATCGGGTCGATTCAGGTGGATAGGCCGGGTAGCGATGAGTGGCGTCACGTGATGGCAGGACATCCCTGGGGCGGGGTGGGGTTATGGACAGCTGTTCCGGTGCCTCGTCGGTTCCGATGTCACGGTCGCCTCGGGAACGCGCTACCGCAACTACTGCCACGGACCGGTGGCAAGGAAATCCGTTCGCGAGTGCAGCTGCGCGTCGAGTGCGTTCGCTGGAGCTATCGGTTGCCGGACCCCGCGATATCGGCCGGCGACGGCAATCTCCGGCCGCCGAGGCGGGCGGGTGTCGCCTGATATCCACGAGGTAGCCCACCATGGTGCACACGGTTCGGGCGGTTCGGTTCGGGTAGGCGCGGGCAGATCGGTCGGAGTTGTCACGGGGTTCACGAGATAGGCGATACACCATTCCCGGCGTTTTCGTTCCGTTGATATGTGCTGACGACTTCGGAGTTCCGAATCGGTGCAATAGACCACGCTGGATGCGATCGCTTGTGTGCGCGGGGCACCTGCGATCTTGTCCAGTCGAGCTTTTCCTCCGCAGATTCCGCCGCCGATGGGACGACGCGCGGCAACATTCGAGCGCGGGAGAGTCGGTGAGAGCCCATCGCGGCCTCGGGTTCCGTGGACGGCCGGTTCGATCGCCCACGTGGCGCCAGATACGCCCGGCGGTGAGGCGGGTGGGAGTTCTCGACCCGACCGGTCGCGTGCCCGGCTCCCGGGACAGTATTCGTGGCATCCGGTGGGGTTACCGGATCTGCGTTGGCTGCAATCGGCGTGTGGAATATGCGTTGCCCCGAGACCGAGACCGAGACCGAGACCGAGACCGAGACCGAGACCGAGACCGAGACCGAGACCGAGACCGAGACCGAGACGTCGGGATGGCGAACGAACCATGAGGTGCTGAAGGTGCGTTGACCATCGACTGACGGCGGAGTGGCTTCGGGTGACGCTGATGTCGTGAGGGCGCAGAAGTGCGATCACGTGACACCTCTCCCCGCAGACTTCTTCGCCGGCGCGTGTGCCGGTGCGATTCGGAGTCGGTGCGAACATGTCGGAACGGACATCCGGGCACCGAGAAGAGTCGTGGCCTTCTTGGCTCCGGTCTCGGCGGCCAGTTCCGTCTCGACGCCGCCCCTTGATCCTCTGCCAGACCCGGGGGACGCCGAAGAACACAGTCGGCCGGGCGTCGAGTTGTGCGGCGGTGATCTCCCGGAGTCGTGGACGGTGGTGATCTGGAACTGCCGGAGTCGCATGGGCTGTGTGCTTCGTAGTGTCGTGAACGGACTGATCGGCGTTGCGCTGATTTCCGGGTTCGGTCGGCGAAGCCGGTCTCCTGGTGCCTGCCGCGCCGGCGGCCTACTGATGCGCCGGTCGGCGAAAGCTTGACCTTCGGTGCGGTCAGCGCCGACCGTGTCCCGTGCTCTTGCTCTGTGCTCTTGCTCATGCAGTGTGTGCAGTGTGCTCGGCTGTGTGCGGTGTGGTTTCGGCGTCACTTGGTTCTGCATCCGGGCACCAGAACTGGAGCGGTCCAGAAGGACGCCTCGGTGTCGTGGATTCTCCTTATTCGAGTTGCCGATCGACGGCCTGCTGCGAGGTGCTGTCACAGGCCGGCCAGTTCGCTGGCTCCAGCGGGACTGCAGATCCTGGACGCCGAGACTCCGCGGGCTCGGTTCGGCCGTGAACGAACGCTGTGGGTGGAGGCGTGTGACATCGCTCCCCCGTTTTCGGCATTGTTGATGCGGTGGGAGCCCTCGGCGTCCACACGCAGGATGGCACAGGACTACCTCCCGGAACGTCACTGTGACAACTGGCTTCGTAACCGGAGGCCGTAAGTTACACGATGGTCAGTGCACTGACCGGCGAGGCCGGTCGTTCATCGGTCTCCGCTCATGCACGGCGGGTTGAAATCGACCGCTGCGGTGGGCGCGCGCCGGCGATCCGTTACGGTGCCGATACGGAGAGGCGGTTGCCATCGACTCCGGTCATGCCGGGTGATCGTGTACGTCCCGGCGTGGCGCCTCTCGCCCCTCCGGCCGGATCCGCCGCGCTCGTCCGCGGATGCCATCGCTAGTCGCGCATCGATGTTTCACGGGAAACATCGACGCGCAGACGGGCGCAACCCCACGATTCGGGTTCGAATGCGGAAAACTTGTGCGTGTCATGGGCGCGTCGCCGCGATTCAGCTTTCTTATCGCGCCTGCGGCTGGCAAGCTATTGAACGTCGGGCGTGAGCGTCGGTGCCACGTAAGGAATCTTGGTATTGCGATGGCAAAGCTCCGTTCGGTCGACTGGCGGCTGAGCGTCAGCGTCGGAGGAGGTAGCTTCGCGTGACCACGCAGTGTTGCGAAGCCGTCCGGTCCGTACGTAGATGCCGAGGTCGTCGTGGAGTGTGATTCGACCCAGTACGGCTTGTTTCGACGACACGGCGCCGGCGTCCGCCAGGCCACGTGATCTTGCAGTTCTCGCGTTAGGAGCGGTCTATGTCGAGCGGTTCAGCGAATGTTTCACGGGAAACATCACGCGTACCGGGAATGCTGGACGGCAGCAATATCGGCCCGGAAGCCTTCGGGAGTACGCCGTATGGGCATATCTCCCCCACTGAAACGCCGATCGCCGCCGAGGCGCACCGCGCGAGCCAGCTAATGCATCCAGGAAAGGTGACAGTGCCGAAACCGCATGAGCAACGCATCATCACCGTGGCCAACCAGAAAGGTGGAGTGGGTAAGACCACGACGACGGTGAATCTGGCCGCGGCTCTGGCGCACCAAGGGATGAAGGTGCTTGTGATCGATCTGGATCCGCAGGGCAATGCCAGTACGGCTCTCGGGGTCGAGCATCATTCCGGTGTTCCGTCCACTTATGAACTACTGATCGGCGAGATCAAAGTACAGGATGCGATCCAGCAGAGCCCGCACAGCGATAACCTGCTCTGCATTCCGGCGACGATCGATCTGGCCGGCGCGGAGATCGAGCTGGTTTCGATGGTGGCGCGGGAAGCGCGACTCAAAGGAGCTATCCAGGAAGCCAATATCGCGGGCTACGATATCGACTACGTCATGATCGACTGCCCGCCCTCGCTGGGTTTGCTCACCATCAATGCGATGGTCGCCGCGCGTGAAGTCCTCATTCCTATCCAGTGCGAGTACTACGCCCTCGAAGGTGTGGGGCAGTTGATCCGGAATATCGGCCTGGTGCAATCGCATCTCAACCCCGAACTTCACGTGTCGACGGTGGTGCTCACCATGTACGACGGCCGGACCAAGCTGGCGGACCAGGTCGCCGAAGAGGTCCGCAGTCACTTCGGTGACGTCGTGCTGCGCTCGGTGATCCCGCGCAGCGTCAAGGTCTCCGAGGCTCCCGGGTATGGGATGACGGTTCTCGACTATGATCCGGGCTCCCGCGGTGCTTTGAGTTATCTGGATGCCGGTCGGGAGATGGCCGCACGCGGTGCGGTGAAATACGCCGCGGCGGCAGACGGCGCGGAGTGAATGACGCGAAGTGAATGGATCGGGTGTGTGATCGGTCGTGGTTGTGGACGCGGGCAAGGGAAAGGGTAGGCCGGTGAGTCAGTCGAAAAAGGGTGGACTGGGACGCGGTCTTGCGGCATTGATCCCGACGGGACCGGCGCCGGTCGCGGCGGGACTGGGCACCGAGGCGGCCAATGCGGTGATAGGTCTGGATCCCGGGCCCCGCCCCGCATCCACCTATCTGCACCAGGTGCCGGAGCCGGTGGAAATGCCTGATCTGGCCGCGGTGGGTGACGCGGTCTATCGAGAGATCGAGCCGGACAAGATCGAGCCGAATCCGAAGCAGCCGCGTCAGTATTTCGACGACGAGGCGCTGGCCGAACTGGTGCACTCGGTCCGTGAGTTCGGGCTGATGCAGCCGATCGTGGTTCGCGAGTTGGAGTCCGGCGGCGGCCGCTACCAGTTGATCATGGGTGAGCGCCGCTGGCGGGCATGTCAGAAAGCCGGTCTGGAGACGATCCCGGCTATCGTCCGGGAGACCAATGACGATGCCATGCTCCGGGACGCGCTCCTGGAGAATATTCATCGCGTCCAGCTGAACCCTCTCGAAGAAGCGGCGGCCTACCAGCAACTGCTGGAGGAGTTCGGGGTCACCCAGGAGGAGCTCGCGGCGAAGCTCGGCCGATCCCGGCCGGTCGTGACCAATATGATCCGACTACTGAAGCTACCGATTCCGGTGCAGCGCCGGGTCGCGGCCGGAGTGCTCTCCGCCGGTCATGCGCGGGCGCTGCTCGGCCTGGAAGGTGGGGCGGACGGACAGGAAGTGCTGGCCGCGCGGATCGTCGCCGAGGGGCTCTCGGTGCGCTCCACCGAAGAAGCGGTGAAGCTGGCCAACCGGGAACAGGAACCACCCAAACCGCCGGCACCGAAGCGGCCGCCCATCCACTCCCCCGGTCTGCAGGATGTCGCCGATCGACTGTCCACATCGTTCGATACTCGAGTTTCGGTGAGCCTCGGTAAACGGAAGGGCAAGATTGTGGTCGAGTTCGGATCGGTGGACGATCTGGAACGGATCGTCGATCTGATGATGCGAACAGCACTCGAGAATTGAAAATTTGCCGCGACGCCCGTGTGAACTCTACCTCGGAGGTGAAACGTCACAGTGACAGTGGCTGGAATTGGAGGTTCGGGCGTGACGACGGGCATCCATCGAAGATCGGTGACGCGAAATGAGGCGGGTCCGCTTGATCGCATATTCTGGCTGTCGAGAAAACTATGATGCGGCGTGAGCGTAGACGAATCGGATAGCTGGAGGCTGAGCAGAGCGGTGTCGACCAGCGTCACGGGACTAACCCTGGAGAGCATCAGCCGGCTGCCGGCACATGCTCGCCGCTGTGTGTTCTGGGAAATGGACCCCGCGGTGGCCGCGGACTCCTCCGGGTTCAGCGATCCGGTGTTCGAGAAAGAAGCATGGATCTCGACGGTCATGCTCGAGTGGGGGTCGTGTGGCCAACTCGCGACAGTCGATGACAAAACGGTCGGATGTGCTCTGTACGCACCGCCGCGAGTCGTGCCGCGGGCAGGTCTCTTCCCCACCTCGCCGGTGAGCCCCGACGCGGTACTGCTCACCACACTCGGTACGGAATACCCCGACCTGGACGGGGATATCGCCTACCGCCTGGTGCAGGGGGTGGTCACCGACCTGATCCGGCGAGGTGTCCGCGCCCTCGAGGCGTTCGGTATCCGGGGTGCTCCCGCGAGCACGGCCCTGTCCGACCGTCCGACCGGAACCATGCGCCTGATGGAACGGATCGGCGCACCCGACCGCGGTCCGCGACGCTCGTCGAGTCTGGGCTGCAACCCGCAGAACTGCATGATCGAATCCGACTTTTTGGAAGAGGTCGGATTCGAGGTCGTGGCGCCGCATCATCGCTTCCCGCGGCTGCGGCTCGAGCTCGACTCCGACCACGGCTGGAAGGAAGATGTCGAGCGTGCTCTCGATCAGCTGCTCGCCGCCGCGTCCATCACCGTACCGACCCGGTTGTCGACCCTGTAGGGACCTCGCGGCTGTGGAATTCGCTATCCGCTGTCGGCGGCGGCGAGTTCCTCGGCCAACAGTTCGGCGAAAGTGTATGTGCCGGTGGGCTGATCGTCCTGCCCGAGCAGGTAGAGGCGTTTCACCGAGATCAGGATGGCTTCCGCGATGACATCCCGCATTCGCGGGCTGGCCAGTACCGATGCGTCGTATTGATTGGTGACATAGCCGAGATCGACCTGAACGGTCGGCATCTTGGTCAATCGCAGGAGGTCCCACGTGCGTGGATGAGTGCGGCAATCCTGCAGCGAGGTGCGGGCCACCACCTCGCGCTGGATGAACCCGGCCAGTACCTGGCCGATCATGGAGACCGAACCGTGCGAATTACCGAAATAGAACCCGGCCACACCGTTGGCCATGGGGCTGGTGTTGGACGCACATCGCAGCGAGATCATCAGATCGGCGTCGAACGCGTTGGAGGTCTCCGCGCGCTCCACATCGGTCGGATTGCTCCCCCACGGGCGGGACAGGAACGTCTCCATCCCGGTGGCGGCCATCCTTCCCTCGAGCCGGCTGGCCAGATCCCAGAGGACCTCCGATTCGTACACATCGCCGAACTCGGTGGGGACGGCTCGGCCCCGGTCCTCGCCCCCCATACCGGGGTCGATGACGATGCGCTTACCGGTGAGCTGTGGGCCCGCCCGGTGAACCACTTCTTCCTCGGCGATCCGGTGCGGATTACCCCCGGTGACCCGGGCACCGAGCAGCTCGAGCGAACGCAGGGTGTCCGGACCGCAGATACCGTCGGCCGACAGGCCGATCTCGCGCTGGAACGAGGTGAGTCCCTCGTGGGTGTGCGGGCCGAAGAAACCGTCCACCCGGTGCACATAGAAACCGAGGTCCTGGAGCCGCCGCTGCAAAGTCGCGACATCGTCGCCGTAGAGCGGGGCGGAGAGTTGATAGATCAGGGTCCGGGCGCCCAGGCGGTACGACGCCTCTTTCAACGCCCGGTAGGTGGCCGGACCGACGGTACCGTCGACCAGCAAACCGCGGTGCTGCTGGAACGCACGCACCGCGGAGTCGAGCTGATAATCGAAGGAGGCTTCGGTGTCTTTCCAGTATTCGCCCGCGCCATCGGTGTCCACGCCGTTGTGCGCTTGCAAGAACCCCAGACTTGCCAGGGTGCTCCGAACCTCTGCTACGGCTGGACCGGTGTCGCCGTGACGAAGTCGGTGCATGCGTGAGGGCCCTTCCTTTCGTCAATCCCGGGTACCCACTCATGCGACGGCCTACACCCTCGCACGACGGAGCGTGGTCGATTCTGTCAGACCCGGACCGGAATTCGACAATCTTGGTCAGGGCATACTACGGCGCGTCGCCGTGTCACGGCCGCCTGTTGGCGTATTCGAGACGTCAGATAACGTCTTCGAGCTCCCGCAGGAGAGCGGCCTTGCCCTTGGCTCCGACGATCTGTTTCACCGGCTTGCCACCGGCAAACAGGATCATAGTCGGGATGCTCATCACCTGATAATCGCGGGCGGTCTCGGGGTTGGCATCGATATCCAGCTTGGCCACCGTGAGTTTCTCGCCGTGCGAGCCCGCGATCTCCTCCAGTACCGGGGCGACCATCTTGCACGGTCCGCACCAGGTGGCCCAGAAATCGACCAGCACCGGCTTCTCGCTCAGCAGCACGTCGTCGGCGAACGACTTATCGGTGACGGTGACCGTATTGGTGCTCTCGGACATGGATATTCTCCTTGATCTCCGGGACGTGGCTCGCCCGCGGGTCAGTTCGCTACGGCGACGTCGATCGGCTGGTCGGCGTGCGACAGCGTATTGCTGGTGATATCGCCCTTTTCGGCGAGCCAGCGTTCGGCGTCGATGGCGGCGCGGCAGCCCGTACCGGCCGCGGTGATCGCCTGCATGTACGTGTGATCGACCAGGTCACCGGCGGCGAAGACGCCCTCGACGGTGGTCTGGGTACCCGGATCGCGTACCTGCACATAGCCCTCTGCGTCCAGATCGACCTGACCGCGGACGAGTTCGCTGCGCGGGTCGTGGCCGATGGCCACGAACAGGCCGGTCGCGGCGAGTTCGGAGGTTTCACCGGTCCGGGTATCGCGCAGTGTCAGCGAGGTGACACTGGTCTCGCCGTGTACCTGTACGACTTCGGCGTTGAGGTGGAACCGGATCTTCTCGTTGGACTTGGCGCGTTCGAGCATGATCCGCGAAGCCCGGAATTCTTCGCGCCGGTGCACGATGGTGACGCTGGCGGCGAATTTGGTGAGGAAGATCGCTTCTTCCATCGCCGAGTCGCCACCGCCGACCACCACGATGTCCTGGCCCTTGAAGAAGAAGCCGTCGCAGGTGGCACACGCGCTGACGCCGCGGCCGAGCAGATCCTGCTCGCCGGGTACGTCGAGGTAGCGGGCGGCCGAACCCATGGCGAGGATCACCGCATGCGCTTCGTAGACGTCGTCACCGACGGTGATCTTCTTCACCGGGCCGCTCAGGTCGATCGCGTCCACATCTTCGGTACGGATATCCGCGCCGAAGCGTTTGGCCTGCTCACGCATCTGTTCCATGAGATCGGGGCCCATGATGCCGTCGCGGAAACCGGGGTAGTTCTCCACCTCGGTGGTGGTCATCAGCGCGCCACCGAACTGGGTGCCCTCGAACACGAGCGGCTGGAGTTCGGCGCGGGCGGCGTACACGGCGGCGGTGTAACCGGCCGGTCCGGAGCCGACGATGATCAGGTCGCGAACTGGCGTGCTCATGGGACCCTTCCAGAAAAGCTAGCGGGGACGATTCGGTCAACAACAGGGTAGACGCGCTTTGTTCCCGCTCCCCCGCCCCCAGCGAGTGTGGCGGGGCGGGGCCGTCCGCCGTACGCCCACGATCGGGAGCGCAGGAGCGGTTGTGTCTAGCCGATATCGGTGGTCGCGATGGTTTCGGGGTTGCCCGGACCACAGCCGGGGCCGACCACCAGCGCGGTGACCTGGGCTCCGTTGCGCCCACCGACCAGGATGAGTACAGCGTCGCGGCCGTGGAAGTCCATATCGGCGGACCCGAGGACCGGGCGGTCGATACCGGCTGCCCGCACACATGCGGTGAGCGCGGCGGGATCGGCGAGCCGGCCGCGCACATCGTTGCGGCCGAGCGCACGCAGCGCCACGGCGGTGTCGAGAGCGGACCCCGGTTCGACGCTCTCGGAGGGTGGTGGAGCGGCCCTCGGCGGGGTTTCGGGATCGGGATCGCCGACGGTGAAGAGTGCGGTGCCGGCAGCGACCACGATCACCGCTGCGGCGGCCAGCCCGGTCGCGATCCGTCGCCTGCGGCGGCGGTATGCGTCGAGCGAGATCGGAGCCTCGGTCACGGAATCACCGGAAAGTGTTCCGGGACTTGTATTCCCCGGATCAGCTCGCGGAGGTCCCGGGAACGCCGGCGGGAAGCCGGTGTAGTCCGGTGCCGGGCCGTTCAGCGGTCGAGTGGTCTCGACCGCTGTATCGCCTCCCGGTACTCCCACCGGCCCACCCAGCGATTCGGCCAGCGCGTTCAGCCGTGCGGCGATATCGCCGGGGATGGGACGGGTGATCCGTTCGGAGCTGCCCAGCGCGGCCAGAGACCCGCGGATCTCGTCGAGCGAATCCAGATAGCGTTTCGCCTCCGGGTCGCGCTGTACTACGGGCCACAGACGGGCACCGAGCTCGGGATCGATATTTCCGGCGTGCAGATCGGCGAGCAACTCCCTCGTGAAAGGAGGTTGCGGAATAGAGCTCATGACCTGCACACCTCCAATGCTGCTGCTGCGTCCATCTGACTCGGGTACCGATTCCTGCGGCCGGTGGTTGTGTACTCCCTCGGGTACATACCTTTCGGGAGGAAAAATGTGTCACTGATACTGACGCGGCGGGGCTACATCTGGTTCCTCTCCGCGTGCAGAGAATCCAGTTCGGACTTCAGGCGCTGCCGGGCTCGCGCACATCTGCTCTTCACCGTGCCCACCGGAACGCCGAGCAGTTCCGCGGCGTCCGCGACGCTGTATCCTTCCACGTCGACCGCGACGACCGCCGCGCGCTGGTCCGGGGGGAGCTGGAAGAGCGCCCGTTCGAGTACGAGCGAGACGTCGACCCGGCTGTAATCATCGGAGTCGTCGGATATTTCGGGCCAGGCCTCCGGTGGCAGGAAGAGTGCCGGCCGGGCGCGGTTGCGGCGGATCCGGTCGAGGCAGGCGTTCACCACGATCCGGTGCAGCCAGGTGCGTACCCCGGATTCCGCGCGGAAGGAACCGGCGTTGCGGTGCGCGGACAGCAACGCCTCCTGCAGCGCGTCTGCAGCGTCCTCCGGTGAGTAGCAGACGCGTGCGGCGGTCTGCCAGAGATGGTCGTTGTGCCTGCGGATCAGCTCCGCGAAGGCATGCGGGGCGCCGTTCGCGTGTGCCCGCAGCAGATCTATATCGGTTGTCGTATCCAGTCGGGATTCCCCTGTTCCCACCGCGCCGGTCCCTGTTGTCCCTGCACGACCCCCCGCGTTCAGTTCGGACGACAATAGCCAACCCCTTGGACAGCGCTCACGACAGCAACGACGGTCGGTGATCCGGCACCGACAGCCACTGCGAGAAGGCAGCGTGCGGAATCGTACCCCTGATCCCGACGGGCTCGCAGCTGAGAGCGCGGATCGCGATCATATCCCGGCAAACAATTCGGCGGCAACCGATTTCGTCCGGCACGCACGCGGTACGCGGGTCGTCCGCGGCCCACCCGATCAGGGCTTGGCTTCGAATCCGAGTTCGGCGATGGAACTCTGGAACTGCGCACCCGTATTACCCAGCCCGGTAACCCAGATGAGGACGTAGCGGGCCGCCTGATCGGTCTGGATCGGTACCTCGGTGACCCCGTCGCCCAGGACCGCCGTGCCGACGAGCTGGGTCTGGTCCAGCGTCGCCGCCTCGGTGGGCGAAGTGCGGATCTCGACACTGGTCCCGGGGGTGGACGAGGTGATCGAGACCTTGGTCAGAGTGGCGGGGCTGGGCAGGGTCGCCAGCAGGCCGACGCCCTTCTTCAGCGCCGGGAACTGCTGGAAGTACTGATCGGTGCGCCAGGCGGTCGCCGGGTCGCCGTCGGTCGTCGCGGCGGCGCCGGACGGATCGTCCGGGGTGCCCTCCGGGGAGAACACCACGACCCCACTCGCCGGTATCGGCGCACCGTCGGCCGCGGCGGGCGCCGACGACGGGCCGGCCGGGGTCTCCGAGGCGTCCGGTGCGCGGCTGGTGGTGAGGCCGATGACCTTCTGCTCGTTGAGCGGTTCGCTGGAATCGCCCGGGGCGAAAACGCTGACCAGCCACCAGATGACGATGCCGACGACCAGGGCCGTGAGGATCCCCAGAGCCACCATGATCCACATCATCCGCTGCGATTTCTCGCGTTCGGCGGCGAGCAGTTCCGGATCGGCCAGGGATTCGTCGGCCGGTGCCGGGGCCCGCTGGCCGAGGCGAAGTACGGGGATGAAATCGGTCTTCTGATCCACGACCGAGGCCTGTTCCAGCACATGCTGGATAGTGGCGGCGGTCCGCACACCCTTGTTCGGTTCCAGCGACCGCACCGCGACCGCGGAGATCTCGAACGGGACCTCGGGCCGGATCTGGCGGGGCTCGATCGGGGTCCCGTCGGGACCGAAATCGGCCAGGTGCAGGCCCCCTACCGTGGCGGCGTTTCCGCTCACCCCACCCTGACGCAGCGGCCAGCGGGCGGTCATCAGGGCGTACAGCATGGCACCCAGACCGCGGACGTCGCTCTGCGGGTCGGCGTCTCCGAGGGTGCCCGGGAAGGCCAGTACCGCATCGCCGGACGCGCTGATACGGATACGGTCCGGATGATCGATGGACAGGGCTCCACCGCTGCGATGCGCCATTTCGGTGGCCGAGGCGAGGACGCGGATGGCACGAGCCGCACCGATCGGCGACGGGACGGTTTCGGCCATCTCCCGCAGGGAGCGGCCGGGCGTCCATTCGGCGACCACGATGCCGCCCGAACTACCGCGCACCACATCCAGCACCCGGGCGAGTCCGGGCGAATTGATCCGGCCCAGTCGCAGCGTGCGGGAGAGGATCGCCTGCGGGCCGTCCTGGCCGGAATTACCGGCGGCCTTCTGATCGGCGTCGACGAAGGTCAGCGCGACCTCACGGTCGAGTTTGATATCGAGGGCCTGCCAGAACCGCAGCCCGCGTGCCCCGCCGTGGCCGGCCAGCAGCCGATAACGGCCACCGGCGACCGAGGCGCCCGGCATGAGCTCGGGACCGCGCTGGACCCGGCTGGACCGGGTTATCGGCGGGACCGGGATCATGCCGGTGTCGTAGACCGGATCGGTGGCCGAGACCGTCGCGCCGGTCTGGTGCAGATGTTCTTCCGAAAGTTGTTCGCCGGGGTCCACCGGTTGGTATCCGTCCTCCGATTCGCTCCCGAAACCAGCGGTTTCGTCAGCGTCGGGGTATGGCCCCGAATCCGGCCGTTGCTCCGCCGAATATGCGGAATCGTGCGCGGACGGTCCTCCGCCCGCGCGCTGGGTGTGCGGGTCGCCCGGTTCCGTCTGCTCCGGGGGAACATCGGTGGACAGGCGACCGCTCGCCGGATTCGAGGAAGAATCGGCGGCTGGGCGCTCGCCCACCGCGTCGTCGCTCACCCTCGGACCTCCTTCGCCCTGGTATGCCGCAACTTCAGCGGTCCTGCCTCTTGTGCTCGTCTGCCGAACAGGGTACGGGAACTGGCCCGCGCCGGTGCGCTCAACCGAGTCCGGCCGGATCACCGGCAGCACCATGGTGCTCTGGGCGTCCATGGCCGAGTCGAAGCCGGAGTACGCCAGGTATGGATCCCGGCGGTCCATGATGCGGGTGGCGTATTCGTCCTCGGCGGGTCCGAGGTCGATCTCCGGTGCCGGCGGGGTGATGCCGAGACGCCGCGAGATGGCGACGGTGATGGCGACCACCTCGGGAATTCCGGCCAGGCGCATCAGCCCGAACGCCACCGCGAACATGACGATCCCCGTGATACCGACGCGGATGAAGGAGCCGGGACCGCCGAGCGATTCGGTCAGCCGATCCAGCCCCATGACTCGGTCCGCGATCAGCATGACCGCTCCGCCGGCCAGCGAGGCCAGCAGCACCCGGCTGACCGTACGGCCGACATTGGCCATCCGCAGATCACCCAGACTGCGGTGCAGCAGGTAGCCGCCGATCACCGCGCCGGTGGTGAACCCGAGACCGGTCGCGACGCCGAGGACGATCACGACCTGCTGGCTGCTGTCGGCGATGAACGGGGCCAGCGCCGAGAACAGGATCTTGATCGTGGTGATTCCCAGGATGATCCAGGTGGGCGTCCACGCCTGTTCACGGGCATAGAACACTCGTAGGTGGATCAGCACCAGCGAGTACGGGATCAAGGTGAACGCCGAGAAACTGACGGCGGTACCGAGCCGGGAAGCGTCCTCGGCGAACCGGGCGTAACCGAACAGCGCATCACCGACCTGCGGACCGGCCACCGTGAGGAAAGTGACGATCGGGATCAGCGCGATCATGGTCAGCCGGGTGGCGGCCGAGAGATCGTCGACCACCGCGGGCGTGTCGTCGTTCGCCGCGTTACGGCTGAGCCGGGGCATGATCGCGGTGAGCAGCGTGACACCGATGACGCCGTAGGGCAGCTGGAGCAGCAACCACGCGTTCTGGTAGATCGCGGGGCCTGCCTCGTCGGCCTGCGAGGAGATGTTGTTCGCGAAGATGCCGCCGATCTGGCTGATCAGCACGTACAGGATGATGGCGCCCGCCATCGTGCCGAACTGCTTGAGCCGGGCGTCCATCCCCCACAGCGGGCGCAGATCGATGCCCTGACGGCGGATCGCGGGCAGCAGGCTGGCGGCCTGCACGATAACGCCCAGGGTCACACCGCATCCCAGGACGAGCAGTTTCGGATCACTCATCCGTACGGGATCCAGGGTTATCTCCCCGGGAGTGAGGGCGTACAACCCCAGCACGACCAGTACCACCACATTGTTGAGCACCGGGGCCCAGGCACCCGGTTTGAACGCCCCGCGGGTGTTGAGGATGGCGGTGAACAACGCGGACAGGCCGTAGAAGAGTACGGCCGGTACCAGCAGGAAGGTGAGTGCTGTGGTGAGCCCGGTGTTGACCTTGCCGTTCGCGGAGACGAAGACGTGGGTGGCCAGGACCGGCGCGGCCGCGGTGGCCAGTAGCGCGGCCGTACCCAGAATCGCCGCCGCGGCCGTGACCAGGCGCCGGATGAAAGCGGCGCCGCCGTCGGGGTCTTCCTGCTCGGCCCGTACCAGGGTCGGCACGACGATCGCTGTCAGGACAGCGCCCAGCACCAGTTCGGCGATCATGTTCGGGATGAGGCTGGCGGAAGTGAACGAACTGGCGATGGCCGGGCCGAGGACGGCCAGCAGGAGCAGCTGTTTACCGAAACCCGTGATCCGGCTGATCAGGGTCGCGATCGCGATGGATCCGGAATCCTTGAGCAGCTTGACCTGACTGTTGTCCGCCTTCGCCGAATCCGCGGCCGGTTTCTCGGCGACGGCGACCGCGGACATGGGACCGGTCCCCGTCCGGCCGCGGGCCGGCGCGGGCCGGCCGGCGTCGCGGCCCGGAGGTACCTGCCGGAAGGGCTGGGAAGGCGGAGCTTGCCGCGGCGGTGGAGCCTGCGGATGTGGGGACCGGTTCGGCGCGGCGGGCGACTGTCCCGGGCCGGGCCGGTCGGGGCGTACGCGCGGCTGCGAATCCGGTGACTGTGGCGGGCGGGCCTGCGGCCGATCCTGCGGGCCGGGGTGTCCCGGTACACCGGCGGGCGGCGGTGGCATCGGCCGCATCCGCTGCGCGGGGAACGGTTCGGATGACGGACCCGCGGCGGGCGCGCCACTTCCGGGCAGGGGGCGTTGTGGGGGCTGCGGGGGGCGGCCGTCGTCCGGGCGGCCCTGGGCGGGTGGGCGGCCACCGGGAACACCCGGGCGGCCCGGACCCGGGGGCATCGGCGGACGGCCGGGTGCTTGCTGCGGCCGGGCCCCCGGCATCGGCGGAACCGGGCTCTGGGGGGCAGCCGGAGGTGCGGGGCGCCGTTCGGGCGGAACGGCGGGACGCGCGCCGGACGGAGGCGCGGAACGCGGCATCGGCGGAACGGCGGGGCGGGCGCCCGACGGAGGTGCCGGGCGCTGCTCGGGAGATGCCGCCGGGCGGGCGCCGGACGGCGGGTTCGGGGGCCGCCCGGGCGCCGGATTCCGGGGTGCACGCGGATCGGGGTTCGGCTGCCGGGTGGGCGTGTAGCGGTCCTCGCCCGGATGCGGGCCGGGTCGCGGTCCCGGCCGTGGACCGGGCGGGACCGCCCGATCCGCCGGGGCACCGGGCCGCTCGGGCCGTCGCATCTGCGGAGGCGGCTCGCGGAACGCACCGGGGCGTTCACGTTCCAGCTCCGGATCACCCGGGTGACCGGTCATATCCGTCTCCGGTCCGGGAGTTCGATGCACTCGCTCCCACGGTGCGCTGGGAGGCCGACGGGCTCGTGGACCGTCGGGCTGTCGACCGGGCTGCTGCCGATGAGCGGAGGATTCATCGTCGCTCATCATGCCTCCTGTATCGCCCGGACCCCGCGTGGCGGTTGTCCCCTGTGTCGCGTCGAACACATTGCTCGGCGTCAGCACACGACGAACGGTGCGGTCCGTCGGCGATGGCGCGTCCGACTGCGCACCGGCACCCGGACGGATCTCCGGACAGCCGGTGCGCACTCTCTATCTTCCATGGGACACGGGGCCCGGTCACCCTCCCCCGGGCCGTGTGTACGGCAATACACCGCCGTACGTCCCGCGCAACGCCGGAATCGGCGGCTATACGCGTTCCCGGCCTCGTACCTTCGGGTCGGTCGGCTGCTGGGTCTGCCCACTCGTCCGGGCCCCGGAGCGGCCACGTCCACGGCGGCGAGCCCGGCCCAGCCGGACGACCCGCTGCCGCAACCCCGGATCGATGCCCTTGTCCGCCGGGTCGCGTTCACCGTGGAAACGTCGCCACAACCGCCGTCCGGCGAGCAGGAACAGCAGGGCCGCCGCGCACGCGGTGATGATCGCGAGAATCTGCCCGTAGGCGTTGGACCGCACCGAGATCGAGGTGGCGTTGCCGAGCGGCACCCCGTCCGGAGTGCTCAGCGAGATCGGCACCACGAGTTTGCGGCTGTCGCTGACCTCGGTCGGGATCTGGAAGGACCGGGTGCCCCGCGGCGGCAGCAACTGCTCGCCGATATCGGTGATCTTGGTCTCCGGTGGCGCATCGATCCGGAACCGGATCCGCACCGAAACGGGCAGATCGTTGCGCGCCACCAGTAGCAACGGGCTCGACTCGGAAGCCAGCGTGTACACCCCACCGGGCGGCAGCACCGATACCGAACGGAAGATCTCGTCGACGGTGGACGTCGCCTTCTCGATCCGGCGCTGGGCGAAGACCTCGGCTTGCGCGGTGGGACCCCCACGCCGGTCCGACATCGACAGCGCGCGCACCAGATCGTCACGCAACGGGTCGAGGTAGGCGCGGGGCGTCGGCGCCGCTTCGGGCACCTCCACCATCGCCTGCAGCAACTGCGAGATCCGGTGGGACTGATCGCGGGCGGGAACCGCGAAATGCCCCGGAACCGCCTCGACCGCCGCCTGCGTCAGCGGAGCCAGCTGGAACGGCGCGGGATCGGGCGCCTGCCCGACGAGATCGCCGAACGGCCGCGGATCGACCAGCTTGTTCTCGACCAGTAGGTCCAGCTGCCGCAACAGGGCAGCGGCCTCGTCGCGGTTCGCGCCCCACTGCTGCGGTGGCATGATCAACTGTGACCGCGCGCGGCCCGGATCGTTCTGCAGTGCCCGCCACGACACCGCCCCCAGCGCGTCCTGCAGGCGCGCGGTACGGGAATCGTTGGTCACCGCATAGCGGGCCGATTCCGGGACGTAGGACGGGGTGGGTGGATTGGAACCGACTCCCGCCAGCGCGGCCGCGGGCCAGATGTCGAAAGTCGCCACGCGCAGCGCCGGATCGGCCGTCGCGGCCCCGCCGCTGCCGGCCTGTGAAGGCGCGGCGCCCGCCGGGGTCTGCTGAGGGGCCGGTGTCCCGGTGTCCGCACCGGCAGCATCTCCCGCGGGCACAGCGTCCGGAGCGTCACCGGATTCCGGCGCCGGCGTGGCCGGCGGGGCAGCACCCGGTACGCCGGGCAGCCGCACCACATCCGGTACGGCCGCATACGGGTCGCCGGTACCGCCCTCGGGGGCGACGGCATTACCCGCCAGCACCGCCGTTCCGAACCCCTGCGACTTCAGCAACTGCGCCGCGCCCTGATCCAGGCTGCTGGCATCGGGCAGGCTCACCCCGCGGACGGACCGGGTGTTCAGAATCGAATCGACGATCGACGCCGGCGCCTCCAACGCCCGCGCGGTCAGCGCGGGATCCGCGGCCGCCGCCAGTGCCGAGATATCGACCTGCGCGAACGGCAGCGCCACCGTGCACATCGACGACGCCAGATTCCGCAGCCGGTCCAGCCAAGCCTTCGCGGATTCGGTACCGGAACCCGGCCGGGTCGCGCCGTCCGGGTCGGAAGGACTGGCCAGCACCCGGTAATCGCTGGTCATGGCCTGCACGGTCAGCAGCAGATCGGGGTCGATCGCCAGACAGACCCCCGACGACGGGCCGTCCTCGGCCCGATCGTCACCGAATACCGACTCCAGCGCCCCCACCAGCTCGTCCAGCCGGCCACCCCGGCTCACCGACGCGGCCAGCTCGTCATCGGTCAGCTCGACCTCGCGATCGAGGTCACCGGTCTGCCCCGCCACCATGCGCGGGCGATCGGCCAGCGGCCACAGCAGGGTGGTCTGCACCGGGGGCGCAGCCGGTGTCGGCAGCGGCGGAGCGCTACCGTCCGCCGCCGCGGGCAAGCCCAGCACCGGCAGCAGGAACCGCGCATCGTCCAACCGGGCCTGACCGCCGTAGTCCGGGGTCCCGTTCACGTTCAGCAGCAGCGGATACACACCGGGTTCGGTGATGTTCAGCGAAGTCCCCGACGCGTCCCGCAACGGGACGGACATGGTGAACTGCTGGCGCTGCCCCGGCTCCAGCCGCACCGCCACATCCTGGAACGGTGTCGGGAAGTCGTAGTTCGCCTGGTCGAGCTTCAAAGTCGTGCGTAACTCGCTGGGATCCGATACGGGCCGCGCCCGCTGCACCCGCACCGCCACCTCGTCCACGCCGCGGTCACCGATATTGGTCACCGTGCCCGCCACGGTCAGCACCGGCTCACTCTGGGCGGTGACGGTGCCGGGGCTCACCGAATCGAGGGACAACTTCAGGAACTGGGGGGTCGAAGTATCCTCGGCCGAGCCTGTGGGCTGGGCGTGCGCTGGGGATCCGAGCAGCGCGGGCAGCGCCGCCGAGCCGAGGATGGTCAGGATCACGAGCATGATCCGACTCAGTCCACGCGTCATCGCTTGCCGGTCTCCATCCGGTCGATCAGGCGGTTCGCCACCTCGGCCAGCCTGCGCTCGTCGGCGTAGGCCAGCCTAGAGTTCAATTCGCTCAGCGGTACCCAGTCGACCTGGGTCACCTCGACATCCGCGTCGGACAATTCACCACCGACGGAACGCAGCAGAAAATGATGCACTGTTTTGTGTACCCGCCGACCCTCGGTGACGAACCAGTAATCGATACTGCCCAATTCGGCGACTACCACGCCCTGGATACCGGTCTCCTCGGCGACCTCGCGGATCGCCGTCTGTTCCGAGGATTCGCCCTCTTCGATATGTCCTTTGGGCAGCGACCATAGCAGCCTGCCCCGGCGATCGGTACGGCCGATCAACGCGGCACAGCGCGCTTCCGGCGGGCCGTCCAGGCCATCGACCACCAAACCCCCGGCCGAAGTTTCCCGCACGGTACGCATACGAGGTTTCGCCGCACCACCGGCCGAACCACGGCGCCGCGGCTGGCGGCGTCTACTGTTCGCACGATCGGCCGGAGACACTACGCAATACTAGAGCAGTGTTTATTTGCGCCGCCTCCGGCGGCGCTGGGCGGGGCCCTATTAACCCCGGTTCTTCACTCCTTCGCTCAGTCGCTGCGCTCCTTCGCTACGTCGCTCCAGAACCGGGGCGGGCCCCGCCTGCGGATGTGGACCATCCGG
>NZ_JBSGIP010000018.1:0-101091 GCF_053605105.1 Nocardia sp. NPDC003963
TGCTCGACGATCGCTGTTCGCAGGCCGAGTTGAGCGGCGCGGATCGCGGCGACGTAACCGCCGGGACCAGCACCGAGAACGACGACATCGTAGTGAGAGGTGGCAATCATGACTGAGTAAGCGCCTCCGCCGATTGGGGCCGACGGCCGTGTGGCATCAGCAACGAGGCGGCGAGTCCGACAAGTGCGAGCGCCCCCGTCAAGATGTATACAACGGTGAATCCACCCCCGGCGTAGACAGGAGAACTGTCGACCACCGTCACAACATTCAGCGCGAGGATCGCGAATGCCGCTTGAACGGCGATGGCGCTACCGAGCGACCCGACCACGTTGACGGTGCTTGCCGTGACGGCTTGGAATTTCACCGGCGTCGCAGCGATGACGAGGTTGGGAATCGCCGCGCTGACCAACCCTCCACCGAAAGCGTAGATCAGATATCCCACGAGGATCGGGCCGAAATCCGCATGCGAGAATGCCAAGAACAGTGAACCCACAGCGGCCAGGACGAACCCGAGGCAGTTGGGCAGTCGCGCGCCGCGACGCTCGGCGATGTAGCCGACCAGAAATCCCATCAGCACGGATGCGACGCCGGCCGGAGTGGTGATTCGTGCCATGAAGCCGGCGGTTTCACCCAGCCCATAGGTGACGCCGAGGGCTGCGGGTGTTTGCACGATGAACGACAACAGCACGAACTGCAGTGCTATGACGGCTTGTGACGTGAACTGCGTGACCATGGTTGTGAGAACCGGCCGGCCGCGCAGGACGGATAGATCGATCAGAGGGTGATCAGATCGTCTCGCGTGCTGCGTCCAGACAGCGAACAGGACGAGTGCCAGCACAGCGCACAGCAGGGTTTTCCCTGAGGTCCAACCCCAGGTGCCGCCCTCGCCTATACCGAACAGAAGTACGCCGACCGTCAGCCCCAGCAGCAGCCCGCCCGTCCAGTCGATGGGTGTCCGGACACGGACAGGCGACTCGGGCACACCGAACAGCACCAAGGCACCGACAAGCAGCGGAAAGATAGCAAGTGCGAAGAAAACACCCCGATAGCCGAAGTTGTCGATGAGCAACCCGGCGAAGACAGGGCCGGTGATCGTGGTGACCCCGATACCCGCCGTCGCCAGGCTTACGGCCACAGCCAACAGCTTCTTCGGGAAGATATCCCGCATCAGCGAGTAGACGATCGGGACGATCGCAAGACCGAAACCCTCCACGGCACGTCCGAACAGCACTATCGCGAAGGTGGGCGCGACCGCCACGATCAGCGATCCCACAGCCATACAGCCTGTGGTGATGAGCAACCATTTCTTCTTGCCGTCACGATCGGCGAGCTTGCCGACAAGCGGCGCACTGATAGCGCCCGTGAGCATGAACAGTGTTGATACCCAGGCGATGTGTGTGGTCTCGAACGTCGCCGCCATGCTCGGCAAAGCCGGAGTCACCAGGTTGAAAGCGTAAGCAACCTCCTCCGACAGCAGAACCAGGATGACGAGCACACCGATCCATCCGGCTGTCGACCTTCGCCCGACTTCTTCCGGGGTGACGGTGCTGTCGTCGTCCAGTGCCGAGTACGGGGCACCGTCGCGGGGTGTAGCAGTCATCGTGCTTCCTGGATTCTCTGAGGAATGGGAGACGCTGACGCGATAGTGGCGGTCTGCAATGCGATCTGCCGCGCGGGACGCCTCTCCATCTGTGATGCGAGGCACATTAAATTGGATCAAGTGATTCTGTCAAGTGATCCACTAATTTCCGCGTAGACGACTCAGGATCACAATCGAGAGAGGATGACGCGACGAATCGCACCCGAACGGGCACCTCCGCACAGGATCGGCCCAGGACGGAAGAAGGGGACTACCGGCCAGATCCCCGCATCAAGGCCTCGAGACCACCGGCCACGAAATCGACAAGGACATCGAACTTCTCCTCGGACAGCGCGCGGGATCGACCCACACTGGCATCAGACCACCGAGCAGCCATCACGATCAAAGTATTCACCGTCAGCGACCAGTTCAGATCGAGAGCCTCATCCCCCACCTCCGGGTACGCACGCTCCAGAAGTAGCCGCAGGAGGTGGGCAGTGTCGTCTTCCACCGGGAACAGGCGCGGGTCGTTCGCCAGGCTCAGTTGACCGCAGATATTCAGCCAGCGAACCGCCTTGTCCGGTTCGTCACCGAGAAACTTGCGGTACGGAACGGCGAGAAGGTTCACGATCCCATTGGCGTTCGGCACGACACCGGAGTCGACCATCGCGTCGGCCAACGTATGGATATGCGCCAGCACCCCCGCACCGGCGTCGATCAGGACCGCGTTGAGGATGGCGTCCTTGGACCCGAAGTGATAGTGCGCCGATGCCGCACCCAGGCCCGCCTCGGCGTTGATCGCGCGGATGGAAACCTTCTCGACCCCCTCCGCAGCAAACAGCTTCATAGCCGCAGCAACCAGGGCCCGCTTGGTGGCTGCACCGTTGCGCGGACTGGATCGCGCCACAATCTCGCCTTTCGATCGATGGGCCGGATGATTATATCGCCTGATCCACAGTTACCCATCGTTGCAGTTCAGACTCTATTTTTGGATTTCCTCGCGCAGTACAGAAGAGACTCAAATATTTGGAGCACTTGATTGGATCACTTGATCCACTTATGGTGGCTTGTGACTGCCGACACAAGAGGTCGTTTCCGGCCACACAGACCAGGCACCGCAGCAGAACCAAGCTGCAATCCACAAACGACGCGAAGGAGGCCACGGTGGCATCGCCGCACAACGCGCATCGTGCCGACAGCTCGCCCGCCATCTCGGTGAGCGAAGAACTACTGCTGGATATGTTCACCGTCATCGCACGGGCACGCGCCCTGGAGGACGCGGTCGCGATTCACATCCGTGATCACGGGTTCGCTGGTTTCTGGCATCCCGGCAAAGGCCAGGAGGGCGCGGTTGCCGGCGCGGTGGCAGCCATGGAACCGGACGACTACCTCTTCTACCAGGGCCGTGGCGCCACATGGCCGCTGGCGAAAGGTATGGCCCTGGAACCGATCATCGGTGACCTTCTCGGGAAAGCCACCGGGTCCACCGGAGGGAAAGGCGCCGGAGTCCCCCACTGGGCCGACCCGACATTGGGAATCATGGGTGAGGGAGCCACTCTGGGCTCTGTCTACCCGGTGGCGGCAGGTGCTGCCCTGTCAGCGCAGATGCGCGGCACCGGGCAGGTAGCGCTCGCCGACTTCGGCGACGGAACCGCTGCACGCGGCACATTCCACGAAAGCCTGTTGGAAGCTGCGCGTTGGCGCCTCCCCTTGGTGTACTTCTGCGAGAACAACGGGATCTCCGTATCGACCACGTTCGAATCGGTGAGTCCTACCAAGACCATCGCCGAACGAGCTTCCGCCTACGGGATCCCCGGAGTCCGGGTGGACGGGCACGACGCTGTCGCGGTGTACCACGCGGTGAAGGCGGCGATCGACCGGGCTCGCGCCGGGCAGGGCCCCTCCTTGGTCGAAGCCGTTGTCACCCGCGTCGGCGGTCATTGGGAAGGAGATGCGCAGAAGTATCGCCCAGCCGATTTCCTGTCGGGATACACCGACCCCTTGGAAGTCATGCGTAAGCGGGTCGACAGCGCCACCGCGGAGCGAATTGTCGCCGCCGCAAGGGCCGAGGTCGCCGAGGCGCTGCTGGCAGCCGAGGCCGCACCGCTCCCCTCTCCCGCCGTGATCCTGAAGGACGTGTTTGCATGACCATCACCACCCCGCAGGGGGATACGACAGTACTGAGCTACGAAGCAGCCCAAGGCGCCGCCATCGCCGAAGAAATGCGGCGCGACCCTTCCGTGTTCCTCATGGGCCAGGACATCGCCTCTGGCGGATTCTTCGGTGGAACGCGCGGCCTCGTAGAGGAATTCGGCCTGTCCCGAATTCGAAATACCGGTATTACCGAGGCCTTCATGGTCGGGGCCGCCGCGGGCGCTGCCATGACCGGGATGCGACCTATCGTCCAGCTCGGCTTCGCCGATTTCAGCCTCATTGCCGGTGATGAGATCTTCCAGAAATTGGGCAAGTGGCGGCACATGCACGGTGGTCAGTTCGAGCTACCCGCCGTCATCATCATGCCCATCGGCCCCAGCGGTGGCGCAGGGCCCGAGCACTCGGGCTCCATGGAGATGCTGCCCATGCACTTTCCCGGGCTGAAAGCAGTGGTGCCATCCAACCCCGCCAATGCGAAAGCACTACTGAAGGCGGCCATCCGCGACCCTAACCCCGTCCTGTACTACCCGAGCAAGCAGCTCAATTTCAAGCGTGGCGAGGTCTCGACCGATCCCGATTGTGTATTGCCTCTCGGCACCGCCGCGGTCGCTCGCGAAGGCTCGACCGTCAGCGTGATCAGCTACGGATGCATGGTGGCGCGGGCACTCGAAGCAGCGACCGCACTCGAGTCCGAGGGTATCGCGCTCGACATCGTCGACCTGCAGACGCTTGTCCCCCTCGACCGGGAAGCGATCATTCGGTCGGTGATGAAAACCGGACGGGCCATGATCGTGCACGAAGCGCCCCGCACTGCCGGGCCCGGAGCCGAGATCGCCGCCCTGATCCAGGAACAGTGCTTCTACTGGCTCCACGCTCCCATAGCTCGCCTCGGATCGGTCGACGCGCCGATTCCCGCGAGCAGGTTCCTCGAGGACCACTGCTTTCCGAGTGTCTCCGACATTGTCGAGACAGCCCGACACCTGGTCCGCGACTGACCGCCCATACAACAAGGACTCCGATGCTCGAGTTAACCGATATCCGCATGCCGCATATGGGCTCTGTCGAATTCGCGCTACTCACCGAATGGCTGGTGAAGCCGGGAGAAGCAGTGGCCGAAGGCGACCCCCTCTGCGAAGTGTCCACTGACAAGGTCGATACCGAGGTCGAATCTCCGGCCGCGGGGATCCTCATCGAGTATGTGGCGGCTGTCGATCAAGAGGTACCGGTGGGCGAGATGATCGCCCGGTTCGCCCCGATAGGTAGCGATCCCGCGCAGGTTGCGCAAGCTATCGACAACGGCTGCGGAACAGACGCCGAATCCGCAACCACATCCAGTCCCGCCGCTCCCGCCGTCCTACCGTCGGCAACACCGTCACCGGTATCGGACGGCGTTGCGGACGCCGTAGCGGCCGGGCGGGTATCCGAGCCACCTACCGATTCGCTTGTCCTGGCCGCTTCTTGGTTCCCGCACGTCAACTATCCGCCTCCTGGCGCACGACGAACGGCGATCGGGACCGCCCGCCTGGACAATGCCGGCGCAACCACCGGCCGCTCGCTGCTCACAGGGGAACGGTCGGAACCCTTGATCCCTGCCGGGTACGCGGATGTCGACTACACCGCGGACGAGCACACTCGGCTGCGGAAGGCGATCGCCAAGAACCTCACTGAATCGTGGAACACGGCACCGCAGCTCACCGCACAGGTCGATATCGATTTCACCGCGGTTTCGGTCGCCCGCGCGAAGATCAACCGGCAACGGCTCGCTTCGGGCCGCGGCAAACTCAGTTTCCTGCCGTTCGTCGCTGTCGCCCTCTGCCGTGCCGTTGCGCTGCATCCGGTTATCAACGCGACGTTCACCGAAACACATCTCATCCGCTGGCAGACCGTCAATCTTGGCATCGCTGTCGATACGCCCGACGGCCTTGTCGTACCGGTCATCCGGAATGCCCAGAACCTGACTCTTGAAGGTCTCTCCGACGCGATAGCCGGTGTGAGTGATGCCGTCACGGCCGGTACCAGCAAACCGGAGGATCTGGCCGGCGGCACCATCACGATCAGCAATTCGGGCAGCATCGGCGGGGTGGTCTCGACACCGATCCTCACCAAGCCACAGGTTGCTTCACTCGGGCTGCCCGCGATCATACGCACTCCCGTTGCCAGGAAGAGTGCCGACGGCACGACCGACCTCCTGGCATTCCGGCCCCTCGCTCGTATCGGGCTCACCTTCGACCACAGGGCTTTCGATGGCGCACAGGCGTTGCGCGCGCTCCTGGAAGTCCAAGCACATCTCGAAAACTGGCCCACACAGGACTGATGTTTAACCACCCCATGCGAAAGGTCACGTGATGAAAGCAGCCGTGCTGCGCCGGGGCGACATTGTGCACACCGACATTGCCGAACCGACTGTTCAGGCAGGACAGCTACTCGTCGCGCCGCTTGCTGCAGGCATCTGCGGCAGCGATCTCTCCGCCCGGCACCACACCGACGACTTCCTCGCCGCGCATATCGAAGCGGACGCTCCCGGCGAACTCTTCGATCCGCTCCGAGATGTCGTCCTCGGCCACGAATTCACCGCTCGTATCCTCGAGGTGGGGTCAGGGGTGACCGGATACCAGGCCGGAGAACTCATAGTCGCGCTTCCGTGGATCGTCACCGCCGACGGGATCACCCACACAGTGGGCTACACCGAGTCCTCACCAGGCGGTCTTGCCCAGAAATCGGTGCTACAGGCCGGTGGTCACCTGAAGATCCCCGCCGACGTAGATCCCATCACAGCAGCCGTGACCGAACCACTCGCTACGGGCGTCAACGCGGTGATGCGCTCCGGAGTGCCGCCGGAAGCAGCGGCGGTCGTCATCGGATGCGGCCCGGTCGGGCTGGGGGCGGTGATCGAACTGGCCGTGCGCCGTATCCACCCGATCATCGCCTCCGACCCCTCCGCCACACGTCGCGAGCTCGCGCTCGCGTACGGTGCCGATATCGCCCTCGACCCGGCGGATACCGATCCGTTGACGACACTGCAGAAATATTCCACACAGGAGTCGTTCATCTTCGAAGCGTCCGGTGCGCACGGAATGATCGGGCAACTCATCGCCTCGGCGCCGAAGTTCTCGCGAATTACGGTTGTCGGCTCGGCTATGCGCCCGGAGGTCATTCGCCCCGTCACCGGGATTCTCCGAAACGTGACGCTCGAGTTCGTGGGCGGACCCGGTCGCAACGAGCCGACATATCAGGCATTCGAGCGGACTTTCGATCACATCATCCACCGGCGCTTCGACCCGGCACTGATGGTGACCGGCTATGCAAGCCTCGATGCGATAAGCGACGTCTTCGCCGCCCTGCGGCCCAGTGACGGCACCAGCACAGATCACGTCAAAATCCTCGTGCGCAACGACCTGCCCGAAGGCACCGGCGTCATCGCCACACGATGATCAGCCCGACCCAGCTCCTATTCGAGGACAGTATGGACCTGCTCGACAGCACCGCACAATCCGCCGCCCCGTTCGACCTATCCCTTGTCCGCGCCCAGCTGGAACGCCTCGGGGAGCTGGGCACATCGGAAGACCTCGCCGCCGAGCTCATCGCCGGTGGACGATCGAACCTGATATTCGAACTGGTGAGTCCGACACGGAGTTGGATTCTGCGCCGCCCGCCGATCGGTCATCGCCTGCGCACCGCGCACGATATGGACCGCGAAGTCACCATTCAGCGCGCTTTGGCGGGCGGGCCAGTGCCGGTACCGAGGATCGTGCTCGCGGACAGCGACGCCGCGCATGCCGGCGGCAGCTACTACATCATGGATAAAGTCGATGGCGCGGTGCTTCGCACTGATGCCGACTTCGAGACGGTCGACATCGACCGTCGCGAGCAATTCTCGTACGCGTATATCGATTGCCTCGCTGCCTTGCATACTCGTGACCACCTATCGCTCGGTTTACAGGAATTCGGGCATCCCACGGGTTTCCTCGAACGGCAGGTGCGCCGGTGGGCCACGCAGCTCGAGGCGTCGAAGTCGCGCGAGATCGCGATTCTCGAGCAGCTCGGCAGCAAGCTGGGAGAACAAATTCCACAACAGTCGGCGACGACCATAGTCCACGGGGACTTCCGATTCGACAATATGATCACACAGTTGAGTGATACGACCGCCATCGCTGCGGTCATCGACTGGGAGATGTCCACCCTGGGTGACCCGCTCACCGACCTCGGGCTGGTTCATCTGTTCTGGTCCGGCTGGCAGGGCATCGACAACCCGATCGCCGGTACTCCCGCCGCGCACCAGGGATACCCGCCGTTCGAGGCCCTCCGCGACAGATACACAGCTGCTACCGGCTTCGACACCACCGCGCTGGATTGGTACTCGGCCTTCGCCTTCTACAAGCTGGCCGTCATCCTGGAAGGAATCCATTTCCGGTATGTCAGTGGCAAAACCGTGGGTGATGGATTTGCCGATATCGGCGCCATGGTCCAGCCGTTGGCCGAGCGTGGTCTTGCCGCGCTCTCTCAGATTTCACCAGCACACAGCAAATAATATCCACAATTAGGACCCCCATGGACTTCGCCGTCGACGCGACTACCCGAGAACTCTCCGAGAGAGCAGCTCAGTTCATCGATGAATTCGTCATTCCCGCAGAGAAGTACTTCCACGACAACCCCACCGCGGGCGATGTGCAATGGGAGCGGCCGGCCATCATGGCCGATCTGAAGCGGCAGGCAAAAGCTATGGGACTGTGGAATCTGTTTCTCCCGCATCACCCAGCAGGAGCAAACCTGACGAATCTCCAGTATGTACCCATTGCCGAACTGACCGGGCGCAGCCCCGAGATCGCACCCGAAGCATTCAACTGTAGCCCGCCGGATACGGGAAATATGGAGCTACTCAGCCTGTTCGGCACCAGGATCAACAGCAGCAGTGGCTTGCACCGCTGCTCGAGGGCGAAATCCGATCCGCGTATTGCATGACCGAACCGCACACCTCGTCGTCGGATCCCGCGAACTTGGCCACCATGATCATCGATGAGGGTGATCATTGGCGCGTCAACGGCCGGAAGTGGTGGTCGACCGGCGCTATGAGCAGAGACTGCAAACTCATGATCGTCATGGGAGTCTCTGACTCAGAGCAAGATCCACGGAACCGGCACAGCCTGGTCCTCGTGCCGAGAGATACACCGGGTGTCACCATCGAACGAGGTCTGGAGATCTTCGGGTTCACCCACGGTGCACATGGGGGCCATGCCGAGATTCGATTCGACGATGTGCGCGTACCCAAGCAGAACCTGCTGGGTGAGCGCGGCCGCGGACAGGCACTGGCCCAGGCCCGGCTCGGTCCGGGCCGGATCCACCACTGTATGCGCATGATCGGAATGGCCGAACGCGCGATCGAACTCATGTGCCGGCGGGCCGACGAGCGGCACGCCTTCGGAAAACGTCTGGCAGACCAAGGCGTGGTCCAGCATTGGATTGCCGAATCTCGCGTGAAGATCGACCAGTTACGTCTTTTCGTGCTCCGTGCGGCGTGGCTGATCGATACCGTCGGAGCCCAGCAGGCGCGAACCGAGATCTCGTCGATCAAGGTCGCCGCGCCGGATGCGGTCGGGTGGGTGATCGACAAAGCGATCCAAATCCACGGCGCGGGCGGCATGACCCAGGACTATCCCTTGGCGATGCTGTGGACTCAAGCCCGAACAATGCGCTTCATCGACGGCGCCGACGAAGTTCACCGCATGGTATTGGCCTCCCGCGAATTACGGCGGCAGTCGGCCATGCGAGACAGGGCTTCCGCCGCGGTACGTCCGTGAACACTCCGTAGCGGACTGTGCCCACTGCCGGGCACGAAAGCCGCGAACGGTTCGAGAAGAGAGATTTCCCAATGATCAATGACTCCGCCATCGAGGATGCACTGATCCTCGAATTCGCGCGTCGCTGGCTGCCCTACGGAGGTGCGTCATCCGGCGACGTGCTCGTCGAATTCGGAATGACGCCGGCAGGTTATCTGGCCCGGCTGCGCCGTGTGCTCGACGCACCGGTCAGCCGTCGACTCGACCCGGTCACACATGCCAGGCTGAAAGGCTTCGTCGACAGCCACCCGCTCACGCCGAGCCGTTGACCACGACAGCCACTGTCGGAAGCACGGCGGAGACGACACCCGCCACACAGCGAAGGTCATGGACCTATCGACATCCGCATGGCTCGCAGCGTGCGCTATCGCTCCCCGACCGAGGCCACTTCGTAACGGGCGACAATCGCTCCCGCACCGGCAAATGTCTCGGCGACCATCTGGTGGCCGAGGAACTGCGCACCGTCCGACTTGTAACCGGCGGCGCAGGCACCTTCGTTCCATTCCATCGTGCGCAATGCTTCGGCGATGGCACTCCGATCCGACACTGTCCCAGCCGATTCCATCGCTGCCGCGAGCAAGCGGACCGAATCATACACCTGGGTTGCCGAGGCTGTGGGCATCGCACCGTACTTCGCCTGGTATTTCGTCGCGAACGTGCGTCCGACAGGGCTGTCGCCAACCGCCGGAGAACATGGTGTGACAGCATGCAGCGGCCGACGCGCAGCCTCGTCGACCAAATTGCTCGACACCACCAAAGGGCCCGAGTTTCCGGAGATCACTGGCGTTTCGATGCCACTCTGATGCATCTGGTTCAGCTGCAACGCCAGCACATTCGGAAAGGTCCAGGACAGAACGACATCGGCATCACGCAATTCGCGGATCGTGCCGGTGAGGTCTGTGACCGACGGCGGCACATAGCGGACCGGCCCCAACTCCATACCCGACGCGTCGATCGCGTCGATCGAGTTCTCTGTGGATACACGGCCAAAGGTCTCGTCGGTGGCGACGATTCCGACCCGCTTCGCGCCCAGTTGTCGAGCCAGGTCGATGGCATTCTTCGCGCGCGCGGTATCGTCCGGATTCACGGAGAAGAGCCACTCACTGCCCGATTCGGCACCACGGGCGAGTTTACCGTCGCTACTGATGTGAATCATCGGAACCCCGGCGGAATCGACATCGCGGGTGAGTGCTTCCAGCGATCCACCGCCGGGAAACCCGATGATTGCACTCGGCCCCTCGTCGACAGCCTTGAGGAAGGCCGTGCGGGCCGCCTGCGGATCAGTTACCGACGCGGGAATCCGGATATAGTCCAGCGGCTGGCCGAGAACGCCGCCTGCAGCATTGATCTCGTCGACGGCGAGTTGCGCACCGTTGTTGTAGTCGTTCAATGCGTTCGGCGAATCGCCTTTGATCTCGATCAGGCCCACAATCATCGGCCGCCCGGAATTTTCCGGCGTCGAAGACCCTGAGCACGCGGCGGCGAACACGCCCACGGCCGCCGCCGATGCGATGGCACTCGATCGCACGAACCGCCGGAAACTACCTGATGTCATAACGAACTCTTCTCATCTGTCGGCTCGGGGCCTGTATCAACCGCGGCCACCACTCGATCTGTCCCGGCATCGGACTGGCCCAGGTAGCGGGCGAGTATCGCGCCTCGGTCGGCCAGGTCGACCGATTTGCCTTCCATCGCGATCCGGCCGTCGACGAGGACGTATCCGCGCGTGGCCAGGGAAAGAGCATGGTTTGTGTTCTGCTCGACCAGCAGCAGAGTCATCCGGCCGGCGACTTCGGCGAGGGCCCGGTACACGGTCCCGACCACCGCGGGCGCCAGCCCGAGCGACGGTTCATCGAGAAGTAGCAGTCGAGGTGACGCTACGAGGGCGCGACCCAGCGCAACCATCTGCTGTTCCCCACCGGAGAGCGCGAATCCGTTTCTTCTCCGCATTCGCGCCAACGTCGGAAACAGATCGTAGACATCGTCGTAGCTGTACAACAGCGGTCTCTTCCCCCGTATACGTGCTCCGATTTGCAGATTCTCGTGCACTGTCAACGTCGGAAAGACGTGCCGGCCTTCGGGCACGTGGATCAGACCCGCGCGGCCGAGGTCGACCGCCGATCGACCGTCGATGTTGTCACCGTCGAAAGTAATCGTCCCGTTGTGGGGCACAAGACGCGAGATACTTCGCAGGACCGACGACTTACCGGCCCCGTTCGGCCCCAACATGCAGACGGTTTCGTTTGCTGCGATTCTGAGATTCAGGTCGCGGACCGCATGGGTGGCCGAGTACCAGACGTCGAGCCCTGAGATTTCAAGCATCGTGTGTCACTCCCAGGTAGGCGTCCATGACGCGATCGTCCGACCAGACCTCGGCGGGTGTTCCCTGGGCGATCAGCCGGCCGGACTCCAGAACAAGAACCCGGTCGCAGAGCGAGTCGATGAAATCGATTTTGTGATCGACGACGAGCAGGGTCGTTCCCTCGCCCCTGATCTGTACCAGTAGATCGTGCAGGTCACGAGTCTCCGCATCGTTGAGGCCGGCGCTCGGCTCATCAAGCATCAGCGTGCGCGGGGCCGCCGCGAGGGCGCGAGCCAGCTCCAGCAGACGCTGCTCCCCGTAGGTGAGATCACCTGCTGTGCGGGTCTCCGATCCGGACAGGCCGACGCGTCGCAATTGTCGCAGCGCGTCGGTCATGCGGTCCGACTCATGCCGCCACATCGTCGGCCGACGCACCCACGCCGCCGCCAGGTCCCGGCCTGCGGAATCGGCCGAACCGAGCATCACATTCTCGACACAGCTCAGCTCCGTGCACAGGTTCGGCGACTGAAAGACCCGGATCATTCTGGCGCGACGAGAGTGCGACGGGCGGAAGAGCTTGACCCGCCGACCTCCTGCAGAGAGCGTTCCGCGGGCGGCAACAACACCGGTCAGCGCATTGAGCACCGTCGTCTTACCGCTGCCGTTCGGGCCCACCAGCCCCACTACCTCGCCTGTCGCGATATCGAAGCTCACATCGCTCACCGCCGTCACACCGCCGAACCGAACGGATAGATTGCGAACTTCCAGCGCCGCATTGTTCGCGTTCATCGCTTCACCGATCCCGGGCGCTGATCCTGCCGCCGTCGCGCGACCGCGTCGGCCACGCCGATGAGGCCACTCGGGAAGGCCAGGATGACAGCCAGCAGCAACACCCCGTACAACACGGACATGTACTGCTGCAGAGCGGACAGCAGTTCGGGTACCGCGACATAAAAGGCTGCTCCCACAAGCGCCCCCCAGTGCGAAGCTAGGCCGCCGAGGATCACCATCAGAAACAGCCCGATACCCAGATTCAATCCGAAGGAGTCGACCCCGATGAAGCCCTGCCAGTGTGTGATCAGGGCGCCCGAGAGTCCGCCAACGGCCGAACCGGTGACGAAAGTCGCCATACGTAGTGAATCAACCGGGATACCGAGCGTTTTCGACACTGTCGGCAGCTCACGAACGGCGGTGAGGTCTCGCGTTACCGGTGAGCGCCTCACCCATATTGTCAGGATCAGCAGACTGCCGAGGACGGCCGCCAGCAGCCAGAAGACTGTGCCGTCGGTGTTCAGCTCGCGCCCGAACACAACCGGGTAGCCGACACCGGTGATATTCCCGTTGGTCCCGGTGAAGGACGATGTCTTTCCGAACAGTACGACACCGATCTCGGTGACCGCCAGGGTTCCCAGCGCGAAATAGAAATGTTCCGTGCGCCATAGCACGATTCCGACGAAGAGCGCCGCTATCGCAGTCACGACAACCGCGAGAACTACACATGCGACGAATCCGACCCCGTTGCGATCGAAATACGCCGTGGCGTAACCGCCGAGCGCCATCATGAAGGTTTGTGAGAACGCGAACCGGCCGCCCAAGGCGAATATCCAGTAGAACCCCAGCGCTGCAATCGAATACACCAACCACAAGTTCAGTAGGTTCGTGGTGCTGCTCGCACTGACAATCTGTGACGCAGCGGCAACGAGGAGGGCGACGAGCAGCAGTGTGGCGTACTGACCACGCTTGTACAGTCGCGCGGCCGCGAACGCGCCGCGAACGGCGGTCATAGACGCGCCGCCGTTCGCCCCAGCAGCCCTTGTGGGCGAAGTGCGAGAATGGCGAGCATCACGACGTAGGGAAGTATTCCCGCATAGTCCTGGAGCACGTAGCCTCCGATAAGATACTGAATTACACCGATGAGGCAGGCGCCTACCAACACGCCCCAGAGATTGCCGAATCCGCCCAGGACCGCGGCCGCGAATGCGGCCAGCATGATCGTGAATCCGAACGTCAGATCCAGGCTCGACAATGGAGCAACCAATATTCCCGCCAAGGCCGCCAGTGCCGTCGACAGGGCCCATGCCGCCAGGCTGATCCGGCCGGTGCGAATGCCGTACAGCTCCGCTGCCTCCCGGTCGCTCGCCAACGCTCGCAACTGGCGACCGTAGCTGCTGTAACCGAAGAGACCGATCACTGCTGCGATACAGACGAGCGCGACAGCGATGACGAGTATTCGCTGGCCGGCGATGGGTGCGCCGAGCACGGTGACCACCGTTCCGTCGACCGGTGAGGGCAATCGTTGCGGAGTACTCCCCTGCCACAGCGAGATCAGGGCCCGGATCACCAGCGCCGCGGCGAGCGTTGCGATGAGGACCGTCAGATGTGGGCGCCGGCGCAACGGCGCATATGCCACTCGCTCGAGCACCATCCCGATGAGTCCCATGCTGATCACGGCCAGTATGTAGCCGACAACGGGTGCCGAACCCAGGTCGCCGATAAACCACAGTGCGATGTAGCCGCCGGCGGTTATCAGGTCACCGTGCGCGAAATTGACTACACCGGTGGCTTTGAAAAGAACCAGAAAGCCCAGCGCAGCGAGAGCCAGAACGGCGCCGTAAGCCGCGGCACTGAACGCGAGCGCGACGAAGGTTTCCACACGACTCCTATTTGAGCTATTGCTTGGTTAAATAAATTAAGGCCATGTAAGGTGCATGTCAATGGGGAAAAATCGCCGGTCGGACAGCGGAGCGCCACCAGCCGGGCGACCGACAGCCGCCCAGACGCGCCGGCCACCGGCAGCTCACATCCCCGACCGGAGTCGTCCTCTGGGCAAGCCGTGTAGAAATCGGCACGTCATGTCAGCAGGAACACCGGCACGGCACCGAAGCCCGCCACGTGCTCGAACGACACCCGCACCGGAGCGCCGATCCGCACCTCCGCGTCACCCGGGATCGTGGACAACACACGCAGCGACGGCTGTTCGACCAGGCCGATCCAGCCGATGACATAGGGAACGATCTCTTGGTAGCCGGGAACAAAGCTTCGACTCACGACAGTGAACGCATCGACGACCCCGAGACCGCTGACGGCCTCGAATCCGAGATCGCGCGCACCGCATCGAACACAGCAGGGCTCCGGGTGATGGATATATACCGAACAACGGCGGCAGCGCTGGATCCGCAACTCGCCGACACTGCAGCCATCCCAGTACGGCCGGGTCAGTCGACTCGGCGTAGGAGCGAGTCGCTTCCACATGCCCAGATAATGTCAAGCAAGCGCTTGTTATGCAAGAGTGGAGCCATGGCACGCCAACTGTTTGCGGGACGAACCGCCATCACCGGAATCGGAATGACTGCGATCTCCCGCGAATCCGGAGTGTCACCGCTGGAGCTGGCCCTGGAGGCAGGAGCCGCAGCAATCCGGGACGCCGGGCTCGACCGGTGTGATATCGACGCGGTCCTCTGCTACCACATGAACGACTCGGCGCCGGTGAACCATGTCGCCCAGCTCTTGCGGCTGCCGGACGCGATCTGGACGAACGAATTCTACGGTGGAGGCACTCAATCCGCATCGATACTCGGCGATGCCGCCATGTTGATCCACTCCGGAACCGCGGACAACGTGCTGATCTTCCGCGCGCTGAACGGCCGATCCGGTAAGCGCATGGGCCAGGCCGGCCTGCGTATGAGCGACGACGGCGAGCAACAGTTCACCATGCCGTACGGCATGGCCGGCCCGGTCAATCTCTTCGCCCTGACTGCCAGCCGCTGGATGTCCGACACCGGGGCCACCACCGACGACCTCGCTGCCGTAGTCGTCCAGTCGCGCGAGCTCGCACGGCACAATCCGCGGGCGCTGGTTCGTACGGGTATGACGCGCGATGCCTATGATGCGAGCCCCTTGATCGCCGCACCACTGCGCCGCGCCGACTGTTGCCAGGAAACAGACGGCGCAGCAGCTCTGGTCGTCAGCAGAGTCGAGATCGCCGACACGATCCGTCCCGCCAGCCCTAGAATCACCGCGGTTGTCCGGGGTGGCGGCCGGGGTGCCTCGGCGATGGACAAAGCCGACGATCCCTCGGCGCTGTTCACCGAATTCATTGCCGACAAGCTCTGGGCGACCGCCGAACTCGATCCGTCTGATATCGACGTCGCGATGATTTACGACGCGTACTCACCGATCGTGTTGCAGCAGATCGAGGACCTGGGATTCTGCAGTCGCGGCGCAGCCGGCGGGCTGTTCCGTAGCGGAGCAACTCTCCCGGACGGCGAACTCCCGGTGAACCCGCACGGCGGGTTGCTGTCCGAGGGCTACATACACGGCCTCAACAATGTCATAGAGGCGGTCCGCCAGCTCCGGGGGACGGCCCCGGCCAACCAGATTCCAGGCGCCCGGACCGCGCTGTGCACAGGCTTCGGCGGCAGTTACGGCAGTGCTGCGATCCTCCAGACCGACTGACGTGACCGGCCGATCACGGCTTTGAACTGCATATTAGAGGCTTTCGGCCGAACCGATTCAACGTTCGACTAGTATTTGAGCAAGCGCTTGGGCTATTCTGTTTTCGACGGTGCCGAAACACGACATGCACCCCATGAGCAACAGACAGGAGCCCAGGATGGCAAAGCTGCGTGCCGGTCTCGGATACGAACTCGAGGTGCGAGGTCGTACGAAGGAAGTAGAACAACGCGCGTTCGAGAACCTCATCGAACAGGTCACGCTTGCCGACGGACTCGGGTACAACACGGTGTGGATGGTCGAGCACCATTTCACTCGCGGGTTCTCGCACTCCTCCGCGCCGGATATCGTTCTCAGCGCCTTGGCACGGGTCACCCAGCAGATCCGACTCGGCCTCGGGGTCGTTCTGCTCCCGTTCTCACACCCGATCCGTACAGCCGAGCGGGTGGCCACTATGGACATCATCTCGGGCGGCCGGATCGAGTTCGGGACAGGGCGCGGTGCTTCACCGCTGGAGTATCAGGCGTTCCAGCGCCCGTTCGAGCAGTCTCGCGCGCTGTGGGAGGCCAACCTCGACACCGTGCTCGGAATCTGGGAAGCCGACGGCGAGCCCTACAGTGCTGAACACGAATACTGGAGCGTCCCCGATGTCGGCGTCTATCCCCGACCGGTCCAGGAACCGCACCCCCCGGTGTGGGTCGCCTCGACCAGCCTCGACGGCTACCTCCAGGCCGCCCGCCGCGGGTACAACCTGCTCGGAATGACGATGCTGAAGGGGATCGACGATGTCGCCGAAGACATCGCGAAGTACAAAGCGGAACTCGAACGTTGCGGTTTCGATCCCGAGACCCGCAAGATCGGCCTGATGGTTCCGTGGCACGTCGCGCCGAGCACCGACGAAGCCTACGCGAACGCAGCCGATGCGGTCATGTGGTACATCCGCCGCCAGGTCAACCTCGTAGCCCCGCCCGACTACTACGACGCACGACACGCGAGCCATCGCGTTCTCGGCGCTCTGGCGGCCGGACAATCCCAGGAAGTCGCCATCGAAACACTGCGCGAGAACCTCATGATCGTCATCGACGATGTCGAAGGGTCCCGAAAAGCAGTCCAGCGGCTGGAAGAAGCCGGGGTCACCGACCTCGTCGGGCAGTTCCAGGTCGGTGGCCTGGAAAACGAGCACGTCCTCAACTCGATCAAACTGTTCGCCTCGGATGTCATGGAGGTCCGATGACCGGCACGAAAACCCCGGCGACCGACACACTCGTCGACCGCAGCAACCTCACCGGCGTGGGAATCCGCCCCGCGACCGCCGAAGGATTGCTGCTGGTGAACCCGACGGGGTCCATCGCGTTTCCGATGACGGAGAGCGACCGAGCGGAGGCGCGCAGGCTCACCGCCGAGACGCTGGTCGAAGCGGGGATAACCACAAGCGATCGGGTCGTCGTCTCGCTGAACAACGACGGTGATCTCGGTGGGTCGTTCCTGGCCGACGCCGCGGCCGGAATCGCCCAGGCCGCAGCAAGTGTGGGACCTCGTGGCCGAATGCGGCTCCTTCGTACCATCGAGGCCCTTCGAGCGAACGTTCTGGTGGGTACACCGACCGGCATCGCGGATTTCCTGGCTCGGCTGCACCTCGAGTTCCTGGTCGACCCGCTGGACCTCGAACTGCGGCTTATCGTTCTCACCGGTGAGATCGCCGATCCGGATGCAGTGCGACACCTCGCCCGAGAATTCGGCGCCCGCGCCGTCAATGTGCTGTCGGATCCCCTCACCGGCATTCCGGTTGCCGCCAAGTGCCCAGACGACACGGTATTGATTGCGACCCGCCCGGGAACCCTCGAACTCACGCGGGCCACTCGCGCCGGCGGGAACCTCAACGAGATCGTCGTGCGGTACCCCTGGCATACCTCCCTCAATGAGATCGCAGTCCGCACCGGTCTCCTGGTGAGTGGCTCAGAGCTCGACCTACCCACCCATACAACCGGTGATTTCGTATTGATTCGCGGCAGGTGGGTCTCGTTTTCCGAACTCGCGAAAGCATTGCGTGGCATCGACGGGATCTCGACCTGGCGGCTTCAGGTATCCCGGCAGGGCACCCTGGACTCGGCGACCGTCGTCGTGTCGTTCAACCGGGAAAGCCTCATCGACAACGGCATGTGGCAAGGCCGGATCAAGCAGACGCTCGATGCGATCACACCGATCACCATCGGGGTCGAGATCTCCTCGACCGTGCAGGAGCAACGCACACCACCGACGATCGATGACCAACGTGGGCAGCATATCTGAACACCATTCGCCCAGAGCTTCGGAGGCACCCCATGTCCACGACAGACCTTCCGGTCGACCACGAACCTGCTACTGCAATCGATCCGAGCGAGATGCGCTCGGTGCTCGGTCATTTCGCCACCGGTGTCGTCGCGATCACCGCCATCGACCCGGACACCGGCCACGGTGCCGGGCTGGCGGCGAATTCCTTCACGTCGGTCTCCCTGGATCCTCCGTTGGTGGCTTTCTGTGTCGCACACACGAGTAGTTCGTGGCCTGCGATCAAGCGGGCCGGAAACTTCGTGATCAATATCCTCGCCGAAGACCAGGAGCACATCTGCCGGCAGATGTCGGTGAAAGGCGGCGACAAGTTTGCGGGCCTGGACTGGACGCCGTCCCCATCGGGCGCGCCCGTGCTCACGAATGCACTCGCCTGGATAGACGCAACCGTCGAGACGGAGCACTCCGCAGGCGATCACGTCATCGTCGTTTCCGAAGTCCGCCATCTCCGGGCGAACACCCGAGATCCCCTCCTGTTCTATCGAGGCCGGTACAGCAGACTGCAGGCCGTCTGACATCGAGAGATTCGCGTAGCCCTTCCTCCACCCCATCCGAGCGATTGGTCGAGAACCATGAGCACTCCATATCTCGGACCGGACGATTTCGATTCGGTGTCCGATGCCCTGGCCGCCCTGGCAGGCGGTGAGTTCGCCGTCATCGTCGATGACGAATCACAGGCCGGCGAGGGTTACCTCGCGATCTCGGCGGAACACGTTTCCACCGAGCAGATGTCCTTCCTGGTCCGCCACACCTCCGGCTATGCCTGCGTAGCGATGACCGAAGACCGGGCAATCGCCCTGGACATTCCGTTGATGGTCGCGGAACGCCATGGTGATCACCACCGCGTTACGTTCGGCGTCTCGGTCGACGTCGCGCGCGGTACTACGACCGGGATATCGGCGGCGGACCGTGCCACCACCGCACGAGCACTGGCGGACCCGGCGACCGCGCCCAAGGACCTCTCGCGGCCAGGCCACGTCGTGCCACTCCTGGCACGGCCGGGCGGCGTTCTCGAACGGCGAGGCCACGCGGAGGCAGGCGTCGACTTGTGTCTACTCACAGGCGGCACCGGGGTGGTGGTGCTGTCCGTCCTCGTCGACGACCGGGGAGACCCGGCATCCAACCGGTCCCTGTTCTGGTTCGCACGACAGCACGGCATGCCGATCGTCACCATCGACGCGATCGTCACCCACCGATCCACTACCGAGCCCCTTGTCCGACGACTCTCGTCGGCACGCATACCCACCGGCGTAGGAGCATTCGTCGCACACGCCTACGGGGCTCTCGACGGAACAGAGCACATTGCTTTCGTCGCCGACCGTCCCTATGGCCCGGGTCCCACACCGTTGGTGAGAATCCACAGTGAATGCTTGACCGGCGATGTATTCGGCTCTCTGCGCTGTGACTGCGGGCCCCAGCTGGATGAGTCTTTGCGCTCTGTGGCGGCGAGCGGCGACGGCGCGGTGGTGTATCTGCGCGGGCACGAGGGACGAGGCATCGGGCTCGCGGCCAAACTCGCCGCGTACGCGCTGCAAGAGCACGGTTACGACACCGTCGAGGCCAATGCCGCCCTGGGCCTTCCCATCGACTCGCGAGACTACGCGGTCGCCGCCTCGGTACTACGCGACCTCGGCCTGACCTCGATCAGGCTCCTGACGAACAACCCTGCCAAGGCCGCGGCACTCGAATTGCACGGCATCACCATCGTCGAAGTGGTCAGGACGAGCGCCCACCTCACTCCGCACAATGTCGGGTACCTGCACACAAAGAACGAAAAGCTGGGGCAACGTATCCCGCTCGCTCCGACCGCGTGACCGACAGTGACTCCGATGCGCACCGGGATACCACCGGCGAGCGGAGAGAGCCCGGTCGCTGCACGATCGAGTTGTGACAGAGGGAGCTCATGAGATCCGAATTGGCCGGTCGGCTCGCGATCGTCACCGGCGCGGGCAGCGGAATCGGCAGGGCCGCTGCACATGACCTGGCGGCCGCCGGTGCGCTCGTGGTCTGCACCGACCTCGACACGGAAACCGCCGAGGAAACCGCCGAGGCGCTGAGAGTTGCCGGCTCCGACGCTGTGGCCCGCTCTCTCGACGTGACCGATATTCCCGCGTTCCGAGCAAGTATCGATGCGGTGCATCGCCGGTACGGCCGGATCGACGTACTGGCGAACGTAGCGGGCGGGGTGACCGCGCGTGGGCCGGTCGCCGATCTGTCAGAGGACCATTTTCATCGAGGTCTCGCCCTGAACCTGACCAGTATGGTGTTCGGCTGCCAGGCGGCAGCACGAGTGATGCGGGCGGGGTCCAGCATTGTGAACATCGCTTCGGGTACGGTCGACGCGGCTGTCGGCGATCTCCCCGCGTACAGCATCCCCAAAGCCGGCATCCTGCAATTGACACGGAGTCTCGCGCGGGAACTGGGACCGGCAGGAATCCGGGTCAACGCGATCTCGCCGGGATACATCCGGACAGGGATGACCGCCGATCACGACGCCGAGCTCATCGAGCGCCGGTCAGCAGATATTCCACTCGGCAGGGCCGGATCGGCGCACGAGGTCGCCGCCGTGATCACGTTCCTCGCCTCTGAACGCGCCTCCTATGTCACGGGCCAAGTGATCCGGGTCAACGGGGGAAGCGTCATGCCGCTGTGAAGCAAATCCCGATCCCGGACGTTCCCGAACTCCATTTTGCCGACCTCGCGGACCGGACAATCGTCGTAGTAGGTGGTGCCGGTGGCGGAGTGGGAACTGCTTGCGTCTCCCTCCTCGCACGCAACGATGCCCACGTACTGCTGGTCGACCGCGATGGCGCTGCTGCTCGGCAAGTGGCCGCGCGCATCGCGGGCTCGATTACCGTGGTTGTCGCCGACGTGGCAACGGACGAGGGAATCGAGTTGCTTCGCACGGCGCTGAAGCAAGTCCGGCCTTCCGGCTTCATCCACGTCGTAGGTGGAGTGAGAGCCGGCGAAGTCGCCCATTTTCTCGATGTCACTGCCGGACAGTGGCGGCAGAGCATCGGGACCAACCTCACGTGTGCCATGCAGGCGGGACAGGCCACAGCACGGCGCATAGCAGAGACCGGACAACCGGGCGCCATCGTCAACCTCTCGGTCGCCGATGCCCGTTTCGCCATGCCGTGGTTCGCGCCTTACGGAGCGGCTCGTGCGGGCCTGGAGGCCTTGACCAGGACAATGGCGGTCGAACTCGGCCCGCTGCGGATACGGGCGAACTGTGTCTCCTGGGGCCTGATAGACAGTCCGCGGGCTCACTCCGGAGCGAGTTCCGACGGTTCCGCAGAGCGTGACCTGATCCCGCTGGGACGCCGAGGCGCTGTGGGCGAAGTCGCCGCCGCAGTGATGTTTCTACTGTCGGATGCCAGTGCTTACATCACCGGGCAGTCGATTTCTGTGGACGGTGGCCTGACCCTGCGACTCTCCCACTACGGTCCGCGCCACAACCTCCCCGAATTCCTGGAATCCGAGCCCGAGCGCGCGCGGTTGGCGGCCGATGTCCACAGGTGGCACGGTGACCGCGATCCCTGAGTCCGGCGGTGCAGAAGAGCTCATCAGTCGAGCGGGAAGTGACACGCCACCGCGTGACCGTCGGCTGTTTCGGTCATAGCTGGCTCCTTTTCCGCACAGCGGGCTGTCGCACGGGAACATCGAGTACGGAATCGGCACCCTGACGGCGGCGCCAGCACCGACGGAACTTCACCGATCGGAATCGCCTGCCTCCGCTCCGCGTCGGGATCGGGCACCGGCAGCGCATCCAGGAGCATTCTCGTGTACGGATGCCGGGGATTGTCGAACACGTCGACGACGGGTCCGATCTCGCACACCTTACCCATGTACATGACCATCACGCGGTCACTGATCACCCGGACGACACTCAGATCGTGCGAGACGAACAGCAACGTGAGACCGTACCGGGATTTCAAATCCTCGAGAAGGTTCACGATCTGCGCCTGGACAGAGACGTCGAGGGCCGATACCGGCTCATCGCAGATGATGAGCTCCGGTTCCATGACCACCGCGCGCGCGATGCTGATCCGCTGACACTGCCCGCCCGAGAACTCGCTCGGCCGACGATCTCCGACGGTATCGACATCGAGCCCGACCGCGTCCATGGCAGTCCGCACACGGGCTTCCGCGTCCGGAACGTCCCAGACCGACAGGCCTTCTCCGACGATATCGCGGACCTTCCGCCGCGGGTTCAGCGTCGAGATCGGATCCTGCAGGACAACTTGAAGTTTCCTCCGGACGACCCTCATTTCACGGTGCGACAATGTCGTGAGCTCTTGTCCGGCGAACCGGACCGAGCCCGCCGAGGGGGGAGTCAGCTGCAGAATCGCGCGAGCTGTCGTCGACTTGCCGCACCCGGACTCGCCGACTATCCCGAGCGTCTCACCGCGAGACACATCGAAACTTACGCCGGCGACAACTCTCGTGGCACCGGCACGTCCGTTGGGAAATTCGACTTCGAGTCCTTCGACCGACAGCACGACGTCGTCCTGACGGTCGCGGACTGTGGCGGTAGCGATCACGACTGACTTCCTTCCTGGTCGGTGAGTCCCATGACGGGGTTGTGACACGCGTATCGGTGCGAAGCGCCGAGCAGCCGGTCCACAGGTGGCCGCTCGCACTCCGTCACCGCGTGGTCGCACCGGGGGGCGAACCGACATCCGAGGGGCAGTTGGACGAGATCCGGCGGTCGTCCGCTGATCGAGTGCAGACGCGAGTGCGGGACGGCGTCGACCCGCGGAGTGGAGCGAAGCAGTGCCGAGGTGTAGCGATGCCTCATATCGCGGAACAGGGTGCGCGTTGCGGCCGCTTCGACGATCTTGCCCGCGTACATGACCGATACGTCGTCGGCATGCTCGGCGACGACGCCGAGATCGTGGGTGATCAGGACCATCCCCATGTTCCGCTCCCGCCGGAGCGTGCCGAGTAACTCGAGGATCTGGCGTTGCACCGTGACATCGAGCGCGGTGGTCGGCTCGTCGGCGATGAGCAGCTCCGGTTCGCATCCGATCGCGATCGCGATCATCACCCGCTGCCGCATACCGCCCGACAGCTCGTGCGGATACTGTTCGAGTCGTCGGCCAGGGTCGGAGATGCCGACCTGCGCAAGCAGGTCGGCAGCATTTCGCCACGCCGCACTCTTGCTGAGGCGAAGATGGTGTCGTTGTGGGTCCGCGATCTGTGCACCGATCTTGCGCACTGGGTTCAACGCTGTCATGGGATCCTGTAACACCATGCCGATCCGAGGACCCCACAGGTGTTTCTTCTCCTCCGCGGACATCGTGTTGATATCCCTGCCGTCGAAGTACACCTTCGAACCGTGCCCCACCGAGGCATTCCGAGGTAACAGATTCATGATGGATCGAACGAGAACCGATTTTCCGGATCCGGACTCCCCGACGATGCCGTGCGCTCGACCAGGTTCGACGGTCAGCGACACTCCGTCGACCGCGCGCAGTTGCCCTCGCGGTGTATCGAAAACCGTCGTCAGATCACGAACGTCCAGCAGCGGTTGTATGTGCATAGTTGTTCTCCGAGCTTCGAGGATCAGAGCTTGCGAGACCGTGGATCCCACTTCTGCTGAGCCCAGTCGCCGATCTGATTCAGCGACAACACGGTCAGAAACAGGGCTGCACCGGGTACGAAGACGAGGTGCGGGTATCCCTTCAGGTCGGTTTGACCGGCAGCGATCATATTTCCCCACGTAGGCTCAGGACGTTGAAGACTGAGCCCTAGGAAGCTGAGCGATGATTCCGCGACGATCAGAACCGCGACGACGATAAAACCGTACGAAATCGTCGACGCGATCACATTCGGGAGCAATTCGCGACCGAGGATCCGGCCGTGACCGGCGCCGAGCGCCCTCGCCGCCGTCACGAAATTCCGCTGAGCGTAGGTCATCGTATTGGCCCGCGTGAGCCGGAAGAATGTCGGCACCGCGAGCACCCCCAAGGCCAGCGTTACATTACGGATATTCGGCTCCACGACCGATGCCAGCGCGAGAAGCAGGATCAACGGCGGAAAGGCCAGCAGCGAGTCGTTGAGGAAGTTCAGCAATGAGTCGATTCTTCCCCGGTAGTATCCGGCGGCCAATCCCAGCCCGCCCCCCACCACCGCGCCGAGCAGGACCGCACCGAACCCCACGATCAGTGAGGTGCGCGCGCCGTAGATCGCACCGCTGAGGATGTCGAGGCCCTGCCGATCCGTCCCGAAGGGGTGCGCGGAGAACAGATCCGGAGAGCCGAGAATGGGCTCGGCGAGGGTGGCGGACGGATCCCGGCCCTCCTTCAGCGGCAGAAGGTCGGCCGTGGCGACCGCAATCAGCTCGATGACCAGCCAGCTCATGCTGAGCCAGAGACCGAGCCGGCGTATCTTTCCGACCGCAGTGGGCAGTTTCGGACGACGAGAGGTCTGGGATATCACTGTGCGGGCCGCACCAGCAGTCGCCGATTCGCTTCCGGCAGGGAGACTTTCGATCTGTTCAGGCTGTGGCATGGCGAGTCCTCGGATCAAGGAAGGCATAGGACAGATCGACGAGGGCGTTGACGAGCACATACAGTGCGGCTACTACCAGAACTGCCGCTTGCAGAACCATGTATTCCTTCTTCGACACGCTGTCGACGATGAGGGTCCCCATACCCGGCAACCGGAAAATCGTTTCGACGATCACCGTCCCACCCAGCAATCGGCCGAAGCTGATCCCGGCGACGGTCACCAGCGAGAAGGTGGACGGTCGCAACGCTTGTTTGACGAGGATATGCCTCCGGGGCATACCCTGGGCGCGCGCGGCGAGGATGAAATCCTCGTTCAGCGTGGTGGCCATATCGCTGCGTAACACTCGGGTCAGTTGCGCACTTTCGGCCAGACCGAGCACCAGCACCGGTAAAGCCACGGTGCGCAGGTTCTCGCCGATACCGCCCTCCCCGAGGCGAACGAACCCCTGACGTGGAAAATCCGGAAGCAGCAAGGCAAGGAGAATTCCCGAGATCAAGACTCCGACCCCGAATAGGATCGAATTCCTCCGCGCACGATCGGTTTTCGAGGCGCCGGCTCGAAGAGCACCGATGAACAGTGCCGCTGCCGAAGCCACGGATACGACAACGATGAATACCGTGACAACAGACGGACTGAAGACGGCTACATAGATCACTATCAGCGCCAGCAGAAAACTGGGCACCGAGATCAAGCCGAACGAAACAGCCGATGCGGCTTTGTCGAATGTCCGCCCATAGCTGTACGCCGACCAGGTCCCGACCGGAATCGAGATCACAAGCGCCAGGAGCACCGACAGTACGGCGATCTCCAGCGTAACCGGTAGCCGGGAAGCGATCAGTTCGCTCACATCCTGCACCGGCGGAACCGTGGTGCGGCCCAGGTCGCCTTGCAGCAATCCGCCCAACCAGTCGAAATATCGTATGAACCAGGGCTTGTCGAGTCCGAGATCCGCACGCACAGCCGCGTACTGCTCAGGTGTACCCTCGGCACCCACCATCGCGACGGCCGGGTCACCAGGTACCAGCTCGACCAAGAAGGCGGTCGCGAGGCTTATGAGGATCAAGACGGGAACGATTCGCCCGAATACTGCCAGGGCTTTGTGTTGTGTCATGCAATTACTTCCGAATGATGCGATCATTCCCCGGCCAGGAATGCTTTGTCGTAACGGAGGACGCTTCCACGGGTGAGAATCAAGCCACCCACCTGTGTCGCATGGATGTTGTCCTCCTCGTACGTGGCGAAATTGGCGATCACCGGGGAGTCGTTGAAAATCTCCTGCATGCGCGCGACCACCTGCTTCCTCCGATCCGTGGAGGTCGCTGTCCGCAAATCGTCGAGCGCCTCGTCCAGACGGGGATCGGAATATCCGTAATAGTTCGACTTGCTCTTGCTGTCGAGTTGGCGGCTCATCAGTGCCCACATACCTTCGTCGGTGTAGTTCGGGCCCCAGATGACCAGATCGTAATCGCGGTCGGCCGCAACCTTGCCGAGCACTTCGGTCAGCGACTTGTCGTTGTCGAGTTCGACATGAAATCCCACCGACTCGAGCACAGCCTTGACGGCGATGGCCTCGTTGATCCGGGTCGGACTGTTGTCCGCGAGCAGGCGGATGGTTCCGTTCCAGCCCGACCGCTTCACCTCCTCGACCAGCCTCGTGGCCAGTTCAGGGTCATAGACCGGCCCCGGCGCACCCGAATACAAACCCGGCGTATCTTCATGGATCAAAGAGGAAGTGGCGAGGGCGTTTCCGTTGAATACCCGGGCATTGAGGGTGTCGGGGTCTACCGCCGCAACGATCGCCCGCCGCAGCCTCACATCCGCGGTGGGGCGGGCCGGCGCCGAATTCATCACGATGCCTTCGCCGTAGTTGAACAGCGTGGGCAGGGTTGCGAACCCTCCCTCGCGCGCTTCGGCGATCGCGGTCGGCTCGCGCAGCAATGCCACATCGACCTCACCGGTGAAGAGTGCGTCGAGAGTGGCATCGGCCCCGGGTATGTTGATGAAGCGCAAGGTTTCGATACAGACCGAGCCACCCCAGTAGTTCGTCTTCGCCGACATGACGATCTCTTCGCCGGGCGCGTACTCCACGAGTTCGTAGGGTCCGACGCCGGCGCCCTGCGGGTTCAAGGCGAACTGTTCCGGCCCCTCCGCGTCGACAATACGAGGATTGGTCACCATTCCCACATCGGTGGCCAATACATGCGGAAAGTCCGGATACGGGCCATCGAGCACGAATTGGATCGTCAGCGGATCGAGGACGTTCATCGACGCAATGGTTTGCGCTTCTCCGCGAGAAACCTGAGTGTTGGCCGGCGACCGGTGACGATCCACGCTTCGCTTCACATCGTCGGCGGTCAGGATGTCACCGTTGCCGTAGCGCACTCCTTCACGAAGCTTCATGGTCCACACGGTCGCGTCAGCGTCCGGAGTGAGCGTTTCGGCGACATGTGGTTCGTAGACTCGTGATTCGGTGTCGTATGTGACCAATGTGTCGAAGAGGGCTTGGACCTCGGTACCACCGCTGCCCGCGGCACCGGGTTGACCGACCGGATCGAGACCGCGGGGCGTCAGAAGCGTTCCATGCGTTATGGACCCACCGACTCTCTCCGCTGTGCACGTCCCCCTGGCAACTACTGTGTTGCGCTCGGTCGCGCCGGAGCACCCGGTGACCGATAGGATCGCCAACACTGCCGCCATGACAACCGACCTGCGCAGTCTCATGAGTCTTCTCCTCGCAGCCGAATGCGGCCAGTGACCGCACGATTCCGCAATCGATCGCTGTCTCGGTGGCCCTGCGCTACCTGCTCCGCGCACAGCAGGACTGTGTAGCGGTACAGGAGTAAGGGAGTGACGCCGAGTTGGCGATGGCGGACGGTGCCGCAGCCCGGTCAATTACCAAGCATGCGCTTGCTCATATATAGTATGACCTGTGTCACGCTTGTCAAGGGTCGCAATCGATCCTCGCGACAGGGCCATCCCTCCGAACCTGTACCCGCAGCGGAACGCCCGCATCAGACAGCACGAATCACGACGCCTTCTGCTCGGCCTCTCCCACGGAAGACGCGCAACCCGCGCACGAGCCGATATCGGTGCAGCGCACACGACGATCCGAGGGTTCGCCGGTCGCTCGCAGACACAGTGCGGGCATCTGCGCCCGCGCAGACGAACACAGGGCAGACGACCCGATCCCGAGGGCGCCGATGCAGTGCCGAACGCGATGGGGACCGGGCGGATCCCGACCGGTCGTCCCCGCGGTCACCGAATCACCGGCACAATCGCAGCGACCACAGAAAACGCGCAGGAGGGCGGGCATTTGCCCGCCCTCCTGCGCGTGTGCTGTAGATCAGCTGCGCGACAAAGGCGCATAGAGTACGACGACATTGCTCCACGGGTCTTCGACAACGGCCCGAGTCTCGTGCGGGCCGTCTTCCGGCTGCCGGATCACCTTTCCGCCGGCCGCCACGGCCGCGGCCACAGCGGCTGCGACGTCACCGACCTTGAACGATGCCGCGACTCGCCCGTCGGTGATATCTTCCTCTTCGCTGGCGATGGCAATCGTCACCTTGCCACCGTCCAGCGCGGCGAATCGCGATCCGTCCTGGAATTTCAGGCCCAGTTCGAACACCGCGCCGTAGAACTCCACTGCGGCATCGACGTCCTGTACCGGATACATGACGTTGCCCACGGATACTTGGCTCATTCCAGCCCTTCCAATCCTCGTCGGTGACCGATCATCAGTTCTGCTGTCCGGTCTGCGCCTCATAGCGCTGCCGGGCACGCTTGTTGGCCGCGCCCAGGGCCACCTGGAACTCGCCCTCGGACTGATGAAATGAGTTCCAGTTCTCGATGCGGCGCTGGTTCGACCCCTGGAAATGCGGAGCCACCTCGCGCATGAACAGTTCGTAGGAGTCGAACGTGTCCCGCGGCGACGCCCAGTCGAGCACCCGGATCAGGTGTGTACCGTAACCGCCCGAGATTTCCTGCATGCGCTCGATGTGCTCGATCACATCCTCCGGCGATCCGACGACGCCGAGGTTCGAGGCCCGGAACACGTCCAGAATAGAGGCATTGTTGTCGAGCCCCGAGGAGTCGTAGACGGCCTTCAAGAAGCTGGCGTCGCGGAAAAGGTACCGACCGGCATCTTCGATGGCGTACGACACCTGCCGCTCGGCCTCCTCACGGGTCGGCGCGACATGGACGACGCTGACGAGTCGCCAATCGTTCCGGTTTCCGGGACCGTGACCACATTTCTCGCGCTGCTCGGAGTAGATCTCCCAATGCTGCGCGAGAACCTTCCGCCCGGCGTCGGTGGCCGCGGCGAGAGCCAGCATGGGCACCCCGAATCGCCCGGCGAGCATTGCCCCGGCCGGCGAGATCACCGCGGTCACCGCCACCTCGGGATGCGGCCGCGTGTAGGGCAGCATCTGCAACTGCGCCTGACGCAGTTCGAACCACTCGGTCTTCCTGTCGATGAGTCCCTTCGCGGAAAACAGGGCCAGGATGGCTTCGAGAGATTCCTCCATGCGCTCACGCAACGACGAATAGTCCAGACCCATCATCGCGGCATCGGAGGGCAGCGCCCCGGGACCGACTCCCACGATCAAACGACCTCGCGTCAGATGGTCGAGCAGTGTGATGCGCTCAGCGACCATGAGCGGGTGGTGATACGGCAGTGAGATGACCCCGGTACCGAGCCTGATATTCCGAGTCCGTTGAGCCGCAGCTGCGATGAACAATTCCGGACTGGAGATGATCTCCCATCCACTGGAATGATGCTCACCCACAAAAGCTTCGTCGAACCCGAGTTTGTCGAGATGCTCGATGAGCTGCAGATCTCGTTCGAGATCCCAGGTGGGATTGTTGGAAGGCTTGTGTTCGGGCCCGAGGAATATGCCGAAACGCATACGGTGGTCGTCGGTAGTGCTCACGTCGTTGGTCGCTTCCCTTGGTCAGTGTTGTCAGTGCGTTTGGTCGTGGCACATGAGCGCTGCTACGACTCGGATGCCTGCCGCAACGCGGCCGTCGCGGCGTTGTCTATCTCCCCCTCGGCCGTGACCGCAATGCCGTAATCACGACGAGCACCGTCCACCGAGACGCGGCCTGCAGCGATATCGGCCATGACTTCTTCGGCGGGCCTCTCGAACGGCACTCCGATCCCACCGCCCCCGCTGGTCTCGACCACGAATGCCTCTCCGGCACGGAACAACTCGTTGTTGACCTTCGAATGCAACCTGTCGAGTCGACCGTCTGTATGCCGCTTCAGGAAGGCACCTGTGACTCCCGGATGACCACCGTCGCGCCCTCGGGGCCCGGTCTCCAGCCGGTCGCCTCGGGTGGTGACATACGCGTCGGCCAGCAGACGGAAGACCGTCCTGGTACCGAGACCACCGCGCCAGCGACCCGCACCGCCGGAGTCGGAAATGTACTCGACTCCTTCGACGATCAGAGGGCAGCGCGCCTCGACCGGCTCCACCTGCGGCACAGAATTTCGGCCGAGCCCGAAATGCACCCCCGTCGCGTCGGGGCCGTCCTTGCCGCACCGGGCGCCGACACCGCCGAATTCGTAAGCCAGATGCACCCAGTAGGGCGCAGTCGTCGCCGCGATGGAGAACGGCTGCAAAATGCCCGAGGCCGCGATGGCACGGTCCGGGACAGCCTCCGAAAGGGCTTGCAGCACCGCTTCCATCGCCGCATAGGAGGGAAGGAACCGGCCGCCGCACGGATACGGCGACCGTGCATTGAGCAGCGATCCTTCCGGCAGGTTGATATCGAGTACCCGCAGACATCCGTCGTTCATCGGGATCGCCGAATCCACGAAACAGCGGAATGCGAATACCGCGGCCGCGAGTGTCTGCGAAATGCTGGAGTTCACTGCGGCGGCGACCTGTGGATCGGTGCCGTCGAAATCGAGTGTGACCCTGCCGCTGTCGATCGTGACGGCCACGCACACACGGTGGTCACGGATATCCGTAACGCCATCGTCGTCGATGGTGTATTCGGAGTGCCAGGTCCCGGTAGGTAGTTCGGCAACCGCGGCGCGGGTCAGCTCCTCGGTATAGTTCAGGTACTCGTCCACACCGGCCCGAAACCCCTCGGCCCCGTAACAGTCGATCAGTTCGATGATCCGGGTCGCCGCGGTCGTTGCGCCGGCGATCAATGCGCGCACATCGCCTTGCACCTTCTCGGGCGTGCGGCTGTTAAGCGCGAGAATCCGCATGATCGGTTCCTCGAGCCCATCGGCACTTGCGATGCGAACGGGAGGCAATTGCAGGCCCTCCGCGTAGATCTCGGTGGCCAACGAAGCCATTCCGCCGGCCGACGCCCCACCGATATCCGACACGTGGATGAGAGTGGCGGCGAAGTACTCGACCTCTCCATCCACGAAGATCGGCTTGAAGATCAGGATGTCGTTGGTGTGCACGCCGCCCTTGTAAGCGTCGTTCGTCGCGAAGACATCGCCCGGCCGAATCGTATCGATGGGGATATCTTCCAGCAGAAACGGCACAGCGACCGATAGCGCCATGCTGTTCATGAGCGTGGTCGCCATCGAATGCGCGATCAGCCTGCCCTCTTTGTCGAGGATGGCGGCCGACGCATCCGAGCCTTCGACCACGAAGGTCGAATAGGCGGACCGCACGACGACGATGCTCGCCTCTTCCGCGGCGACGACAAGCGCGTTCCGGAGGACTTCTGAGGTGAGGTGACGCTGCTCGCTCACCCGATCCGACGATCGCTCGAGCGTCGAACCATCAGCCAGAACGTGGACCATTACTTCTCCTCCATCGAAGCTCGGGACAGCACAACGTTGAAGTCGGAATCGACGGTCACCGACCAGCTCGGCGGTACGACGATCGTGGACTCACCGTCCGCGACGACCAGCGGCCCTCGCACGGGATTGCCATCGAGCATGCCGACGCGTTCATAGACCGGTGTGGCACGGAATTCGCCGTACTCGCGGAACCAGATCTGCCGTTTCCGGGTGGGGCCGAGCGCATCGGCGTCGGACACGACACGCTGCCCGAGAGGAACCTTGGGCACGACACGGGTCACGCGCACGCGAAAGCTCACCAGTTCGACAGGCCCGGTTCCGGGGATTCCATATGACTCGCGATATTTTTCGGAGAACCGGGTGCGCAGGCGAGTGAGCGCCGCCGCGTCCCAACTGCCGGCATTGTCCTCATCCAAGCGAATAGTCAACTCGTGCGCCTGTCCGGCCAGCCGGACGTCGACACTCCGCTCCACCCGGGTCGTGGCTGCTGCCAGATCAACGCCCAGATCGTGGGCTGCCGAAGCCGCCAGTTGCTCATACATCGCTTCGACCGCTGCTCCGTCGATCTCCGCTTCGGCATAGATCCGGGTCACCACGCGATCTGTACTGAGATCGCTGCCCAACAGCCCAACAGCAGAGCCGACACCACAGGACGGAGGAACGATGACTCTGTCGATCTCGAAATCCTCGGCGACCCGGGCCGCATGCATCGGGCCGGCGCCGCCGGAGGCGACGATGGCGAAGCCACGCGGATCGAGTCCGCGCTGTACGGTGACCACTCGCACGGCGGCAGCCATGGTCGCATTCGTGATCTCGTGGATCGCGTTGGCCGCGGCAGGCAGATCCACACCCATCGGCTCGGCCACCGCCTTGCGGATCGCCTCGGCCGACCTTTCCGGTTCCAGGTCCATCGTGCCGCCTGCGAACCCGACCGAGTCCAGATACCCCAGCACCAGGTCCGCGTCGGTGACAGTCGGCTGATCCCCGCCTCGGCCGTAACATGCCGGACCGGGCTCCGAACCTGCCGAATGCGGCCCTACACGCAGGGCGCCGGCCACATCGACCCACGCGATACTTCCACCACCTGCGCCCACTTCGGCCAGGTCGATGGCGGGTGTCTTGATCGGTACACCGGTACCCGCGCGACGCCCGCCGAAGCTTCCTTTACCGCCGACGTGGAACTCGGTAGTTATCGCGGGCGTGCCGTCGCGAACCACCGACGCCTTTGCCGTGGTGCCGCCCATGTCGAACGAGATCACGTCTCGGACTCCCACGCTGAGTCCCGCCGCGCGTGCCGCCAAAACCCCTGCGGCGGGACCTGATTCGATGGTGGCCACGGCTCGGCGACTGGCAAGATCGGCAGACATCACACCGCCACCGGATTCCATGACCTGCACACGGGCACCGATACCAGCCTCAACCAGTCGCTGTTCGAGTTTGGTCAGATAGGCGGACATGACCGGACCCACGTACGCGGACATCAACGTCGTCGTCGTCCGCTCGTACTCGCGCAGCTCCGGCCAGACCTCCGACGACGCGACCACCGTCGCTCCGGCGGGCAGGACCTCTTGTACGATCTGCGCCACACGTTCCTCGTGGATCGGGTTCGCATAGGAGTGCAGCAGCGTAATCGCCACCGATTCGATACCCCGGTCGCGGATCTGCGTAGCGACTGCCCGCACCGAGGTCTCGTCGAGCGGGACAACCACCGTTCCGTGGCTGTCGAGTCGCTCGACGACCTCGAAGCAGTCGGCGGCCGGGATCGGTGATGCGGGCGGGTCGAAGAAGGTGTCGAAGCGGTCCTCCTCGACACGGGCATACCGGCCGAGCGGGAGCAGATTGCGGAAGCCTTTGGTTCCGATGTGCGCGACGCGCACACCGCGCTGCTCGAGAATTGTATTCGTGGCCAGTGTCGTCGCATGGACTACACGTTCGAGCCGACCTGGGTCCACTCCCCCTTCCGCCAGAACCGCGCGAATTCCCTCCACAATCCCCACGGTGGGGTCGGCGTGGGTACTCAGCGTCTTGGCCACTGCTACCTGACCTGTCGGCCCGGCAAGGACGACGTCGGTGAAGGTCCCACCGACATCGATCCCCACGGCATAGCCGTGGGTCAAGGGATCATGAGCTGCCATACCTACAGGCTAGCTACTTGAGCAAGCGCTTGTCTAGATATTGCCGACTTGCCTCCTCGGACATCTCTCGCGACTGCACCGGGCCAGCCCTACTCGGGCAGCCGGTTGCGCCTTGCGTTGACATCGGCAATCCGATCGACATGCACCTACCGCCATGGATCCTTAATTTAACAATCGCTTGCTTGCTTGTACTCTGCGACCATGAATTCGAACGAACTGGCGGGCCGGACAGCTCTGGTAACGGGCGGCGGGGCCGGGATCGGCGCCGAGATCGCATTCCGGCTGTCGAGACACGGAGCACGGGTCGTGATTCTCGACCGCGACATCGAAGCCGCGCGCGCGGTTGCGGGACGCTTGGGCGACGGGGTCGCCGTCGAGTTGGACCTGACCGACCCCGACGCGATCGCCCGAGAGCTGGACAGCAACCACGCACTGTCCGATATCGACATCCTGGTGAACAACGCGGGTTCCACCCGAGTCGAGCGATTCGTGGACAGCGACCCTCGAACATGGGACGGGATGTGGAGTCTCAATCTCCGGGCACCGATGCAACTGTGCCATGCGATCATTCCCGGGATGACCGAGCGAGGATGGGGGCGCCTGATCTTCATCGCCACCGATAGCGCTCGGGTCGGGGGCGGCGGCGAAGGTGTCTACTCCGCCACCAAGGCCGGCCTGCTCGGGCTGGCCAAGACCCTGGCCCGGGAGACCGCCCGAAACGGCATCACCAGCAATGTCATCTGCCCGGGCCTGATCGATACAGCCATGCTGCGTTCGGTTGCGGAGAACAACGCGAATTTCATGGACAAACTGCGCAAGGTTATTCCGATGCGGCGTGCGGGCACCGTCGCGGAAGTCGCTGCGGCCGTCGAGTTTCTGTGCGGGGGGGATTCGAGCTACTTCACCGGCCAGACCCTCAGCGTCAACGGCGGGGTGACGATGATCTGAAAACTGCCGGCCCGGCTCGCCCGAGATCGGTTACGTCGACACACCAAGGCTCCATCACTGCGGACGCTCAGCGCCTTCCTTACAACGTAATACTTCGCCACATACAAAATTACCCGCGTCAGACAGATTTCATGATCGATTGGTCAAATAACTTCCTTCGGGCAGCGAGTTGCTCATGCGCAGATGAGAGCCGCTTTACAGGGCAGCCTCCAAGATTTAGCATCCATTGCTGGAACAAGCGCATGCTTGTTCTGCGCAACCGCTCGAATCTAGTGGCAGCGAGCGGTTGCTCCTGGGCATCTGAAGCCCTAGGCCACGTTCATCGACGAACGGAAAAGCAATGAAGATGAGGAAGTATGTCGTCGCGGCTGCGATCGCCGCGGCGGCGACGACGGTTGTCGGCGGAACCACCTACGCTGCGCCAGTAGATGCGCCCGACGGCTCCACCCTCAGTACGGACCTGGCTCCGGGGATCAACTACACCGCGAGCGTTGTCGACAACTCTGTCGTCATCTCGACAGACGCCGGATCGCTCACCACGGTGGGCAACCAGTTCCAGATTCTCGACGACCACGGCAACATCGTCGCCGGAATCCCACTCACTTATCGCAAGAACAACGCGGACTACCCGATCGCGGCGAAAGTCCGGGAGCGTACCGTCACCCTTACTCCCAGCACAGACGCGAGCCAGGCGGTTCCAGCGCAGGATGTGATGCAGGACGGCGCGGTCCCGCAGGTGGACGCGGCCGGTCTGATCGCATCTGCCTACGCGACTCCCGAAGAGCGGGAAACAGCGGCGCTGGGACGTTTCGTCCAACAAGTAACGGTTGCCTCGATGGTAGGCGCGATGATCGGCACCATTGTGGGTGGCGTCATCGGCTGCGTGGGCGGTCTGGTTGTCGGTGGTGCAGCAACGGCTCCGGTCGCTTGGCTGCTCGGGGCCGGCCCGCTCGCCGGATGCATCGGCGGGGCCGCGCTCCTTGCTCCTATCGGAGCCCTTGCAGGCACGATCGCGCTCGGCGGCCCGATTCTCACTGTGGCGTTGTTCCAGTACTTCGAGACGATGAACACGCCGCTCGCCCCACCGGCGCCGGCGCCGGCAGGCTGATCGCACATGTTGTGCGGGGCCCGGGCAGCATTGCTGCCTGGGCCCTATCCACTATTCGCGGTCCCACGCCGTGCAAGACAACGACGCGCAGCATCTAAGAGGCGGCTGGCCGGGGCTATCACGACCGCCGTGGATGCACCCCCTATGGGGGGTCGGCCGGTTTCCACACGAGAACATCGGGTGCGCCCCAACGTGGAGCCCCCGCCGGCGCCTGGGCGGCGCTCAGGTCACCCGGTCACGAGTTCCCCTCGGGCCCCGGACTCACCGGCGGACTTCCTGGCCCGGACAACTTCGTGAGTCGGTCCCGCCCGCCATTGCCGCAGCAGTTCATGAAAGAGTAGGCACCGTGCGGAACGCGCCCGCTCCGACGGTCCGGCCACGACCATCCCGGTGGCAATGACCGAAGTGATGCTTCGGGCTCGGAGAAGCCGGCAGTATTTATCGCTGCCGTAGCCACGATCGGCTTACAGATGTCGAGGTCGACACCAGCGATGACCGCGCCGGCCCTGATCACGGGCGGAGCATCGACGATCGGAATGGGTTGGGTGACGTCATGGTTGCCGACGGTCGGCGTAGTCGCCGGGGTGATCCCGCAGCGTCGGCGATCAGATCACGCTTGGAACCTGGGTTGTCAAATACTATGCAGCGCACAGCAAGGCGGCCCCACACCTCATTCTGAACCGAGCTCTAGAGCACGGCCACCGGAGTTACCGGACTGGCAGTTCCACCCACAATGGCCAACGGGGCAACGACGAATAGGAAGTCCACGCGCTTCGTCTCCGAGAGCTCTTCGAGCCAAAGCATCTCCAACAGCGGGACGCCGAACTCCCACAGCGTGAGCATATGGATATCCTCATCAACTGCACCATGGAACGTACCACCCGGGTCGAGGGCGCCGACGGCCACGTTGTCGCTACCGATAGCCACCACATCGCGGTCCATGAGCCATGTGCCACCGCTGTAGCACAAACCGGGCTGCTCATCACCGTAGCTATTCGGATCCTCGGCGAATACGGTGGACCACCCCGTCCTGATGAGAACCACATCTCCAGGTTGAACCGTCACACCGGCGGCGGAAGCGGTCGCCTCCAGCGTCTCCCCATCTATTCGGAACGTCGGTGCCAATCGGGGAACTCCCAGGTATGCCGCGACATCCAGCAGAACCCCCCGCGCCACCAGGGGGCCCAGTTTATCGATACCGCATCGAGTCGCGCCGTAGCTTCGCACCCTGTCCGCCGGGTGACCGTTGTACAACTGATCCTGTCGCCACATATGTGACAACGCATCTATATGGGTGGTGGTCCCGTGGGGAGAGACGATCAGCGCATCGTCGGCAACCGACATCTCTCCTTTGATCTTTCGCGCGCCCGCCACATAGTCACCGCCGTCGACGGACATGAAATGTTGCGGCAGGGGACGGCCGGGCAGATGCGGGACCCGTGTGGCGGCGGCGCCCGATGTGGCGCCCTGGATCGGCAGCGACAGCGATATCGTCTTACCGAGCCGCGCAGACGAAACACCACGCATCACCGCGTCCGGCGTCAGCAGATTCGCCGCCCCTCGCTCGTCTTCGGACCCCCACCTGCCCCAATTGCCCCTGCTGCGACTCTCCGGCCCCCTGGTCATATCGAACTCCATCCGATCGGCGACACACGTTTCCTCAACGCGTACACTACCGAGCAACCGCTTGCTTAAACAAGCGCTTGGGCATCGGAAGGAAGTCATGGGACCGAACAGCAAATCCACCCGGCTGGGAATGCCCCTGCCCGAGCTCCGGGAAACCGGCATACCAGCAGGTCAGCCCGGCCGAGTCACCCTCCCCGAGCACGCCGTGAAAGCGTTGCTGACGAAGTACGGCATCGATATCCCCGTCGGCCGAACGTTCACCACGCCGGACGACGCAGATGTCGCGATTCGCGGGCTGCGCTATCCTCTGGTCTTGAAGGCCCACGGTGCCGGCCTGATCCACAAGAGCGAAGCAGGTGCGGTCAAGCTGGGCCTGGCCCACACCGAAGTACCTTCGGCAGCCGCAGAGATGCGCGCTGCACTCCTCGCGCAGGGTATCGAGCCCGACGGCTACCTCGTCGAAGAACAACACCCCGGCGGCACTGAGTTGATCCTGGGTGTCGTCGCCGACGCGACGTTCGGTCCGGTACTGCTGCTCGGGCTCGGCGGGGTCGCCACCGAAATGCTGGATCTGTCCACGGTTTGCGTTCTGCCGCTCTCTCGAAGCGACGCGGAACAACTGATCGACGAGTTCCCCGGAGCCCCACTGCTCCGGGGAGCCCGCGGCCGCCGGCCGGTCGACCGGGAGTCTCTGATCGAGTTGCTACTCGCGATCGGCGGCGAGGACGGCCTGGTGAGCGATCTGGGACCAATGCTTGCCGAGTTCGAATGCAACCCGATCGTCGCGACGGAGACCGGCGTACAGGCGCTGGACGCACGTCTACTCCTGGACGACGTCGACAAGGCTGTCGCTCCGGCTACCGCGACCACCGATTTCAGTGCACTGTTCGCTCCGAGAGCGATAGCGGTAGCCGGTGCCTCCGCGACACGATCGACATTCGGGAACCGGTTCTTGGCTGCGTACCGGCAGATCGGATGGACAGACGGGCTCTATGCTCTGCACCCCGAGGCAGCCGAAGTCGACGGCGTACCCGCATACCCCAAGCTCGACGAGATTCCGGATGCCATCGACTACCTGGTGGTAGCCGTGCCCGCGACGGCGACCGCCGATCTCGCGGCTGCGGCTGCCGCCGCAAAAGTACGCTTCGTCCACGTCATCACCGGCGGCTTCGCCGAGATGGGACCGGCGGGCGCCCGTCTCCAGGCTGACCTCGCGTCCGCGATCAACGATGCTCCGACACGAATTCTCGGCCCGAATTGCCTCGGAGTCTTCGCTCCCGCAGGTCGGCAGACTTTCACACTGGGTGCGCCGGCAACGATCGGCAACGTCTCGGTTGTTTCGCAGAGCGGCGGCCTCTCCGGCGACATGATCACTGTGGGCTCCCAGCGCGGAATCGCCTACTCCAAGCTCGTGAGCATCGGCAACGCCATCGACGTAACGCACGGCGAGCTCGTCGACTGGCTCGTCGACGACCCGGAAACCGGCATCATCGGTGTGTATCTCGAAGGGACACGCGATGGCGCATCGCTCCTGCGCGCACTGCGAAGGGCGGATCGGCGCAAGCCGGTTGTCATCCTCAGAGGGGGTACCAGCCGGCAAGGTTCGGTGGCAGTGAGCTCTCATACCGGGTCGATGGCAAGCTCCTCGAAGGTATGGGACGCGGTATCGGAGGCGACCGGCGCGTTCCAGGTCGCGTCGTTCGAACAGTTCATTTCCTGCCTCCAGTACCAGCAGCGGTATTTCGAGACGGCACTACCCGACAATGCAGCGGGTGTGCTCGTTATCGGCCTCGGCGGTGGCGCATCGGTTCTCGCGACGGATGCCTGCGACCGGCACGGACTTACTCTCGAGCCCCTTCGGCAAGACCTGCGTGAGAAATTGCGCGGCCAGGGTTACGGTGCCGGGACAAGCGTGGCGAATCCGCTCGAGGTCCCGGTCGGTCCCGCGTCACCGACGGCGATCCTGGCCGATGCCATCGCATCCGTCTTCTCCACCGACGGGCAGTACTACCGCGACGTCCTCGTGCACGTCAACGCGGCTGCGTATTACAACTACGGGGCAGCGGGGGTGTCGCCACTCGTCGACTCCCTCCGTGCGGTAAGGGACCTCGGGTTGCCCGCCCGGGTCGCCGTTGTCGTCCGCAACGCGGAGATCCTGAGCGCCGCCGACACCGAACTGATCAGCCGCTCCGCTACGGACCTCGAGGTGCCGATCTATAGGGATTTCGACGAAGCGGCCTGTGCCATCGCCTCGGCACAGACATTCGAACTGCGCCGGTTCATGTCATCCGACCAGTAGACCCCGCAGCGCACAACGAGTCGAAATCATCGAGCTCGACGTGCGGACACCGGAGTCCCGTGAAAGCAGCGCAAAGTACTTCCGGGACTCCGGTCATCCACTCGAGACGATCCTTCACAGCGCCGGGCGTGCTATTTCGAAGATCTGCCGCCGGAGGAAGTGTGTGGCCGGTTCGAGACGAAAGTCTCCGGCGTAGCGGAACTGACGCGAATATTGCTTCGTCCGCCACGCAGTTCGCAGCGCGGATCAGTCGATGCCCATGTCATGGCTCTGTGAGCCCGGATCGGCCTCGACACGAACTCGTGGCCGCCATTGCTCGTGGCCGCCATTGCTCGTTCCCGGCTGTGAGTTCCGGCAACGAGCCGGCATCACTTGCTGGTGAAGCCCGCGTCCACCGGCAGTGCCACGCCGGTGAGATAGCGGCCCGACTCACCGACCAGGTACAGAACCGCCTCGGTGACATCGGAAACCTCGACCATGAAGACAGGCATCGGATTCGACATGGTGGCCCCGCGTTCGGGGTCGGCGGCCACCCACGCCATCATATCCGGGTGCTCGACCATCGGGGTGCGTACTCCTGTCGGATGTACGGTGTTGACCCTGATCGAATGGGGTGCCAGCCAAGCGGAGAACGACCGCATCAGGCCGACGACACCGTGCTTGCTCGCAGCGTACGCGCTCGCGGCGCCGGAACCGTCACCACCACGACCGATCAGCCCTTGCGCCGAACTCGTGATCACAATGGCACCGCCTGCATCACGCTCGATCATCATCGGCGCCACGAGACTCAACGTGTTCCACACGCCCACGAGGTTGGTTTCGATCGTATCGACGAATACCTGCTGCGGGTCGGGCTCGACGGCCCGCTGGGGTGAGATCCCCGCGTTCGCCAGGGCGATATCGGGAACCCCGAACCGCGCCACTCCCGCTTCGAGCGCGGTCTCGAGTCCTGCCCGATCTCGGACATCGGCCGCGGCGGCGAATATCTTGCCCCCGGCGTCCTCGACCTGCGCTACGGTCTCGTCCAGATCCGCCTGGCTCGCCATAGCGTACGGAACGCTATCGATCTGGGAGCAGATATCGACTGCGATGATCGACGCTCCCTCGGCTGCGAGGCGGATCGCGTGATTGCGTCCCTGCCCGCGCGCGGCGCCGGTAATGAACGCGACCCGGCCATCGAATCGTTTATCTGTACTCATCATTTCCCTTCGTAGTCGCCCGCTCGCACCCCGCTCTGATCACTCAGAACGGCCGGCACGAGCCGGATCAGAGGTCCGCCTGTTCCGATCGGTAGGCAGTTCGCCCCTGGGAGATCGCGCGTCGCCTCAGCGGCCCGGCGAGAGTGAACCGGTAGCACGGTCCCGCTCAACCGAATCTCACCCGGCCGTCGCTGAGAACGCGCCGGTCGGCGACAGTTACCCCGAACGAGGTGCCGGCCGGGCTCTGTCCGTCCGTGCCATCGCCCAGACCGATCTCGAGGACACTGCCCGGATAGACGGGAGCGACGAACCGGGCTTCGATCGCACGTAATTCCCACGGCTGTCGTTCCAAAGGTTCGGCCAGCGCTTTCGCCGCGGAACCGAGGGTGCACAGACCATGGAGGATGGGGCGATCGAACCCCGCTGCGCGAGCGGCAGCAGGGTCGATGTGAATCAGGTGCCGATCACCTGTGAGACGGTAGAGAGCTGCCCGGTCCGGTGGAACGTTCACGGACACAGCGCTGCGCAGCTCACCGGTATGACGGTCGGCCGACGCCGGACGACGTTCGGTCGATGAGAATCCTCCCGCACCAGGGAGAATGATGGAGTATGTCGCGGAGAAGTATTCGCTCTCCGCCACGATGTCGAGGATCGCCGATCGGCCCGTATCACGGACCGATTCGATGTAACCGGCTACTTCGAAGACAGTTGCGCGCGGAAGCGATCCGTGCATGACCAGGGACTGTGCCCCGTGCAGAGCCTGAGCCGGCACGAATGCCCCGGCCTCCGCGGCCGAGTCGGCGACCCACAGCCCCAACGTCAGCGCGAAGGTCGGCAGAACCCGGAGATCCCGTTCGAAGACAAGTGGAATTTCGTCGGCTCGCGCTCCCACTGCCAGGGCATACAGGATCGCATCATCCTCGCTGTACTGCACCACGCGCGTTCCCAGTGGATAGCCGGCCCAATCCATGATCTTCATACCGCGACCCTATACTATTTGAGCAAACGCATGCTCAATTATCGAACCAAGGCGACCCTACCCCAACGGGGGCATACACCCATCCAGATAGCCCTGGCGCCCCACACTCGCGGCCACGCTCCGATGAACCGAAAACGACAACCGCGCCTCTGCACCGAGCGGACGGCTACCCCCCGGGTACAGAGGCGGACGCAGTTGCCGGATGTCGGCCCAACCCGGTTCAACATGCGTCCGCCACCGCTTCAGCGGCTCAATGCCCGACGACGTCGGCAGCGGTTTTCACCGATGCCACATCCGATGCTCGGCCATGAGGCAGGATCTTGAGGATCAAGAGCCCGGCCGTTGCGAACACCGCGGCGACGATGAAGGCGATGCGGTATCCCTCACCGCTGAAGAAAACACCGTCACCGGAAGCGATCACGTGCATCGCCAGCAGCCCGAACGCGATCTGGGCAGCGAGCGCGCTGGTCAAGTTCTGCGCAGACAGCATGATCGACGACGTGATGCCCTGCTTCTCCGGAGGCGCGGATTGCAGCACCAGGTTGGGAAGCCCACCGTAGGTGAAGCCCATGCCGAGGCCGAACACGAGCAGCAACGTCACCACCTGCCACGCCTCGGTATGCCAGAGCGCCAGGCCCCCTGCGCCGATGATCAGCGCAGAACATCCGAATACCATGGGGTACCGAATTCCCCAACGCGCTGCCCGAGACCCGCAGAGCAGCCCGCCGAGGACCATCGCCGCGCCCATCGGCGCCATGTACACCGCGACACCGGACGCATCGGTGCCGAAACCGGCGTCCCCGCCGATTTCGCGAGGCATCTGGATCATCATCGGCACCAGGGATACGACAATCGCGGTGGTTCCGTATACCGCACCGTTGAGCACCAGGGTGGTCCATCCCGAACGCGCACGCAGGATGCCGATCTCGATGATCGGCTCCGGGAAGCGACGGTCCCACCACAGCCACACCAGGAAGCACCCGACACCGAGCGCCGTCAGTCCCACGAACCGAGACGAGGTCCACCCCCATCCGGCCGCTTGCCCCAGGGCATACACCAAGATCGCACCCCCGCCACCGAGCAGCAAGGCACCCAGCCAGTCGAGCCTGGACTTGACCCGAAGCGGCGACTCCGGCAACAGCAGGAGCACACCGGCAATGCATCCGATCTGGTAGATCGCCAGGAACCAGAAGACGGACAACGCACCGAACGTGTCGATCATCCATCCCGCAATGAAGGGCGCAACGACAAACAGGACGCCCGCGCCGGTAAATGTCACTGTGACAGCGAAGGCAATCAACGCTTTGGGAAAAACATCACGAATCAACGAGTACCCGAGAGCCGGCACCACATACAGCAACCCTTGCAACCCACGACCGACGAGGAAGACCTCGTAGGTGGGTGCCATGGCCGAGATGATCGCCCCCAACGCCGACAGCGCAGTAACAACGACCAGTATCAATCGCTTGCCTCGAAGGTCGGCCAGCTTGCCGATGAGCGCGACAGCGACAGCGGTCACCAAGTTCGCAATCGTCACCGTCCAGCCGATATTCGTCGCGTGAAAGTGCGCTCCGATCCCGGGAAGCGCGGTGGCGACGAGCGTGTAGGAGAATGCCGCCAGTTCACCGAGCAGCACGACGACGATGAGGGCAGCTGCCCATCGCAGTGTCCAATTACGCTTCGGAACCGACTCGAGCGCCTCGTCCGCTGAACCACCACTCGATTCGGGCAAACGGGGGGGTGTTGTTGTCATCCACGTACTCCTGTCTTCCACCGATGACGCGTGACCCGACCAGACGTGGTCATGTGATGCGAGCCACAAATCGGCTGACGACACAGTATTTGCCCAAGCGCATGCTTGGCAAGATGCATTTTGATCCAGCCTGCTTGACGGCAGTTCCAGCAGCGCGGTCAAGGTCGGCGTGCGGGCTGCTCACCACCGGGCCGGGGACTGGGAAACCTGTCTCGGGTCAACAAACCGCCCACGCGCCACACTTGCTCCAAGTAGCCGGCCTAAAACTGAGACAAGCGATTGCGTAAATAGGTAAACTCATGGCCCCCGGTCGGCTTTCTGAGCATGCCGAACGCCCCGTCTCCAACCCGAGGTCGACGCGGCCCAACCTGATCCGGGCCGGGAAACGTCCGGCTGTTCGTTCTCATCCGCTCCTGACCACGCGAACATGTGACCGAACGCCGACCCCGCCACCCTTGATTGCGGCGGACCAGCACTAACGGAGGTGGAGATCTGATGGCTCGCTTCGAGGGCAAGACCGCACTGGTGACCGGCGCTGCCGGTGGCATCGGGCGTGCGGTCGCGGCCCGGATCGCCGCCGAAGGCGGCTCGGTGATCTGCACCGACGTTCGAGACAACCTCGGTTCGGAGGTGGTGCGCTCCATTGCCGACAATGGCGGCCGAGCGATCTATCGCCGCCTCGACGTCTCGTCCGAAAAAGACTGGAATACTGTGATTTCCGAAGCGGTCGGCACCCATGGCGGCCTGAGTGCACTTGTCAACAACGCCGGAATTGCGCATCCCCAGCTGGTGGAGAACACCCCGAAAGATCTCTACGACAAGGTAATCGCAGTGACGCAGACCAGCGTCTTTCTCGCGCACAGATCCGCGAGCGCGGCTCTGAAGGCAACCGGAAACGGTTCGGTAGTCAACGTGAGCTCGATCTTCGGGCTCGTGGGTGGCTTCGGATCGGCTCCTGCCTATGCCGCGGCGAAAGGGGCAGTCCGGACGCTGAGCAAGAATACCGCGGTCGCCTGGGCAAAGGAGGGCGTGCGAGTGAACTCGGTGCACCCGGGATTCATCGATACCCCCGGTCTCGGGGACGAGGGTCATGCACAGATGGTCACGCTGACCCCCCTGGGGAGACTGGGCACCGTGGAAGAAGTTGCGAACTTGATCGCGTTCCTGGCCAGCGATGAGGCGTCGTTCATCACGGGTGGCGAATTCGTGGTCGACGGCGGCTATACCGCGCAGTGAACATCCGGGTCGGCGCCCTGTGCGAGCTGGCGCAGGACACCGCCCGGTCTGTGTCAGTCGGGTCGACCTGGAGTACCTGTCTCGGTAGGGGGCTCATCGAGGCGGTCGACGGCCGCAGGCTGATGATGAAGCCGGCCGAGCAGCGCACCGAAACGCTTCCGGATGATCTCGTCGGAGATCTCCGGATGGGTATGGATCCATAGGTCGCCCCGCGCCATACCCGCGAAGGCGACCTCGGCGACCGCACGCGGCGCCATTCCCGATTCGTTCAGCAGGCTTCGCATCTGCTCCAGATGAGCCCGTGCCGGGCCCGACCCTTCCGGACTCGATGCCGATTCGAAGATGGATGTCTTCACCGGTCCGGGCAGCAGCGCGGAAATCCCGATACCCGTGCCCAGAACACCTATCTCCTGATGCAAGGATTCTGTCATCGCCAGCACTGCGTGCTTACTGGCGATGTACGGCACCTGCAGGCTTCCCACGCCGAGGCCGCCGACCGAGGCCACGTTCAGTATGTGGCCCCGCCCACTCGCAAGCATGCGGGGAAGAAAGGCCCGCACCCCGTGAAATGGCCCGCTGATGTTGACGCCGAGGGTGCTGTTCCACTGATCCAGGGGAATCTCCCACAACCACCCCGTGGTCTCCACCCCGGCGTTGTTGATCAGGAGATCGACGCGTCCCCACCGATGGTGGATCGTATCTGCCAGGTCTTCGACCGAGGCGGCCGAAGCGACATCCGCGGGTACTGCGACGACGTCGGCGCCGCGGGCGCGGAAGTTTGCGGTGATCCGCTCCAATTTGTAGGAGGCGATATCGGCGAGGGCGACACGCATACCCAGGTTCGCGGCGTGTTCTGCCAGACTCAGCCCGATTCCGGACGCAGCTCCGGTCACGACCGCTACACCGCCGGCGAATTTTTCGTGCGGGTCCACCGCCATCTCCGTTCGTTCGTGGTCAGCGTGCCGAGCCGTCGGCGCGCAACTGTCCGCCGGAAGGACTCAGCAGGGGGCCGGGGTAGGCCGCGAGATAGAGGTCGCGCGCGGGTGCCGTGTGGAACTCGGCAGCACGCCGATCCCAGTCGAGCAGACGTTCGTCGGGCGGAACTTCGGAGTCCAGGCCCAGGGCGGCGTCACGTGCGCGCAGGACGCCTACATGGCCGTCTATATCTGTCACCCACAGGCTCACAGCCTTTGTCCTGGTGAAGGCAACTTCATAGAGCCCGGCGAGAATATGGCCGTGATCAGCGAGCACCGGTGCGCGCTCAGCACGTACGGCGGCCAGATAGTCCAAGGCTGCACCGGGTCGAACATCCGCTATCTCCAGCAAGGCGAAGTCGCCGCGAATCCGATCCGCGGCGATGTTCTCCGGACGAGGACAGCCCGGCGCACCGACCAGCGGAAGGCTTGTCGCCTGGAATCGGACATCGTCGATCGATGACAGGAACATCGAATCCGGGACACCCTTGTAGAGGCTGATCACGTCACGCCATCCGCCATCCCAGCCGCCACGGCATTCGTAGAGCGAGAATGCCCGGAACTGGTCGTGACCGGTGACGCCGACCGCATACCACGCACCGATCAGATCGATCCCGTGCGCGCCGCCGGCCCGATCCGACTGGAGCATCGAGGCGGCGTTCTCCGAAGTGTCCGAGCGGGATTCGTCCACTTCTCGGCATGATCGAGTGATCCATTGCAGGAATCGTCGAGGATTCCCGCTGTTCATCGGCCTGAAATCGGTGATATCCAGTACGAATACCGGCCGGTGCATGTCAGCTCCTCCAGATCTCGAGTGTCGGCTGCACCCGGCCGGGCACGGGCACGATCATCCGGCGATATCCCACTCGACCGGAAGAGAGTTCATCGCCCTCTGGACCACGCTGACGCGATAGGCGGGCGCCGTATCACCGGCCAGCCGCAAGGATGGCAGCAACCGGGTCAGTACGCCGAGCACGACCCTGAGTTCCATTCGTGCCAGCGGTGCGCCCAAACAGTGATGGATACCCACCCCGAATCCGACATTGTCGCCGGCGTTCGAGCGATCGACGAGGTATTCCTCGGGCTCCGCGAACAGGTTGTCGTCGTGATTGGCCGCGTCTTGCAGGAGGAAGACCCGGGAACCCGCCGGGATCGTTGTACCGGCGATCTCCACATCCTCATTGGCGAAACGGAACCCACCGAGACCGGCCGAGTCACGCCGAAGCGACTCCTCGATCGCGTTCACATGCAGCGCGGAATCCGCCACCACCGCATCCCAGGCCCCGGGAGTAACCAGTAGCCGATGAACCAGGCCTGCGATCTGGTTGCCGGTGGTGTCGTTGCCGCCGAGGCTGATCGAGGTCATGATGTCGACGATTTCGCGATCGCTGAGCTCCGCGTTCCCATCCGCCACTGCGGTGATGACCTCGCTCATGAAGTCCTCGCGCGGTTCGCGGCGGCGCTGTTCGAGCAGCCGGTACATATAGCCCACGTACTCGATGTAGCCCTCGGCACGCGACCGTTGTTCTTGTGCGGGCATAGGAGTGAAAAACAATCCGAACCAGTCGTCCACCCATCGCTGGACCTTCTCGGTATCCTCGACAGGGATTCCCAGGAAGGCCGCGGTCACCCGGGCAGGTAGCAGACCGGCCAGATCCGCAACCAGGTCGGCGTGCCCCGCCGGCTCGAGTTGCTCGACCACTTCGGTGGCAAGAGCACGGACATCGGGTTCGAGCCGCCGCATGGCGCGCACCGAGAACGAACGCGAGACACTTCGGCGCAGACGTGTGTGCGACGGCTGGTCGACGCTTGCGAGGAAGGTGTCCAGCGTGGCGTTGTTGGCGACCAGCAGCTCCTCGACCTCGGGGTCGATGCGTGCTGCGGCCGCCAGGCTGCCGACCGATGTGAACCGTTCGTGGTCGAGGAATACGGTTCTTACGTCGTCGAGGCGCGTCAGGACGAATGACCCGAGTTCCTCACTCCAGAACACCGGCGCCTGTTGGCGCAGCCGGTGATAGAAGGCGAACGGATCCGCGACATGACGCGGCGAGGCGAGGTCGAAATCAGCCGCGTCGAAATCGTAAGGACACCAGCCACGGGACTTTTCCGGCGGATGCGCCGCTGCACCATGTGGATCGACTTCGGGCTGTGGATGGCTCACGGCTGTCTGCTCCTGGGGGATGGCTGGACTCGGGCCGTCGGCACTGGCACGAATCCCGCGAAACCGAAAATCGCCGAATGGCATAAAATTTGAACAAATGATAGGTCGGTTACCTACGTCACACAAGCCCTATCCGGTCAACCAACCAATCGCTAGCCTAATTACTGGGAAGGCTCGACTTCGTCGGCGCCCTGGGCTGGGCCAGGCCAGGAAGGAACATGAAGGTGACGAGACGGTTCGAAGGCAAGGTAGCGATCGTGACAGGGGCTTCTTCGGGCCTGGGGCGGGCGACCGCGGAACTGATGACGGCCGAGGGTGCCCGCGTCGTAGTCGCCGATATCGACGATGAGGCCGGTGGCCGGGTCGCTGCAGACTGTCGGGCAACATTCGTACACACCGATGTATCCGACCCGAGCTCGGTGACCGAGCTGGTATCCGGCACCATGCGACAGTTCGGACGGCTCGACGTCATGTGCAACAACGCAGGTGTCACCACCAACGCACCGTTACTGGACACCAGCTGTCAGGATTTCGATCGCATGGTCGGCGTGAACTTCGCGGGTACCTTCTACGGCACCCGCGCGGCCGGGAAGATCATGGTGGAGCAGGGCTTCGGTGCCATCGTCAACACGGCTTCCATCGGTGGATCCTTGCCCACCGAGGAAATGGCGGTCTACGGAGGCACGAAAGCCGCGATCATCGCGATGTCGAAAGCATTCGCCATCGAGGTCGCACCCCACGGCGTACGGGTGAATACACTCTCGCCCGGCACCATGATCACCGGGATGGTGCCCCAGGTGGAAGGTATCGTCACGATGCTGGACACGCTGCAGCCCTTGGGATATGCCGCAAACCCCGCGCAGATGGCGGCCGGTGTACTGTTCCTCGCCTCGGACGAGGCGGACTATGTAACCGGGCACGACCTCGTGATCGACGGCGGCGCCACCGCGGGGCGACGCGCGCTGGCGCTCCCATAAGAACCGAACAACCGTTTGCGGAGTACCCGGGTAACACCAGGCCAACCGATTCCGGCTTCGATGCGAGCGCCTTCCGAGGATGCCGATCGGGAGCGGCGAACCTTCGCCGCCCCCTCATCAGACAGTGTGCGTGTACTCGGGCCGGGGACAGTCCCGGCCCGCGAACCCGAAGCTTGCCGGTGCCGGCGCCGATGGGTCGCGGTTCGCGAGAGTGCGGGCCGCATCAGCAGGCGTCACGCGAGAAGCCACCAGATAGTGCCGGTCTAGTAACCGCCCTGTGTACCGAATATCTGCTGTGGATTCTCGATCAGCATCAGGTCGATCTGCTCCTGAGTGACTCCGCGTTCCCGCAACGCCGGTACGACATCCTGCGGAATGTGCGTCCAGCGCCAGTTCGGGTTCATTCGGCGGCGCCGAACAGGATCGGACATATCCGAGAAGCAGGAAGTGTCGTGTGACAGCACCATACGATCGGCGTAGCCGCGTTTGCACATTTCCGCGACGATCTCGACCCGCTTGTCGAACGGGACCGTTTCCAGCCCGAACCTGTCCATGCCGAGGTATGACCCGTTGGACGCCAGTTCCTCGAGGTAGTGGTAGTCGTCGGTATCACCGGAGTGGCCGATGATCACACGAGACAGGTCGACCCCTTCTTCCCGGAACACCTTCTGCTGATCGAGCCCGCGACGCAAGCCGGAGTGGGTGTGGGTCGTGATGGGAGCTCCGGTTTCCCGGTGAGCATGCGCAACCGAGCGCAGGACACGGTCGACATCCTTGGTCAAACCCGCCTCGTCCGTGACACATTTCAATATCGCGGCCCGGGCCGCCGTTCCGGTGATTCCCTCGGTGATGTCTCTGACGAAGAACTCGGCCAGTCGATCAGGTCCGCCGGCCGGTGTTCCGGGACCGCGGTAGTGGAAGTACACCGGCAATTCGTTGAGCACATAGGCGCCGGTGGCCACGATCACGTTCACATCGGCCTGCTCGGCCACGCGCACCACCCGGGGCACATACCGCCCGAGTCCGATGACCGTGAGGTCGACCAGGGTATCGAAGCCCTCGGCCTTCAGGGCAGCCAAGCGGCGCACCGCTTCGGCGATCTGTTCATCCTCGTCCCACTGCTCGGGATAATCGGGCCAATTCTGCTGGACTTCGGGGCTGGTCACGAAGATGTGCTCGTGCATCAGCGTTTTCCCCAAGTTCGCCACCGGAATCGAACCGGTGGCGGTAGCCACTGCCTTTTCTGATGTCATATCGGCGCGTCCTTCAGATCGGTGCCTGCGGGTGCACGATGTGATTCTGGGCGTGCCACGGCTGATGCGCCTGGAATCCACCGTCGACGATGATGGTCTGACCGGTGACGTACCGCGATTCCGGACCGGCCAGAAAAGTGATAACCGACGCCAGGTCCTCGGGCTCCGCGAATTCCGGAACCAGAAGATTCGCGTTGTACGCGTCGAGTTTCTCCGTCGAGAGGTTCTTCTGCGCGGTCGGACTGAGGATCAGCCCGCTGGCCACCGCGTTCACGCGGATACCACGTTTACCGTGAGAGGTGGCGACCGACCTGGTGAGCGAGTATTTCGCTGCCATCGAGGCAGCGTAGGCGACGTGGACGGTATCACCGCTGAAACCCGAGGTAGAACCGACATTCACGATGGTTCCACCGTCGTGCTGCTGCATGAGCGGGATTCCGTAGAGGATCCCCCAGACCGCGCCGTAGAAATTGACGGCAAAAGTCCTTTCCCATGCCTCCGCTGGGGTGTTTTCCACATTGACGTCGGCCGCTTCCACACCTCCGTAGGCGACAGCGTTGTTCACCAGTATGTCCAGTCGACCGAACGTCTTCCCCGTCTCCGCGACCAAGGCCTCGACGTCCGCTTCGACCCCGACGTCGGCAACGACAGCGTGCCCGCGTCCGCCGGCAGCCTCGATCTCTTGCTGAACCGCCGCCAGTTTCTCGGCTTGAATATCGTTCACCACAACCGACACCCCGGCACGCGCCAATCGCAGCGCCACCGATCTACCCACTCCTTGCGCCGCTCCTGTCACCACAGCCACGCGGCCTTGCCAGTCAGTCACCAGTACCTCCAGATCTATCGCTTCACTCCAGGCTACTAGATTGAACAAGCAATTGCTTGGTAGATTGGAGTGAGACTTCAGGGAAAGGGTGTAGAAGATGCTTGATTTCGAAAGCCGCTCGGGCGCCACGCTGGTTGCCGGCGGGACCGGCGGGATCGGCAGCGCGATCTGTCGGATCCTGGCGGCACGTGGAAGCAATGTCGCATTCACATACCACCGCAACAAGACAAAGGCAGCCGATCTGTTGGCAGACCTGGGTGCGTCGGGAGTGAAGGCCCACGCTCTGCAGCTCGATCTGAGCGACGCCGACACAACAGCCCGAGCCGTCGACGAGACACAACAGGCATTCGGCGGGCTGCACACACTGGTGTACGCCGCCGGCCCACATGTCCCTATGACACACCTGAGCAAGGTCACGCCGGGCGAGTTCCAACACCAACTCGACAACGACGCAGCCGCATTCTTCAATCTCCTGCACCCGGCCCTGCCGCACCTCCGCGTGGCCGGCGGCAGCATAGTGGCAGTCACAACCGCCGCGACACGCCGCTACCCGGTCCGTGACGGACTCTCGGCGGCCCCGAAAGGCGCCGTCGAATCCCTCGTGCGCGCAATCGCCGCAGAGGAAGGCCGATTCGGCATCCGAGCCAACAGCGTCGGCCCGGGCATGCTGACCGACGGTATGGCAGAGCGCCTGATCGGCTCCGGCGACCTCGACGAGCGCGCCCTCGAGGTCGCCCGCAAGAACATTCCGCTCCGCAAGTTCGGTGATGCACAGGACATCGCCGAAGCCGTGGCATTCCTGGCCTCTGACCGCGCCGACTTCATATCGGGACAGGCTCTGGACGTCGACGGCGGCTACGGAGTCTGAGGCCCTGTCGGGTCTCGGCCGCGCGCGGCACTGCGTGCGGCCGAGACCCTTCGGCGGGGAATTTATTCGCCCGCCAGCTTCTCGACCACAGGAATGAACGTTTCCAGGTCTTTGTCGTTGTGCAGGACGAAGAAGTTGAGGCCATGGGTGTCACGCCAGTACCGCAACTTGTCGACCATCTCACCGACATCACCCAGCAGAACCTGCGGCGTATCCGCCTGACGAGCGATGTTCACCGCACTCCAGTTCTCCTTGTCCTGCGGGATTCCGACCTGCTGGACACTCGTGCCGATGGCAATGTGGTCGAATCGTTCGCCTGCCGCCTGGCGGATGGTCTCGATCTTGCCGAGGAACGATTCCAGTCCGCCATCGCTCTCATCGGGCGCGCTTCCGTCCGCCCGCACCCTCAGCGTCAGGTTCACATAGTCTGCGTACTGCCCCGCCAACCGGAGCATCTTGGGCCCCCCACCAGGGAAAAGGAACTTGGGGAACGGTTTCTGGACCGGTTTGGGTTCCTGTACGAGTTCATCGATGGTGTAGTGCTCGCCTTTGAAGGAGAACGCACCCTCGCCCCAGACTCCACGCAGAACCTGGAGCGACTCCACGAACCTCTCGAAACGTACCTTCGGTGTGTCGAAGGCCAAACCGGCGCGGTCGTAATCCTCGCGCATCCAGCCGGTCCCGAGACCGACGTCGAGACGGCCGTCGGACAACAAATCCAGCGTCGCCAGTTCTTTTCCGAGAACGACCGGATGACGATAGTCGTTCGAGAACACCAGCGTCCCGATTCGGAGCTTGGTCGTCGCGGCGGCGGCGGCCGACAAGGCGGCGATCGGCGCGAAACGAGGCCCGACGAAGTGATCGGGCATCAACAAGGTGGTGAAACCGGACTGTTCGACCAGCCTGGCACGTTCGGCCCATTCCCGGCCCGATTCCGCTTTGCGAACCACCACACCGAATACGAACGGCTTCGCTGAGCCTTTTTCTGTCATTCAGGACCTTCCTCTCTACCAACAGCTACAGGCTGCTGCTGCCTGGGCGGCGATCCGGTCATCGCATGCAGCACGTCGAGCATGTCGCGAATGGTTCGACGGCTCGCCCGTGTACGTGGTGCGACACCGGTGTATCCGTGCGGGACGCCGGGGAATGTGTGGAACTCGACGGCGACGCCGGCCTGTTGCATGCGCACGGCGTACTGGAACGCCTCGTCGTGGAGGCAATCGAGTCCAGCCGCCGCGATATAGGCCGGCGGCAGGCCCGACAGGTCCCCGGCCGCGAAAGGCGAACCATAGGGTGGTGGTGCCTTCCGGACCTCCCCGAGGTAGTGCTGCCAGCAGACCTCGGCATCGTGCGCATTGAACACAGGCGAATCCGCCAGCGTGGTTATCGAGTGCATACTCAGAGTCGAGTCGAGAAAAGGGCACAGCAGCAATTGGCCGGAGACGGTGTCGGAGCCTTCGTCGCGCAGTCGAAGGGTGAGCGCCGCGGCCAGCCCCGCTCCTGCACTGGCACCACCGACGAGCAACGGCCCGTCACCGAAATCGGCGAATTCCGTGCTTCTCCCGGGTCCCGGTCCGAGTGCTCGCAAAGCCGCATAGCAGTCTTCGAAACCGGCCGGGTACGGATGTTCGGGCGCGAGCCGATAGTCCACAGACACGACAGCGATGCCGGCTTCCGCGGCCAGATGGGCACAGAGCCGATCATCCTCATCCGCGCTGCCGACGACATAACCTCCGCCGTGCATCCACACCAGCGTTCCGGCATCCGCGTGAAGCCCGGCCGGGACATACGCGCGGAGCGGAACATCCCAGCCATCGCTGCTACGAGCGGTGCGGCCGAGTTCGAGCCGCACATCCGACCGCCACCGAGTCTTCTCGGTGGATTCCGCGGCCGACTGGAACGCACGACGTTGAGCCGCTGGATCCTCGAACTGCAGCGCTGGAAAGTGTGCGAGTACGTCGACGAATTCGGGGTCCATCCAACCGCCCTTCTCGCTCGATCGCCCAACTTCTCCACTACCGGACACTTGTGACACCGCCGTCCACTATCAGGTCGGTGCCCGTGATGTAGGACGACTCATCCGACGCCAGAAAAACAGCAGCCTCCGCTATCTCGGAGGGCTCGCCGGCGCGTCGCAATGGCGTCGACGTCCAGTACTCCGGGTCGCGTTGCCGCTCTTCCGGGATGTTCCTGCCGAGCATCGGTCCGGTGACGGACCCAGGAATCAGGCAGTTGACCCTGATCTTCGAGGGCGACAACTCCGCTGCCGCGACACGGGTCAGTCCACGTAGCCCCCACTTGGTCATCCCGTAGACGGAATGACCGATATGTCCGACCACCCCGGCGGTGGACGAGATATTGATGATCGAACCGCCTCCCGAATCGATCATCGATGGACCGACTGTGCGAATGCCGAGAAATGCCCCCTTCAGGTTGACCGCGATCGTCTTGTCGAGAGACTCCTCCTGCTCTTCGAGCAGCGGGCCGGTCGAGTAGAGAGCAGCATTGTTCACAAGCACATCCAACCGGCTGTAACGCCAGCAGATATGGTCGACGGCCTGCCGCCAGGACTCGCCTTGGGAAACGTCGAGCGGAACGAACTCGATCGCGCCGCTTGATTCGTCGGCAACGGCCCGGCCTGCGGACTCGTTCACGTCGCCGATGACCACTCGTGCACCTTCGCGAACGAACGCGGCGGCCTCCGCGGCACCCTGCCCCTGTGCTCCGCCGGTAATGAGGGCGACCTTTCCCTTCAGCCTGCTCATACGGCCGCCACGGAGAACGGACGCTGTTCGATCGGCCGACGGAAGTAGGGAATCACATGTTCGCCCCATGCCTTGATGGTGGACATGCACACGTCCTGCGGCACGGTGCCCATCTGGATCAGGCAGAGCACCTCATCGACACCGATCCGCTCAAGCTCTTCGACGTACGAGATAGCCGCTGCCACATCACCATAAGCGTGGTTGACATTGAAGTTCGCTGCGGCCAGGGAACGTTCGGAATATTGCGGACGGTCGCCGCGGTCGAACGCGGCCTCCTCCGCGGCCGCTTTCGCGGTCATGTAGGCGATGTTGTCGTCATCGACAGTGTTACCCGAGGGCGGGTTCGCCCCACCCAGATGCCAGTAACCGATCGACTCACCGAAGAACCGCTGCCCACGGGCACCGATCTCTTTGGCTTGCTGCGCGTCGTCGAGCACGATGGTCGGGCACAGGGCAACGAAGAAGTCATTGACGACATCGGAGACGAGCTTCTTCCCATCACGGGCGGCGACTCGATCCCAGTAGAGTTTGTGCTGCATACGAACGCTGTCGAGCCCACCGAAGCCGAACACCAGCGCCCCGACACCCAGCTCCGCCGAATGCTCGACCGTAACCGGTTTGGTGCTCGCGAGAAACAATGGCGGGTGAGGCGTCTGCACCGGCCGGGGCAGGATACGCAGGGGCGAGTTCCCCTCCGGTGCCTGGATATCGAGTAGTTCACCGTGGTACTCGAAATCGTCGGATCGCCACGCCGTCGCAACGATGCGCAAAGCTTCTTCGACCTGGGCTGCGGTCTCTGCCGGGTCCACATTGCACAGGGCCGCTTCCTGCAGAGTGCCGCCCCGCGCCGCGCCCAGATTCAGGCGTCCGCCGGAGAGGACGTCGAGCATCGCGGCACGCTCGGCGACCCGAGTCGGGTAGTTGAAGTTGAACGGCATGCATACCGCACCATGGCCGATGCGGATCCTCGACGTCTTCGCCGCGACCGTGGCAAGGAACAGTTCGGGCGCGGACATGTGGGAGTAGTGCTCCAGCCCGTGGTGTTCGACGGCCCAGATCCCGTCGAATCCCATCTCCTCCGCGTAGACAGCCTGCTCGATCGAGTCCAGGTAGGTCTGGCGCTCCTTCTCTGGGGTCGGATCCGCGATCTGCGCTTCGAAGATCATGGAAAACTTCACCTTGGGCTCCTTCCTCTGCGCTTAACCTAGCGCTTGTTCATTTAATACACACAGGTTTGGGTAGATTTGCCCGACGAATCGGGAAAAGCGGGAGCGGGCGGACCGCGCCTATCGCGGACGAAGACTGCGACCGGCCGCGGCAAGAACCTCGACGCGCCTGCCCAACAGGCTCAGACTCGATGCCAGCGTGGTGTCACGGAACTGTGCACCGACCGGGCGCCAGTCGATGGCCGTTCGCATCCGGTCCACGAACAGCCCGGTCCCGACCACATACCCCCCGAGATCGCGCGCCAGCTCACCGAACCGCCGGATCTCGATCGCGGCAGTTCGCGCATCGTCGCCGACGACGATCAAGCCCACAGGACTGCCCGCCACCTGATCGGCACGGCCGGGACCGACCAGAGCGCACCGCAGCTCCTCGATCGACATTGCAGGATCGGCAGATCGCAGGATGCAGACGACGCCGCGGGCACCCTCCGCCGAATCGACAGAGGAGCCCCGGCGACGATCCGCACGCAAGCCGTCGAGAACTGCGTACCGAGCGGCATCCACCACGGATCGGCCGGTCACCGTACCCGGAGGACCATAGATTCGCACCGACATGCATCCCGACTCGCACGACTCCCCGCGCCAAGCACCGACTACCGGCGAGCGCAGGGTGGAAAGCCCCGATAAGGACGGGGCGGCCAGGTGGGAAACGGGGCAAGGAAGGGTGGGGCGGTCAAGCTCCGAACGAACAGACATCTGCGTCGTCCTCCAGAAGTGGGGCAGTACCCACATGTAACCGTAGTCACACGATCCAGTCAAGAGACACTGAGTCCACTGAAATTTTTCAGATCGGTCGGCCCGAACCCTCGAGGGCGGCTACCCACATCGCGACCAGCACTTCTATCGCCTCGTGCAGGTCCAGCTTCGAATAACGCCCGGACCACTGGGCGAACAGGTTCTCCAGTTGAGAGAACGTCAGCATTCCCCGGATCTGCGCTTGCTCCGGGCTCCATTTGCCTGTGGCCATCAGGGCCTGGGCGATTCGCTCGGTCTGGAAGTCGAATCTCTCGGCGCGGCGGTCCGCGATCTCCGGTTCGATCGCCGCTGCCTCGGCGACGACGACCGAGAGCTCTCTGGTCGATTCCCACACTCCGACAGTGACGCCGAGCCAGCGGCGCACAGCCTCAGGCGTAGCATCCACCACCACCGCAGGTAGTTCATCGAACGTATCTTGGTACAAGCGATCCAGGTCATCGAGGATGGCGGTGACGATCGACACCTTGGATTTGTAGTGCAGATAGAAAGTTGCCCGTGTCGCGCCGGCCTCGTTGGTGATGTCGGCAATCGAGGTGGATCGATAGCCGTTGTTCACAAAACAGGCAATGGCAGCATCCATCAATCGCGAACGTGTGATCTCTTTCTGCACGTCGCGCATATTTCGTCGTGACTCCCCCGCCATCATCGACCCTTTCAACACGATGCCGTTTCGTCGTGATCACTGTAGTCCAGCGTGACGGGACATAATTGTCCGCGGTACAGCCGTCGCGTCAGCGACAGACGCGGCCGAACTGTACATCGCGGCCCGGTGGCAGGATCACCCCTGCTCGATCCACACGCTCTTGTTCTCCAGCCACTCGTTCAATGTGGTAGGCCCGTTGGAGGTCCCGACACCACTGGCCTTCTGCCCTCCGAACGGTAGTGCCCAGTGCAGACGACGGTACGTGTTGACCCACACGGTTCCGGCCTCCAGCCGGTGGATCATCCGATGTGCCAGCGGAAGGTTCTGCGTCCACACTCCTGCTGCCAAGCCGTAATCACTGTCGTTGGCAATCTGTATCGCCTGTTCCTCCGAGCCGAACGGTATCGCCACGGCTACAGGACCGAATATTTCCTCTCGACAGACACCTAGACCACTGTCCTCGGTCACGAACAGGGTGGGTTCGATGAAGTAACCTTCTGCGTAATCACTGCCCGGCGGGAACAGATCCCGGCCCGAGCGTCCACCGAAGACAAGCCGCGCACCCTCGGCCCTCGCCGACTCCAGGTATCCCTTGACCTTGTCGAACTGGCCGTCGAAGGCGACCGGACCCATATCGGTGGCCGCGTCGAGCGGATTACCGAGCACCATCGCAGTCGCCCGCGTCTTCACCTTGTCGATGAACTCGTCGAACACCGATTCCTGCACAAGGATCCGAGATCCGGCGATACACGCCTGCCCCGCACTGGCGGTGAAGATACCGGATGTGACGCCGTCGGCGGCAGACTCGAGATCAGCGTCCGCGAAGACGATATTCGGCGACTTCCCGCCGAGCTCGAGGCTCAACGATTTGATATTGGAGGCCGAAACTTCTGTGATCCGGCGGCCCGTCGCTGTCGACCCGGTGAAACTGATCTTACGAACACCTGGATGGCGAACCAGCGCCTCCCCTGCCGTCCGGCCCTCGCCGGTCACGATATTCACCACACCGGCGGGCAGTTCGGTTTTCGTAAACAATTGAGCGGCAGCGAGAATCGAGGCGGAAGCACGTTCAGGCGGCTTCACCACCACAGTGTTGCCCGCGGCGAGCGCAGCCGACACCTTGGCGAGAAACATCGCCAAGGGCGCATTCCACGGGATGATCAGCCCCACTACTCCGTAAGGTTCGCGCAGCGAATAGGTCGTCGCACCCCCGGATATATTCACGGTGTCACCGCAAATGGTCTCGGCGAGGCCGGCGTGGTACTCGATCTGCTGGATCGCGCCTGCGACAGCCGGTTCGGCTTCACGTCGCGGGCGGCCGTTGTCGGTAGCGTCGATCCGCCACAACTCTGCCTGATACTCCCGCACGACAGCCGCCCAGGACCTCAGCACCGCGGCCCGCTCGGCTGCCGACCGGCTACGCCAGCCGTCCATCGCGGACTGTGCAGATTCGACCGCAGCGTCGATATCCGCTGCTTCACCGTCGGGTATGCGCGCCCATATGCGCCCGGACGCTGGATCGACGCTGTCGATCCAGCGTCCATTCTCTGCGGGACACAGCTTTCCGCCGATGAATTGGAGAAACTCTTCCGGCTGTCGGTGACCGGGCATCGGGTTCCCTTCGGTGTTCATGCCGTCGTGCGGGCAGCGGTACCGGCGTTCACGTCGAGTATCGTTCCCGTGATATGGGGGGTGTTCGGGCCGATGAGGAACATCACCGCGGCGGTGATCTCCTCCGGTTCCAACAACGCGATGGGCTGGAGATGATGCTCCATCAGTGCAGGTGCGACGTCATCCCACACCGGGTTCGCAAGATCGGGGCGCATCGCTCGATACAGGGCGGGGTTGTGCACCATGGCGGTCGATGTGTTCCCGGGCGCCACGCCGTTCACATTGATCCCGAACGGCGCCAAGTCCTGCGCGGCCGCCTTCACCAAGCCGATGACGCCCCATTTGGACGCCACGTAGGGCACTGATCCAGGAACGGCGGTTCTGCCTTGGTTCGACGCGGTAACCACAATCCGCCCGTAGCCTTGTTCGATCATCTGAGGGGAGGCCGCACGGAGGCTGTTGAACACTCCGGTGAGATTGGACCCGATGACCTCGTCCCATACCGCAGCATCCGCGTCCTGAATGGAACCGCCGCCGTGCACACCAGCGTTGGCCAACAACACGTCCAGCCGCCCGAAGCGGTCGACCACAGTCGATATCGCGGAGCGCGTCTGCTCGTGGTCACCGACATCGCATATCAAACCGAGGGCGCGGACACCGCGTTCACGTACGAGATCCTCGGTCTCCCGGAGATCGGCTTCGGTGGCCTGCTGATATTTGATCGCCGGCACATCGGAGCATCGGTCGATAAGGACAACGTCGGCACCCTGATCGGCAACAGCGAGCGCATGCGACCGCCCCTGCCCACGGGCGCCTCCCGTGATCACCACTACCTGCCCGTCGAGGAAACCCATTGCTACACCTCGGTATTCTCGTCCACGGCGGCAACGAGACCGCCGAACCGGTCGGCCAGTACTCGCCGGAGTAGTTTTCCGCGGCCGCCCGAGCCGTCGTTCGCGTGCGGAAGCTCCTCGGCAACAACCACGCGGTCGGGCACCGCAGCCGGCGGGAGGGTGGAGCGCAGTGCCGCGCCGATCTCGCCCGCGTCCAGCTCCACCCCGGCTGCCGGTGAGATAACCAGGAGAATCCCCATCTCCCCGTTCGCTCCGGGGAGACCTACCGCTCCCGCTTCGCCGACACCCGCCAGGCGAGCGGCGGCTTCCTCCACCTGCGCGGGCATGATCAAAGCGCCGGCTCGCTCGATCGCATCGCTGCGCCGTCCCAGTACCGTGAGTCGTCCGTCGTCGTCGATTGATCCGACGTCGCCGCCGGTGAACCAGCCGTCGTGCAGAACCTCGGCTGTCGCCTCCGGCTGGCCGTCGTAGCCGGCCATCACGTGTGGGCCACGCAATTGAATCGCGCCGACCCGGTTTCGTATCGAACGGCCGTCCTGATCGACCACACGGACCGCGCCGTCGGAGCGGCTCCACCCTACGACACCCTCGGGAAGGTCTCCCTCGTCGCGCCGGCCGATCACGCTGTACGGGGCCTCTGTCTGACCGAAGTAGCCGTAGAGCGCCAGTCCGGGCAGACGTGCGGTGATCTTGCTCTGCAAGGAGGGCAGCAAGGGCTCGCCCCCGAGCATGGCAACGCGCAACGTTGCGAGATCGGCCTCCTCCTGCCCGGGAGTCGACAGGAGCTCGGTGAAGAAGCTGGGTGTCACGCTGATATGGGTGATGCCCTCATCGGCGATTGTGTGCAGCGCGTGTGCCGGCGCGAAGCTGTCTTCGAGCACCAGGCGCATTCCGGCGGCGATGGCCGGTGCCGCGACGGCGATGAACCCGACGCCCCAGATGATAGGACCGGTTCCGAGAGCGGCACCGCGCCAGGCGGGTACATCACGCCATAGCGACTGAGCAATGGCAAGGCCGGACGCATGCGTGTACCGAACGGCTTTCGGTAATCCTGTCGTGCCCGACGTGAAGAACAGCGCCAGCAGGTCGTCTCCACCTGCTCCAAGCGGTGGTTCGTCATCCGAAGCTGCGCTGACCATCGGGGCAAGATCGATGGACTCATCGTTGCTACCCCCGGCCCCTACCCGTATCCACCGCTGGATCCGGGGCAATCTGGTACGAATTTCGCCGACCAGACCGTCGAACTTTTCGTCGTAGAGGAAGGCCGTGGCCTCGATCCGGGACACGATCTGGGCCAGCGTGTCATGGGTCCAATAGGGATTGAGGGCGCACAGCACCGTGCCGATCTTCATCTGCGCCAGGTAGTTTTCCGCGACCGACAGCGTCGAGTCGAGGAGCGTAGCAACACGATCACCCGGCACGACTCCGGACGCGAGTAACGCGTTGCCCACCTTGTTGACGCGCCGATCGAGATCGGCATAGGTGAGCTGCTGCCCGCCACGATAGGTCAATGCGGGCGCGTCAGGGGCTCGAAGGCTCTGTGTGGACAGCAGCGCAGCGCCGAAGTTGGAGTACGGGGATTTCACGTCGGTTTCGCCTGTTCTTGCCGAATTCATAGGATTGCAGCGGAGCTATCGAGACCCGGGGTAGCCGCCACCGCCGAAGTCCTTGTCCAGGGCGTCGTAGTCGGGGACGAATCCTCGCCGTGGGATCGCGTCGGTGAAGTCGATCGATCGTGGCTTTTTGTACGAGGCGATGAGCCCACGGACATGGGCGATCAGTTCGGCCTCGGATACGTCCGTCCCCGGTTCCTTGACGACTACCGCGTGGACGGCTTGACCCCACTCGTCGTCGGGACGCCCGATCACCGCCGCTACCGAAACGCCGGGATGCGTCGAAAGGGCTCGCTCGACTTCGGCCGGGTAGATGTTCTCGCCGCCGGATTTGATCATTCGCAGCTTCGGGCCGATGAACGAAAGCGTCCCGTCTTCTTCTCGTCGGCCGAGGTCACCGGTATGGAACCAGCCACCACGAAACTTCTCGGCATCGAGTTCCGGCCGATTGTAGTAGCCGGTCAGAAGATGAGAACCGCGAGCGATGATCTCACCGATCTGGCCGTCGACCACGTCGTGGTCATCGGGGTCGACGATCCGGACCTGCATCAAGGGGCTCGGGCGTCCGTGGCTACCTTCGCCGCCGATTCCCAGCGCGTGGTAGGTGAGCATGCCCCCAACTTCTGTCTGACCGTAGCCGTACTCCGACCGCCCCCAGGGACTGACGTCTGCCGTGGTCATCTCGTTCCATGCCGGTTCCGCCGGAGCGAACCTCAAACTGGAAAGGTCGTAACGACCATCGCTGTTCGCCTCCACCAGTTGGTTGATCATCGCGGGAAACAGCATGGCGCCCTGACATTTCTCGCGCTCGATGAGTTCGCAGGCCAGGCCCGGGTCGAAGCGCCGGAGAACGACATTGGTTCCTCCGGTCAGCAGTGTCGCAGTCGCGAACATCATCGTGCCGACGTGGAACAGCGGACCGCTGTCGAGGAAAACGAAGCCTTCCTCGATCTGCCGCTGAACAGCAAGAACCGCGCCGTGTGCGATGAGGGCACGCTGCGACAGGAGGGCACCGTTGGGACGGCCGTCGAACGCCGCGGTGTAGAGCAGGAGCACGGGGTCCCGCTCTTCCACCTCGTCGGCTCGATACCGCGCCGACGACGCGGACAACCAGGGTTCGTACTCATCGTCGCTGTTGTCGGTGCAACGGATCCACCGGCCATGACCTCCGGATGTTCGATCCGGTTCGACGCTGCACACATCCGGATCCCAGAGCACCATCGTCGGCTGGAGGTCGCCGAGGATGAACTGCAGTTCATCGGCACTCTGCCGCCAGTTCGCGGGGCACAGGATCGCACCGACCTTGGCCGCGGCGACCAGTAGCTCCAATACACGGTAGGAGTTCTCGCCGATCCACAGGATGCGGTCACCGCGACCGACTCCCTCGTCGGCCAATGCACCGGCCAGTAGGTCGGTCCGGGTGTCCAGCTCACCGTAGGTCAGGTGCCATTTGCCATCGACGACCGCGGTTCGCCGGCTCCGGCTTCGCCGGTGTTCACGGACGACGTCGGCGAGGGTGAGCTCTGTAGACACGGGATGCGCCTTTCGGTGAGAATGCTGCGAGGCGGGCGTCAGCGGAATGCCGGGATGACTTCCTTGGCGAAGAAGGTGATCGCTTTCGCCAGGTCTTCGAACGGGATGTGCCGGGTGCTGCCGAAGTCGCACATGAGATGGTTGAACCCGAATTCCTGGAGCATCGCGATCTGGCCGATCACGCGTTCGGGATCGCCGATCACCTCCAGTTGCTCCCAGCGGAAATCATTGCCGACCTGTCCGCCCTTCAGATAGCGGCCCTCCCAGAATTCGAAGCCCTTGGCAACCTGTCCAGTTTTCGAGTCGATCGGCGCGCTCTTCTCGTTGAAGATCCGTGACCGGTCGAAACTCGCCTCGAAATGAGCTTGGTCGGCTTTCGCCTGCTCGACCGTCGGCGCGAGCCAGACGGCTCGTGAGACAACCAGATCGGTTGCCGCAGTATCGTGACCGGCTTCCTCGGCGATGCGATGCCAGTTGTCCGCGGCGCCGTGGACCTTCTTGAAGGGGGCGGCAGGGTCCGCAAGAATCGGGAGGCCGCGGCGAGCGTATCGTTCGACGGTCTCGGGACTCACTGCGGCGACGTAGATCGGCGGATGCGGTTTCTGCAGCGGCTTCGGGGTCAGAGACGCCTCACCGGTTCGGTAGTAGCGACCGTCGAACTGGAACGGGTCCTGCGTCCACATGCCGGTGATCAGGTCGAGTCCCTCGTCGAACCGGTCACGCGCTTCGGCAAGGTCCATGCCGAAGCCTTCGAATTCGACACTCTGGTACCCCCGGCCGAGACCGAGATCGACTCGGCCGTTCGACAACAGGTCGAGCTGCGCTGCTTGCTCGGCCACGTGCAAGGGATTGTGCAGCGGCAGTACTACCACGCCGGTGCCGAGGCGAAGCTTCTCGGTGCGAGCGGCGAGGTAGCCGAGCATGGTGAAGATGCTCGGCACAGTTCCGTAGTCACGGAAGTGGTGTTCCGATACCCAGACGCCATCGAACCCGAGGTCCTCGAGCAGGTCCGCGACCCGAAGGTTGTAATCGTAGACCTCTTTGATCGACCGATTGCGATCGGGGCGATGGAACAGCAGAAACGTGGAGAACTTCATGGGCCGGTGGCCGACCTGAGCGTTCATATGTTCTAACCTCTCGATGGCCGCGCCGCCATCGGGCGCTGTATTGCCTGAATGGATGAATGTCGGCACTCCACTACCGGTGGATCACCAACTTGCCGAAAATCTCGATGGACTCCAGCAGGGAGTCTCGATCGGTCCCCGAGAACGGGACCGACAGCCAATCGACTCCGATACTCGTGTACTTGGCCACCTCGTCACCGAGATGGGCGAAGGATTCGTGGTCCGGGGTGTCGGTCATGCGCATACCGAACGGAACGAAGCAGACATCGGGTCGATCACGTCCCATGGAGTCGGCCAAGGAGCCCATGTAGTCGATCCGGCTTGCCAGGTCGTCATACGTCTCGATCCCTGGTGTTCGAGTGAGTTTGGCGACCCGCGCGGGCTGCGGCATAGGCATCCACCCCTGACCGAATTCCAGAGTCCGCCGGATGGCCCGTTTACTGTTGCCGCCGAACCAGATCGGTGGATGCGGCCGCTGGACAGGGGTCGGCTGCATCGTGTGCTCGGCCACCAGGAAAGGTGGCTCGTCGATCGATACCGATTCACCGGTCCAGGCCAGCTTCATGAGCCGCAGAGCCTGGTCGGTCCGGTCACCACGGTTCTCGAAGTCCAGCCCGAGTGCCTGGAACTCCGAACGGAGGTAGCCGACCGCCGTACCGAATATCACTCGACCCCCGGACAGTACGTCCAAACTCGTGACAGATCGAGCGGTGAGGAACGGGTTCCGGTACGGCAGGACCATCACATTGGTCAACAGCCTGATCCGGTCTGTGGCCGCCGCGGCGAACGAAAGGGCGACCATCGGGTCCAGTGCCTGGTGACCACCGCCGGCCAACCACTTGTCCTGTGGGAAGGGATGGTCGGTCACGGCAACAGCGTCGAACCCGGCCCGTTCGGCCGCACGGGCGACCTCGGCGACCGCTTCAGCGGTGAGAAACTCGTCGGGGCGATCCGTCTGATCGGTCGGTAGCCCGAGAACGTAACGCATGTCCTGCCCACTCCTTCCGCTGACGCGGCATCTGCTTCGGCGACGTCGGTATCAGCACTATTCGGGCGCCAGGACCGAACCGGGGAAGGGGGCCAGCAACGTCTCCCGCCACGGCCCGTCGAGGTACTGCCGTGCCGTCTTGCGCCACTCCAGCAGGCGAGGATCCGCTTTCGCCTCGGCGTCCAGTCCGGCCGCGGCGTCGTACGCACGTTGCGTCTCCAGGTGACTGTCGAGGTCGGTTCCCCAGAAGACCGCTACCTCGGTATCGGAAAGCATCACTTCGTACAGCCCGACCAGCCGGTGCCCGTGGTCCGCCAGAATCGGCTCTCGCTCTTCACGGACCGCAGCCAGATAATCGAGCGCCGCGCCCGGGCGGACCCGCGCGACCTCGTGCAGGAAGAACGGTGCGCCGTATCCTTCGGCGCGCAGTGCCTGAAGGTCGGGCGTGCCCTGGACTGCACCCAGCGGGCGGGAGAACGCCTTGAAGCGGAGGTTGTCGATGGTCGACAGGAACAACTGTGGTTTGACACCCTCGTAGATCTCCAGCTGCTGGCGCCAGCCGCCATCCCATCCGCCATGGCAGTCCCACAGGGTTACCGCTTTGAACTGCTCATGCCCTGTAATCCCGATGGCATAGAAAGCACCGATGAGGTCGATGGCCCGGGAACGCACCGAATGGCCCGTGGTGAGCTCCGCGGCCTCGTCACCCCGCTGCTCGTCTTCCTTCTTGTAGTCGACCAGCCACTGGAGATACTCGCGCGGGTTCGTGGAGTTCATCGGGTGGAAGTAAACCTCTTCCATGAGGTAGATACCGCGTGCCACGTCCTATCCTTCCGGTTAAGCAATCGCTTGTTCAAATATAGACTACGACTGCGCCGCGACCACGTCAATCGCCGCGGCGGCATACGTTGACACCAGCCCGGATCGCCCGTAGTTTCCAAAACCAATCAATCGCTCAAATAACCGTGCGAGCATCGCACGTGGCGTGCCACCGGGGCCGACGACCATGGGAGAGCAAGGATGCGCGACCGGACAGCCATTGCCGGAGTGGGCTGGACACCCTACTCGAGAAACTCGGGGGTCAGCACACTGGAACTGGCCCTCCGCGCTATCACCTCCGCGCTGGAGGACGCGGGCCTGCAGCGAAGTGAGATCGACGGCCTGGTGACGCACAGCGTCGGCGACGCCGTCCCGGCTTCGGCGGTCGCACATTGCCTCGGAGTCGACGACCCACACTTCCTGCTGGATGTCACCGGTGGCGGCAGCATGTCGACCGCCGTTGTCGGCGCAGCGGCCATGGCAGTGGCGACCGGCCAGGCAGAGGTCGTCGTATGCTGGCGCGCACTCAACGCGCGCTCGGAGTTCAGGATGGGTGGAACCGGCAGGGCCGCACCGACTCTGGTCGAATTCCAATATCAGGTGCCGTACGGGCTGGTCGCGCCGCCACAACAGTATGCGCTCGTCGCCAGGTCCTACATGGACCGCTCGGGAGCAACATCAGAGGATTTGGGGCGTGTGGCAGTCACCCAGCGCTCGCACGCGCGCCTGAACCCGCGCGCCATGATGACCGCACCGTTGTCTATGGAGCAGTATCTCGAGTCGCGGTACATCAGTGACCCGCTCCGCCTGTACGACTGCTGCCTCGAAACAGATGCCGGCGTCGCCCTAGTCGTGGTGTCCGCCGAGCGTGCGCGTGACCTACGCAAGGCACCGGTTCTGATCAGTGCCGCCACAACCGGGGGCGGGCACAGTTTGTTCTCCGGAGGGCGCACCGACTACTCGACCAGCGCCGCGTACGAGATGGCACCACGGCTGTACGCGCGAGCCGGGATCGGCCCGGAGGAGATCGACGTGGCCGAGCTCTACGACGCGTTCACCCCATTGGTCCTCATGCAATTGGAGGACTACCGGCTCACGCCCCGGAACGAGGCTCCCGCGATGGTGGCATCCGGAGCGACGAGCCTCACCGGCAGCCTGCCGGTGAACACTCATGGCGGTCACCTCTCCGAGGGGTACGTGCATGGGCTGAACCACGTTGTCGAGGCGGTACTACAGCTGCGGGGTGACGCAGCCGGTCGACAGGTCCCGGACGCACGCACCGCGCTGTGCACCGGCCAACCCGGATATGTATCAGGCGTGACGTCTGCGGTGATCTTGAGAGGTGAGCGATGACCAGCCCGTTCGGCGACCGGGATTCTCGGGATTGGTGGCAGGGCCTACAGGACAGGCAGCTCCGGCTCCAGCACTGCCGGGATTGCTCGGCATACCGGTGGGCGCCGCGGGCGATGTGCAACGAATGCGGATCCTTCGCCTGGGAATGGAGCTCCGTCCACGGCTCGGCCACAATTGTGAGCTGGACCCGGTCCAGGCGTGCCTACACGCCAGGGCACGAGCCGCCCTACATCGTGGTGCTCGTCCGCCTCGAGGCCGCTCCCAATGTGCTGATGGTCGGCGGCTGGAACAGTGACGATATAGAGGGCAAGATCGCAGTCGGGTTACCGGTCGTTCCGAGCTTTGTCGAAATCGGCACGACACACGACGGCCCCGGTACTCTTGTGCACTGGACACCGGCCATAGGCACAAGCGCTTGACCAACCTGGGTGCATACTAGGGATATGGCAGGAAAAACGCGCACTAGGACGTCCGCCAAAGGCGCCCGGGATCGCCGGTCGGATCGGCGATCGGTGAATGGCGCTTCACACTCGGAGCGCCGCAAAGCGATGCTCGATATCGCCGCCGACTTATTCGCCGAGCAGGGCTTCCGCTCGACCACGGTCCGGCAGATCGGCGATGCAGCCGGCGTGTTGTCGGGGAGCCTGTATCACCACTTCGATTCCAAGGAAGCCATCCTCGACGAGATTCTTTCGGCCTACTTCGACAGCCTGATGGACTCCTATCGCAAGGTCGCGGCAGAGAACAGCAACCCGGCCGACGCACTGCGCGAGTTGGTGCGAACAGCGTTCGAGTCGCTCGACGAGCATCGGGCAGCGATCACCGTGGTGCAGAACGAACGGACCTACATGAACCAGTTCCCACGGTTCAGCTATGTCGCCGACGCCGAGGCAGAGGTACGCAACCTGTGGATGAAGGTGATCGAGGACGGTGTCGCCGCCGGAGTATTCCGCGACGACCTCGATACCTCCATCGCCTACCGCTTCATGCGCGATTCGCTCTGGGTCGCTGTGCGCTGGTTCACCCCGTCCGGGCGGCTGTCCGCGGACCAACTGGCCGACCAGTATCTCAAACTCGTGGTCAAAGGGCTGGAAGTCCGCGAGGGTACAAGCAGCGAATTACCCACTAAGGTGTTGCCGAAGCCCCCGCAAGCAGCAGGCGAACAAGCCGCCAAGGCACCGGCATCCCCCTCGAAGCCTTCGACCAAAGGCCTCGCCGGCCTCACCTGGGTTCCCAACGAGGCCTGAACGAGCGCAGCATCACGACATCCGATACTGCGGCAGCCCGGCGCATTCAAGTGCCGGGCTGCTGTCGGTTCGGGCCGAAAACGCCACCATGCTCCGGGTAACGGCCCAGCATCCGAATCCGAATCCGACACGGATGCCTCGACAGAGTCCGTGCACTTGTCCGGACCGTACTACCCCGCGACGTCGGTGAGCATTTTTCACACCTTAACCCCGTAACCACTCCTCGACCGCGGGTTCACAAGGCGAGATCGCGGCATGGACCGCACTTGAACTCGCCGCTCGGCAGCACTAAATTATTTAAACAAGCGATTGCTTGTCCAGTGGAAGGATGTTCGATGAAGGAAGCGCCCCCTTGGGGGACTCTGCCGCGGTTACTGAGGTCTCGGGCAAGCGAGCACCCCGACGTCGTCATCGTCGTGGACGAAGAAGTTCAACTCACCCTCAGCGAACTGCGGGATATGGCGTCGGCGACCGCTCGCCGGCTCATGGCACGGAATATCGGGCACGGTGATCGTGTCGCCATCTACGCTCCGAACTGCTGGCAATGGGTCGTCGCGGCCTTCGGCGTATGGGACTGCGGAGGGATCGTCGTCCCTATCAACACACGCGCGCGCGGAATCGAGGCCGTCGAAATACTGCGCAACACCAACTGCCGAGCACTGATATCCATCGATGATTTTCTCGGCAGGTCGTATGTACAGGACATCTCTTCGATCGCAGGACAATCGGCAGACGGAAGGCCGTTCGCGGAGTTGCCCGAGCTGGAGACGGTTCTTCTCGTAAACGGTGGATCCGACCGCGTCGGAATACTCGGGTGGGACGACTTCTTCGACAGCGCGGAACAAGTCGACCTGGACCGGGCCGAGCAACGTGCACTCGGCGTGCAGCCCGATGACGCCTTCGAGATCCTGATGACCTCGGGCACCACTGGACAGCCGAAAGGTGTGGTGCTCAGCGGTTCTCAGATCTTGCGCGCATACTGGGATTGGGCGGAGGTGTGTGGCCTCGGTCCCGGGGACCGGCTTCCGGTCGTCAGTCCCTTCGCACACGGTTTCGGGATCAATGCCGGCCTTGTCGTCTGCGTCGCGCGCCTGGCTACCATGATCCCGGTTGCGGTCTTCGACCCCGACGAAGCGCTGCAGCTGGTCGAGCGACTGAAGATCACCACCCTCGCCGGACCGCCGAATCTCTTCGGCAAGATTCTCACCAACCCCGAGCTTCGCAACAAGGACATTTCTACTCTGCGATGGGCAGTTATCGGCGCAGCCTCTGTCCCCGACGAGCTCGTACACGCGATGTACGAGCGACTCGGATTCGAGCGTGTGACGAATGCCTATGGGTTGATCGAGGGTTCCGTCGTCACCATGACGCGCCCGGGGGATCCGGTTCGCACCGTCGCTACCTCCGCAGGTCGTGTGATGCCCGGAATGGAAATCCGGCTCGCCGACGACGGCTCCCCCCGAGACACCGACAGCCAGGGCGAACTGCAGATCCGCGGATACGGTGTCATGCAGGGCTACTGGAACTCCCCTGCATTGACCTCGGCGGCCTTCACCGAAGATGGATGGCTCCGCACCGGTGATATCGGATCGATCGACTCCGCGGGAAACCTTCGCATCGTCGGCAGGCAGAAGGAGATGATGATCGTAGGCGGGTTCAATGCGTATCCCGCCGAGATCGAGAACCTCCTGCTGCACAATCGCCAACTGGCTCAGGCGGCTGTCATCGGTGTTTCCGATGATGTATTGGGCGAGGTTCCCTGGGCTTTCGTGACTCCGGTGGAGGGAGCCGGCCCCGAGGAAGCCGAGATCATCGCGTGGTCACGGCAGAATATGTCGAACTACAAGGTTCCGCGGCGGGTTTTCGTTCTCGACGCACTTCCGGTAACACCCAACGGGAAGATCGCCAAGACCGAACTCGCCGCGTACGCCCGGCCTTTCATCACAGCCGACTGATCGTACCGTTCGGACGTAAAAGGCCGTGGCGGCCACCCGAGAAGGTGGATGCCACGGCCTTTCGATATCCGGGCGACAATCGGTTATCGGATATCGACAACCATCCGGTCCGCTAGGCGGTGGGAGCTGCCCGCAACCGCGGCGCCAGATCGCGGGCGAACAGTTCCAAGAAGCGCCGCTGGTCGTGTCCCGGGGCATGGAACACAAGGTGATTCAACCCCGCGTCGAGGTAGGGCCGGATCAGCGCGACCACCTCATCGGGATCAGAGCCGACGATCCAGCGTTTGGCGACCTGCTCGATGGGCAGCGCATCGGCGGCGGCCTCCATTTCGATCGGATCCTCGATACTGTGCTTCTGTTCCGGAGACAACGACAGTGGCGCCCAGAACCGCGTATTCTCCAATGCCGCCACCGGATCCGGGTCATAGGAGATCTTGATCTCGATCATCCGATCGAGATCGTCGACCACGCGATCGGCGGCCTTCGCCCCCTCGGCCAGAGCGGGCATCAGCTTTTCGTTGTAGAGGTCCATACCCTTGCCGGAGGTGCAGATGAACCCGTCGCCGGCTCGCCCCGCATACCGGGCCACGACCGGGCCGCCCGCAGCGATGTACACCGGGATCCCTCCGTCCGGGACGTCGTAGATCGACGCCCCCCTGGCCTGATAGTAATCACCGTCGAAGTCGACCCGGTCGCCGCGCCACAGCTCGCGCATCAACCGCACGCTCTCCCGCAGCCGCGCGAATCGCTCTTTGAACGCGGGCCACTCGCCTCGGTAGCCTGTCGCGATCTCGTTCAGAGCTTCGCCGGTCCCGACGCCCAGCATCACCCTGCCCGGGTAGAGGCAACCCATCGTGGCGAACGCCTGCGCGACGACCGCGGGGTTGTAGCGAAAGGTCGGAGTCATCACCGAAGTCCCGAGCTGGATACGGTTCGTCCGCTCCCCCACCGCAGTCATCCAGGCCAGCGAGAACGGGGCGTGTCCGCCATTGTGACGCCAGGGCTGGAAGTGGTCGCTCACGACCGCACTGTCCATCCCGTGTTCTTCGGCCAGCACGCCCAGCTCCACGAGCTCACGGGGGCCGAACTGTTCGGCCGATGCTTTGTATCCGAGCTTTGGGCTCATATCTGCTTCCTTTCGCTGCGGACTGCGCGATAACGTCCGATCAGTTCGTTGGTTGAGCTGTCCCATCCCGAGTCCGAGCCGACGTTATCGGCGTGCAACTCATCGAAGATGCCGGTGGCGACGACCTTGCCGAGCTCGACTCCCCACTGATCGAACGGATTGATCCCCCAGACGTAGCCCTGTGTGAAGACCTTGTGCTCGTAAAGCGCAATCAGCTGGCCGAGCGAAAAGGGCGTGAGATCCGGAATGAGGATGGTCGACGACGGCCGGTTACCCGCGAACGCTCGATGCGGGCTCTGCTCCTGCCCGCGCCCTTCGGGCCCGCGTGTAGGTGCAGTCGAATCACCGAAGGCCAAGGCACGCGACTGTGCAAGGAGATTCGCTATCAGCAGGTCGTGGTGAAGGTGCAACCCATGACCGGGGTCGAGGACACCGATGAAATCGATCGGGACCACCGTCGTGCCCTGGTGCAATAGCTGGAAGAAGGCGTGCTGGCCGTTGGTTCCGGGCGCGCCCCACACGATGGGTGAGGTGTCGACATCGACCGCGTTGCCTTCCCGGTCGACCGACTTTCCGTTGCTCTCCATCTCCAGTTGCTGCAGGTAAGCAGGAAAGCTCGCCAGCCGGGCATCGTAGGGAATGACGGCGTGTGTCTGGGCACCGAGGAAATTGCGGTTCCACACACCCAGCAACCCCAGGAGTACCGGGATGTTCCGTTCGAACGGGGCCGAGCGGAAGTGCTCGTCCATCGATCGCGCGCCGGCGAGCATGTCACGAAAGCTCTGGGGTCCGACACCGATCATCAACGCCAGTCCGATGGCTGAATGAATGGAGTATCGTCCCCCCACCCAGTCCCAGAATTCGAACATGTTCGCCGGTTCGATACCGAACGCTGCGACCTGCTCGGCGTTGGTCGATACGGCGACGAAATGGGATCGGACACTGGCTTCGTCGCCGGTCGCGTCCAGCAACCAGGAGCGCGCTGTCCGCGCGTTGGTCAATGTCTCGACCGTGGTGAAGGTCTTGGACGAGACCACGAACAGGGTTTCGTGTGGGTCCAGGCCACGAAGCGCCGTCAGGATATCGTTGCCGTCGATATTCGACACGAAACGAACGTCGAGATCACGGTCGGCGAATCCCGGCAGCGCCCGGTAGGCCATCGCCGGCCCGAGGTCCGAGCCACCGATCCCGATGTTGACCACGGTTCGGATCCGCTGCCCGGTATATCCACGCCACTGGCCGCCACGCACCTGATCGGCGAACTCGCCCATTCGATCCAGGACACGATGGACTGCCGGCATCACGTCGCTGCCATCCACGTAGACCGCCGCCCCGGCAGGTTGTCGCAATACAGTGTGCAGCGCCGGTCGGTGCTCCGTGAAGTTGATCGGTTCACCGGCGAACAACGCATCGATGCCCCCGCGCAATCCGGCCGATTCCGCCAGGGCGATCAACAATCCGATCGACTCGGGCGTGACTCGTTGTTTCGAGTAGTCCAGGTACACACCGTCGTGTTCGACTGTCAGCGCCGAACCGCGCCGCGGATCCGCTTCGAACAACTCCCGCAGCTGCATTGTCCGGGCCGAGTCGTAATGCCGCCGGAGCGCGTCCCACGCCGGCCCTGTTCGCGTCACTGGAGCACAGCCTTTTCGTGATGCCCGCCGAAGGCGTGGCGCATTGCCGACAAGGCCTTATCGGCGAACTCGCCTTCTCCGCGAGAGCTGAAACGCTCGTAGAGCGCCGCGGTGAGTACGTAGGCGGGCACTCCCGCGTCGACGGCCGCTTGGACCACCCAGCGCCCCTCACCGGAATCGGACACCTTGCCGGAGAATCCGGCAAGGCCGGGGTCCGTCCGTAAGACGCCCGCTGTCAGGTCCAGGAGCCAGGACCCGATCACGCTACCTCGGCGCCAGAGTTCGGTGATGCGTGCGACATCGAGGTCGTAGTGGTAATCCGAGCTATTGGCCACGGGAGCGGTCTCCGCGTCCACAGACTGCGCCGCGGCGCCGGAATTCGCCCCGCGAAGGATCGCAAGCCCCTCCGCGAGCGCGGCCATCTGGCCGTATTCGATGCCATTGTGCACCATTTTCACGAAGTGCCCGGCTCCGGTCGGGCCACAATGCAGGTACCCGTCCTCGGCCTCCCCCGGCTCTCCTCCCAGGCCGGGAGTACGCGGCGCGGCGCCGACCCCCGGCGCGAGCGACCGGAAGATCGGAACAGTTCGCTGCACAGCAGCCTCGGGGCCTCCGATCATCAGGCAGAAGCCCCGCTCCAGGCCATGAACGCCGCCGCTCGTACCCACATCGAGGTAGTGGATTCCCCTGGCAGCGAGCATCTTCGCCCGAGGCGCATCGTCACGGAAGTGAGAATTACCCCCGTCGATCACGACATCGTCGGTGTCCAGCCGCGAGGCCAGCTGCTCGATGACCGTGCCGGTCACACCGGCGGGAACCATGACCCACACCGTGCGCGGCCGCTCCAACTTCGCCAGCAATTGGTCGATGGACCCCGCCACATCAGCACCCTCATCGGCCAGTTCGCCAGCGGACGTGTGGTTCTCGTCGTAGACCACACAGCGATGATCGTCGCGAAGCAGTCGACGGACGATGCTGGCACCCATTCTTCCCGCTCCGACCATACCTACTTGCATGTCAGCCTCCTCGATGCTTCGTGTGCCGCAACAGAACGCGGCACTCGGCTCAGTGCAGCGCCCATGCGAACAGCCACGCATCGCCCCGCTTCCGAGGCCTGACGTGAGCGAACCGGACCTCTTCGCCGAACCGACAGTTGCGCACAGGCGCCCCGTTGTCGAACACGTTCGCGCGGACGGTGCCGTCGCATGCACCATGTTTGCATGTTTTCGCGCAGGCCTGCACGAAAACATGCATACACTAGGCTGGACCGAATCGGCAACCATCAAGACGAGTCGGCGCACAGTTGCGCCAGCAGATCCAAGGTCCGCAGGCCGGCACTCACGCCGAGAGTGGGAATCCAGAAGATCACCCGGTCGATTCCCATTTCCCTATATCGGTCCATCGCACGTGCGTGGGGATTTCCGTTGAACAGCGTGACCGGAAGCTTCTCCCGCCCAGCATCCGCAGCGCGCCGATGCAACTCCACAATCCGTGCAGCGAGACCTTCCTCGAAGTCCTCCACCTCACCGGTCGCATCGACGCCGACCTGCTGCATCCCGCTCCGGAAGGGCATCCAGCCGTCGGCCATGGCGACGACACGGTCGACCACACTCGGGCCGGTGCCCCCGAGCAAGATCGGCGGCCGGGATCCGGACACCGGCTTCGGCCATGACCACAGGGCGCCGAAACTCACATGTTCACCGTCGAATGCCGCCTCGTCCTGCGTCCAGATCGCAGTCATGGCCGCGATCCGCTCCTCGAGGACTCGGAATCGGCTCGACATATCAACGCCGTGATTGTGCAGTTCCTCGGCGTTCGATCCCGCCCCGACGCCGAGGAGCACGCGGCCGTTCGACAACTGATCGATGGTCGCGACCTGCTTCGCGAGAATGATCGGATCCCGCTGCGGCACCAGACACACAGCGCTGCCCAGTCGTATTCGTTCGGTGACTGCGGATACCGCGCCCAACACCGCGATCGGATCCATCAGGGTCTTGTAGTAGTCCGGGACACCCTCCGAAGCCGGCCACCCACGGGAACCTCCCACCGGGACATGCGTGTGATCAGGGAAGAAGACCGACTCGAACTCGCGAGCCTCAGCTTCGACAGCGAACTGCACAGGACTGATGGAGTCCGCGGACGGGAAATATTGCACGCCCGCGCGCATCACACCCCCTCCCAGCGCTGCGGCCGGGTCTCATCGACCACCGGCATAGGCTCCAGAAGGTGGTGGCTCAGATCCCCGAACAGGTCGTTGCCCACCCGGCGTTCGGTGAACCACCACCGACCATCGATCTTGCCGAACCGATCGAGGTAATCACCTGCAATGATCGGCCGCAGCGGCAGTCCCGGCGGCTGCTGCAGGACCATCACACAGGAGTACGCACTGGCCCGGTCGGCGCCCTCATCGTCGATCATGATGTTGCTGACGACATGGCGGGTCCGCGGCGTGCCGCTCGGATAGACCCTGACGTAGCGGCGCCACAGCGCAGCTACCGCCATCGGGTCCCTGCGGGCAACGAGTTCTGCCCCGATGTAGAGATCCGCATGCTCGAACAGCCTCCCCAGCTCGTCGAATCGGCCGGCGTCCAAGTAGTACGGGTAAATGTGGATCAGACGTTCTATTGCGTGATGATCCGAGAAACCGATCATGCAGCTCACCTCAAATTCGAACCACGCCGAGGCTGTACCGCTGGAGAACCACGTCGCGGAATCCGCAGCCAGCCCCGTCGCTCGGACTTTTCCGAGTCAGCATACCTAATTGAGCAAGCGCTTGGTCTATTTTCGATGACTGAGCGACCACTTCGAGGGATAATCGATGACATATAGCCTCATCGAACGGTCACACCCCAGATCGAGCGGCCCCGATCGAGCGTCTCGCCAGATGGCCGCAAGATTTCCGAGACCACAAGGAGCAGAACTCGCCGCGCGACCGATACCCGCCGACCCACGAAGCTGCGTCGGCGGGTATCGGGATCCCGGACTCATACCGGGCCCGATGCCGATCGTCGTGCCGCGCTGCGGTCCGGCGCACCGGGCGGTTGCGGAGATTTCGGGCGGCATAGCGCTCCGAGACTCACCCCGCGAAACATCACCACTCGCATCATGGTGCCCCCACTGTCGACCCGGATATTTTCGACTCGTAGTCGGCCAACGTCGACGAGACATCCAGAATCAGCGACCTCCAGGACTCCTGGAACTTGGCGACCCCTTCTGCCTCGAGCTTGTCGACAACCTCGCCGATATCCACCCCGGCGGCCCCGAGACGCTCGACCACCGCCCTCGCACGGCGGTACTCACCGGTGATCCGATCGCCATCCACCGTTCCGTGGTCTGCCACCGCCGCCAACGTGGATTCAGGCATCGTGTTGACGGTTCGCGGTGCCACCAGATCGATTACGTAGCGGGTGTCGTCGTAAGCGGGATCCTTCACACCGGTCGATGCCCAGAGCAGCCGCTGCGGATTTGCACCTTTACGGACCAGCCGCTGCCACCGGTCACTGTTCTCGGATTCTTCGAAGATCTCATATGCCAGGGCGGCATTCGCGATCGCGGCACAACCGCGCAGATCTTGTGGCGATTCCGGACCGAGCGCATCCAGACGACCATCCACCTCCGTGTCGATGCGCGAGACGAAAAATGACGCCACCGATACGATTGGCGAGATGTCCAGGCCTTTCGACAGCGCCGCCTCGATGCCGGTGAGGTAGGAATCCAGCACCTGCCGATACCGATCCGGTGAGAATATCAAGGTCACATTGACACTGATCCCCCTCGACAAGCATTCCGAGACAGCCTGCAGACCCGCGGGCGTGGCCGGGATCTTGATCATCACGTTCGGCCGGTCGATGAGCCACCAGAGCATTACGGCCTCGGCCACGCTGCGATCGGCATCGTGCGCGGACCAAGGATCGACCTCGATCGAGACTCTGCCGTCCTGCCCCCGGGTGGATTCGTAGACCGGCGCCAGGATATCGCAGGCCTTTCGCACGTCTCGGCACGTCAGGAGTCGCACAGCCTCAGGCGCAGACAGGCCCAGTCGCGCGTACTCCCGCAGTTCGGGCGCATACAGCTCGTCACCGAGTGCATTGTGGAAAATCGTCGGGTTGGTTGTCACCCCCACGACGTGCTCCTCGCGTACGCGCCGCTCGAGATCACCGGACGCTAGCCGCCGCCTACTCAGGTCGTCGAGCCAGATGGAAACACCTTCGTCGGCCAACAGTTTCAATGGATCACTCACCGGTATGCCCCTCGCCGACTCAGTACTTCGCCTCAGCACTTGCACGATATCGTGCAGAATATGCGCGAACTATTGCATCCAGGAAGCGAGGGTGTCAAGGTTTCGAGCATCGAGGTTCTGTGCCAGAATCCATTTTTCGATCCTTGTGATACTTGGAGGTCGCTTGTCTGCCAGTGCCCGGCGACGTGAGATCCTCAGCAGGCTCACTGCCGACAGCTACGTCGAAGTCAAAGATCTCGCCGGCGACCTGGGCGTCGACATGTCCACCGTTCGACGTGACCTCGACCTGCTGGAACGCGAGGGTCAAATACAGCGCACGCACGGAGGTGCCCGCCCGGTGCCGGGTGTGACATCGGATGTGCCGTATTCCGTCAAGAGGGCGGTGCGCCTCGACGCGAAAGCAGCCATCGCCCGGCAAGCCGCCGGCGAGGTACGCAACGGCGATACCGTGATCCTGGACAGCGGTTCCACCACCTACGAGATCGCCGTCGCCCTGCGCAGACACCAGGAACTCAGCATTATCACCAACGACCTGCGAATCAGCACCTACGTCGCAAGCCTGCGCGGCTTCCGGCTACTCGTCACCGGCGGCGAACTTCTCGGCTCGGTATATACCCTGGTCGGTGATCGCACGGTCGAGTTCCTGCACGGCTATGCCGCCGACTGGGCGTTCTTGGGCGCGGACGCCATAGACGAGCGCTCCGGTGTCACGAACACCAATACTCTGGAAGTGCCTGTCAAACGCGCGATGATCGATGCCGCGCGCAGCACCGTCGTCGTCGCAGACAGCTCGAAATTCGGCCACCGCGCACTCGCGAAGGTAGCAGACCTCAGCGAGATAGGGTCCATCATCACCGACTCCGGCCTCACCGACGAGGCCATCGAGCGCTGGCGTGTCCGCCCGACCAGAGCCGCTTCACCCGACTGAGCAATGGAAATCCGATGATCTGCCCACTTTCGTCCTTCATCGAGGAGGCGCAGGCTCCGCCTCCGTCGCCACCCGAGCTTCCGCCACCGTTTCCGCAGGCAAACAAAAGCCCAGAAACTCGGTAGTCAACGGCCCGGCACAAAGCAGATCGGCTGAACGGCCGCCATGATCACGTCGAGGGACGCTCCCAGATCGGTGGGCTCCGCCGAATGCGCAGCATCGGATACTGCGGACTGCAGACAAGCGAACGCTGCTCCAACAACTGCACGCACCACCAAGGCATCCGAAGTTGCGCCCAGGCTTCCCTCCAACGTGCGGGCGTGCAACTCCTCGGCAAGCCGCCGCTGAATCCGATCCAGTTTCTCCAAGAAGGCGGACAGCAATACCGGACTGGCCTCGACGATCTGCTGGACCGTCGCACCGCGGAGACGCTGATCCGCATCGGAATACTGTTCGGCTACAACATCGAACGCTCGGCGCAGGGCTGCCCAATCCGACTCGCCAGCGGGGCGCGCACGAAGCCGCTCGAGCAGTTTCTCCCCCATGCGCTCGTAGTTGTCGAGGACTACGTCCTCTTTCGAAGCGAAGTAGCGGAAGAAGGTGCGCTGAGACATACCGACCGCCGCAGCAATCGTATCGACCGTGGTCGTCTCGAAGCCGTCCTGCACGAACAGTCCTTCGGCGATCTCGGCGATCCGGGTTCGTGCCGCACGCCTGGTCACCTCCCGCAGCGAACCTTGCTCCATACAGCGAAGACTACCACTGCCAAAGTTGACAGTGGCTGACACAAAAGGCAGCCTATGCATACGCGGCTCGCTCGGATCGAATCCCGGCCCGAGCATCGGACCGCGGTGGTCTATTCGGACCGGCCTCAGCTCTTCGGGCCCTGCTACTGAAAGGCGATCGGTGTCTCTCGATCAGAACGCGCTGGAAAGCGCGAATGCCCCGGGCCCGCACCCATCGGATCCACCGATGACGCGACAGACATGGATCGTCATCGGCATGCTTCTCGTTGCCTCGTTCTTCGTAATTCTCAACGAGACGATCATGAGCGTCGCTTTGCCCAGCCTCATGAACGACTTCCAGATCACGGCGGCGACCGCGCAGTGGGTAACCACCGGGTTCCTCTTGACGATGGCGGTGGTGATCCCGACAACCGGCGTCATCCTGCAACGCTTTGGGACCCGCTCGGTCTTCATCGCCGCAATGGCGTTGTTCACCGCCGGAACCACGGTCGCCGCGGCCGCCCACGAATTCGCCTTCTTGCTGGTCGGACGTGTACTCCAGGCCGGCGGCACAGCAGTAATGCTCCCCCTGCTGACCACAACGGTGATGTCAACGGTTCCGGCGGCGCGGCGCGGCCGCACCGTAGGGATGATCTCCGTGGTAATCGCCGTAGCTCCCGCCGTGGGGCCCGCGATCTCCGGCATAATCTTGGCATCGCTCGAATGGCGCTGGCTCTTCCTGCTTACTCTTCCGTTCGCCGCCCTGAGCCTGGCGATCGGCGCGGCCCTGATACGCGACCTCGGAGAGACGCGACGGGTCCGAGTAGACTTTGCCTCCTTGATCCTGTCGGCCATAGCATTCGGCGGTCTCGTTTTCGGCTTGACCAGTCCGGGCGAAGCGGCAGAAGGCACCGCGCCCGTCCCGGTCGCACTCCCGATCGGGGCCGGCCTGACCTCGTTGATACTGTTCGTCGCTCGCCAGCTCCAACTCCAAAAGACGAGCAATGCATTGATGGATCTGCGGCCGTTCGGCGTCCGGCCGTTCGTAGTGGGCACGGTGGTGCTGTTCGCCTGCATGGCAGTGCTGTTCGGAACACTGATATTGCTCCCCATCTTCCTGCAGAGCGTCTTGGAGATGTCGACCTTGCAGACCGGCTTGATCCTCCTGCCCGGTGGGCTGACCATGGGCTTACTGGCTCCGATCGTCGGCCGCGTGTTCGACAGTCACGGCCCCCGGTTGCTGGTTGTGTCCGGAACCGTGGCCATCACCGCCGGTATCGCCATGATGACCACGCTGGGGCAAACCAGCGGCATGCCGGCAGTGATCTCCGCCCACGTCGTCCTGTCCGCCGGCTTGGCACTGGTTATCACGCCCATGATGACTTCGGCCCTGGCGTCGCTGAGCAGCACTCAGTACTCACATGGCAGCGCAATCATCAATACCTTGCAACAACTCGCAGGCGCGGCGGGCACTGCCATATTCGTCAGTATCATGACCAGCGCGTCGGCCGATCACCTGGCCACGGGGGCCGACCACATCGCTGCCTCGGCATTCGGCATTCGATCTGCCTTCCTATCGGGCATCGCTCTGGCTGTGGTGGCCGTGGCATCCTCGCTGCTGGTCCGGCGCACAACCCCGCGCACCGACTCGTCCCTTCGAGAGCCCGCGGGCACAAGGCAAGTCAAGAAGATCGCCGACTAACATCGCCGGGCGAGGCGATAACGCGAACGCTTGGAGCTCTGCCCAGGCAGCGGCCGACATCCGAACTTGCCTGCACACCAGGGAAGCGGGTGCGGCGTGGTCGCACCCGCTTTCCCTGTGTGCCGAGCGCAGCGCCTCGGCGACAATGCCCTCAGCATCCCTCCGGTCTGGAATCCGGAAAATATACTTGAACAATCGCTTGCTAATGTACGCTCTGGACAGGTTCCTGCGCCGGCGCCCGGCAGCGGGTCTCCAAGAAAGACCGGCGCAGGAACAACCTTCAACTAATCGACGAAGTGAGTGCCAATGACCTCGAAAGCGGCAGAACTCCTCACAATTCCCGTCCTCGACTTCGAAGACACCACCTACCAGCAATCCCCATACGAGGCTGTTCAAGCTGTTCGCGGCAAGCATTGGATCGCCAGATCGGTCCGCGGATACGAAGTATTGTCCTGGAAAGCAGCCGCCACCTTGCTGACCGACCGAGACCACCTCGACGGCATCGGCGCCGATTACTACGCAGCCCAGGATGCGCCGACCATCATACTCAGGTATGCAGCCGAGGGGATGCTGCCACTGATGCCATGGGTACGCCATGACGCAGTCCGCAAAGTACTGCAATCCGCATTCACGGGCAGGCGTGTCCACGAGCTGCGAGACCGGATGCGGAATGCCGCACGGGAACTAATCAGCCATAATGTCGATGGCGAGTTCCTTGATTTCGTCGGGGGTTTCACCGATAAATACCCGATCGGAATGGTGTGCCGTCTCATCGGGATTCCAATTGCCGATATCGATCGCTTCCAGGATTGGACCGTGACCCTCGCGCTACTGTCCCACAATCCCATCGGGGCGCACTCCGCAGAAATCGAGGCAGCACTCGTCGGCCTGCACAACTACTTCACCGAACTGGTCGACGATCGTCGGCGTAGCCCTCGCCAGGACTTTGTCACCGCGCTGATAGAAGCTGCGGAGGAAAGCGTCTCGGACGGCTACAGCATTAGCGAAGGCGAGATGTTCGGCGCCCTGGTGAACATGCTCTTCGCGGGCCATGACACGACGCGCCTCCAACTGGCCTGGGCCGTTCTACTGCTGATGCAGGACCGTAGCCGATGGTCGCTCGTGGTCGAGAACCCCGCACTCATTCCAAACGCCGTGGAAGAGAGCATGCGATTTGCCCCGTCGCTGCATACCGCACTGCGGCGAGTGACGAAAAGTTTCGAGATCAACGATATCGAATTCGCCTTAGGCGACGCAATTTCGATAAATATCCCCGCAGCAAACCGGGATCCAGACGTATTCGAAGATCCCGACGTGTTCTGGCTCGAGCGCCCGAACTCAGCTCACCACCAGACATTCGGACGTGGGCACCGACTCTGCCTCGGACGACTGCTCGCCCGCACAGAGATGCAGGTAGCCCTCGAAGTACTAGCTGAAGATTTCCCCGGATCGAGCATCGTTGGACCCGTGTCGATGTCCCACCCCGCAGCCGCAACCTACGGACCCGAAGAGCTGGTCCTCCATCTGCGCCAGTAACACATCACGCGCCATCAAAGCGGCGCCACTGTCCGGATGCATAAAATCGAAGAATAATGTTGATCGGCAACGGGACTTGCGAGGGTAAGGTAACTCAATATTATCCCCTCGTGCGCGCAATTGATTATGCGCGAACGGACAAAACAAGGTATTCGACTACCGTGACCACGACCTTTTGCGCCGCGTCAACAGCCCGCTCCCCTGCGCCGAGCCATGCCAAAAGCGACCTCTGCAGGCACGGACGACGAGCCGCCGACCCTCCTTCCGGGATGAGGTCGAAATTGACAGTGTCCTAGATCACTGTCAGGCTTAAAGCAAGCGCTTGCTTCAATAAGGCCTGGCGCGGGGTTCATGCTACAAGGAGGACAAACACTGTGCGGTCAGTACTGATCACCGGCGCATCGAGCGGTTTCGGAGCCAAGGCCGGAGTTGAACTCGCAAGACGTGGCTGGCATGTGTTCGCCTCGATGCGGGACACCTCGAAATCAGGGTACGTGCGGCATCTGGCCGACGCTTCTGGCGTGGAGCCCGACGCAATCAGCGTGATAGAACTAGATGTTACGAGCGAGTCGTCCCGGCAGAGCGGTGTGAAACATCTATTGTCCGCAGCCCCTTCAGGACCGGACATGATACTGCACTGCGCAGGCTACACAACTGCATCCTTCTTCGAAGATATCCCTCCGGCCAAGATTCGCCACCTATTCGATACGAACTTCTTTGGCGCTCTGGATATCACACAAAAGCTCCTCCCGTCGATGCGCGAGCGCCGCAGTGGGACTATCGCAGTCATAAGCTCGAATGCTGTCAATATTGCTCATCCGATGTACTCGATATACGCGGCGGCCAAATGGGCACTCGAAGGCTGGGCGGAGGCACTGGAGATCGAGCTGGCGCCGTTCAACTTGGATGTCAAGATCATCCAACCAGGCAATCACGACACGAATTTCGGCAGTAATGTCGAGTTGATGATCGACGAATCCAGTGCTTATTCCGACCTCGCAGCCCTCGCGTTGCCCAGGATGGAGAAGCTGGGCGGCAAGGCCCGATCTGCCGACAAAGCGACAAGGGAAATCTGCGATGCGCTGGAGCTTGGCAAGCGGAAATTGCGAACTCGCATAGGCCCGGACGACAAACTCATGGCGGCCCTCGGCCGGTGGGCCCCGTACAGCACCCGGAGAATTCTGATCGAGAAGATCACCGGTATCACAGCCGATACGAAGTTTCCGGCGACGTGATTCTCTGGAGCGGCAGTCTGGTCGGCACTCTATTACAAGACCGCATCAAGATCGCAGCAGCAGCCGGTTACTCCGATTTGTCAGTTGCCCCCATGGACTTCGGGCCACCAGGAACTACCGAGAAGCGATCAGTTCCGCTGCGGCAGCTTGCGGATGACCTTGGAATAAGGCTGTCGTGTCTGGATCCCGTGACCGCTTGGCTGCCCGGTGGTGCCGGCACAGGGCGTTCGGTTGGACGGCGCAGCGGAGACCAGCACGCCGTCGCTGCGACGTTCGATGCCTATACCCTGGATGAATGCCTAGGGCTTGCGCACTCGGTTGGCGCCCAAACGATTTCCGCAGTTGAACTCTCGGGATGCTCCCGTAGTTTCAACGAGCTTGTAGACAGACTTGCGTTCATCTGCGGATTGACCGAAAACATAGGCGCACGTACTCAATTGGAGCCGATGCCGTTCAGCGCCATCAAGACGCCGCGGGAAGCACTTCAAATAATTCAAGCTAGCGGTAGCCATCATACTGGTATTGTTTTTGACACGTGGCACTACGCACGCGTCGGAGGATTACCCGAACACCTCCACTCACTCCCTCCAGGATGTTTCAGCAGTGTGCAGATATCGGACGGTCCCATGATTCCGGCCGTCGATGTATGGAATGAGAGCTCCACCAGTCGACTACCTCCGGGGGACGGAAATTTCCATTTGACCGACATCATGGAATCAGTACGATCTCTGTGCTGTGACGATGTCCTAGCCTGCCCCGAAGTAGTTTCTACCTCTTACGGGATATCAGCAGATGTGTATGCAGTTAAGATACACAACCTAAGCCTTCCATACCTCGAATTGTTGTAGCGAGTTCAGACCTCCAACCGAGACATCAGATTGCTCCGCGGACAAAGACCTCGCTAACGTCTTCCTCAACAACCGTTCATGGCCGCGGCCAGTGGGTCTACCTCCACGCAGTCCACCAGAACGCTTCGCTGTCCCGATGACAGTATTCGCAGCCACCCGGCGGTCTGGGAGCGCCAGCGTCAGTTTGCCGCCCGCTGGTATGCCTGCATCACCGCAGAGGAGATCCGGCCACGGTCAGGCACGTCATACCCATTTCGCCGCCCCCACTCCCGCACAGCCTTCGCGTCCTTCTGCCGACCGACTGAAGCACCCTTGACTCGACTTCGTCCTCCGACCCTGCGCGCAAACGGGATCCACTTGTCGAGGCCAGCACGGAGTTCCCGCGCATTCGTCTCAGACAGGTCGATCTCATAGCCCACCCCATCGATGCCGAACGACACGGTCTCAGCGGCCGCTGACGCGCCATCCAGATCGTCGATCACGGTCACCACAACCTTGCGCGCCACTCTTCACACCTCCACTAACCGAACCCGCCGGATCGCTACATTCTCCGGCACAGTAACTGCGCCTGACCCGCCACCGCCCAGACCACCGACGAAAACGATTCCCTGCTTGATGACCGCGTCCGGATGGATACGGCCAGGCCTACTTGCTCAGACCAGCGCCCAGACACCAGTACTGGGCAAATCGGCCGCCCACCGACGGCAGCATGGCGGTCTGCACCTCGAAGAGGACATACGCGCTTGCGCCAGACCTCGACCCGAGCGCCTCGCGTCCTGCGGTGTGTGCGTACGACAGGGCTCCTACGAGGACCCGGCCGCACTGGTCGAGTCGTTCGCGGGCGCCGAGCAGGTGCTGCTGGTGTCCGGCAACGACACCACCGCCGATATGTCGGCCTGCACCGCAACGCGACCGAGGCCGCCGGCGCCGCCGGCGCCCAGCGGATCCTCTACACCAGCCAACACGGCGCCGCCCCCGACAGCGTAATACCCGCACCGCTACCGCACGATCCTCGCCGATTCGGGAGTCGCCTGGACCGCGTTGCGCTACGGCATGTTCGGCAACCTGCGACCACCTGCTCGGCCTCTGGCAACAGACAGGGGTGATCGCCCCTCCTCGGCCGCGAACCTCGCAGCGCCGCCGACCAGCTTGCGAACCACATCGCCGCCCGATAGCCATCACCAGTGGACCCTAGGCTGAGCACCAGCCATCGACCGACATATCAGCAAGACCATCACCAACCAGTTTCTATGGCTTAATGCGCATATCTGAGTATCATCACTCTGGAACCGGGGTTTCGGGGTGATGTCACCGCCGGCTCCATCGAACCTTTCACCATGGCCCGAAGTTGCTGGCAATGGCCCGAATTCAGCGCGGCCCGCGAAATCCAACAAGGTTGAAAGCGGTCTCACCGGGTACGCTGCCGTGAGGCCATACCCGGCCCACTCCCCCACCGGACCCAGGACGGAACGCTCCTTCTGCTGCGCGGCGCATCCACTGCCACGTGTTCCAGCTCCGTTCGGATCGCCGACTTCCAGAATGCTTGATAGTGCTTCTCGCGCAACTGCCATCGCTTTACAGACACCTTCAAGCAACAATCCGCACAGTGCAGGTACCGGCGACTCTCACCTTGCTCCTAGGGCTGTTCGATGGCCGCGCGGAGTGTGGGGTGCGCCGCCGACATTGTCGCCGGCACCGGTGTCGTTCATAGCACTGATGCGCCACCGTGCACGTTGATCGACAGCAGCCATTCCCCGAATGGATCTCCTCAAACTATGTAACACGCCACACGTATTGACGGATTCATATTCGCCGGGACCGTAACTGCGCGCACAACATTGAGGGGATACGTTGACCAACCAGCCTTACCCATCTCAGCCTCAGCAGCCGTACGGCCACTACCCGCAACCGCCGCGGAAGAAGAAGGCCGTGTGGCCGTGGTTGCTGCTGATCCCAGCCGTGTTCCTGCTGTGCGGTTTCGGTGGCTGCGTCGCCCTCGTCGCCAACAGTGACGAAGTAGCCTCCTCGGCATCCGAGGGGTTCGAAGACGGTGCCGCCGCGGTGTCACCCGACACCGATTCCGATATCGCGCCGGCCGGCTCACCGGTCCGGGACGGGAAGTTCGAATTCCAGGTGACGAAGCTGGAGCAAGGCCAGGAAGCCGTGTCCTGGTCGAGCTTGGTTCAGCGGGAGGCGCAAGGCCAGTTCGTTCTGGTGCATGTGACGGTCACGAACATCGCGAACCAAGCCCAGTACTACTTCGGGCAGAATCAGACTCTGATCGACCGGCAGGGCCGCGAGTTCGCCAACGACACGGTCGCTGAAGCCTATGTGAATGAACCGGGTGCGCACAGTGGTGAGATCAACCCCGGTAACAAGATCGATGTGGTGCTCGTGTTCGACATCGCCAAGGACGCGGTACCCACGGCGATCGAGTTCCATGACTCAGCGTTCTCCGGTGGCGCGCAGGTCGCGCTGCAATAGTCACCCCGCTGGTTGCGCGGCAGCTGCAGAAGCGCTCTGCCGCGCATCATCATTTCACCCAGAGGAACCCGCACAGGAGAATCCATGAGAAACGCGCCCATCATTCTCGCGCTCATCGCGTTCATTGTAATAGTTACAGCCTCCCCGCTGCTATTTACAACCATGAATGTCGAAGGCCCTGCCTATGAGGGGAACTGCGGCACCATCTTTGCGAGTGGAGATTCATGGACCTACAGCTCCCCGTACGCGGCCCGTCCGGAACTCGATAAAGCGGCTATCTGGAAGGGTGACACGACCAGTGCGGTAACGAGCGCGCTGGACGAGATGCAGGCCAACTGGCAGTCCGGGATCGACGCCGGTGAGGCATGTGAGAAAGCGCATGCTGGCCGTCGTATCGTGTTGATCGCGGTCGGTGTCTGCGTGGTGGCGGTTATCGGAACGGCGTCCTGGTTGGGGGTGCGCGCCCGCCGTGAGAAGGCAGTGAGCTGACCCGATCAGCGCGCGGCACCATTTCAACATGGGTTCGAGCAGACGGCCGGTGTACATCATTCGCGGCAGGGTCGCGAAGCCCGGCCGCTGCACCGCGCCCCAATGCCTGGGCCGAGTCCGCGTCCATCGAATGCCACCACACGGAGACCCTCTGGGGCCTCAGCAGGTCGTCGGGTTGGATATCGCGCCCAATCGACGGAGTCCTCGGCGAACACAGAACACACACCTGCAATCGATAGTTAGCCGAGGGGATCGAGGACGACACGATTCACATGCCGCCCCGCCCGGACGACTGCCCCTGAATAAGGAGCTTCGGGAGCGCGTCCAACGTTCACATGGAACTTCACCCGATCCCCACTTACGAGGCGCTCGTCGACAGCGAAGCGAACGCCGATCGAGAGCGCGACGAGCAGTGGGCGGCGTGGTTCGGTGGAATCAAGCCGCTGACCGACACGGAATCGAAGCAGCGATCAACTCCCGCGCGCCGCGGCCGGTCACCGACTGCGTCGCCAACGTGTCGAACGCTCGCCCATACAAGCCGACCTCCCGCAGCTGCCTGATCGTCAGCTCTGCGGTGCGCTCCTCGGACGGCGATACCACCGTCCGCCTTCCCGGAAGGACTGCCGACTATCGTCAACACGTCGTCGTGTGCGGTAAAAGCCGCTCCCCCAATGCTTCTCGTCTTATACGCTGGAGGGAGTTCCGGCGACGACAGGGTGGGTGTCATGGTTCGCGGCAATGAGGAAGCTCTTCGGCAAGCTCAGATTCTCCAGTACTGGCGGTCTGTGGAGTACTTCAGCCCACCGTCGGGAATCGAGCGTCCCGGGTACGGCAAGGACACAGTGAAAGCCTCCCCGGGGCAGCAACTGCCGTGGGCCAGGGAGCAGCGACCTCCCAGTGGGAACAAGGTGTGGCGTTACACCGTCTACGCCGGAATATTCGAGGTGGAGCGAGTCCGTACGGCACTCGGATCGATTCTGGCCCCGGCGGAACAGGAGCACGATCCGGGCGGGCGCGTCCGCGGCGATGGAGCGTTGCTGAGTCTGACCCTCGACGAGAACGGCAAGCTGTTCAAGGACAGCGTGACCTTGTCGTCGTGTGCCTGGGCTGTAGGCCGGACCGTCGGCACACCGGGACCGGATGCTGATGACTGGCTCGATGGCTTCGAGGCGGAGGAAAAGCGAATCCTGCATGTCCTGTTCGACATCGGTGACGGGCGGGTACGTATCGACTCGTCGGGTTCCGTCGAATCTCGGGGTAGCCGAGCCGCTCGCTTGATCGCCGGCCTGGGCGCCCGTGTGGCGATCGATGTCGCAACCGGCGGTATCACCGCGCTACCCGGCCTGATCGGGTCTGCTGTGGAATCACATCTCGGCAATAACGCTGCCACGATCGCGGAATCGATGGCGGGTTCGGTGTCCGCTGATGCTGTCAGCTCCCTGGAGGCCCGGCGGGACCGCATCGGTCAGAACCCCGACGAGGGCGAAGAAGCTTCGACCTCGGAAGATACCGGTGCATCGGCCCAGGAAGCGCTGGGCAGAAAGTCTCTCGAACTCGTCGACCTGGTCGCCCTCACCCGGTGGGTATCCGAACAGCTCGGTGTGGACGAGACATTGGAGCCGGACGATATCTGGATCAAGCCGTATCAAGTGTCGCTTCGTCATGCGGACGAGGTGTCCAGCGACGAACTGATCAACAGCTTCTACGCCGAAGACTTGAATCGGGTGGCCGACGAATTGCTGTCGGGCAACGCAGGGCAGGCCGTACTGGACTACTTGGCTTCCGACGTAACCGCAGAATCTTTTCAACGGCTGGATGTACGAGAAGATCCAGCCCGGGTGCTACAGGACCTGCACCCGGCCGTCACGCCGGACGGGCGTTGGCCGGGTCGACCCGATCGGCCGCTGGTTTCGAGCCAGCAGTTCGCCATCAACAACATCATGCGCAAGCTCTCCGCCCCGGATGCCCGCGGCCTGTACGCGGTCAACGGTCCCCCGGGAACCGGTAAGACGACACTGCTCAGGGACCTGATCGCGGCGATCGTCGTCCAGCGTGCAGAAGTACTCGCCGGGCTCCCGGACCCTCGATCAGCCTTCCGTCCCGACTCGGAAGCGGTGAAATGGCAAGACCCTGAGAAGCCCCAGTATCACCGCAGGATCGTTCCGCTCATCGAGGAACTGACCGGTTTCGAGATCGTGATCGCCTCCTCGAACAACGGTGCTGTCGAGAACATCACGCTGGAAGTGCCCACCGAGGCATCGATCGACACTGAATCGTTCCCGGACGCCGATTACCTCTCCGGTGCAGCCACACTACTCGCCGGCGAACCGTGCTGGGGCGCGGTAGCCGCACGACTGGGCAAGCGACCCAACCGCGTGGGTTTCGTCGAACGTTTCTGGTGGGGCAAGGAACAGGGACTTCACCCCACCCTGAGGGAGTACATCGACGGATCCAACTCGGCCGCCGAACGAAAATGCTCCTGGCGCGAGGCCAAGCAGCGATACCGGGAGGCGGTGGCCGAAGTAGAGCGACTGAGAACCGAACGCGAGGCCGTCGCCGACCTCTACCAGATGTGCACTGGTGAAGACGATATTCTTACCGACCTCCGTGCAGGAGTGACCGCTTGGCGGAGCGAGTGCGGGCTGCTCGAAACCCGACGAGACGAACTGCGGGGCTCGCTGGCGGCGCACAATGATGCTCATTCTCGAAACCTGGCAGCAGTTGCCGACCGGCGTGGTGCGCTGGCCACCGTGGAGGTGACAGTCCGCAGGGCCGAGGGACAACTCACACTGGCAGAAGAGCGCTGCCGCCACCATGCCGGAGAACGGCCCGCCTGGTGGAAGCGGCTCTTCGTACGAGCCGCCGACCAGCAGTGGCAGCGCGACCACACGGCGTATCAGGAAGCAGTGCGGCAATCGGGGGAAGGCGTGCAGGCCACCTGGTCGGAGCAGGAAGAACGCGAGATCGCGCTGAGCACTGCCGTTGAACAGGCGGCACTGTCGGAGGAGCGGACAGCCATTGCTCGGCAGCAGGTGCAGGACTGCGAGCGAGAGCTGCAGCGAGGCGAGGCGAAAACCGCTGAAGCAGAGAACATGGTACAAACCCGCGTCATGGAGCTGCAGCACGCGGCAGCCGAGCTGGAACAGAAGCGCCTTCGCCGTCCGGGCCACGTCCCCGGACCGGAGTGGACAGCCGCACCGGAAGACCGCTCCGCAATGGAGACACGCGAACAGACGGCACCGTGGATGGACCCTGAGTTCGCTCGAGCCCGTTCGGAAGTTCTACTTTCCGCGCTCGACCTGCACCGGGCAACGCTGTTCGCCGAACCCGATCTGGTTTGGCGGAACATGCGCGCCGTCACCGACATCATCCGCGGAGACGCCCCGAACAACCTTCCGGAAGACACACTCCTGGCCGGCTGGCAGATGCTGTTCTTCGTCGTTCCGGCCGTATCGACAACCTTCGCTTCCCTGCCGACCATGTTCGCCGGAGTAGGCCGGGAAAGCATCGGCTGGCTGGTTATCGACGAAGCAGGCCAGGCCACACCACAAGCCGCGGTCGGTGGCCTGTGGCGTAGCCGCCGGGCCGTGATCGTCGGAGATCCACGACAGCTGGAACCGGTGGTGACACTCCCGATGCCCGGCCAGAAACTCCTGGCAAACCACTTCGACGTCGATATCCGCTGGGCACCGCAATCGACTTCGGTGCAGTCCCTGGCCGACCGGGTCACACCACTGGGCACCTGGCTACCCGGCCTCGACGAACTCGAAAACATCTGGATCGGTTCACCTCTGCGGGTGCACCGACGCTGCGATCAACTGATGTTCGAAGTCAGCAACGCCATCGCCTACGACGGAATGATGGTCAACGGCGTCAACGACCGCACCACATTCCCACTCGCCCGCAACAACCTCTGGATCGACATCCCCGCCCCCGCAGACGGTCGCAAATGGAACCCGGAGGAAGGCAAACAGCTGGTATCAGTGCTGGAAAAGCTCTATGCCCGGATATCGGAATCGATGATCGAAGAACTAGCCCGCATCCGAGAAGAATCAACCGACCCCGATCGGCTACCCGCCTGGGCGCAGGACCCGCAGCAACAGCAAACCGAAGCCCGACGCCGACTCGCCGACTCGATATTCATAGTCAGCCCCTTCCGCGAAGTTGTCACCGAAACCTCCCGCTACCTCCGGAAAAACAACTTCACCATCCCACCCTCCCGCTGCGGCACCATCCACACCACCCAGGGCAAAGAAGCCGACATCGTCATCATGATCCTGGGCACCGCCACCGACCAGCGCCGCGCCCGCTCCTGGGCCGCCGCCACCCCGAACCTCCTCAACGTCGCCATCACCCGCGCCCGCCGCTGCCTGATAGTCATCGGCGACTACGAGAACTGGTCCAAACTCCGAAACTTCGCCGAACTGACCGAACACAACGGCGGACTACTACAGAGGTGGAGCCCCTCGGCAGAACTGGAAGTAGAGGGTGCCGAGAGAATCGACCAGCAAGAGGATGCCTGACCTACTGCAGGATCCGAGTGGAGCCGAACCGATCAGACGGTCCATGACCGCGAGTGGAGCCGCCGATCGACCCCAGGCGGTACCGGCCAGCGCGAAGAACGCCGCACGGGCCGCCCAGCACAGCGGCACCAGGGCCACGGCCCTGTCAACCGGTTCAGTAGCCCTCAGTAACCTTCAGCGCGCATTCGTACAACACGACAATGGGCCTGACGCAGCATTGGCGAGGCCCAGGCCTTTCTGAGCTTCCGTCCCTTCACTGTGCGCCCGTCCTCCGGTAAGGGCCGCCTTCGGGATGCAGATGCCCTGGTAAGTCGGGCCGAACCACCGCACCGCAGCCACCCTCAACACACCGAAGTGAAGCTCCCGAAGCAGTCACCCGGAGCGCGACTACCGGACCATAACTCCAGTCAAAACTAGCAACTTGACCTGGTCGATGCGCGAGCTCAGGCAAACTTGCTGACAGCTACAGGGATCCGTGCTCGGGCATGCGCCCGGACACTCCGGGTCGAGCATCGACGCCGAGTGGCTCCGGGACCATTCCGGACTCTTCACGGTACAGCTCGGACGAACACGCACTTGGTCGTGCCACTGATCCTGTGGACGCTATGCGGACAGATCGCCCTTACGGTGATCCGACCGTGTCGGTGCCTTCGGGCACGATGGGCTCCCCCTGGTCGGATAGGGCCCGATCGACTTCTCAAGGAGATATTTTGCATTGCAGTTTATTTGATTGTCCGCGCTCAGGTCGGAGCGGTGCGTTTATCCATGCGGCTTCCAGTGGCGCCCTGCGCGCGGAGGGCCCCCCACTCGCGGGTCGCTTTCCACATGCCATCCGAACGTTCCGCAAGCGATGACTCGCCGGTGGCTCATAATCGCCAGCGACCGGTCTCCGATGTCCGAGAGGGTGAACCTGTCCGACAACTGGCAAGACGCGAGATCTTTCACGGCTCCACTGACTGCCGCGGTCGGCGACGCCGTCGTCCTGTGGCGGAGCAGCGCAAAGGGTATCGGGAGCGGGATCGTCGCGATCGGTCGCATTACGATGTCGACTCCTAAGGGCGAACCGTCATTCGACGAGCTGTGTCGCTCAACTCTCGGACACTCAACCGTGCCGAAAAGCGAGCCAGCGGTGTCGTTGATAACGATCGACTTCGGCACCCTACTTCTAACCAAGCCGCTCATGGGCAAGTCCCTGCGCTCAGCAGCACTCTTTGGACTCGTCAAACAGGCGCAAGCCGCAGCCCGTAGATACCGGCGCCCAATCGAAGCCCTGGAACTCACCGATGACAAATGGCGAGCTCTTGAACAATTGGCCGAAGAATCGAAAGCGCCCTCCGAGTGGCCGCTTGCACTGAATATAACTCCCGGCTCAGTCGTCTCCCGCTCTGAGTTACAGAGCGTCTACGGCGGAACGTCAGGACCACTGGCAGTTTGCGCCCGACCCCGTAACGTGTTCCTTTTCGTAAAACGCGCAGCAGATCCCGCAGCCCTCGCGCCGAGATGGGTCGAGAATACGCTCCTCGTTCCCGGCAAACCTGCCACCATCGGGATGTGGAACAGCGTCGCATCTGAGAACGTGGTTCTAGTCAACCATATCCGAAGGGGGATCCCCCTTCATGTATTCGAGGTTCGAGGGAGCGAGTGCCTGTATGTTGGCGAATTTGCAGTGGACCAGGCTAATCCAGTCGAACGAGTAGCCGATGCAGGCACAAGAAGGGCTAGAAGTTCGGCCTCCGACAGGCTAACTCGCCGCACGGCGGAACGATCAACAATTCGAAGCCAGACCGTGCCCGTATTTCGGCTACGTCAGCTTCAGGGTATACACCTTTTCGCGGGTGAACCCGATCCGTTCAACACAGCACCGCGGATGCATCTAACTCTCCGGGCAACCACAGAACACGCGGACATTGCCTCGAACACGACGCAAGCCGACTCGGGAAACGCCTCGCCAACCAGAAACACTGTGCCCGGTTCCACTACTGACGAGGAGGCGACGCTACTCGCCACATACAGAGCCGATCCCGAGCGATTTCGGCAACTGATAGCCGATGACGACGCTGCGCGCGACTTGGTGGCGATGGCCCACCGCAGGCGTCAGGTCGAACGATTTCGACGCATGCTGGAAGATGACGAGTTCTTCGATAAGGAAGTGACCGAGTCCAGAGGCCGAGGACCGGAACAGGTGTGGCAGCACTTCTTCGAAGACAACCCCTGGATCTTTGGTGTGTCGTTGGCCGGACAATTGCTGACCTCGTGGGACCGCGAAAAATTGGAGCAAGTGGTCGCCGGTGCATCGATCACCGGGGCGGGCAAGCGAACTGATGCGCTCCTACGGACCACTGGCCGGGTCAAATCGTTGGTATTCGCCGAAATCAAGACCCACAAGACTCCCCTGCTCACTCGCGAACACCGCTCCGGGTGTTGGGCACTGTCCGCCGAGTTGTCCGGAGGCATAGCTCAAGTGCACGGCACCGTACACCTAGCGGTACACGCTATCGGCGAGCGATTGCACAGCACTGCCACTGATGGCACCGAAATCGCTGGCGACTACACCTATCTGCTGAACCCCCGCTCGTTCTTGATAATCGGACAGCTCGACGAGTTCCTCAGCAAAGACGGAGGGCACCACAGAGACAAGATCCGGTCATTCCAGCTCCTTCGCAACAATCTCAAAGACCCCGAATTGGTCACCTTCGATGAACTTCTCGCGCGAGCCGAATGGTCAGTGGAACCATTACGCCCTTGACTCAACTCTTGCCCACTAGCGCACGCCCGCGCCCAATGGAATCGAAACCCATAACTCCCATGAACACTGGCAGTCGACGCAACAGATCAAGCCGGTCGCCGCTACCTAGCGCCGGACATACGCGAGCATGCGCGGCGGTGCGATGCTCCCCTTGGCGATTGGCACGGTCGTTGACGGCTGTCCGTACACCACTCTCCATGCCTATCAAGCTGGCAGCTCGATAGGCTCTGATCCGCTCAAAGCCGATCTACCCGACCTGCCACAATGACTCCCCGTCGCGGACATACACCGGATCCGGTCCAACTGTTTCGTTGGCAGCACGACGGCAGAACCGTCATCAACACCATTTCCGGGGCCAAACCGCAGGTAGACGTGGGGTTGGATCAAGAGAAAACAGGTCAGGCCCGGTGCTAGACCGGGACTAAACCTGGGGTCTTGGATGGGGGCATAGGGGACTCGAACCCCTGACCCCACTCAAGGCGGCGTCTACTGGTCTCTGCGACGCCGGCAAGCACTCGGCCGAGCCGAAGGAAGCATCGACACTCCTACCTACGAGCAGCATCTTCGATTGGTTCAGGTCCCTGTCCCTGCGCCCGGCGATGCGGCTTCGACCCAACCGCCGCAGCGCGGTCCCTACTCGCCGGACCGGGCTCCGCGGCCGCGCTTCGTCCTGGCCCTGACGCGCCAGCCGGTGAGATGCGCAAGGGCGATGGTGACTTCGGCGATGGTCGCGGTGGTGTGGACGCCGGTGCAACTACACAATTGCCAGGGCAGAAATGCCACGAAAAGGTGTCCGGATCGGACATGAACCCCCACCGGCCAATCTGACCTGCGAATATGCCATGAAGACAGTTATGGATCTTAAACATAATCGCAGGTCAGAGTGCCGAAAAAGTGTCCGGAGGGGGATCAGAACACTGGAATCGCAGCAGCTGCACCGGGGTTCGGTGTGCATGCGGCCAGAGTACACGGATGTTGTTGTTCCTGGTCAGGTCATGGACTCCCTCAGGTTCGCAGGGTTGTTGCGGGCGAGGGGGTGTGGTTGCCCGGTCAGCGCCGAGAGCGCTTCGGCACATTCGGGCAGAGATGCTGTGGTGTAGATCGGTGTGGCCGATAAGCCTGGGTTCTTGTGGGCGGCATAGCGGCGGGCGATGGCTTCGCCGTAGTGACGTTCGACGTAGGTCAGGGTGGTGTGCCGCAGCCAGTGCACGGTGACGCCTTTGGCGTCGGCCCAGGCGAGGTGGTGGTGGAATCGGTTGTGCAGGTTGTCGTAGCGGCGGTCGGTGATGGGTTTGCCGTTGCGGGTGCGTAGAACCTGATGTCGGGCCGGTGCGGAGGCTGCGCCGCGGTGGGCGACGTGGTCGAGTAAGCGGGTCATGAGTAGGGGTGTGATGGGGTGCCAGGCGTCGACGCCACCTTTGTGGTGGAGTAAGACAGTGGAGTCGTCATCGCTGAGGTCGTCGACTCGTAGTGCGAGTGCTGCGTGGCGGCGGCAGGCGGTTTCGATGTGCAGGCGCACGATGAGTGCGTCGAGTTCGGGGTCGTTGCCGGTTTCGATAGCAATGCGGCCGAGTTCGGCGACCTGGTGCGGGGTCAGGGCGTGACGCGTGCTTTCCAGCTTGGGTGGCATCGGCACTTTGGTGGCGGGGTTGGCGGCGGGGGTGATGAGGCCGTCGAGTTCGGCGAGCCGGTAGAGGCGCCGGATTCCGTGCAGGAGGTTACGGGTCGCGGCACTGCCACCACGCCAGTTCGACCGGATGATCGCGCCGGCTTTGTACCGGTTCATCAGTTGCAGGATCTCGGTGGGCGTCGGTTCGGACAGGTTTCGAGGGCCCCATTCGGCGAGCAGGAGCCGCCAATAAGTGCCGTAGTAATCGTGTTGGACTGGGGATTCGGTGGCCAGTATGTGCGGGATGAAGTCGTCGAACGTCGCTTCAGGCGGGGCGAGTGCGTGCAGGGGGGTCGCTGTCTTGCGGGTGAGGGTTTTGCGTAACGCAGTGAGGGTGTTGTCCTTCATGACTCGCTCCCCCGCAGCTCAGGGCAGTGGGCTAGAACGGCCGCGGCCAGGATCCGCGGCGGCAGAACCGCGAGTATCTCCACGCTCGATGAGGCGACGACCAGGACCCGGTCGCCCGGGTACAGACCGCACCGGTTCCTGATGCGTGACGGTAGGACTACGAACCCGGAGGCCGGTAACTGGTGGCCTCGAGGTGCGCGACGGATCACGATGACACCGTCCTTTAGGCCCATCGATACCGTTTGCCCTGATGGCCAGTTCAGGTGGCGGACGGTGGCGCGGGCGGCGAGCCGGCCCCGGTTGTCCATTGCGGTCATCGAGCAGTGTAGGTCGGAGCGGGCGTTGTCGTCGAAGGTGTCGGGGAACGCGAACTCGGTAACGAGACTGTCGGATACCGGTGCTGTTGGGGTGGGTTCGGAGTAGAGGCCGCCGAAGAATTCGTCCGCCATGCTCATGCCGGATTCCCTCAAGCAGACGTGGACAGGGCGGCGAGCACCGACAGCGGAAACAACCAGATTGATCGTCCGATCAGCGGATTCCCGGTTTCCCGCTGCGGCCTTGTCGTGAGATTGCTACCCGAGTGGGCTGGCGGGTCAGCGATCACGGAGACCCCGCCGTTTGGGTGCTCGTGTGGAGTGCCGGTTCGGTCACTGGGTGTTCGGATGCACCGACGGTCATTGCGGTCACCGACGATGTGGATGCGCGCCTGGGCCGCCTGCATTCGAAAGGTCGACACAGTGGATAAATTGAGCATAGGGCACCGCTTTCACGCCTGCCCGCTGACTCTCCCACCACAAGAATACCAGCTCGGCGGCGGAAGTTCCGATACAGCGGCAAGGACTCGGCGGAGAAGTCGTCGGCCAATGTTTGCAACATCCCATCCGAGGCCCCTGCAGATGCCATGGTCCGCCGACGTCCCTACCTCGGTGATTGCAGCGACATCACCTTGGAAAGCGAAGCGATCAGTTGCTATTGGCGGCAGCGCAATCTTGGAACTCATCGAGAGACACGCGGCCACAAGGCGAGCAGATCGGAGCGAGAGCATCCGGATCGGGTTGGATCTCATCGAGAGCCGACCGTTGTAGGTGATCATAGTGTCTACGCCCGGGTAGCAAGGCGGGAAGGACGGCATTCACACGCTCGGTAGCCAGTCACCCGGTCGGACACATCTACCTCGCTACCGGCAGGACAGCCCATATACCCGCTCTTGGATACTTCAAACATGCCGTGAAACACAAACCACGCCCGTGGCGATCTCTCAAAGGACCAGCGGGAGTGCTGCTTCCGCCCAGCATCAGTCAGGGGAGTCATCCATGGGATACCACGACCAGCAGGCATTGAACGTCGCGCGACGAAGACGCACAAACCGCAACGTCCTCATAGTCGTCGGTGTCCTGTTCGGGTCATTTCTGCTGTGCGGGGTCATCGGCTCGATGCTCGACGACAACGCAGAAGGCGAAGATCCCTCCCCGACCACAACACAAATCGCAACAACCACACCGAAGCCGGCACCTTCGACATCAGTGACCGCGGCACCTCCCAGCAGCACCACTGTCAGCCTCGCGCCACCACCCTCGCAGCCCGCGGCGACGACCGTCGCCACGCAACCACCGGCCGCCGTCACACCGGTAGCACCCGAGCCCGCGCCTGCACCACCTCCAGTGGCAGTACCCGAGCAGGCACCGGAACCGACCACTGTCCCACCGCCCTCACCAGCTGCGCCGCGGGTGTCCTACAAGAACTGCGACGCGGTCCGCGCAGCCGGGGCAGCACCCATACACGCCGGACAACCAGGCTACGGGCGCCACCTCGACAGCGACGGGGACGGCATCGCCTGCGAGTAACAGCATCACAAGCTCACACGACAGAACAGCGCCGGGTCATCACCAAGTAGGAGAACCCATGTGGGGACAACGGACACTCGCAACACTGATCGGCACCGCAGCGATCAGTGCGTCAGCTGCCGGCCTCGCCGGCCGAGCAGTCGCAGCACCCGAACCCGAATACCAGGCCGCAGCAGCACAACCATCGGCGATCCTGGTGACCGTCGACCAGGCCGGTGAGTTCGTCAACGCGTGCATGATGCAGGGCGACACCATAGAGGTCAGGGCCGCTATCGGTGCCGCGCTCGGCGCTCTCGCAGGTCTGCCGATCTTCATCGTCGGCGCGATCCCCGGAGCCCTGGTCGGCGCTGGTTTCGGGGCTTTGTCGTGGGTGATCGCAGATCAGTCGTTGCGGCAGATTCCGTCCTGCCGCTGACAGTCGACGAAGAACTTCCCTGACTATCCAGAGACCGGATAGTCAGGGAAGTCTCAAGATCATGGGGGGTGACTCTTGCACAGCGACGACCTCGCTACGCTGTGAACACTCGGTGGACCAGTCCGGATAATCACTGCTGCGCAGGCAGCAATCCAGCATCTCGCAACCCGCCATACCCGAGAGCGAGACCAGCTGCGGCATTCTGTTAAGAAATCGCTGCATGCGTGGTGTACGTCGGAATCGCCACCTTGATCAGTTTGATCCATCCCGGCTCCCAGCGACGGGCTGATGAACTGAAAGTCCTGGAACTACTGCTGAGATCAGTGCGACGGCAATCCTTCCAAGCTATTTTGTGCTGCCGTTCCGCCGTAGTCGACCTCTGAGACCACAGAGCGCGACACAGATTGACCGGACGGCCTGTATCGAGATGGCGCGCGGCAGCCGGGAACGCCAGGTCGGTGCTCGACTGTTCGCTTCAGATGTCCAAATCTTGTTGAAACCCCACTCAGAATCCAGTTCGGAACTTGAGAACTGCTATGTCGTTACCCAGACCCACGACGATTTGTCCGCCGGAGCCAGCCGCAACAAATGCAGATGGGCTCGGCACATCCAGTAACGCGACCTCCGCTGATGCTTCGAGATCCCATACTCTTACCGTGCTATCGCGGCCGGTGGTAACAGCAATGGGTTTGTCGTCGAGGTAGGTGCAAGCCACCGCTTGGACCGCGTCGGTGTGGCCGGTGATCTCGGAGTGTTCGGTGCCGTTGATCAGGTCCCATACCCGCACTGCGCCGTCGCCGCTGCCGGTGACGGCGACAGGTCGACCGTCGAGTTGGATACAGGCCAGTGCCCGCACTTCGGAGGTGTGACCGACGAGTTCAGAACGTTCAGTACCGGTGATCAGGTCCCACACTCGTACCGTTTGTCCGTGACTTCCGCTGGCAGTGACGACGACCGGTCGGTCGTCGGTGTGGGTGCACGCAATCGCCCACACTGGATCGGAATGGCCCGCGAACAGAGCGTGCTCGCTGCCCGTGGTCAGATCCCACACTCTCACCGTGCCGTCGCGGCTCCCGGTGACTGCGACCGGACGGTTACCGAGACGAGCACAAGCCACCGCCCACACTGGATCGGTATGGCCCGCCAGCAGAGCGCGTTCGCTGCCCGTGGTCAGATCCCACACTCGCACCGTGCGGTCGCGACTGGCGCTGACAGCAACGGGCCGGTCGTCCAGGTACGTGCAAGCCACTGCCCGAATCGCGTCAGCGTGGCCGGCGAGCTTGGCGTGTTCGTTGCCAGTGGCCATGTCCCGGATTCGCAGTGCCTCGTTGCTGCTGCTGGTAACCAGGATCGCCGTGTCCTGGGGCCCTATCACGACGGCCTCCTGAACAAGGTCGGTGTGGCCGCCTTTCGACCTCTGGGTGTGTAGCGTGTCCAGGTCCCATACCCGCACCGTGCTGTCATGGCTGCCGGAGACCGCGACCGGACGGCCATCGAGAAGAACGGAATCAATCGCCCGCACCGTATCGGTGTGACCGACCAGCACCGAGTGTTCGCTGCCGGCCTCCAAGTCCCAGACTCGCACCGTGCCGTCGCGGCTGCCGGAGACCGCGACCGGACGGCCATCGAGATGAGTACAAGCCACCGCCCGCACCGTATCGGTGTGACCGGCTAGCACAGACCGTTCGATACCAGTCCCCAAATCCCAAACCCGCACCGAGCCGTCACCGTCGCCGGTGATTGAGGTTCCGACTTATATCTCCGGTAGCGGTTTCGTGGTCGGGGTAGCTCCCCGTAGCGTGCCGCAGCGGGCCGGGTGGTTTGACTCCTGAGGTT